>JAKFFF010000101.1:0-301700 GCA_036677145.1 Alcaligenaceae bacterium
TTCACACGTTTGACACGAGGAGAGAGCGGGCGACGGGGTTCCGTCATCCAGAATCCACTGCCGCAAGAATTGGGACGCAGTTCCTCCAGTGCGCCACTGGAAACCTCTCCATCTTTCAAGTTTCTGCGTTGTGGCGGAAGGATGTTCACATGCGAACTTTCGAGAAGGGACGCCATTGGAATCAGAACGTTCCAGTACAACCCGAAAGAATTGTTCTCACGCGAAAGCTTTCTCTCGTAGCTCTCACGAACCAAGCGCCAATCCAAGCCGCTCATCTGCCGATCGTAGTAGTTTGATTCGATAAGTTCCCACGCCTGCACAAACACCGCTTGACGTTCTTCGGCTGGATTCAGCCGTGAGGCTCTAAAACAGACGACGGCGGTGAGCATCGCGACTGCCGTGCTGACAAGGGCGATTATGGCGGGCTTGGTCATGTCTAGTCCTGTCCTTCACTCCCATGGGACTCATTGTCGGTGGCGCGTCCTTACGGCCGCGCCACACAGAGAGCTAGCTGCTCAGTTGCACTGAATGCGGAGGGAGGTGCCATTGCCTTCGGCTGAGAAGAGATTCAACAGCACGCTACCGCCTCCTGCAGAATACTGGATGTCGGCGTGCCCACCCACGGACGCGCACGCCTCGATAATCGCAGCGATATCGGCGGAGCTTGGCGGCGGAATCGACGCAGGCTGCGACGGCATCGCACCGCCACTCCCTGAGAACACGCTCGATACCCAATCCGCGACGCGTTCCCAGAACGGCTTCGTCGAAACAGCCGATTTCCCGCCCGAAACCATTTCGATTTCCTGGCTCGAGAGCGCCACGATTCCGTTCGCAATTCCATTTGCCGCATTCGAAGTAGAAGTTTCCATTTCTTACTCCAGTGTGTAGACCCCCGCCAACACCATGTCAGCGAGGGTCAACAATCTTCTGTCACGATTCGGAAAATTCTCCCACGATAGTTAGGAGAAAAGCGCACAAATACGCATTTCTGGCGATTTGCACGAGATTTGGGCGGGAACCGGTTGGAGAACTACTTCGTAACCACCACGTTCCGGAAGTGCGCCACCGTTCCGGCATCTATCCACAACGCCACCCCGCCCCGCGCGCCTGCGCCGGTCTTCAAGTCGTTCACGATGAGCGTGGGCTGTTCCGCTCCATGAACGAACAACCGCGCCTGCTCGCCTCGCACCTCGATCCGGATCTTTGTCCACTCCCCGGGAACCAGGTCGACGTAAGCCTCGTATTTCTCTGGAAATTCCTTGCGCAACCTGAACCACGGCCAGGCGGGATGCGAGATGTATTGGACGGAGTGGTTGCGCCGGACCTGATCCGTCGCGCGGCCGTTGGTGGGCCGAAGGTAGAACGCATCATAAGTATGCAGATCCTTTTGCAGGCGGAACGCGATGCCGACGAAGCCGCGCGCGCCTTCGAACACGGATGTTTGCGCTTCGCCGGAAATCTCGGCTTCGATGACACCGTCGCCGAATTCCAGTCCGTCGAGCATCACGAGTTGCTCGATCACCTCGCCCTGCGGCGCGCCACGCTGGCGCTCCGCCAGCAACCGATCACGTACGTCATCACGAATCGTGACGCGCACTCCGGCGCGCCCGCGATGACTAGCCGGCGCGACGTTCACGTTGTGCGTGGTGAGCCCCGCTGTCGCGGCCAATGGGAATTCGGCCGCTTGCGCTGCCAGGAATCCAGAACTCGTGAGCGCTGCGACGACGAACAGTTGCTTGCGCATGATTCCCTACCTTCAGCGCGCTCGAGTAAGCGGGGGACTCCCGCTCCTTCAGGTCTTGCTGCGCTCCAATATCGCCATCATGCCATTTGCACGGCCCCAGATCGTCGAAGGCAACACGATCTGCGAAAGCCGCCAGCGGTCCTCGGCTTCCTTGTTGAGCATCGAAGACAGCTCCGTGTCGTCCGATTGAAATACCGACGGCTTGTACGGCAGGAGGATGGTCTTGTATTCGAGTTTGCTCACGGGATTCTCCGGGGATGAGCGCCGAAGGATCCGCGCGCCGGCGCATCATGGCCCGCATGTCCAGGTGGCATTGGTCTAAATGCGCAATCGGCCAGCCGGCGCTCGGGCAGGCGTGATCGGCCCGCAAGATCACCCGAGTACGATCAACAAGTCCTTCGCATCCACCTGCAATCCCGGCTTCGCCAGCACTTCGGCCACGGTGCCATCGACTTCCGCGCGCACGCTGGTTTCCATCTTCATGGCCTCCATCGTGAGCAGCAGATCGCCCTTCGCGACCTTCTGTCCAACTACCGCCTTCACCGTCGCGACGGTTCCGGGCATCGGCGCGCCAACGTGTTTGGCATTGCCGGATTCCACCTTGCGCTGCGGCGGCCGCTTCGCGACCTGCGAACGATCCGCCACGACGATCGAACGCGGCTGGCCGTTGAGCTCGAAGAACACCTGGCGCGTGCCGTCGTCGCGCACTTCGGACACGGCGACGAAACGCACGATCAGCGTCTTGCCGCGCTCGATGTCGACGCTCACCTCGTCGCCCGGTTCCATGCCGTAGAAGAACACCGGCGTCGGCAGGATGGCGCAGTCGCCGTACGCCGTGCGATCGCGCGCGTAGTCGAGGAAAACCTTCGGGTACATGAGGTACGACGCGAACTGCGTATCCGTTGCCGGGCGGCCTAACTTCTCGTCGAGGCTCTTGCGCTCGGCCACGAGATCCAGCGGCGCCATCGTCGCGCCCGGCCGCTGCTCGAGCGGTAATTGACCTTTCAACACCTTCTTCTGGATGCCGGGAGGCCAGCCGCCTTCAGGACGGCCGAGATCGCCGCGCATCATCTGCACGACGGATTCGGGGAAAGCGACCTCGTAGTTCGGGTCGAGCACCTGCTCTTTCGTCAGTCCGGACGACACCATCATGATCGCCAGGTCACCGACCACTTTCGAGGACGGCGTGACCTTCACGATGTTGCCGAACATGTCGTTGACGTCGGCATAGGCCTGCGAGACTTCGGGCCAGCGCGAATCATCGAGACCGACCGAGCGCGCCTGTTCCTTCAGGTTCGTGTATTGCCCGCCGGGCATCGCATGCACGTACACCTCGGAGGCACCGGCACGCATGTCGCTCTCGAACGCGAGATAGTTCTTGCGCACCTGCTCCCAGTACATCGAGATCGAGCGCACGGCGCCATGGTCGATTCCGGGATCGCGCGCGCTGTAGCGCAGCGCTTCGATGATCGAACCGAGATTGGGCTGGGACGTGAATCCCGACATCGCGTCGATCGCGCCATCGACGGCGTCGCAGCCGGCGGCCACGGCCGCGAGCACGCTGGCCGCGGCTATACCCGACGTGTCATGCGTGTGGAAATGCACGGGTAGTTTGAGCTCGTCCTTGAGCGCCTTGACGAGCGTGTACGCCGCATTGGGCTGGCACAGCCCCGCCATGTCCTTGATGCCGAGAATGTGGGTGCCCGCCGCCTTCAGCCGGGTTCCCATCTCGAGGTAATAGTCGAGCGTGTACTTGGTCTCGTTCGGTGAGGAGAGATTTCCCGAGTAACAGATCGCGGCTTCGCACAGCTTGCCGGTGTCGCGCACGGCATCGATGGCGACGCGCATGTTGTCGACCCAGTTGAGCGAATCGAACACGCGGAACAGGTCGATGCCCGAAGCCGCCGCCTGCTTCACGAAAGCGCGCACGACGTTGTCCGGGTAGTTGGTGTAACCCACGGCGTTCGACGAGCGCAGCAGCATCTGGAGCAACAGGTTCGGCATCGCAGCGCGGAACTGTTCGAGCCGCGCCCACGGATCTTCGCGCAGGAAACGCATCGCGACGTCGAACGTGGCGCCGCCCCAGCATTCCATCGAGAACAGCTGCGGCAGCATGTGCGCGTAGTAAGGCGCGATCGCCGTCATGTCCGGCTGGCGCATGCGGGTTGCGAGCAACGACTGATGCGCGTCGCGCATGGTCGTGTCCGTGATCAGCACCCGCTCCTGCGCGAGCATCCACTTCGCGAACCCTTCCGCGCCGAGTTCGTCGAGCTTCTGCTTCGTACCCGGCGGCGGCGCCTTCGACACGTTCACCTTGGGCAATCGTGCCAGTGTCATCTGCTTGGGCTTGAGCCTGCCCTTCACTTCCGGGTTGCCGTTGACGATCGTCTCGCCCATGAAGGAGAGGATGCGCGTGGCGCGGTCGCGCTTCTTTTCCCACTTGAAGAGTTCGGGCGTTTCGTCGATGAACTTGGTGGTGTATTCGGCGTTCGCGAACTTCGGGTGCGTGATCACCTGGTCGAGGAAGCGCAGGTTGGTCGCGACGCCGCGGATGCGGAATTCCCACAGCGCGCGATGCATGCGCGCGATGGCCTCGGCAGGGCTCGGCGCCCATGCCGTGACTTTCACGAGCATCGAATCGTACGAACGCGTGAGGATCGCGCCGGCGTACGCCGTGCCCGCGTCGAGCCGGATGCCGAAGCCGGCCGGAGAACGGTACGCGGTGATCTTGCCGTAGTCGGGCGAGAAGTTGTTCTCGGGATCCTCGGTCGTGACGCGGCACTGCAGGGCGTGCGACGTCAGGTAGATGTGTTCCTGCGGCGGCACGCCGCTGGCGTCTTCGCCGATCTTCGCGCCGTCGGCGATCCGGATCTGCGCCTTCACCAGGTCTATGCCGGTAACGGCCTCGGTCACCGTGTGCTCCACCTGGATGCGCGGATTCACTTCGATGAAATAGAACTTGCCGGTCTCGGCGTCCTGCAGGAACTCGACGGTGCCGGCGTTGCGGTACTTGACCGCGCGGCCGATCTGCAGCGCGTAGCCGCACAATTCGTTGCGCTGCTCTGTAGTTAGAAACGCGGCCGGCGCGCGCTCCACCACCTTCTGGTTGCGCCGCTGCACGGTGCAGTCGCGTTCGAAGAGATGCACTAGGTTGCCGTGCGTGTCGCCGAGGATCTGGACCTCGATGTGCCGGGCCTTGCGCACCAGCTTCTCCAGGTAAACCTCGTCGTTGCCGAAGCCGGCCTTGGCTTCGCGGCGCGCGACCGGCAGCAGCTCCGTGAGCTGTGCGTCGCTCTCGATGACGCGCATGCCGCGGCCGCCGCCACCCCAGCTCGCCTTCAGCATCACTGGATAGCCGACGTCCTTCGCGTGCGCCTTGCAGGTTTCGATGTCGGCCGGCAGTGGTGGCGTTGCCGGCATCACCGGCACCTTCGCGGAGGTCGCGAGATTGCGCGCCGCCACCTTGTTGCCGAGCGTGCGCATGATCTCCGGCGTTGGGCCAATGAAGATCACGCCTTCGCGATCGCAGGCCTCGACGAATTCGGGATTTTCGGACAGGAAACCGTAACCCGGATGAATCGCGTCGGCTTTCGCCTCGACCGCGACGCGCAGGATGTCCTCGATGTCGAGGTAGGCGTCGACCGGCGCCTTGCCGCGGCCTACCAGATAGGCCTCGTCCGCCTTCGTCCGATGCAGCGAGAACCGGTCTTCCTGCGAATAGATCGCAATGGTGCGGATGCCCAGTTCGGTGGCGGCGCGCATCACCCGGATGGCGATTTCACCGCGATTGGCGACGAGCAGGCTGCGGATGCGGGTCAGCATGAGGGCGTTCTTTTAATATGATCGGCGAACGGCACAAGCATAGCCGCAGGAGCCGGAAGAATGGCGGGCAATCAAACATTTCCGGGCCGGACGCTTCTTACGACAGCGGTCGCGATTTCCATTGCGGTGCTGCTAACGCTCACTTGCACTTGCGTTGTGCGGGCCGCTCCGCCCAGCGTGCAGGACACCGGAGGAAAGATGTTTGCGATCGCGATACACGGTGGCGCCGGAACGCTGTCTCGCAAGGACATGAGCGAGGCGCAGGAGAAAGATTACCGGGCCGGGCTCGATGCCGCGCTCGATGCGGGTTACGCGGTGCTGGCGCGCAACGGCTCCAGTCTCGACGCGACGATCGCGGCGGTGCGTGTCCTGGAGGACAATCCGTTGTTCAACGCGGGACGCGGCGCTGTCCTGGACCGCAATGGCGAGGCACAACTCGATGCCTCGCTCATGGACGGCAGGACATTGGGCGCGGGCGCGGTCACCGGGCTCAAACACGTGAAGAATCCGATCGAGCTTGCGCGGCTGGTGATGGACAAGTCACCGCACGTGATGCTGGTGGGTGAAGGCGCGGAGGAGTTCGCGAAGCTGCAGGGCCTCGAGCTCGTGCCGAATGAATACTTCCGCACGCCTATCCGCCAGCAGCAGCTCGAGCGCATGTTGCGCGGCGCGCGGATCCGCGAAAACGAGCTGGTTGCGTTCGGCACGGTGGGCGCGGTAGCGCTGGATCTGGAGGGGAATATCGCGGCGGCCACATCGACCGGCGGCATGACCGGTAAACGCTGGGGCCGTGTCGGCGACTCACCGATCATCGGCGCCGGCACCTATGCGAACAACGAGAGCTGCGCAGTGTCGGCGACCGGCCACGGTGAATTCTTTATCCGGACCGTGGTCGCGCATGACATCTGCGCACAGGTTCAGTACCTGAAGATTCCGCTCGCGAAGGCCGTGGACAACGTGCTCAACGGCCGGATGAAGGCGCTCGGCGGCAACGGCGGCGTGATCGCGATCGACCCGCGCGGCGAGATCGTCATGGAATTCAACAGCGAGGGCATGTTCCGCGGCGTGCGGACCTCACAAGGCCGGCACGAGACCGCGATCTATAGATAGAAGTCGGTGCCGCAGATGTCGGTGCCGGGTGAGAAATAACTGAGTTAGCGAGCGATCGGGAAAGACGACACGTCGCCGCCAACGCTAACTCAGTTATTTCTCACCCGGCACCGACATCCTCATCCGGCACCAATCTAGCTACCGGCGGCTTCGCGCAGGGGCAACACGGCGGTCGCGGTGGGGTCGAGTTTCTGCGGGGCGTGGTCGGCGACGACGTAGCGGTCGCGGCCCTGCTTCTTGGCCGCGTACAGCGCCTGGTCGGCGAGTTCGATGGCCGCGTCGTGCGAGGCCATGCGATACGTGTCGGCCGACACGACGCCGATGCTCACGGTGACATAGGGCTGCGCCTCGGAATTGGCGTGCGGGATGCGCAGCTCGCGCACGGCCGTAAGCAGACTGCGCGAGATGCTTTCGCCGTAGGCCTTGTCCGCGCCGTAGAGAACCGCGATCAATTCCTCGCCGCCGTAACGCGCGACGAAATCGAGCGGGCGGCGCCGCGCGGCGTCGCGCAGCGCGACGGACACGCGCCGCAGGCAGTCGTCGCCCGCGATGTGGCCGTAGCGGTCGTTGTACGACTTGAAGCAATCGATGTCGATCATGATCACCGCGACCGTCTGGCGATCGCGCTGCGCCTGCTGCCAGACGCGCCGGATCTGATCCTCGAAGGCGGCGCGGTTGAGCAGCATCGTGAGCCCGTCGTGGGTCGCAACCTGCGTGAGCAGACGGTGCTCGAGGAACGCGGTGCGGTTCGCGTGTTCGAGCGCGTACGAGCCGGCGCAGCCGATGAGGTTCGCGCAGAACAGCGTGAACGTCAGGTAGGTTGCCGTGGCCGTGGGCAAACTACCGAGGATGAGCGCGAGCACGAGTGCGCCGAACACGATGAGATTCGCGCGCAGGGCCTCGCGGAACCGCAGGCCGATCATGAAGTAGAAGAACAGCGATGCCAGCAGCAGACGTCCGCCGATCAGCGGGACTTCCTGCGGCAGCGCGGTGGTCGCCATGATGACGGTGCCGATGCCGAACACCGGCGCTACGAATCCGATGCCGATGTCGTACCAGCGTTCGTAGAAACGCTGCGACGTGCAGATGAGCATGATGATGACGGCGGGCACGTGCAGCCCGAACCGCACCATGTTCGCGATGCGCGAGTGCTCGGTCGAAAGCACGAAATGATCGAGGATCGCGAAGCCGACCACGGTGCACGCGGAGATGATGATCGCGAGCCGGGTCCAGTGACGCAGGCGCGCGCGATACTCCGAGCGGAATTCACTTTCCAGCGGTTCGGGAAAACGCAGGAAGCGAAATCCTTCGGCCAGCAGCCGGGCTGCATCCGAAGTCTCAGATGATGTTCTTTTCCCTGCCGTCATGCGACCGACCCCACGCAGGATTCCCCGTTCGAATCCGCTTTGTATGTGTTCGGCAGTCGTCGCGCAACTGGCGCGAAGATCAACGACGGGGCTGGGGATTTTCCGGTGTGGGCAGGTGCGCGGGATTCTTCACGCGGGTGCGCCACACTTCGTACGGGCTCCACGCCTGATTGCGCGCGGTGTCGCTCGCATCACGCGAGCCGGCAGAAAAATCTTCGTTAGCCGCCGAGGACTTTCCCAACTCGAGCAAATCTCGCTCGGTCTGATTCTTGGTTTTCATTTCTGTCCCTGAAGCGTTTAGACCATCCGGTCTTCTGGGCAGGGATTCTAGTACGTCGATTGTTAAAAAATACGCTTCGGGAACAAGAATTTATGGATATGTCAATAGTTCGAACTGCGTCACAGTTTTTCAGGGAGCGGCGTATTCCGACAGATATTGTTCAAAACTGATTCTATCCGCGGCCTCGATTTTCGCCTGTGCCACCAGGGACTCATCAGCCGCGGCCCTGAATTCCGCCTGGCGTTCGACGTTGGGCGGATACAACGCCAGGAAGTAGTCCTTGTGCAGCCGGGACATGCGCAGCGCGAGGTCGAAGAAGGACTCTCCGGTGGATTCCAGCTCGGCAAGCATCCGGGCCGACGGCGTGAGGGCGACGTTATCGACTTTCGCGGCCTGTACCGCGAGCGCCGCCGTGAAAGGCCGCGCCGGATCACCGCGATCCATGATCTCGGCTATGCCTTGCATCGAATCGAGCAACTCGCGCGCCCATCCGCTCATCGACACGTCGCGCCCGTCGCGCTTAAGGGTGAGACCCGGCTCGCGCCCCCGTCGCGCGACGGTCACATGATTCTGATCCAACGCGTCCTGTTCGCTGATACCGATCGGCGGCGAGTCCTTCATCAGGCACAACGCCAGGAAGATCTCGAGGAATCGCAGCTTGTTCTGGTTCACGCCCACCGGATCGAACGCGCTGACGTCGAGCGCGCGCACTTCCACGTATTCGACACCCGCGCGCAACAGCGCCTTGGTCGGCCGCTCGCCCGAGCGCGCGACGCGCTTGGGGCGGATGAAGCTGTAGTACTCGTTTTCGATCTGCAGGATGTTCGCGTTGAGCTGGCGCCAGTCGCCATCGACGTTCACACCTAACTTCTCGTACGGCGCATGCGGCGTGCTGATCGCACGCGCCAGGTCGCGTACGTATTCGTCGAGGCTGTTCACCGACACCGACAGGCCGGATTGGTTGCGATTTCGATAACCCAGGTCACTCATGCGCAGCGACGTGGCGTACGGTTCGTACGAGGTGTCTTTCGACAGGCGCGGCAACGTGACATTGCGGCCGCGCAGGAACGAATTGCACACCACCGGCGAGACGCCGAATAGATAGAGAACGATCCAGCCGTGGCGGCGGTAATTGCGCAGCAGGTGGAAGTAGCTGTCGGAGACGAACGCCTGCCCGCTCTCGCGCGAGCGCACCAGCTCGGCGTACGCCGGCCACATGCGTTCCGGGAAGGAATAGTTGTAATGCACGCCGGAGATGGCCTGCATCATTCTTCCGTACCGCACGCCGAGGCCGTTGCGATACACGGTCTTCATGCGGCCGATGTTCGACTTGCCGAACTGCGCAATCGGAATGCTCGCATCGCCGTCGATGACCGACGGCATCGACGTTGCCCACAGCAACTCGTCACCCAGGTGCTGGTAGACGAACTGGTGCAGGTCGAGCAGGTACTGCAGCAGTTCCCAGCTCGTGCGGAACGTCGGTGACACGAGCTCGATCAGCGCTTCGGAATAGTCGGTGGTGATGTTTTCGTTGGTGAGCGCGCTGCCGAGCGCGCGCGGATGCGGCGTCTGGGCGATGCGCCCATCGGGCGTGACCCGCAGCGACTCTTTTTCCACACCCTTGCGGCCGCCCTGAATGATCTGCGGCTCGCCGCTGTTGATCAGCGCCGCGAGTGTTTGTTCGTAGGTTCGGTCGATGGCGGCACTCATGAAGGGCCGGCATCTTGCCGTTTCGGCGGCGTTCTCCGCAATCGGTCAGAAGGAAGAGGCGGGGGCCGGTGCATTCGCGCGCGCCTTGGCCTCACAAAGTCGGCGCAGATCCTGCAGCATTTGCGGCAATTCGCGCTTGAAAGTCGCGCGGGCCAGCCAGTTAGGCACGTACCCCGGCGGATCGATGTAGGCGCGGTATCTGAGCAAGGTGCTGGCGCCGTCGGCCACGGGCTCGAGCTCCCAGACGCCCTCGTTCGCCTTGAAATCGCCGCTGACCTGGCGGAAATGCATGGCGGTCTGTCCGGTGAAATCGACACGAAAAATCCAGCGCAGACGCGGCGTGTACCAGCCGAAGTCGATCTCATGCTCGATGAGCTGCCAGCTGTCGTCGGGGGCCTGGTCCCGGACGCGGCAGTCCTTCAAATGTGGGACATAGCGCAGGGCGTCGGCGCAGCGAGTCATCATCCCGAAGACAACCGCGGGGGCGGCATCGATCTGGATGGCGGCGCGAACGGTGCCCTTGCGCTGGCTGCCCGCATCGAGAACGGCGCGGATCACGACTCCACGCCTCGCGACGTGTTGTGCCTCGGCGGGCGTGAGCGTGAAATCAGTGGCGCGGGCGCGGCTGCCCCAGCCGACCGCCAGGACGATGACCAGGATCGAAGTTGCCGTGTTCCAGCGGATCGCTGTTCGCATGAATCTGTTGAGTGTCGTCCCTGATCCAATTGGTTCGCTGCGGCATGGTAACGATTCGGGCCACGGGACGCTGTTCATTGTCCGTTAAGCCGGGCGAGCCTAAGGTCCGGCCATGAAACGCACCGCGCTGATCGTCGCGTTTGGCTTGCTCGCAGCGTCCCCGGCCTTCGCTTTCCGCTGCGGCAACAAGATCGTCGCGGAAGGCGACACGCGGGATGCCGTCGCCGCGAAGTGCGGCGAGCCGACCGACGTGATTTCCGGGCGCAGCGTGTTCCGCCGTCCCGTCGTCTGGGGTTACGGCGGCCGGCCGCATTTCGTCGGCGAGGACTTCATCGAGATCCCGGTCGAGAGCTGGATCTACAACCTCGGCCCTAACAAACTCATGCGGCGCATCCGGTTCGAAGGCGGCGTCGTCGTCGACATCGAGACCCTCGGCTACGGCTACAACTAGAGCGGTGCCGGGCAGGGAATTCCGGGAGAAGCGGCGCAAGCCACGCGCGTGGTGAATCGTCCCCGCCGCTTCTCCCGGAATTCCCTGCCCGGCACCACCTCTTCTACTTCACGGCGCGGGGGACTGCGCGGGCGGCGATCCAGCGATCGATCTTCGCGGTCAGCACGTCCATCGGCACGGCGCCGTCGCGCAACACCTCGCTGTGGAACTCGCGCACGTCGAACGCCTTTCCGAGTTGCGCCTCGGCCTTCGCGCGCAGCGCGCTGATGTGCAACTGGCCGAGCTTGTAACCCAGCGCCTGTCCCGGCCACACGATGTAACGCTCGACCTCCGCGGTCACATCGCTTTCGGCCAGTGATGAATTGTCGAGCATGTATTGAATGGCCTGCTCGCGCGTCCAGCCCTTGGAATGCAGCCCGGTATCCACCACCAGCCGCATCGCGCGCAGCATCTCGTCGGACAGCCGGCCGTACCACTGATACGGATCGGTAAACACTCCGAGCTCCTTGCCGATCGACTCCGCATACAACGCCCAACCTTCCGAATAGGAGGTGTAACCATTGAAGCGCCGGAAGCGCGGCAGGTTCGTGAGTTCCTGCTGGATCGCGATCTGGAAGTGATGTCCCGGCGCCGCCTCGTGCAGTGACAAAGTCTCGAGACCAAAACGCGGCTGCGCCTTCAGATTGAAGGTGTTGATGTAGAAAATGCCCGGGCGCTTGCCATCCGCCGACGGTGCCTGGTACGACGCGCCCGCGGAGGACGCCGCGCGGAACGCTTCGACGGGCCGGATCTCGTAGTCCGCCTTCGGAAAGTCGACGAACAACTTCGGCAGCAACGCGTCGATGCGGCGCTTCACGTCGCGATACGCGGTCAACAACTCCGCCTCGTCCTTGAAATAGAACTTCGGGTCATCCTCGAGATGCCGGAAAAATGCGTCGAGATCGCCCTGGAAGCCGACCTGCCCTTTTACGGTCAGCATCTCGCCACGGATGCGCGCCACTTCAGCCAGGCCGATCTCGTGGATGCGCTGCGGCGGCAGGTCCATCGTGGTCGACTGGCGGATGCGCCAGCGATACCAGTTCGCGCCGTCGGGCAGATCGCTCCAGCCCACCGTGGTGCGCGCCGCCGGTAGATAGTCGCGCTCCATGAAATCCGCGAGCCGCGTATACGCCGGCAGAACTTCCCGCGAGAGCGCCGCGCGGTAGGCCGCGGTGATGCGTTCACGCTCGGCCGCCGGAAATTCTTTCGGCAGGCTGACGATAGGCGCCCAGAAAATGCTGTCCTCCGGTTTCCCCGTCACGATCTCGCGCAACTGCGGCACCACCTTCACCACCGCGGGCCGCGGCAGCGTGACACCGCGGGCCATGCCGGCGCGCATCTGCGCGATGGCGCCGTCGGCCCAGCGCGGGAACTGGCGCACGCGCGCGAGGAATCGGTCGTAGTCCTGCACGGTGACGAATGGTTGCGGGCCGCTTCCCGAACCGTAGACCGCGAGGTCCGTCGGAAGGCCGCTCATCTGGTTCAGCGGCAGCAATTCCTCGGGAAATTTCAGCCCTTCGAGCGCGATTTCGCGTTCGCCGACGAAAATGTCCCAGGTGACGCGTGCGCCCGGTGTCAGCCGCGCCGCGTCGATGAGACGCGCACGTTCGAGGTACGCGCGCTCCATCGCGCCCCAACGTTCGCGGAATCCCGCGCTGGTCGTCTCATCCAGGCGATCGTCGTAACGCGAATCACCGATGGCAGTCGCTGACATCGGTGACATCTCGAGTTGCCGCTCGAAATATTCATCGACCAGCACGGCGAGCGCGGCGTCGGGCGTGGGAGGTTGCAAATTGCTGGCGCAGCCCCCGAGCAATGCGGACGCAATGATGCAAAAAGTCTTCATGAGCAGATGTTAGCAACCGATGGTGAATCGCTTGAGTCAGGTTAACCCCTAATAACTCGAGTTTCACCTCGCGCAAAACCGCCTCTCGGTAATTGCTTATGACGGAATCCCCGGATGTCACGCGTCGACCGACGTGCGTATGTTGATCGAGCCGGACTAATAAACAAAAAGATTCGGCCAAGTGTTTTTCTTCATCTCGTTTTCATAGCTCTGAAGGGGGAGCAATGATCCAATCGAAATCACGTCTATTGCTGAAAACGGTCGTGGCGGGCGGAGCCTGCCTGTATGCGATCGGGGCCAACGCACAGGTGTGCAATGTGCAGCCTGAATTTCCAAACAACACTGTAACGGCGGCGCAGGACCGCGACCGCATGATGTGCAGTCAGGGGCTCTCATACCCGCTGATGCCGCCTCGCCTCGAAGATCCGAACCGGCCGGTGAACGCCTGGCCTTCCAACGCGGCGAATCCGGAAGGAAACTGGACCGACCCTGTGCGACACACGGTCATCCGCACGAACTTCGGCCTCTGGCACACGTACGACAGCGACCAGGGCCTCCTGGGCGGCGCCATGAGCGGCGTCGGCGACTACGGTCCGTTCTCGAGCCCGCGCTACGCGGATCTCGACATCTTCGCGATCAAGGATCAGTCGAAAGGTGAACGCGCGAAGTCCCCCGAGGACTGGTGGATGGTGCGTCGGCCTGAAATCGAAAAGCTGGTGCGCAAGCAGCTCTATGGAAATCCGATCCCGAATGCCTGGCCGATCACCTGGGTGGTCAGCGCCGAGACGACGGGCACGCAGGTGGTCGCCGGCGTGAGTTATCCGTACCGGCAGAAAACCATCACCGGCACGGTGGATACGTCCAGCTATCCGGCTCTTCGTCATCAGCCGCGTATCACGGCGCAGTGCCGTTTCCCGGCGGCTGTCGGCAAGGAGTACCCCGTGGTCGTCACGTATGGTGAGGGCACGGCGCGCTTCCAGTACACGGCACCGCATGACATCGGCACGTGCAGCTATACGCCCACGCAGGTTCAGCCTGACAGCGGCAACAACGGCGCGTTGTCGAGCTACGTCATCGGCCTGATGAACCAGGGCGAATGGCGCAAGCCGGAAGATCCGGGTTCTCTCGTGGCGTGGGGTTGGGGCGTCAGCCGTCTCATCGACTACTTCGAGACCGATGCGGACTTCGATGCGGATCGTGTTGGCGTCCAGGGCCACTCGCGTTACGGCAAGGCCACTCTGGTGACCGCCGCGTACGACGATCGCGTCGCCGTGGCATGGCCCAGCGACTCCGGTGCGATGGGCACCGCGGTCATGCGCCGCCACTACGGCCAGGCGCTGGAAAACGTCGCGAGCTCCTCGAGCGAGTACCACTGGGTCAACGGCTACATCATGAACTATGGTGGTCCGCTGGAGCCGGGTGGCTACATCCCGCGCAAGGTTGCGTTGCTCGATGTCGACGCCCAGCACACCACGGCGCTGCTCGCGCCGCGTGCGATCTTCGTGACGAACGGCACCGACACGCCGCCGGGCAACGGCGATGCGTGGGCGGATCCGCGCGGCACGTTCCTCTCCGGTCAGCTCGCCTCGCCTGTGTGGAACCTCCTCGGCTGGAAGGGACAGATCATCCCCGAAGGTACGGTGTTCACCTCGGGCATCGATGAGTCGATCGGTGGAACGCCGCCGTTCAACGTCGCGTTCATCGACGGCACGATTGGCTGGCGCCGGCAGATCGAAGGTCACGTGTCGGCTCCGAACTGGCCGTCCTTCATGGAGTTTGCGTCGCGCTTCCTGAACGACAACCGCCCCGTGATCGTGGCGGGTCAGTCATTCGCGCTCGATGGTGGTCAGAAGAACATTCTCGGCAAGATCGCGGCCTCCGATCCGGACACCACGGACACGATCGGCAGCTGGCAGGTGAAGGGTGGTAGCGGCGCGAAGATTTTCGCCGTTGATCCCAACACCGGTGCGATCTCGCTCGAGAAATGGCATCGCGTCGATTTCGCGAATATCACGGAGTTCACCCTGACCGTGTTCGCCGGTGACGGCAAGCGGCCCAGCAAGGACGCGCAGGTGACGATCCCCGTGCCCGCGAAGGTCGGCATGTGCAAGAAGACGCGCATCGTCGAGGAGACGAAGAAGGGTCCGCAGATGCGCGAGATTCTCGAGAGCGTGACGGTCGACAAGGCCGATCTCGTGAAGAATCTCAACAACGGACTGTGGGTTGGTTCCTGCTGGTCAAACGGCTGATCGATTGACTATCCCCGGACCCCGACGGGCTGAGCCCTGAGTGGGTCGTTCATGCGCCCGTGTCGCGGTGTGAGCCGCGCCACGGGCGTTTTTGTTGGCGGTGACGGCGTGGCATCCTAGCGGGCGTATTTCGCCGCGGAGACTTCTCATGCTGGTCGGGTCCAACGTTCGTCGCGTCGCCGTGGTCGGCGGCCTGCGTATTCCCTTCGCGCGCGGTCATGGCGCCTATTCCCGCGTCGGCAACCAGGACATGTTCACCGCGGTGCTGCAGGCACTGGTGGCAAAGTACCGCATCGCGGGCGAAAGGCTCGGCGATGTGACCGCCGGAGCGGTGCTCAAGCATTCGAAAGATTTCAATCTCGTGCGCGAGTGCGTGTTGTCGTCGGGCCTGGATCCCGCGACGCCCGGCCTCGACATGCAGCGCGCCTGCGGCACCGGACTCGATGCCGCGATTTCGATCGCGATGAAAATCGCGCTCGGGCAGATGGACGCCGGTATCGCGGGCGGCTTCGACACCGTCAGCGATCCGCCGATCGTGTATCCGAAGTCCTACCAGCAGCTGCTGTTGCGCGCGTATCGCGGCAAGACACTCGGTCAGCGCCTCACGCCGTTCCTCGGCCTGCGGCCGAAACATTTCAAGCCCGTGATGCCGGGTGTCCTCGAACCGCGCACCGGTTTGTCGATGGGCGAGCATTGCGAGCAGATGGCGAAGACCTGGAAGATTTCGCGCGCCGATCAGGACGCGCTTGCGAATCTCAGTCATGTGAACGCGGGACGGGCGTGGGCGAAGGGCTGGTACAGCGACCTCGTAGTTCCCGACTACCAGGGACTCAAGATCGACAACAACGTGCGCGGTGACAGCACTGTCGAGAAGCTGGCGATGCTCAAGCCCGCATTCGACCGGCGCAGCGGTCAGGGCACGCTCACCGCGGGCAATTCCACGCCGCTGACCGACGGCGCGTCGGCGGTGTTGCTCGCGAGCGAGGAGTGGGCGCGCCAGCGCAACTTGCCGATCCTTGCGTGGTTCTCGTACAGCAAGCAGTGGGCTGTGGACTACGTGGGCGGCAACGAGGGGCTGCTCATGGCGCCCGCCTACGCCGTGCCCGCAATGCTCAAGGACGCGAATCTTGCGCTGCAGGATTTCGATTTCTACGAGATTCACGAAGCATTCGCCGCGCAGGTGTTGTGCACGCTGAAGGCCTGGGAGTCACCTGACTACTGCCGCGAGCGGCTCGGCTTGGACAAGCCGCTCGGCAGCATCGACCGCGCGAAACTCAACGTGAACGGCTCGAGCGTCGCAATCGGCCATCCATTTGCCGCCACCGGCACCCGCATCGTCGCGCAACTCGCCAAGCTGCTGTCGGAATCCGCGACGGCCAAGCGCGGGCTGATTTCCGTCTGCACCGCGGGCGGCATGGGCGTCGTCGCGATCCTCGAAAAAGCGTAGTAGAGGTCGGTGCCGGGTGAGAATTCGCTGAGTTAGCGAGCACCCTTAGACCGCGATGTCTCGATTCCGCGGCTAACTCAGCGAATTCTCACCCGGCACCGACCTTCCTCTTCCCATTGGTTTCAATTGAAACTAAATTGATGCCCCGCGATCGCGAGGTGGTGCATGAAGAGGTACGTCCACTTTCCGAAGGTCGAAGGCCAGGCGTCGCGCCAGGCGCACGCCGACCTGCCCGCGGGCACGTACGAGCGCGAGATCAGCAAGGAAGGTTTCTTCGGTCCGGCGGCGCATGTTTATCACCGCCACCCGCCCACGGGCTGGAGCAACTTCGAAGGCCCGCTGCGCCCGCACGCGTTCGACTGCACGAAACTCGCGGGCAGCGCACCCTCCCCCTGGGGCGCCGCGGAGCTGCTGTTCAATGCCGCGGTGCGCGTACGATTCTGGAATCTCGACGCCGACATGCCCGCGCTGGCGCGCAACGCGGACGGCGACGATCTGTTGTTCATACACACGGGCAGCGGCGCGCTGTTCTGCGATTACGGCCACCTGACATTCGAGGCGGGCGACTACATCCTGATCCCGCGCGGCACGATGTGGCGCCTGACTCTCACGCAACCACTGCGCGCGCTGCTCATCGAGGCCACCAACAACTCCTTCCGCCTGCCGGACAAGGGTCTCGTCGGTCCGCACGCAATCTTCGACGCGGCCATGCTCGACACGCCGCGCATCGACGACGCCTTCCTCGAACAGCAGGGCGAGCGTGAATGGCGGGTAGAAATCAAACGCCGCGGCGCTACATCCGTCGTCACTTATCCCTTCAACCCGCTCGACGCGGTGGGCTGGCACGGCGACCTCTCGGTCGTGCGCATCAACATGCGCGACCTGCGGCCTCTGATGAGTCATCGCTATCACCTGCCGCCGTCCGCGCATACGACCTTCCTCGCGGACCGCTTCGTAGTTTGCAGCTTCGTGCCGCGGCCCTTCGAATCCGATCCGGGCGCGATGAAGGTGCCCTTCTTCCACAACAACGACGACTACGACGAGGTCATCTTCTATCACGCCGGCAATTTCTTCAGCCGTGACAACATCCATCCCGGCATGATCACGTTGCATCCCGGCGGCTTCACGCACGGGCCGCATCCAAAGGCGCTCAAGAACGTGTTCACGCAGGCGAAACCGGCGACCGACGAATACGCCGTGATGATCGACACGCGCGATGCACTCGAACTCGCGCCCGACGCGGCGCGCATCGAGTGGCACGGATACGTCGACAGCTGGAAAACGGCCAAATGAAACTCGCCACTTTGAAGCGCGGCGGACGCGATGGCCGCCTGGCGCTGGTGAGTCGCGATCTCACACGCTGCCAACTCGTGCCGGGCATCGCCCCCACGATGCAGGCCGCACTCGATGACTGGGCACAGGTCGCGCCACGCCTCGCCGAACGCGCGGCAGCGCTCGAACTCAGCTCCAGCCATGCCGAGGTGATGCCGTTCGACCCCGCGCAATGCGCGGCCCCACTGCCGCGCGCCTATCAATGGGTCGACGGAAGCGCCTACGTGAATCACGTCGAACTCGTGCGCAAGGCGCGCGGCGCGGAAATGCCGGCCTCGTTCTGGACCGATCCGCTCGTGTACCAAGGCGGTTCCGACGATCTGCTCGGCCCGCGGGACGATGCGCCGTTCGGTTCGGAGGAATGGGGCATCGACCTGGAGGCGGAAGTCGCGGTGATCACCGACGACGTGCCGATGGGCACGGACGCCGCCGCGGCCGCACCCCACATCAAACTAGTCGCGCTCGTTAACGACTGGTCCTTGCGCAGCCTGATTCCCGGCGAGCTCGCCAAGGGCTTCGGTTTCTACCAGTCGAAACCCGCGACGGCATTTTCACCGGTCGCGGTCACACCCGATGAGCTCGGAGCCGCGTGGCGGGACAGCAAGGTGCACCTGCCGCTGGTGAGCCGCATCAATGGCGTGGACTTCGGCCGGCCAGATGCCGGCACCGACATGACGTTCAGCTTCGCGCAGCTCATCGCACACGTGACGAAAACCCGCCGGCTCGGCGCGGGTACGATCGTCGGCTCCGGCACGGTTTCGAACTACGACCGCTCGCGCGGCTCGAGCTGCCTCGCGGAACGCCGCACTCTCGAACATCTCGAGTCCGGCAGTCCGCGCACGCCGTTCCTGAAATTCGGCGACCGCGTGTCGATCGAGATGTTCGATGGGGATGGCCGCAGCATCTTCGGCGCACTCGACAATAAAGTGGTGCGCGCCGGTAGTTAGCGTGCACGCGCCAGACCCGCGTCAAACGATCGCTACTTCGACCATCACCGGTTCAAGCACCCGCACCAGATCCCGCGGGTCGATCCCCACGAGAAAACCGCGCGCACCCCCGTTGATGTAGATACGTGGCAATGTGGCGATGGATTTCTCGCAGTACACGGGCATCGCGCGTTTCAAGCCGAACGGCGAAGTGCCGCCGACCAGGTAGCCCGAATGCCGGTCCGCGACCTCCGGTGCGCACGGCGCGACACTTTTCACCCCGATCTGCCGCGCGAGATTCTTCGCCGAAACTTCACGATCGCCGTGCATGAGGATGCACAGCGGCTTGCGCGACTCGTCCTCGAAGATCAGCGTTTTCACGACGCTGTGTTCGTCGACGCCCAGGTGCTGCGCGGAGGCGTGTGTGCCGCCGCGCGGCTCCCATGCATAAAGGTGCGGCGTGAACGGCACCTTGTGCTGGCGCAGCGCGCGGATCGCCATCGTGACCGGATAGTCGGTCGCCACGGGAGTGTTACGCGAAATCCGCCGCGCTCACGGACACCTGGCGGCCACGCGCGACGCGGATGCGCCGGACGCGCTCCCCGTAACGCAGTCGCGCCTCTCCGCCGGGTTTTCCACGCACGAGCGCGGACACCAATGCACCGTCCCGCCACTCGAGATCCAGCTCGAATCCGCCGCGCGCCCGCACTCCCCGCACCGCCCCCGTGGGCCACGCGCGCGGCAGCGCCGGCAGCAGGTCGATCTCGCCGTCGACACACTGCAGCAGCATTTCCAGGATGCCGTTCGCCCCACCGAAATTTCCGTCGATCTGGAACGGAGGATGCGCGTCGAACATGTTCGGGTAGGTGCGCGATGGATCGAGCAGTAGTTTGACCACCGAATGGGTGTGTTCGGCTTCGCGCAGGCGCGCCCAGAGATTGATGCGCCAGGCGATGGCCCAACCCGTGGACAAATCGCCGCGCAGCTCCAGCGATTTCCTGGCCGCGGCCGCGAGCGCGGGCGTGCGCCGCACCGTGATCTGCTCGCTCGGAAACAGCGCATACAGATGCGAGACGTGGCGATGATCCGGCTCCGGCGCCTCCATGTCCCAGTCCTCCATCCACTCCTGCAGCTGCCCTGCCTTGCCGATGCGGTCCGGCGGCAATTGCGCGCGCGCCGCGGCGCAGGCCTTCCGAAAATCCGCATCACGCCCGAGGATCTCCGCGGCCGCGATGCAGTTCGCGAAGAGGTCACGCAGGATCTGGCTGTCCATGGCGGGACCCGCGCAGATCGAGCCGCCGTGCGGATGGTCGTTCTCCGGCGAGATGGAAGGACTGGTGACCAGGAACCTGCCCGTGGGATCCTTCACCAGCGTATCGAGGAAGAATTCGGCCGCGCCCTTCATGAGTGGATAGACATCCGATAGATAGGCGCGGTCGCGGCCGTAGTCGTAGTGGTCCCAGAGGTGTTTGCTCAGCCACGCGCCACCCGTGGGCCACATGCCCCATTTCGCGCCATCGATCGGCGCGGAGGCCCGCCACAGGTCCGTGTTGTGATGCGCCACCCAGCCGCGCGCGCCGTAGTTCACGCGCGCGGTGCGCGCACCGGTGATCGCGAGTTCCTTGACCATCGCCACCAGCGGTTGGACACACTCGGCGAGGTTCGTCGGCTCCGCCGGCCAGTAGTTCATCTCGGTGTTGATGTTGATCGTGTACTTCGAGCCCCAGGGCGCGGACAACTTGTCGTTCCACAATCCCTGAAGATTCGCGGGCTGGGCGCCGGGGCGCGAGCAGGAAATCATCAGGTAACGCGCGTAGTTGAAATACAGCGTGGCGAGCTGCGGATCGTTCGATGTCTGCGACATGCGGATGCGCACGTTGGTGGGCTGATTGCTCGCCTCCGTCTCGCCGAGGGCGAGCGACACGCGCCGGAACAGACGACGATGGTCCGCGACGTGCGCTTCGAAGAGTTCGCCGTATGACTTGCCCGCGGCGGCCGCGAGTTGCGCCCGCGCCTTCGCCGCGGGATCTGCGCTCACATCATCGAAGCGCTTGAAGCTGGTGGCGATCGCGACCAGGACCAGCGCCGAATCCGCCCCTTCGACGACAATCTCGCCGTCGCGCATCTGCACCGCACCGCCTTGTGCCGAAGCCCGCGCCCGCGCTTCGAAACGCAGCGCCGCGGGGATGCCATGTTGCGAGGTGTTCTTGCCGTCCAGGACGAGCGCGTCGCCATCGGCGAGCACCGCGCCCGGCATCGGCGTTTCGAACGCGGCGCGGAAACTAACCGCGCCCGGTTTGTCGGCGGTGATGCGCATGACGAGCACCTGGTCGACCGCCGAGACGAACGTTTCGCGCAGGTATTCCACGCCGTCGCGACGGAACCGCACCGCCGAAAGCGCCGTGTCGAGATCGAGTTCGCGACGATAGTCATCGGCGAACGAAGACGGCGAGAAGGTCAGGATCAGGTCGCCCACCGTCTGGTACGAGGGCATGCTCATCGGCCGCGCCATCATCTTTTTCTGCGCGAGGTCCTGCGCCTCGGCGTATTTTCCGGCGGCGATCAGCTCGCGCACCCGCGGCAGCGCCGCCAGCGCTTCGGGATTCGAAGGGTCGTAGGGCCCGCCCGCGAACAACGTGTCTTCGTTGAGCTGCAGACGCTCGCGCGCAACGCCGCCGAACACCATCGCGCCCAGACGGCCATTGCCGAGCGGCAGCGCTTCAGTCCACGCTTCAGCGGGCTGGCGATACCAGAGACGCGTGGCGTTCTCGATGAAGGGAATCGATTGCGCCGGTACCGAAGCAGACCATCCACCGACTGCCGTCGCACCCAGGGCGATGCCGCCCTTGATTGCATTTCGTCGCGTGACCATCGCCTATTGTTTCCTGTCGACGGCCGCGCAGTCGCACACCGGGCAACCGCGGTCGAAGATGATTTTCCACTCGCCGGATTTCTCGCGGCGCCAGATCGACGTGAACGTTCCGACGCGTTTGCCCGCCGGGTCGAGCACTGGCCCCGTCGACAACGCGAGTTCGCCACCTGGCTGCACCTCGACGAGTTCGGGAGCCCATGAGAACGGCGCCTGCGGGGCATCGAAGAACTTCTGCCAGTCAGCGAGCACTTCCTGCGGGCTGCGCAGCGTCTTGTCCCCGGCAAGCCAGATGATGTCGGGAGCGATCATGTCGACGAACTTGCGCGTATCCCGATCCGCCAGCGTCTTCGCGAACGCGATCTCGGTGGCCCGCACCTGCTCGACCAGCGATGCCGGCCGGTCCGCGGCCACCACGAACGGCGCCACGAACAACAGCGCAAACAATCTCGTTGCAGGACGCATCGGCATCTCCCTACACAACATTTCCCACAGTTGCCGCGGATACTACCTTTGGGGAGGGCGGAGCCGCATCGCCTGATGGCACAATCGTTCCCATGGGCAACTTCACGACATTGATGGCTCGCGACGGCCACGAATTCAACGCTTGGCTCGCCGCACCGACGGGCCCCGCCCGCGGCGCACTGGTCATCGCACAGGAAATTTTCGGCGTGAATCATCACATCCGCGGGGTTGCCGACGGGTTCGCCGCCGATGGCTACGTGGTCATCGCGCCCTGTCTGTTCGACCGCATCCGCCGGGGCATCGAACTCGGTTATTCCGAAACCGAAGTAAAGGAAGGCCGCGGTTACCGTCTGCAGGTCCCGCTCGAGAAGACGCTGCTCGATCTGGCGGCGTCCATCAACGTGGTCAAACACGCCGGACGCGTCGCGGCCGTGGGTTATTGCTGGGGCGGAACGCTGGCCTATGTCGCGGCCTGCAACCTGCCGGTGAGCTGCGCGGTGTCGTATTACGGCGGCCAGATCCGCGATCACCTCGCGAAATCGCCGCGCCGGCCGGTGATGTATCACTTCGGCGAGAAGGATCCCTACATTCCCGCGAGCGACATCGAGAAGATCCGCGCGGCCGATCCGAACGGCGAATTCCACATCTATCCGGCCGACCACGGATTCAATTGCGACGAACGCGGCAGTTACGACGCACCGAGCGCGCAACTCGCGCGTGAACGCACGCTGGCGTTCCTCGCCGCACAGATGGAGAAGAAGTCATGAAACTCTCGGACCCCACATTGCTGAAACAGCAATGCCTGATCGCCGGTGGCTGGCGCGACGCCGATTCCGGCGCGACCGCCGCCGTGAACAATCCCGCCAGCGGCGAGAAGTTAGGCACGGTCCCCGACATGGGCGCGGCCGAAGCGCGCCGCGCCATCGAAGCCGCGCACGCCGCGCAGCCCGCCTGGGCGCGCAAGACCGCGGGTGAACGCGCGCGCATCCTGCGCAAGTGGTTCGAACTGATGATGGCGAACCTGAACGACCTCGCGATCATCATGACCGCCGAGCAGGGCAAACCACTCGCGGAATCGAAGGGCGAGATCGCCTACGCCGCGGCGTTCATCGAGTGGTTCGCGGAAGAAGGCAAACGCGTTTACGGCGACATCATCCCCGGGCACCAGCCCGACAAACGCATCATGGTTCTTCGCCAGCCGGTCGGCGTGGTCGCGGCGATCACGCCGTGGAATTTTCCGGCGGCCATGATCACTCGCAAGGCCGGCCCCGCGCTCGCGGCGGGCTGCACGTTCGTCGTGAAACCCGCGCTCCAGACGCCCTACTCCGCACTCGCCATGGCGAAACTCGCGATCGACGCGGGCATTCCCGAAGGCGTATTCAATGTGATCACGGGTGACGCGGTCGCGATCGGCGGCGAGTTCACCGGCAGTCCGCTGGTGCGCAAGGTCACGTTCACCGGCTCGACGCCGGTGGGCAAACTACTCATGAAGCAGTGCGCCGGCACCGTGAAGAAGGTCGCCCTCGAGCTCGGCGGCAACGCACCCTTCATCGTGCTCGACGATGCCGACCTCGACGCGGCCGTCGCTGGCGCGATCCAGAGCAAGTACCGCAACACCGGCCAGACCTGTGTATGCGCGAACCGCTTCATCGTGCACGCGAAGATATACGACGCGTTCGCGCAGAAGCTGATCGACGAGGTCGGGAAGCTGCGCGTCGGCGATGGCCTCAAGGGTGAGACCGACCAGGGCCCGTTGATCGACGACAAGGCGCTCGCGAAAGTCGAGCAGCATGTCGCGGATGCCAAGGCCAAGGGCGCCGGTGTCGCGGCCGGCGGCCAGCGGCATGCGCTCGGCGGCACGTTCTACCAGCCGACCGTTCTCACGAACGTCACGAGCGGGATGCTGCTCGCGCGCGAGGAAACCTTCGGGCCGGTCGCGCCGCTGTTCCGCGTCAACTCGGATGAAGAGGCGATCCGGCTGGCAAATGACACCGAGTTCGGACTCGCGGCCTATCTGTACACGCGCGACCTTGCGCGCTCGTGGCGCGTCACCGAAGCGCTCGAATACGGCATCGTGGGACTCAATACCGGACTCATCTCCACGGAAGTCGCGCCATTCGGCGGCGTGAAGGAAAGCGGCATCGGCCGCGAGGGATCCAAGTACGGCATCCTCGAGTTCACCGAAATAAAGTACGTCTGCGTCGGCGGCATCTGATCCCGCGCGCGTAAGTCCGATGCGCGCGCGACATCTCATTCCGCTGCTGGCGGCCTGCAGCGCCATCGGCTCGATCGGAAATTTCCTGTTCCTGCCGGCGCTGCCCAAGATCGGCGAATTCTTCGAGGTCGATTCCGGCACGGCGCAACTCACCGTCACGGCCTACATGATTGCGTTCGCGTTCGGCGTGTTGTTGTCGGGCCCGCTCACGGATCGCTTTGGCCGCCGGCCGATCCTGATAGGTGGCCTCGCGCTGTCGGGTTGCGCGGCATTTCTGTGTTACTTCGCGCCGACGATGGGTTTTTTCGTGGCCGCACGCGTCGTGCAGGGTGCGGCCGGCGGCGCGGGCATCACGGTGTCACGCGCCAGCGTCGGTGACCTGTTCGAAGAGAGCGAGCTCGCGCGGATGTACGCCATCCTGACGATGGCGCTGGTGATGGGGACGAGCCTCGCGCCTTATGCGGGTGGACTCCTCACAACCTTGCTCGGGTGGCACGCGGGGTTCCTGATCCTCGGCGGCGCGGCCTTCGTCATCGCGATGGCCTGCTACGCCTGGCTGCCGGAAACGCGCGCCGCAAACGCCCACACGCACAGTTTCGCGGTCTTGTGGCGCGAGTCGCGCGCGGTAATCGCCAAACGCGCCTTCCTCGGCTACCTCATGGAAGCCTCGTTCGTGTACGCGTTGTTCTTCGTCTTCGCATCGTTGGCGCCGTACGTCATGGTCAATGTGCTGCACATGGAAGCCGACCGCTTCGGCTTGTATTACCTGTTCCTCGCCGTCGGGTTCTTTCTCGGCAACCTGCACGTCTCGCGCTCCGGCCCTGGCCACGACGTCGACCGCCAGATGAAAGGCGGGCTCGAGCTGCAGCTCGTGGGCTCGGCGCTGGCTCTGGCCCTGGTGTTGCTCGGCTTCTCGCATCCGCTCGCCGTGTTCATGCCGATGATGATTTTTTCCTATGGTCAGGGCCTGACATTGCCGAACCTGATCGCGCACGGCGTGCGGCTCGCGCCGAATTACGCCGGGGTGGCGGCGAGCATCTTCGGATTCGCGCAACTCGCGTTGTCGGCACTCGCGGTGCAGGCGATGGGTTATGTCCCGACCAACAGCTGGCTGCCGCCGCTGTTGTTTTGCGCCATCGGCGCCGCGGCGACGTACCTGGCGGCACTGGCGCTCCGGCGGCGCGAACGCGCGGCCGGAAGCGCGTAGCCAAGCACGCGGGAAGCCGCGTACACTCGCGCGCCAGTGCTCGGCAAGTTTCACGAAATCAGCATCGAAACGGCGGACATCGCGGAATCGGTGGCGTTCTACGAGCGGCTCGGCTTCACGCAGGTCGGCACGAACGACACATGGCAGCACCCATACGGCGTGCTGACCGATGGCAAGCTGTACATCGGGCTGCATCAGTTCAAATTTCCATCGCCGACGATCACGTACGTCAAATCCGGCGTCGCGCACCAGTCGCTCGCGATCGAGAAACACGGCGTCGAGCTCGCGTGGAAACGCACCGGCGACGATGTATTCAATGAAGTCGGATTTCTCGACCCTTCGGGCCAGGCCGTGCGCGTGCAGGAAGCGCCGACCCATTTCGCGAGCGATCGCGAGCTCGGCGAACCTTCGCTGTGCGGCGACTTCGCCGAATTCAGCCTGCCCGCCGGCGACTTCGCGCAGATGCGCGCGTTCTGGGAACCGCTCGGATTCGTCGCGATGGAAGAGAGCGAAGCGCCCTACCCGCGCATGTCGATGACCAGCGATTACATCGATCTCGGCGTGCATCGCCCGCGCATGATGGAAGCCCCGATGCTGGTGTTCACCGAAGCCGACATGGGCGAACGCATCGAACGGCTACGCTCGCTCGGCTTGGATTTCTCGGACGAGTTGCCGCGCGGCCTCGATCCGCGGCACAGCGCGCTCATCGAGTCGCCCGAAGGCACGTTGCTGCTGCTCGTCGCGTCGCTCGACTAGTCCGATCGGGCGCCGCCAGTCGGCGGCCAAGCTTGTCAGCCAATGCCTCATATGCGGGCCGATGGAGATGAAGGCCGCGTATAGCTAGGCGCCACGCCAAACCGAGCCCCGGGCGCGGCGTACCGCCCGCGCGGACGCAGGCGGCGGAGGCCCGATGTGGAGGATAATCCACCCAACACCGCGCAAGCGGCACAAGAACTCCTGGAGACTTCTCGAATGACCCGCTGGATCAACGCGGCTGGCGCCGCACTACTGATTCTTCTTTGCTCGGTCACACATGCCGACGAAGGCATGTGGACCTTTCACGGCTTTCCGCTCGACAAGGCCAACTCGACGCTGAAGACGAAACTCAACCAGGCCTGGCTCGATCGCATTCGCCTCGCGACGGTTCGCCTGTCCAACTGCACGGGCTCGTTCGTTTCGGGCGATGGCCTCATCCTCACGAATCATCACTGCGTCGAGAGCTGCCTCGCGGACTTGTCGTCGAAGGAGAAGAGCCTGATCGATGACGGCTTCCTCGCCCGCGATCGCGCGCAGGAAAAGAAATGTCAGACGCAGCTGGCCGACGTGCTCACCGAGATGGAAGAGGTGACGGCGAAGGTCGCCGCCGCGACCGCCGGCAAAAGCGACCAGGCCGCGAACGATGCGCGCAAGGCCGAGCTGACCCGGCTCGAGTCCGCCTGCGAAGCGCAGAGCAAGCTCAAGTGCCAGGCCGTCACGCTGTATGAAGGTGGCCAGTACTGGCTCTACAAGTACAAGCGTTACACCGACATCCGCATGGTATTCGCGCCGGAAGAGTCGATCGCCTCGTTCGGCGGTGATCCTGACAACTTCCAGTTCCCGCGCTGGAGCCTCGACATGGGCGTCCTGCGCGCCTACGAAAACAACAAGCCGGCGAAGACACCTGTCTTCCTGAAAATCAATTTCGCGGGTCCGGCCGCCGGAGATCCGGTGCTCGTCTCCGGACATCCGGGTACGACGGATCGTCTGCTCACGGTCGCGGAGCTCAAGGCGCAACGCAACTACGAGATCCCGAACTGGCTGCTGCGCAACTCGGAACTGCGCGGCCGCCTCATCCGCTTCGCGGAAGAAAGCCCGGACAACGCGCGCATCGCGGCCGACCTGCTCAACAGCTTGGAGAATTCCATCAAGGTGCGCCGCAAGCAGCAGGACGCGCTGCTCGATGACGCGCTGTTCGCGCGCAAGCGCGCCGAGGAAGCTGCATTGCGCGCGCAAGTGGCCGCCAATCCCGAACTGCGCACCGCCATCGGTGATCCGTGGACCGAGATCGAGAAGGCCCAGGCGATCAAGGCCGGTCTGTACCAGCCGTACCTGCAGATCGAAACCG
The DNA here is from genome assembly GCA_036677145.1 of Alcaligenaceae bacterium. Classification (GTDB taxonomy): domain Bacteria; phylum Pseudomonadota; class Gammaproteobacteria; order Steroidobacterales; family Steroidobacteraceae; genus CADEED01. The sequence goes on from JAKFFF010000101.1 coordinate 27,880, forward strand.
GCGCGGGTTTCCAGGGCCGGCTCATGACCTACGCGCGCGTGCTGGTGCGTGGCGCCACGGAGCGGACCAAGCCTAACAATGAGCGCTTCCGGGAATACACCGATGCCGCGCTGCCGCGCATCGAGCAGCAGCTCGGCGCCGCCGTGCCGGTGTATCCGGAGCTCGAGAAGCTGCGGATCGAGTTCGGCCTGGAGCGGATGCGCGAGTGGTTAGGACCCGATCATCCGGTCGTGCGGCAGCTGCTCGTCAAGGAGTCGCCCACCGAGCTCGCGAACCGGCTGGTGAACGGGTCGAAACTGGCCGATCCGGCCGCACGCCTGGCTCTCTGGCAAGGCGGTGAAGCCGCCATCGCCGCGTCGAACGATCCGCTGATCGTGCTGGCGCGCGAGATCGAGCCCAAGGCGCGCGAGCTGCGCAAGGAGTTCGAGGACAAGGTCGAGGCGCCGGTCGATCTCGCGGCGGAGAAAATCGCGCGGGCGCGTTTTGCGTCGCTGGGCACCAGCGTGTATCCGGACGCGACGTTCACGCTGCGCCTGAACTGGGGCACCGTTGGCGCCTGGGTGGAGAACGGCAAGCCGATCGACCCCTTCACGCAACTGTCGGGATTGTTCGCGCGCGCCACCGGCGCGGCGCCTTTCAGGATTCCCGCCAGCTGGCTCGCGGTGCGCGACAAACTCGACATGAACACGCTCTTCAATCTCGCGACCAACAGCGACATCGTCGGCGGAAATTCCGGCAGCCCGTTGATCAGCGCCAAGGGTGAAGTGGTGGGACTGTTGTTCGACGGCAATATCCACTCGATCTCGGGTTCGTACTGGTTCGATACCGAAAAGAACCGCGCGGTCGCCGTGCATCCCGCGATCATGCGCGAGGCCCTCACGAAGGTGTACGGCGCCGACACGCTGCTCAAGGAACTGACCGCGAAGTAAGAAATCAGGGACAGATCTGTTTTCGAACGATCTTTATCGTCGGCAAACAGATCTGTCCCCGCTTCGTTCTACTGGCGCGCGGTCAGATCGAAGCGGACTCGCATATCGTCGAGAACGACGAGCGCGCCGAGTGCGGCGGTGAACGGCAGGAGGCCGAGCTCGGATTGCTTCAGCGGAAGCTCGCCGCGCGCGATGAGCTGACCGTCGGAGCGTTCGACTTCGACGGGCACGCGCACCAGGCGCGTCTGTCCCTTGATCGTGATTTCGACTCCCACTTCGAAACCCGTCGCGGTCGCGGCGACATCGGTGGCCCGCAGGCGAATCGTCGGGAACTGCGCGGCATCCAGTACCGCTTCCGACAACAGGTTCTTGCGCGTGCCGTCGCGCGCGCTCTGCGGAACACTCGGCGGAAAATCGGGGCCCGCCTGCTCGCGCAATGCGGGCTCATCGACGGTGAGTTCGCTGACCGGAAAACTCACATCGAAACGGGTTTGCAGCAGATCGTCGGTGACATACACGACGCCGTCGAGGTGATGCGAGGCGATGATGTGATTGTGCCCGAGACGGGCCATCGCGCCGCCGCGATACGCGAATACCTGCAGCAGCGATTCTTCCGCGACCACGCGGTACTCGCGCGCGCCCGGAAACGGTGCCCCGGCCTCGGGCACGGGCGTCGTGGCGGGCGGCGCGGGAATCTGCCCGCGGGGACTTGTCTGACAGGAGGCGAGCCCCAATAGCGAGAGCCCCGCGGCGACAACAAGAAGACGATGAATGGCCTTCCGGCGCGCCGGGAACTTCGCAGATGACTGGCAGGTACTCATGTTCAAGTGTCTTCCTTTGACCCTGCGCCCTGGCGCGGATAGCTTACTGACATGACTTTGCGTAACACCACAACCGCCTGGGGTTCCGTATCCAAGGCGCTGCACTGGCTGATCGTGCTGCTCATCATCACCCAATGGGTGATCGCGAGCCGTGCCGAAAGCCTGCCTCTTGGTGTCGCGAAACTCGAAGCACTCGCCTGGCACAAATCATTTGGCATCACGATCCTGGGACTTGCGCTGATTCGTATCGTCTGGCGCCTGATGAATCCGACGCCGGAACTTGCCTCAGTGACCAAACCCTGGGAACGCGTGCTCGCGCGGGTCTCGCACTTCCTTTTGTATGCGTTGCTGTTCGCGATCCCGCTCACCGGCTGGATGATGTCGTCCGCGCGGAATTTTCCCGTGAGCTGGTTCAAACTGGTCCAGTTGCCCGATCTGGTCGCGCCCTCCCAGCAGATGTACGAACTCATGCATTCACTGCATGTTGGCCTGAACGTCGCGCTGCCGGTGATCGCATTGCTGCACATCGCGGGCGCGCTCAAGCATCACTTCATCGATCGCAACGACGTGCTGAAGCGCATGTTGCCCTTCTCGGGCGCCAAGTGAGAAACATGACGAACTACTTGTCCGCGCTGGCCGCCCTTCTCGTCGCGGGCGGAGCATCCGCCGAGCCTGCCGCGAAACTCGCGGCGGCGCCCGCGGGCACGCACCTCGCCGGCGCGCCTCACTATCACCAGGGGCCGGGCAGCACTCTCACATTCACTTTCGACCAGGCCGGTGCCGCGAGCCAGGGTTCGTTCAAGCAGTTCACGACCGACCTTGCCTTCGATGAACAGAATCTCGCGGGCAGCTCGCTCGACGTCAAGGTGCAAATCTCATCGCTGGATACGCAGGACAAGGATCGCGACCAGACGCTCGCGGGCGCCGATCTGTTCGATGTGCAGAAGTTTCCGGATGCGACCTTCGTGGCGAGCTCGCTGGCGCGCAATGCGAACGGAAAAGTCGAGGCGGCCGGCAAGCTCACCTTGCGCGGCGTCACGCGCGACCTGCGCATTCCGCTCGTGATCAAACCCACGGCCACGGGACTCGAACTCACGGGCGAGACTTCCATCAATCGGCTCGACTACGGCATCGGCCAGGGCGAATGGAAATCGACCGAATGGGTCGGCGATACCGTGAAGCTCAATTACAAAGTCGCGCTGATCAAGGCCGCGGGCGGTTGACGCGATGAACGGGTCCGATTCGATGCGCCGTGTCTGGATTGGCGTGGCGCTCGCGGTTTTCGCGCTGTCGTTCGTGCCGGCGTGGACCGGGTCGAGCAGCTGGTGGTTGCCCGGCATCGCCCTCACCATCGCCGCGGTGCTGCTGGTCGAGCCATTGATCCTGACCTGGGAAGTGCGCCGGCGCGGCGGAGAACTGCAGATCACGGACGAAGGTGTGCTGCGCAAGCTCGCGCGCGGTGACAACGAATACGTGCGCTGGAGCGAATTGCGCGAGGTTTCGATCGTGGTCACGCAGGGCGTAGCCCATGCGGACCAGTACTACTACGCACTTGCGGGCGCGGGTTCATCGGGCGTGCTGGTGGGACAAGAGCTCGCGGCGCGGCATGATCTCGTGTCGCACCTGGCCAAACTACCCGGATTCGATCATCGCAACATCACCAGCGCGCTGGCGTCACCCGTGAACCAGCGCTTCATCGTCTGGCGCGCCGCGCCGCTCGAAGGCGAGGCGGTGGTGATCCCCGCGGATCGCCTGAGCAGCGATTCCCGCGAGCGTCACCTGCTGCACTGAGCGGCGCCTTCGAGTCAGAACCGCGAACCATCCTTGCGCGTGTACATCACGGCCGCGGCCGCCCCGTGGTATTGCAGATCGACGTCGCTATACGTGGCGGAATCGCGCGGATCGCGGTTGCTCACCTCCAGGTAGATGGCTGGCAGACTGCCGCGATTGACGAGCTGATGGCCGTTGCCGGTATTGCCATCCGCCGAGGCGGGAAAGCCCGCGCAGGTTCCCGCGGTGAGCACCTGCTCTCCCTCATCCGTGATCAGCACCACTTCTCCCGAGAGGATGTAGACGAACTCGTCCTCGTACGTGTGCCAGTGGCGCATCGACGACTCCTTGCCGGGCGGCAGTGTCGTGTAATTGATGCCGATCCTGGTGAGGCCGACGGCGTCGCCGAGCGCGCGCTTTTCGCGCGGCAGGACCCGGGAACGATAGGGCTCGGGATATCCCGAACTCGTGCGCGGTGTAATGGACAGGGGATCGAGCGCTGGTTTCTTCAGACTCATGTGGTTGACCCTCACTACATGGCATGTAGTGTAGCGGCATGCCGCAGGCGTTCGATGATGTCGGTGAAATCGTGGAGGAGGCGCTGCGGCGCGTGGGGAAACGGGTGGTGCTCGCCCTGCCCCTCGGCATCGGCAAGCCGAACCTGATCGCGAACGAGTTCTATCGCCGGGCACGGGCAGACCCGGGACTCGATCTGACCATCGTCACGGCACTGAGCCTGCGCAAACCCACCGGCTCGAGCGACCTCGAGCGGCGCTTCATCGGCCCGCTCGCGGCCCGCGTCTTCGGCAACTACCCCGAGCTCGACTATCTCGAGGCCGTGCGCCGGAACTCGGTGCCGCCCAACGTGCGGGTCATCGAATTCTTCTTCGAGCCCGGCTCGATGCTGAACGCCGAACACGCGCAGTCCAACTACCTGTCCGCGAATTACACACACGTCGCCCGCGACCTGCTCGCGCGCGGCGTCAACGTCGTCGCGCATCTGGTTGCCAGGCGCTCGGTCGGTGGCGCCACCGAATTCAGCCTCGGCAGCAATCCCGACATCACCGTGGACCTGATGCCCGATCTTGCCAGGCTGCGGGCGGCGGGCACGCCCGTGGTCGTGCTCGGGCAGGTGCATCGCGAAATGCCGTTCATGCTCGGCGCGGCCGTCGTCGGCGCCGAAACGTTCGACCTGATGCTCGATCATTCACGCTACGACTACGATTTGTTCGCACCACCGAACCCGGCGCTTTCCACCGTCGATCACGCGATCGGGCTGCATGCGAGCGCGCTGGTGCGCGATGGCGGCACCCTGCAGATCGGCATCGGAGAGCTCGGCGATTCCATCGTGTATGCATTGCTGCTGCGGCATCAGCAGAACGAGGCGTGGCGGCGCGCCCTCGGCGATGCCGGCAGCGAACAAAGCGCCGCGCTGATCGACAGCATTGGCGGGCGCGCGCCATTTACCACCGGTCTGTTCGGCGCCACCGAAATGTTCGTCGACCAGATGCTGGACCTGTACCGGGCGGGCATCCTGCGCCGCCGCGTGTACGACTATCTACCCTTGCAGATGGCGCTCGCCGCGAATGGCTCGGGTACCCGCGTCGATGCCGCGCTACTGGAGCGGCTGCTCGCGGCGCTGCGCGCGCAGCGTGCGGACACGACTCTCGACGCCGGCGACATCGCCGCTCTCCGGCATGCCGGCGTACTGCGCAGTGATACTCGTTTCGCCGATGGCGAAATAATTTCGCCCGACGGCGCCCGGATCGGCGCGGACCTGGGCGATGCGAAAACACGTGCGGCACTGGTGCGCGAATGTCTCGGGCTCGAGCTGCAGGGCGGTTGCGTGATGCACGCGGGGTTCCTGCTCGGGCCACGTTCGTTCTACGCGGCATTGTCCGCACTTCCCGAATCCGAGTTGCGGCTGTTCGACATGCGCGGTGTCGGCTACATCAATCAGCTCTACGGCGATGATTTCACGTTGCGCGTCGCGCAGCGTTCGCATGCGCGCTTCGTCAATACGTCGATGATGCTGACGACGCTCGGCGCCGCGGTGTCCGACGGCCTCGCCGATGGCCGCGTGGTTTCCGGCGTCGGCGGGCAGTACAACTTCGTGGCGATGGCGCACGCGCTGCCCGGCGCACGTTCGCTGCTGTGCGCGCGCGCCACGCGCCGCAAGGATGGCAAGCTGCAGTCGAACATCGTGACGAGTTACGGTCACATCACGATTCCGCGGCACCTGCGCGACGTCGCGGTCACCGAATACGGCATCGCGGATCTGCGTGGCCGCACTGACGCGGAATGTATCGCGGCGATGATCAACATCGCCGATTCGCGCTTCCAGGACGAACTGCTGACCGCGGCCAAGCGGGCCAACAAGATCGACGCGGGATATCGCGTGCCGGAGCAGCATCGTCACAACAACCGCGAGCGGCTCGAACAGTCCTTCGCCGCGCAGCGGCGCGCGGGCCTGTTCTCCGAATATCCCTTCGGCACGGACCTGACGCGCGAGGAAATCGATCTCGCCCATGCTCTGCGCTGGCTCAAGGAACACACGGCGGGTTACGGCGCGCGCGCCGTGACGATTGCGCGCGCTTTCATGCGCGGCGCGAATGAATCCGATCGTGGCTATCTCGCGCGGCTCGCACTCGACGATCCGAAGGATTTCCGCGCGGGCCTCGCGGCAAAGCTCGTCAGCCTGGGATTGCGCGCCACCGCGCGCGAGCGTGCCGCTATTTCGCGAACAGCCGCGCGGGATCCTTGAACGCCTTGAACTCGAGCGCGTTGCCCGAAGGGTCGTAAAGAAACATCGTCGCCTGTTCTCCGACCTGCCCCGCGAAGCGGATGCCGGGCTCGATCTCGAAGAGGGCGCCCCGTTTGCGCAGGCGTTCGGCGAGCGCGTGCCAGTCGCTCCACTCCATCACGACTCCGAAGTGCGGCACGGGCACGTCGTGACCGTCCACTTCATTGTGATGAACGTGCTGCTTCTTGTTTGGATCCAGGTGAGCGACGACCTGGTGTCCGAAAAAATCGAAGTCCACCCATTCGGCGCTGCTGCGCCCCTCGGGACATCCGAACACTGCGCCGTAGAAACCGCGCGCCGCTTCGAGGTCGTGAACCGGAATGGCGAGATGAAACGGCTGCGGCATCAGCGAAGAAAATACTTCAGAGGATCTGCGCGGCAACCTGCAGCAGCAGCACCGCAACGCACAGGGCCTTCGTGCACTTCTCGATCATGATCTTCTCCCTCGACTATTGACGACCCCACCACTCGTCGCGCGCGCGCACGGCGAGATCGGGGTGATCGGAAAACAATCCTGTAACTCCGGCGTCGAGCAGCGCGTGGATCTCCTTAGTCAGGTCACCCATTGCCGCAACGTCGCCGCGCGATCTTAAAACAACTGGCAGGAATTCGTTCTCGGCTCGCAGCGTCCAGGGATGAATGCCGAGGCCAGCCGCCCTGGCACGCCGGGCGAGGCCCGTATCCCTCCCTACCTTGTCGTCATAATTCACGATCATCGACTTATGCGGACCGATTGCGTCGGCATATGCAGCGATTTCGAGCAGGCCCGCGTCGCTCATGAGGTCGATGTAGCTGCGTTTGTCGCCAACGGAGGTGAAATCAAAGGGCTGGCCCGTTGGCGCGATCAGCTGCACCAGCGAAAGGTCCGTGCGGCGCCGCAGCATCTTCAGGTTGGAGACCTCGAAAGACTGGATGCAGATCGGATCGGCGCGCTTTTCGTAGCCGTGCCGCCGCAGGGACTCGAGCATCGCGTCATCGAAGTGAAGCCCGAGTTTCGCGAAATAGCTGGGGTGCTTGGTTTCCGGGTACACGCCGATGCGCGCGGGCGCGGGCAGGCCCGCGGCGCGCGCGTTCGCGGCGCGTTGCGCGTCGGCGGCCGCCACGAGCTGCAGTACTTCATCGAAGGTCGGGATCTGGAAAACACCGTCGTAACGCGCGTTCGCGGGCCGCAGCTCGGGTAATCGCTCGCGTGCGCGCAGCGTCTTCAACTCGGCGAGCGTGAAATCCTCGGTGAACCAGCCGGTGATCGATTCACCGTCGATGTTCTTGGTGGTGCGGCGCGCGGCGAACTCCGGCCGCACTGCAACATCGGTGGTGCCACCGATTTCGTTTTCGTGTCGAGCCAGAAGCGCGCCGTCCCGGGAGATGACGAGATCGGGCTCGATGTAGTCCGCACCCTGCTGGATCGCGATGAAATAGCCCGCCAGCGTGTGTTCGGGTACGTACCCGCTGGCCCCGCGGTGCGCTATGACAAATGGGCGATCGGCGGCGCACAACGCGCTCGTCATGAGAACTGCACCCACGAATGCCTTTGTGACGTAACGCCAGAATGCTCCGCGATGCCGAGTCTGCTTGCGCTTGGCCATCGAGACTGTTTTTCCAGGTGGGGAGTACCGTCCATGAAAACTATCATTGATTGCGTGGCCCGCTGCGTGCGGCAGCTTACGGCGCGAAATGCGGCTTGTCTCGCCGCCGGCATCCTCGTTTCTGGATGCGCGGGCGACCCCCCGTCGGTCGTGCTGGGTCAACCGGCCACATTGCCCTCGCTCAATGAATACTGCGCCGTCGCGCAGAAAGAAATTGCCTCCTCGCGCGTCCCCGCGCGCAACGTGCTCATGGCCGACTACCAGGCGTTTTCACGCGCCACGCCGTCGATCAATCCGCTCGAGACGATGCAGTTCGTCGGTTACGCGGACCCGCAGCGCCTGAAGGCGCGCATGATTTCCTGCAAGCTGCACAGCCCGGAGCGCATCCGCGCCGAATACGGCGCCACGGCCGCCGGCGAAGCAACCAGCTGCGCGCGCCTCAACCGCCGCACGCTCGATGCGGTGATGTCCTCGCTCACCGACCGGCAGAAAAAGAAGATGCCGTTCAAGGGGACCATTGGCGTGATGCTCGAGCCCGATCTCGTCGCGAGCAATGAAACCGACTGGCTCGAAGCCTTCACGATGGTGGAAGCCGACGCGGGCGGTACATTGCGTATCCGTGCCAAGTCTTTGCGCGCCGACGGCGGCCTCAGGCCGGTGCGCAACAGCAATAAGATCGCTGCCTCAGCCACGCGCCAGTACTGTCACCTGATCGCCCCGGATTACCTCAAGCGCATCCTGCTCGGTGAAGTGCAGCTGCCTAAGGCGGAACTTCCCGGTCAGACGCAATCGGCCAGCCGCTGATTCAGCTGTTAAGCTCGGTCGCGTGTCGACCGCTGCCGCACCCTATTCACGCCCGGAAGAACTCGCGCACTCGCTGACCGCGGGGCTGGGCGTCGTCGCCTGCGCATTCGCAATCCCGTGGCTCGCGTGGGTGGCGTTTCCGGATCCCTGGCGGGTCACGACGGCGCTGGTGTTCGGACTCAGCGCGCTCGCGATGTTCGTCACCTCGGTGATCTATCACTGGTCGCGCGACCCCGCGCGCAAGATCTCGCTGCGCAAACTCGATCATTCCGCCATCTATCTACTGATCGCGGGCACTTACACGCCCTTCGCGCTCGTTGCGATGGAACGTGCCTGGGGCTGGTCGCTGTTTGGGGTCGCCTGGGCGCTGGCCGCGTTCGGCATCATCGCCAAGACCACGGTCGGATTCCGGTATCCGAAACTCTCGGTCGCGCTGTACCTGGGAATGGGCTGGATCGTGGTATTCGCGATGAAGCCGCTGGTCGCGGCACTGAGCACGCCCGAACTCGCGTGGCTGCTGGCGGGCGGCGCGTTCTACACCGCCGGCGTGCCGTTCTACGTGTGGAAATCACGCCGCTACACGCACGCGGTGTGGCACCTGTTCGTGTTGGCCGGCGTGAGCTGCCACTTCGTGGCCGTGCTGAGCGTCGTGTCCGCGGACTGAGCCGCTACTTCTTGCGGCGGAGCGCGGGCTTCTTCGCGGGCTTTTTCGGCGCTTTTTTCAGGGGTCTCTTCGCCGGCGTCTTCACCGGTTGCTTCACCGGCTTCCTTGGCGGCTTTTTGGCCGATTTCTTCGCGGGCTTCCGAGTCCGCTTTGCCGCGGTCTTCTTTGCCGGTTTGCGCGCCTGCTTCACTTTCGTGCGCGCCTGGGGTTTCGCCGCGGCCTTTTTCTTGGCCGGCGCCGGGGCGACCGTTCCTTCCGCGCCGCGCAACTGATCGATGATCGCCGGATTCTCGAGCGTCGAGAGATCCTGCGTGATGTCCTCGTTGCGCGCGATCGAGCGCAGCAGCCGGCGCAGGATCTTGCCCGAGCGGGTCTTGGGCAGGTTGTCGGCGAACCGGATGTCGTCGGGACGGGCGATGGCGCCTAACTGCTCCGAGACCCAGTCGCGCAGGACCTGGGTGAAAGCTTGCGTTGCCGCGCCACTGGGGCGCTCGGTGCGCAGAACGACGAACGCGAACACTGACTCGCCCTTGATGTCGTGCTGCTTGCCGACCACGGCCGCCTCCGCGACCTCCGGATGCGCGACCAGCGCCGACTCGATCTCCATCGTGCCCAGTCGATGTCCCGCGACGTTCAGCACGTCGTCGATGCGGCCCATGATCCAGAAGTATCCGTCCTTGTCGCGATGCGCGGAGTCGCCGGCGACGTAGTAGCGATTCTGGAAGGTCTCCCAGTAAGTCTTGATGTAACGGTCGTTGTCGCCCCAGATCGTGCGCAACATCGCGGGCCAGGGCTTGCGGATCACGAGGTATCCGCCCGCGTCCGCCCCCTGCACTTCGTTCCCGCGCGCATCGACGATGGTCGCGTCGATGCCGGGCAGTGGTTGCGTGCACGAGCCCGGCTTCGTCGCGGTCACGCCGGGCACCGGCGAGATCATGATGGCGCCCGTTTCCGTCTGCCACCAGGTGTCGACGATCGGACAGCGGCCGCGGCCGATGTTCTCGTGATACCAGATCCACGCTTCGGGATTGATCGGCTCGCCGACCGAACCTAACAATCTTAGCCTGGTGAGGTCATAACGCGCCGGCACGTCGTCGCCGAGTTTCATGAGCGCACGGATGGCCGTCGGCGCGGTGTAGAAGATCGTGACGCCCTGTTTTTCGCAGATCTGCCAGAAACGCCCCGCGTGCGGGTAGGTAGGCGCGCCCTCGTAGATCACGATGGTGGCGCCGGCGGCCAGCGGACCGTAGGCGACGTAGCTGTGGCCGGTAACCCAGCCGATATCGGCCGTGCACCAGAACACGTCGTCGTCGTTGATGTCGAAAACCCACTTCGAGGTGAGCTTGGCGCCCAGCAGGTAACCCGCGCTCGAGTGCTGGATACCCTTTGGCTTGCCGGTGGAGCCCGACGTGTAAAGCAGGAACAGGGGATGTTCTGCGTTGACCCACACGGGATCACACACCGGGGACTGACCCTCGACGACGTCGTGCCACCACAGGTCACGCGCCTCGCGCATCGCGATGTCCTGCCCGGTGCGCTTGAGGACGACCACGTTGCGAATGCTGCGGCACCCGCCCGCGAGGGCCTTGTCCGCCGCTTGCTTGAGATCGATGATCTTGCCGCCGCGCCAGCCGCCGTCCGCGGTGATCAGCAGCGTGGCGCCAGCGTCCTCGATGCGGTCCTTGAGTGACAGTGCGGAAAACCCGCCGAACACCACCGAGTGGATGGCGCCGATGCGTGCGCACGCGTGCATGGCCACGATGGCTTCGGGCGTCATCGGCATGTAGATCACGACACGGTCGCCGGCCTTCACTCCCAGCGAAATGAGTCCGTTCGCGAAACGGCAGACGTCCGCATGCAACTCGCGGTAGGACACATGGCGCACGTCACCCGGCTCGCCGACGAAGGTCACGGCAGTCTTGTGCCCGCGTTCTTCCAGGTGGATGTCCAGGCAATTGAACGAAACATTGAGCTCGCCGTCCGTGAACCAGCGATAGTTCGGGGCGTTCGATTCGTCCAGGGTTACCGAGAAGGGCTTGTGCCAGCGCAATTCGGATTGCGCCTGGCGGGCCCAGAAGCCCTTGTAGTTGCTCGCTGCGTCGGCGCGCATCTTCTCGATGTCGCCGGCCTTGAGGCGGGCTGCGTTGACGAATTCCTCGGAAGGAGTGAAAAGTCGTTCTTCGATGAGAACGGATTTGATGTTTTGGCTGCTCACGGGCACGAAGTGTAAACCGAAACACCCGCTCGGCAGTCTCAATGCCCACTGGCGCCCAAATCCCCCGGAGATCGAAGTGAACAAGAGAATCTGCCTGATGTTGTTTGCCCTCGGACCCGTCACGACCTTCGCCTGGGGCGATGATTGCGAATTCCGCGCGGACCGTGCGGGTGGGGTCGACGCCAGGGGCGTCGAGAAGGTCATCGTGCGAGCGGGTGCCGGAGACCTGAAGGTGGTCGGCCGATCGGATGCCGTGCGCATCGAGGCACGCGGGTTCGCCTGCGCGAGCAGGCAGGAATTGCTCGACGCCACGACGTTGAACGTACGACGCGAAGGCAACGTCGTCACGATCGAAACATCGATGCCGCAGGACGATGAAAAGTCCTCATTCGGACTGAATGACCGTTCGCGCATCGAGCTGGGCATCGCGCTGCCGACAAACATCGCGGTCGAAGCGGCCGATTCGAGCGGCGACGCCACCTTCGAAAACCTCGCGTCACTGCAGTTCCAGGACAGCTCCGGCGACATCGAGGTCAGCCGGATCGCGGGTCTCGTCGACATGACCGATAGTTCGGGCGACCTTGAGATCGAGGGAGCCGGGAGCGTTCGACTGCGCGACAGCTCGGGCGATATCGAGGTGGAGGACGTACGCGGCGACGTCGAAGTCACCTCGGACAGTTCCGGTGATATCCACATCGAGAGAATCGACGGCGGTGCCCGCGTGGTTCAGGACAGTTCGGGCGGTATCCGTGTCGAAGACGTGAAGGGCAGCATCGTCATCGAGCAGGACAGCTCGGGCGACATCTACGCGGCGCGCGTCGGGGGTGACTTCACGGTGAATGGCGACAGTTCGGGCAGCATCGAGCACGAGTCCGTGCGCGGCGCGGTCAACATGCCCGATCGCAAGCGCGGTCCGGACAACGACGTCGAAAGATAGTCGGCCGCGGGCGGCGCTGGATCAGGCCGCCGCCGCCAGTGGCAGCAGCGCGAGACGCTCGGCCTGCTTGCGCAGCAACGGGCCGAAATTGTGACGGTCAAAAAACGCGTTGAGTCCGGCCATATCGGGAGCGCGGCGCGTCAGTTCCTGTCGCGAGACTTCCCAGGGCATGTTGCAGGCGATCTCCGTGAGCTGGCGCGCCAGGTACGCCGCATCCCGGTGTTCCACGAGTTTCGCCGCGAGCTTGCCGGCGCCGCGCACCGGGATGGCGGCCACCTTGTCGAGGTTGTCGTAGATCTCCTCGAGGGACGCGAATTCTTTCATCAGCGCCGCGGCGGTCTTGGCGCCGACACCGGGTACGCCCTGGATGTTGTCGACGCTGTCGCCCATGAGCGCGAGAAAATCCGCGAAACGTTCCGGCGCGACGCCAAAACGGTCCTCGATTTCGTGATACCGGTAGTGCGCGTTGTCCGTGTAATCCCAATACACGTCGCCCGCGCGGATGAGCTGGGCGAAATCCTTGTCGCGCGTGACGACGGTCGCCGGCAGGCCCTCGCGCCGGCAGCGGGTTACCAACGTCCCGACAATGTCGTCCGCCTCGTATTCGGCATGGCTGAAAGCGGGGATGCCGGCGTAGTGACAGAACTCGCGGCAACGCTCGAATTGCAGCTTCAAGTCTTCGGGCGGCGGATCGCGATTCGCCTTGTAAGCGGGAAAGATGCGGTTGCGGAAGGAGGTCGACAGGCTTTCGTCGAATGCGACCGCCATGTAGTTCGGCTTTGCGCGCTCGACGAGGTCGCCGAGGAATCGCGCGAAACCGAAAGTCGCATGCGCGGGAAATCCGTCACGGTCGATCATGTCCGGCGGCATCGAGTAATACGCGCGGAATACGTAGACCGAGGCGTCGATGAGGTAGATCACGCGCGCATGATAATCGCAGCCGGCGTGGGGCCGGGCGCAATCGCGCGACGTGAGCTCAGGCCACCTGGTGGATGCCGTTGCCGGCGAGCAGCGCGGACTCGGGTGCGATTCCGTAATGCCGTTCGGCCCGCTGCAGGGCCGCATCGATCATCGTCGCGAAGAGCTCGGCGGTGTCGTGCAGCGTCTGTGTGGCGAGCCCGAGATCGCGCGGGCGGCGCACGATCTGGCGGCAGCAACGGGCCACGTGCTGATCGCGCAGCTCATCGTCGAGGGCGCCGGCGGTCAGCGCCCTGAGCGCTTTTTCCGGGATGCCGCCACGCCGTGACGATTCGGCCCAGAGCGGATAGAACAGCCGCGGCATGCGCTCGAAGAACCACAGGTATCCCACCAGCCCGACCGTCGCACGCTCGACGAGCTGGTAGTGCGCATAGGCCGCGAGCGCGATGGTCTGCGGCAGTGGGGTCAGGGACACCCGGTCGAGCGAGTGGATGCCGAGCGACCGCAAATCTTCGAGAAAGGATCCGCCCTGATCGCAGCCGAGGGCCGGAACGGATAACAAACCCTGCCACGAGTTCCAATCCTCGGGCGGCACGACGCTTGCGGCCACTTCGCACAGGCGGGAATGCACGTTAATGACGTGATGGAGCTCGAGCAGCATCTGGCGATGCGTAGTCGAGTCGGTGTCGGCCCTGCGGAACCGCTCCAGGACTTTCCCGAGCGTCATGGTGCGCGTCAGCATGTCGAACTCGAGCGAGAAAACGTCCGCGCTATTCATCTATTGGCTCGTTTTGTCAGGGTTTTTTGACCTTGCCCGTTAAGTAGTGTCATGACTTCAGGGTTTCTCTCACCTGAAACTGTCATAACCAAAACTATTTTCAATCAAGGACTTACTACAAACCCTGCCTACTTTTTCTATTTCCGATTGCGGCGCGACGTATGTGCCTGTAAACATTGGCATCGCCGTGTAGGGTGCGCGCACTTCGTGCGCGGTCACGGCGTCGGCAGAAGTACAGAAAGAGATGTCTTGGCTCCGCGTTATTCAGACCGCGTGCGCGGTGTGGATCGGCATTTGTTGCGCACGCTCCAACGGCTCCCCCCGGAGCCGCGAAACCGGTCATTTCAAAAATTGGCGAACGCCGGTCATCGCGGTCGCCTGCGCCCTCGTCGTCACATCGTGCAGCGGGGTGTTCGAGCCGGATCCCCTGGTCGAGTATTCGACCGAACTGCTGGTGCAGGGCGACAAGCCCCAATCGTTCGCGCGCCGTCTGCGGGCCGGCACCTATCTAGTCGAGGTCCGTGAACGGGACATCGACCTGCGGGTGAAGGTCGATACCGACGATGCGCGGATCGAACTTGCCGACGCCTATCTACGCCACGGACTCCACCGCACAGTCGTGAGCATCAGGAACGCGCAGACGGTGCGTATCACTCTCACGAGCATCGACCAGCGCGACTGGCGCGCTCCGGCTGCGGTTCGCATCCTGCGCTGGCCCGAAAGCGCCCCCGGCGCCACTCCCGACGAACGCTTGCTCGGACTCGAGGCGCTGGGCAAGGGTAACGAACTCATCGCCGGCGCGGACGTCGCGAGCTGGCGCGCAGGAGTGCGCTCGCTGCGAACCGCCATCGAATACTTCCGCGCTGCCGGCGACGTCCGCTCGCTCGCGGAAACGGAGTATCAAAAGGGTTTCGCTGAATTCAACCTGCTGTTCGACTTTGCGGCCGCCCGCCGGAGCGCGGAACAGGCGCAATCCCACTTCACGATCGTCGAAGACCCGCTGGGGGCGGCGCGCGCGAACCTGCTGCTGAGTCTTGCCGAGCTGAATCTCGCGAACGAGAAGGTGGGTGGCGAGCATCACGCGCAGCTCGATGTCATACGCTCCCGATTGAAGGAGGCGCAGGAATTCTTCGATAACCACGATGCGCCATCTGACGCGCTGCAGGCCATGATCCTGCGCGCCGCGCCGGACGAAATGCTCGGGCGCTACGACGAAATCGCGAAGATCTACCAGGTCGTGTGGGCTCGTGCCCGCGCGCGCGACGACAAATTCTACGAGGCCAGCGCCACGCAGAGCCTGGCCCATGTCGCGAGCCGTAATGGCGAGATGGCCAAGGCCGCGGCCATGTTCGAGAGCGTGCTGCCGCTTATCGACCGCGACCGCAACCCGGATTTTTATGCGACGGTGGTCGGCAACCTCGGACAGGCACTCATATCGCTCGGTGAATTCGATCGCGCGCTCGTGCTGCAGACCGAGGCGCTCGAGTTGTTCACTGCGCGCGGCGATGACGGCCAGGCGGCGCGTGCACTCGCCGCGCTCGGCGCCATCCAGTTCCGCACGGGCGACGTCCAGCGCGCATTGCAATCGCTGCGCAGCGCGCTGCCGCTCTTCGAAAATGCCGGGGACGTTGCCGGGCTTTCATCGGCTCTGCGCCTGACGGGCAATGCGGCAGCCGAACTCGAACAGCACGACCTCGCACTCGAGTACCTGCGGCGTTCCGAACAGGTCTCGCCGAACACTTACATCACCGAACGCACACGGGTACTGATCGCCGGCGAATTGCGCGAGCTCGGCAACTTGCGCGGCGCCGATGCAACGCTCGCCGAAGTCCTGCGCACGCGGAACGAACAAACGCGCGCCGACGCCCTGGCCGAGCGGGCGCGCTTGCGGCAACGGCAGCAGCGTGCCCCCGAAGCGCTCGCCGACCTGCGCGCGGCCGACGCCATGTACACGCGCCTGAAGCTCGACTTCAACCGCATCGACACCAGTTCGGCGCTCGCTCTTGCGTTGCTCGATGCCGGCGATGTGCGCGGCGCCGGAATGGCGGCCGACATCGCGATCGCGATCGAAACGCGGATCCGCGTGAAATCGGCAAACCCCGAAATGCGGGCGCGCTTCCTCTCGGCGAGCTACGCGCCCTATGAGGCACGCATCGAGGCGGACCTCGCGGGATCTCTGCCGGGTGACCCGGCGGCGGTATGGAAAGCATTTCGCACGGCCGAGGCCATTCGTGCGCGTTCGATGGTCGACCGCCTCGCGCACTCCGCCCATTCGCCCGCGGCCCCGCACGACGCCGAGACCGAGCGGCTGCGCGAGAAGATGACCGCGCTGCAACTCGACCTCGAACGTCACACACGCAAGGGCAATTCTGAAGATGCCGCGACTCTCGAACTGCGGCGCAAGGTCGACGAGGTAAGCGCCCAGCTCGAGGCCCGATTCCTCGTGCAGCGCGGCGTGCAAGCGAGCGGTGCGATCACCATGCCAGCCGCGCGCTCAGCCGTGCAGGCCGCGTTGCCCGCCGATACGGCCGTGCTCGCCTGGTTCGTCGGCGACCGACGTTCGCACGCCTGGCTGCTGACCCACTCGGAACTGCGCCATGCCGTGCTGCCGGGACGGCGCCCGCTGCAGAACATCGTCAACAACTTCGTTGATATGCAGCGCGCGGGCCAACCGACGTCCGTTCATTCGCCCCTCGCTGCAGTCGTCAGCGAGTTGCTCAGCGGCGTGAACGTGAAGCGCCTGCTGGTGCTGCCGGATGGTCCGCTCAATGGGCTGCCGTTTGCGGCGTTGCCGTTGTCCGATGGCAAGTCACGCCAACTGATCGTGGATCGGTACGTCGTGACCGCGGCGCCATCGCTGGCGCTCGCATTGCGGCCCAGCGAAGGAATGGCCTCCGGACCCACGCGTGTCGCGGTCATCTCGGATCCGGTGTACACGCCCGACGATCGTCGGCTCACGCTCGCGGCCAATGATGCGGCCAACTACCGTGGCGCCGACTTCGAGACCGGCCGGCTCGCTCGTCTGCCCTACTCCGCCATCGAGGCCCGGGCGGTGGTGCGCGCATTCGAGGGCGCGGACGTCATCGAGCTGACCGGGTTCAATGCAACCGCCCGCCGGGTCGTCGAGCTGCCCACCCGCGACCTGCACGTGTTGCACTTCGCGACGCATGCGGTTGCGCGCAAGGACGCGCCGGAACAGTCGGCGCTGTTCCTCAGCGAATTTGCCGCCGATGGTTCGCCGCTGGCCCTCGACCGGTTGACGACGGACGACATCGTGCGCAGCGGACTGCGTGCCGACGTCGTGGTGCTGAGCGGCTGCGCCACCGGCGATGGCCGCGAATTGCGCGGTGAGGGCGTGCTCGGTCTGACGTATGGGTTTCTCGTCAATGGCTCGAGCACGGTTGTCGCGTCACTGTGGCCTGTCGAAGACGCGCTCACGGCCCGTTTCATGGAGGAGTTCTACAAGGCCTATCGCGCCAGCGGGAGCGCCGCCGACGCACTGCGTGCAGCACAGCTGCGCACGCGCGGCTCGGGCTCGGAATCCGTCTGGTCGAGTTTCGTGGTGCGCGCGAACGGTCTGCCCTGAAGCGCGCGTCCGCGCGCTTCCCTAACTACTTGCGTGTATGACGGTTCGCGGTCCTCGCGGCCTCGAAGCTCGCGTTCGGCCGAAAAGCCCGAATCCGGAGACCATTTGTATTAAGTGTCACGACTCCGTGATTTCTCCCACCAATGCGGGCATAACTTCGATATATATTTTTTCAGGCTGCTAGTACAAACCCTGCCTACAATTTCGCCGCCGGATTGCGGCAGAATGCCCGCGACTATGGTCATGACCCCCGCTCGCACGGGGTTCCCTCGCAAATTCCATGCGCGATCGCGTCGCCACCTTTCTGGAGCACTTCTCGCGTCCTCGCGTCATGCAAATCGTTTGCGTGTGCGTTGCGCTCGGCGTCACCGCGTGCGCAAAGGATCCGAGAACCGAGCTGGTGCCGGTGCTCACCCGGGATTACACCATCACGGGTGATGAGCGCCCGCAGCTCGAGCTTGAACTGACTGCCGGGTCCTGGCTGATCGAGGTGCGCGAGCGCGACATAGATCTGCGCGTCGTCACCGAAGTCGCGGGAACGCGCACCGAACTCACGGACCGCGTACCCCGGCACGGCCTGCACGCGCAGGTAGTTAGTGTATCGGCGCCCGCGCGGCTCATCGTCGAACTGCAGAGCGCCGATCACCGCAAGAACGTGGGGCACGGCCTTCTGAACATCTCGCGCTGGTCACATCCGGCCGCGACGGCGCCAGGCGAGCTGGAACGCGGATTCGCGGCATTCGGCGTCGCGGGCCAACAGACCGCACTCAACACGGCCGAAGGCAAGACTCTCGCGGCCGACAAGCTGCACGAGGCGGTGAAACATTTCGAGGCGGCGGGCGACGATGCCGCGCGCGCGCAGGCTTATTACACACTCGCCCATCTGCAATACGCCGGGCGCGACGAATGGGCCGCGGCGATCCGCGCATCCGAGGCCGCGCGGGAAACGTACGACTCGGCCGATGACGATCTGGGCGTGCAGAATTCCGAGACTCTTCGCGCCGCCGCCGAACTCGAACTCGCGGCCGCGATGAAGGCAAGTCTGCAGCGCGCTGAACAGGCTGCGCTATACGAAACGGGCGACCGGCGGCTCGCCATCGCGGCCGAATATTTCGCGGCCCATTCGCAACCGATCCGTGCCGCTTACGCGGTGAACATGCGGGGCATCGGTGCGCTGTTCGTCGGCAACTATGAGAAGGCTGGCAGCTTCTTCGCGCGCGCAGTCGAGATGGCGCGTGCGAACAGAGACGTCGGCGAAGAGGCCAGATCGCTCTCGAACCTCGCCTGGGTGCACAACCGGCTCGGCTACATCGCGCAGGCTGCAGAGGAATACGAGGCGTTATTACCAATGGTCGAGCGCGATCGCCAACCGAGGCAGTACGCGATCACCTTGACCAATTATGGATTCTGCCTCATCGCGCTGGGCCAGTTCGATCGCGCCCTTGCGATGGACACCGAGGCGCTCGAGCTGTTCACGATGAATGGTCAGAAGCAGGAACGAGCCCTGACGCTGGCCGCGCTCGCAGGTCTGCACCTTCGCATTGGCGACAGCGAACGCGCTCTGGAAATCGCGCGGGCCGCGATCGCGGAACAAGGTCAGGTCGGCGACACGGAGGGTCAGGCGGCCACCATGCGTGTTGCCGGCAATGCCGCCGCCGCGCTCGGGCATCACGAAAGCGCACTCGATTTTCTGAGGAAGTCAGCCGCCATCGACGGCAATAAAAATGGTGTCGCGCGCACACGCGTATTGATCGCGCGCGAGCTGCGCGCCGCGGGCGACCTGGCGGCCGCGGAGCGCGAGCTCACCGCGGCATCCACCTCGACCAATCAGCTCGTGCAGGCCGAGGCGCTCGAGGAACGCGCGCGATTGCAGTTCGCGCAGGGAGCCAACGCCGCGGCGATCGAAACGCTGCGCACCGCGGATCAGCGTTACGCGAAACTCGGACTCGAGTTCAATCGCATCGAGACGAGTACCGCGCTGTCGCGTGCCTTGCTTGGCGCGCGCGACGTTCACGGCGCGGCGGCCGCCGCCGATGAAGCCGTGAAGATCGTCAGCCGGATCCGCACGGGCTCGGCAAATCCGGAGTGGCGCGCGCGCTTCCTCGCGGCCCGTTACGCGCCCTACGAGGCACGCATTGCCGCGGATTTCGCCGACCCCGACGATGCGGCGCGCGTGTGGCGCGCGTTCCGTCGTGCCGAAGAGGTGCGTGCACGCTCGCTCGCCGACGAACTGGCGCACGACGCGCGACATCGAAGTGCGGCACTCGACCCCGCGCAGGAACAGCTGCGCGCCAAGCTCACGGCACAACAGCTGCGACTCGAGACGCGCGTGCAGCGACAAGACGTCGACGACGAGGACACGGTCGAGCTGCGGCGCTCAATCGAGGAAACCCGCGCGCAGATAGATGCGATGCGGGAATCGGTGGAGGCCCGCGCGTCGACGTTGCCCGAGTCGCTTGCGCGGGTGCAGGAACGTCTGCCGCCGGAGACCGCGGTGCTAGCCTATTTCGTCGGCGATGCGACTTCGCACGGCTGGCTGCTCACGCGTCGCGAACTGCGGCACATCCCGCTCGCCGGACGCGCGGAACTGCAGCGCGCGATCGACTCCTTCGTGGCCGCGCAGCGTACTTCGCAATCCGCGCGTACCGAGGAGCGGAGCCTCGGCGCGGCGCTGCTTGGAACACTGCTCGATGGCATCGGCGAAAAGCGCCTCCTGATAATCCCGGATGGCCCGCTCAACGACGTGCCGTTTGCGACGCTGGCGCGTTCCGGCGAGGACCAGATGCTCGTCGACCGCTTCGTGCTCGGTTACGCGCCATCACTCGCGCTGGCGATGCAGGTGCCGCAGCGCACACCCCTGGCGGCAACGCGTGTCGCGGTTGTTTCGGATCCGGTCTACGCGCCCGACGATCGCCGGCTGCGGCTCGCCGCCTCTGTACCTTCCGGAAACTGGCGCGGCGCACTGCCGCCGCCGTCCACGAATCTCACGCGACTGCCGTACTCCGCGCTCGAAGCGCGCGCCGTCGTGAAAGCCATCGGCACGGCCGACACCATTCAGCTGACCGGGTTCGACGCGAACTCCGAGCGCGTCTTGCAGCTGCCGGCCAGCGAACTCGCCGTCCTGCACTTCGCGACGCATGCGATCGCGCGCCGCGATTCGCCCGACCAGTCCGCGCTGTACCTGAGCGAATACGGATCGGACGGCGCGCTGCGATCCGATGCGCGGCTCACCGCCAGCGACATCGCCCGTACCGGCCTGCGCGCAAACGTCGTGGTGCTGTCCGGCTGCGCAACGGGCGACGGCGGCAAGCTGCGCGGCGAAGGTGTACTCGGGCTCACTTATGGATTCCTCGCCAATGGCTCCCGATCCGTCGTCGCGGCGCTATGGCCCATCGAAGACGCCGCCACGGCGCGTTTCATGAACGAGTTCTATCTCGCCTATCGCGAGTCGGGCCGCGCGGCGGATGCGCTGCGCACGGCGCAGTTGCGCACGCGCGGCACCACGGCATCAGCGGTGTGGTCGAGTTTCGTGGTGCGGGCAAACGAATTCCCGTGATGCCCGCGGAAAAGTAGTTCGATAAATCCATAAACTGAGGAGTCGCTCATGTTCAATAATCTTCGGCAGAGGGCCGGCAAACGCGGTGTTGCGATGGGAGCCGCGCTGCTGGTCGTCGCAACCCTGGCGATGGCGGCCGACGGAGTGGATGACGCTCTCGCCGGATGGCTCGGCCGTGAGTTCACCATCGATTCGTCGAGCATCACGGAATCCATTCCGGTGGGCGGGAAACTCACGTTCGTCTACGACTCGGACGATCAGGTGGTCCGCGTCTGCACACGCACGGGGCCGACGCAGCGTCATTCCTGGCGCAGTGATTTCTCCGCTCCGTGCAGCGTGACGCTCACGTTCACCCGCGGCGAGCGTTATTGCACCATCGAGGATGTAAACACCGGAAACGCGGAAGTCCTGTCCGCGTGCCATCGGCTGCGCAGCCGCGAAGTTTCGATGACGCCGAAATCGGCGCGCGGCGCCGTCGAGGTACAGGACATGCTGGTATTTCTCGTGGAAGGAGAGCGCAAGGGCAAACACGCCATCTCGATCCTGGTCGACTCCCCGGCGCGTGTAACCGCCGAAGGCTCGGCAACGGGAAAAGATTGATCGCACGCGCGCCAGCGCGGCGATTCGGCGCGACACTGCTGCCGATTGCGGCAGCGGCATCGTTTGCTGCGTCGTTAGCGCTGGCCGCGGTTCCGCAACTGTGCCCCGACGGCGGCGCGTGGGCTTCGCAGCGCGCGCCGGCGTCACTCACCAACTACCTGGAATCTCTCGGCGACAACACCTTCGATTTGCGCGCCGTGTGCGCGAACTGGGCGGGAACTTTCTCCCGGCGGCACCGCGCGTTCGCAAACGGCAAGGTCTCCGAGGATCCGCAACCCGCTCGCCTGATCCTGTTTCCCGCACCCGGCACTGACATGGGCCGGTTTGCGCAGTGGCTGGCCCGCGGCGGCGCGGCGCGCCATGTCGAGGTGGCGCAGCGCTTCGTCGTCGCGACATTCGCCCGGCGGACATCGGCGGCGAAACTGCGCAAGTTGCTCGATGCGCCTCAGGTCGAATACGCCGAACCCGATTGCGATGGGCCGGATTTCCTCACGACCTCCATGGCGAAGACGCCCGAGGCGGTCCAGCGCTGTTGGCAACGCGGCGCGCAACCGACCTTTCCCAATGACCCGTGCATGGACGAGCTGTGGGGTCACCGGATGATCGGTTGGGATTCCGCCGTAGCCGCGCGATCCCTGCCGCGCCTCGTCGCGGTGCTCGACTCCGGAATCGATGCAGCGCACGAAGACCTGGCGCGAAACGTCATGCGGCGCGTACACACGCACCGGCCGCCGCGTTCGCAGGGAATGCAGATCAACCGGCGCTGCGCGACCAGCGGTCGCTGTTATCCGCACGGGACCGAGATGGCGGGCACCATCGGCGGCCGCATGGACAACGGCATCGGGGTTGCGGGGGTCGCGCCCAACAGCCGGTTGCTGCCCATCGTGATCAGCCAGGTGGATCGGGGGCTCCTTGGAAGGCTGTCGACCATTGCCGAAGGTATCGATTCCGCCGTGCTCGATGACGCCGACATCATCAACATAAGCGCGAAATGGCCCGTCGACAGCCGGGCGATCTCCGAATCGGTGCGGGCGGCGGTCATGGACGGGGGTGGCAAGCGCCGCCTGCTGGTCACTGGATACGCCACCAGCCTCGACAGCGACGACAGCGTGCGCGAGTACTTTCCCTCGCAGTATCGCTGCCTGCCCGGCGTGGTCGCCGCGGTCCCGGCCGACATGCGGGGGCACGAATTGTCCAATCCCGTGTCGCGGCCGAATGCGAACGACGGCCGAATTCAGGCACCTGGCGTGGACATCGTCGTTACAACCACCGAGAATTCCGAGCGAGGCTACGCGTTATCCGAGTCCGCCGGCGCATCGAGCGCCGCGGCCTACGTTTCCGGCGCCGTAGCGCTCATCTGGGGCAGCCCGCCGCTGAACAAATGCGACGCCCAGCAGATAAAGCAATTGCTGTTTTGCAGGAGCAAAAGCGGCAACTCAACGCGGTACCCATGGGTTCATGTCAATTTCCTCCGAGAACTCGCGGACATCGATCCAGGTGCTGACTGCCGCGCCGCAATGGAGGCGCTCGGCTGCAGCTAACTACCCGCGCGCGGCGGGCGCCGCGTGAGCGCTCCGGCCGTCGACGAGATCGAGCGTATCGTCGCCGCGGCGTTGACCGGTGATCGCGTCGCCGAATCGCGCATGCTCGAAGCACTGCGCCCGGGTGTGCTTTCAGTGCTGCGTTACGGGGCTTTCAGCCGCTGGGTGGACCCCGAAGACCTTTCACAGGAAACCTTGCGCATCGTCGTGGAACGAGTCCGTTCGGATTCCATCGACGACCCGCGCAAACTGTTCGCATTCGCCGCGGCGACCGCGCGCAACCTCGCGCTCAACTCGGCCCGCAAGATGCTGCGCCAGCAGACCGTGGTGGACTCCGATCTCATCGACGAGCTCGCGCAGAACCTCGAGATGGAGCCCACGGATCTGTCCGAGTCGGACGATCGTCACCTCGCGCAGGCCGTGGCCGCGCTGCTCGACGAACTACCCACCGAACGCGACCGGCAGCTGCTCATGCGCTTCTATCTAGACGGAGTCGACAAGCAGGTACTCTGCCGCGAGCTCGGGCTTTCCCTTAAGCATTTCGACCGCGTGCTCATGCGCGCCCGGTCACGGCTGCGCACCATCATCGAACGCCGGGCCCCGCACCTCGCGCTGGTGGCTCGGGTGACGTCGATTTTGTTGCCGGTCGGCATCTCTTTCACGTTTTGGGTGAGAGTTTTTGGCCCCTGGTGACACAAGTCACTCATGAAGTCTTTTGATCGCCAATCCCTCGAAGAGCAGTGCAGGCTCGTCCCGCGTTATGTCGCAGGCGACCTGTCGCGGTCCGAACGCGCCGAGTTCGAGGCGTGGCTGATCGCATCCCCCGAGCTTGCGTCTGAAGTTGAAATGGAACGCCGCCTGCGGCGTGGCATGGCGAGCGCCGCTCGCCGTGGCTGGCTCAGACGTGGTGCATCGCAAGAAGATAGCCGCAGCCACCGCTGGCGATTTGCGGTCGCGGCCGGCTTCGCCGGCGCCTTCGCGCTGGGTTTTGCGCTGCTCGCCTCACGCAACGACACCCTGCCCGTCGATGTGACCCTCGCCCATCCGAAAGCGACTCCGACGATCCTCGCGCGCGTTGTCCGGCTCGGATCGACCCGCAGCCTCGGCACCGCGCCGGACATCATCGTCATCCCCGGTGACGCACCGGCCAGCCTCGTCATCGAACCCGACGTCGTCGTGCTGACCTGTGAGGACGGCGCCATCGAGCTCGAATGTCCGAACGGCGCGGCGCCGCAAACACCGCAATACGCGGAATACGAACTCGACGTGGTGGCTCGTCGCGACGCGGCGCTCGCATGGCGCTCACCTCGACAGCAGCCCGCGGGCCGCGCGCTCCTGTCGTTCGCGCTCGAAGATCCGGTGAGCCTTGGCACGGGCGATTACGACCTCGTCGTGCGTGGGCATTCGGCGGACCACGAGGAAGTCGTCGCGCGATTCTGGCTCAGGATTTCGGCCCAGTAGATCGCCGCCTTGCAGGGTCGTCACGACCCTCCGTCTGCAGAAAATCAGCTCAGATAACGCTTGATGCGCGCGTGCAGCGGGGAATGCCGCGGGAAGTGCGCGCGCAGATATTCCATCTGGTCGGCGAGCACGCGCCGGCCTTTGAGGAAGATGTACTCGGCATAGGTCGGCGTGAACGGCACGGCGATGAGCTGCATCTTCGCCTGCTCGGGCGTGCGTGATGCCTTGAGGTTGTTGCAGCGGCGGCATGCCGCGACGACATTCGTCCACACGTCTCGTCCACCCTGGCTGAACGGCCGGATGTGATCGCGCGACAACTCACGGACCGGGAAACGCTGCGCGCAGTAAAGACAGAAGTGCGCATCGCGCCGGAACAGCGTCTGGTTGTTCAGCGGCGGCACGTAGTCGTGGCGCGTGTTGCCGGGATTGCCCGTGTGGCCCACGGTCGCGACGATGGAGTTCACCTCGAGCACGGTGCGAAATCCCGTGCGGGCGCTGACTCCACCGTAAAGCTTGAACAGCGGACTGCCGCAGGTGTACGCGACCTGTTCCTGGTGATAGAGCCGGGCCGCTTCCTTGTAGTCGATCCACTCGAGCGGCATTCCCGACACGTCCGTGCGCAGCACGAGTTGGGAGAGCGCGCGACCGACGTCGCTCGCGATGAGGTACAGATCATTGCCGAGGCCGTGATCCGCTTTTTCCAGATCGATGCCCAACATTGGGCATGTAAGATAAGCCAGTCGTGTGCGAGAATTCAACGGCGCAACACGTTCATTTAACACGGGAAAAAAAGGGCTTCGGCAACACAGCCAGAGGCCGTTCCTGATTTGGGAAAGGGGAGTCAAGCCAAATGCCGATCACGATAGGCGCGCTGCGCGAGAGCGCGCCCGGTGAAACTCGTGTCGCCCTCGTTCCCGAGGTCGTCGACAAATTCATGGCTGCGGGCGCCCGGGTGCTGCTCGAGCCGGGGGCCGGGATCCGGGCCCAGTTCCCCGATGCGCTGTACAAGAAGGGCGAATGGGCCGGTAGTTCGTCCGCGGTGCTGTCCCAGGCCGACGTCCTGCTCACCGTGGCGCCCCTGACCGTCGAGCAGATCGGACAGCTCAAGCCCGGCGCCGTGGTGGTCGGTTTCCTCCAGCCGCACGCACGCCAGGCTGAAGTGAAGGCGCTGCGCGACCGCAAGATCACCAGCTTCGCGGTCGAGCTGATTCCGCGCATATCGCGCGCCCAGTCGATGGACGGGCTCTCCTCGCAGGCGTCCCTCGCCGGCTACAAGGCCGTGCTGATCGCCGCCAACAACCTCGAAAAATTCATGCCGATGCTGACCACCGCCGCGGGCACCATTCGCCCGTCCCAGGCGCTCATCATCGGCGCCGGCGTCGCCGGATTGCAGGCCATTGCCACCGCGCGGCGGCTCGGCGCCGTCGTCGAGGCGTATGACGTCCGCAGCGCGACCCGCGAACAGGTGAAGTCGCTGGGTGCGAAATTCGTCGAGACCGGCGTCAGTGCCGATGGTGTCGGCGGATACGCGCGCGAACTGACCCCCGAGGAAAAGGCGAAGCAGCAGGAAGCGCTCGACGCGCGCATTGCCGCCGCCGACACCGTCATCTCGACGGCGTCCGTGCCAGGCCGCAAGGCGCCGGTCATCATTTCGAAGGCCGCGGTCGAGCGCATGCGCGCCGGCTCCGTGATCGTCGACATTGCCGCCGAGCAGGGCGGCAACTGCGAGCTCACGAAGGCCGGTGAAACCGTCGTGCACAACGGCGTGAAGATCCTGGGCCCGGTGAATCTCGCCGGCAGCCTCGCCTACAACGCCAGCGAGATGTACGCCCGCAACTTGCTCAATTTCCTCAAACCGGCGATCGAAAAGTCCGGCGATCTGAAGATCGACTGGACCGACGAGGTCTTTGCCGGCGCCGTGCTCACGCACGATGGCGCCATCAAGCACGAAGCCACCCGCAAAGCGGTGGAAGGTTAAGCACCCATGACCGGAATAGTTGCGCTCTACATCTTCATGCTCGCGGCCTTCACCGGCTACGAGATCATCGCCAAGGTGCCGGTGATCCTGCACACCCCGCTCATGTCGGGATCGAACTTCGTGCACGGCATCGTGCTGGTCGGCGCCATGGTCGCGCTCGGCGGCGCGGTGACGCCGCTCGAGAAGATCATCGGCTTCGTCGGCGTGTTGCTGGCCGCCGGCAACGCGGTCGGCGGCTACGTGGTCACCGAGCGCATGCTCGAGATGTTCAAGTCTTCCGGCGCGAAGAAGAAGACCGGAGGCGGTCACTGATGGAATCCGCGATGCAAACGCCCGGCTTCTTTTCGCCGCGGCTGCTGATCGACATCAGCTATTTCCTCACGGCCTGCCTGTTCATCCTCGGGCTCAAGCGCATGAGCTCGCCGGTGACCGCGCGCAGCGGCATCATCTGGGCCGGCGCCGGCATGGTGGTCGCCACGCTGGTCACATTCCTTTACCCGGGAATGTCCAACTACGAGCTGATCATCGCGGCGATCGTCGTCGGATCTCTGATCGCGTGGTGGAGCGGCAAGAAGGTCGCGATGACCGACATGCCGCAGATGATCGCGCTCTACAACGGCATGGGCGGCGGCGCGGCCGCGGCCATCGCCGCGGTGGAGCTGTATCGCGCGGCGTACGCCAACGCGGCCGGCGAGGCGGTGCAGCACAGCACCATCGTGATGTCGCTGGCGGTGATCGGCGGCATCATCGGCGCGATCTCGTTCAGCGGTAGTTTGATCGCCTGGGCCAAGCTGCAGGGCGTCATCAACAAGACACTGCGATTCGGCGGACAGAAGCTGGTCAACGGCGCGCTGTTCCTGGGTTCGCTGGCCGTGGGTGTGGTCGTCGTCCTGCATCACGGCGCCGACCCGATGCACGTCACAGCTATCTTCGTGCTGGCGCTGCTGTTCGGCATCGCGATGACGCTCCCCATCGGCGGCGCCGACATGCCCGTGGTCATCTCGCTGTACAACGCGCTCACCGGTCTCGCCGTGGCCTTCGAAGGCTTCGTGCTCGACAACGCCGCGATGATCATCGCCGGCACCGTGGTGGGTTCGGCCGGCACGCTGCTGACGCAGCTCATGGCGAAGGCGATGAACCGCTCGCTGGCCAATGTGTTGTTCTCGGATTTCGGGTCTGGTGGCGGCGGCGCTGCCACGGCGGTCACGGGCTCGATGAAGCCCATCGAAGCTTCCGACGTCGGCGTGATGATGGCCTTCGCGCAGAAGGTCATCGTGGTGCCCGGTTACGGCATGGCGGTCGCGCAGGCGCAGCACAAGGTGTGGGAAATGTGCCAGCTGCTCATCGATCGCGGTGTCACGGTCAAATTCGCGATCCACCCGGTGGCGGGGCGCATGCCTGGCCACATGAACGTGCTGCTGGCCGAAGCCGGTGTGCCCTACGACCTCATCGCCGATCTCGACGAGATCAACGCGGAATTCGAAACCGCGGACGTCGCGCTGATCATCGGCGCGAACGACGTCGTGAACCCGGTGGCACGCACGGACAAGAGCAGCCCTATCTACGGCATGCCGATCCTCAACGCCGACAAGGCGAAGAACGTCATCGTGATCAAGCGCGGCCAGGGCGCGGGCTTCTCGGGCATCGAGAACGCGCTGTTCTTCCTCGACAACACGCGCATGTTGTACGGCGACGGCCAGAAGGCCGCGGCCGAACTCGTCAACGCCATCAAGGCCGCCGGGTAACGGCGGCCGGACGCTCTTTGAAATTCACGGACGCCGGCTTTGCCGGCGTTTTCCTTCGTGGGGCGCAGCCCCTTTCAATGCTCGCGATGTTTGGCGAACGACATCTTGTCGAGCACGCCCAGCAACACTGCCGACACCACGAACGTCATGTGCAGGATCACGTACCACATGATCTGGTAGTTAGTGTACAGGTCCACCTGCGTCCCATCGGCGAGCGTCACCTTGTTGCTGACCTGCATGAAGATGCGCAGCAGGTGAATCGACGAGATCGCCACGATGCTTACGGCGACCTTGAGCTTCAAGGTGCCGGAGTCGAGTTTCCCCAGCCAGTTGAGTGAGTCCGATCCTTTCGCATCGATGGTGGACACGAAGTTCTCGTAGCCCGAGAACATGACCATCACGATGAGACTGCCGACCAGCGCGATGTCGATCATCGCGAGCACGGTGAGCACCAGGTCGGGCTCCGGCATGTCGATCAGGTGGGTAAATACGTGGAAGGCTTCCTGGAAGAACTTGAAGCCCAGCGCCAGCAGTGCCAGCGACAGCCCGAGAAATACCGGCGCCAACAGCCAGCGAGAAGCGAACAACGTTTTTTCGATCAGGAATTCGGCTTTGGACGCCACGGGCGAGCTCCGGAGTTAAGGAGGCGCACGTATTGTAGCCGTAGAAAGCCGCTTGGTAGGCTGCCGGGCCATTCGAAGGAGAATTCACATGATCACGCGCCGAGATCTCGCCGCCGCGGCCATTGCCGCGAGCGTCACACTTGCCTGCGTTTCGATGGCCGATGAGAAATCCCGCGTGCTGGATTCCACCGCGTGGAAGTGGGAAGACATGGCGGTCAGGAAGACCGATGTGGGCGAGCTGCGCGATATCGTGCGGCAGCCGACGCGCACGCTCGATGAACTCGAGATGCACATCACCACGCTGAACCCGAACTCCACTTCCCACGCGCCGCACACGCATCCGAACGAGGAGATCGTCATCCTGCGCGAGGGCACCCTGCAAGCGCACGTCAACGGCAAGGAAGTCGTGGTGGGGCCCGGCAGCATCCTGTTCTATGCATCAATGCAGCCGCACGGCGTGAAGAACGTCGGCAACACGCCGGCCACTTACTGGGTGATCAACTGGAAGAGCCCGGGCGCGGGCACGAAGCAGGTGCCGAAGCCGCCGACCGGCCCGTCGGTCCAGTAGTTAGGGAGGCGGCTGGCGGCGTTCGCGTTTTTCGCGGCGCCGCTCCAGCCACTTCTGCCGCTCCTCGGGAGTGGCGTTTTCCCAGCGTTCGCGCAATTTCTGCCGCTGTTCCGGTGTGAGATTCTTCAACCGGTGGTATCCCTCACGCACGCGCTGCTGCTGTTCGGGCGTCAAGTCGCGGTATTCGTGCCAGCGCTTGCGCGCGAGTTCGCGCTCTTCGGGCGACATTTCGCGCCAGCGCTTGAAACGAGTCTGCGCGCGTTCCCGCTCTTCAGGGGACATGGACAGCCAGCGCCGGCTGCCGCGCAGCAGGCGCTGCTGCTGTTCGGGCGGCAGCGTGTTCCAGCGATCGCTGAAGCGGCTGAGGATTTTCTGTTCGTCGGCAGTCAGTGTGGACCAGGCCACAGGCGCCGGTGCGTTCGCGGACACCGCTGCCTCTTCATCGGCGCGTGCCCGAGGCGCCAGCGCGACTTGCAGACCGATGGCGCACAACGCCGCCAGCGCGGCACGGCGCGTGTAATTCAATTTTGCCGGCTCACTCATTGGCGTCCTTCGCGGGCGGCCGCGGCTTGCGCGCAGCTTCCCTGAGCTTGTCGAGGTCGGTGCGCCCGAGGAAATCGGTAAAGCCATCGTCCTGAGATTCGTCGTTGATCTCGTCGATCCCGCCGAGGAATTCGAGCAGGTCGTCGTCGGGCTCGCTGGACTTCGGATCACTCATGTTCCGACTTCGCCCGCGGCCCATTCATAGAACTCGAGGTCGGCGCCTTCGGCGGAAAAATCGGGGGCTTCGACATCGGCAAGCAGCTCCAGGTCTTCGACCGCCGTGTTCTGCGCCACCGGCAGCGCGCCCGTGCCATTCGAGCCCGGCCACAAAACCACCGCGAGCACCGCGACCGCCGCCGCGGCGCCTGCCGGAACGTACACGCGCCACCAGGCGCGCGTCCGGCGCTCCTGCCCCAGCGCGGCATGTCGCGCCTGCGTGAGGCGCGAGCGCGTGCGCCCGTCGAGGCGCGCGGCGCTTTCCTCGAGGACTTCCCGCGTACGATTTTCGAATGGCGTGCGTTCACTCATGATTTCGGCACTCAGAATACTTCACCGAGACGCGCGCGCAGCGCCGCCAGCGCGCGGAAGTAGTGTGTCTTCACGCTGCCTTCCGAGCAGCCCATCGCGGTGGCGGTCTGATTCACGTCCAGTCCTTCGAAGTTGCGCAACAGGAAAGCCTCCTGCTGCCGCGGGGGCAGATCGGCCAGCGCCTTTTCGAGCACACCAATCGCCTCGTCGAGCTCGAGACGTTGCGCCGGGGTCGCCTCGGGGCTGGGCGCCGCGGCCACCGGGTCGAATTCTTCGTCGTCTTCCGCGTCGCGTGCCGGCAGCCAGGCCATGATCCGGCCCCGCACGGTGCGGCGCCGCTGCATGTCGCGGATGCGGTTCGAGAGGATTCGATAGAAGAGCGGCCGCCACTCCGCTTCCGGCCGTGAGGCATACGACTGCACGAGTTTCATCATGGCGTCCTGCACCGCGTCGAGCGCATCGTCGTCGTCACGCAGCCCAAGCCGCGCAATCTTGAAAGCGCGCTTCTCGACGCTGGTCAGGAACTGATCGAGAGCGCGACTCGTCATCAAGCCTCGGGGGCGACTCCGCTCGCCCGCGAAAACGGGCGTGTTATAAACGCCGGCGAGCGTAACAAACGCGGTCATGAGTGGTGTAACGCTGCAACTCGCTCTTGGTTGACGAGAGTTGACCGCCACTTTCCACACGTTGCGGTTCCGTGAATCAGGAACTTACGAACACTCTCGCAGACGCGGTGTCACGTATGTGCAATCCGCTGGCCCGCGAATCCTGTAGAAATTCCTAACTGATTGTTTTCACTGGATACGCGCGCATGTGCTCACGATTCGACCAGTCAAACGAGAAACTGCAAAAACACAGCGCTTTTGTAACTTTTATTACGCGCGATCCACAGACTTATCCACACGCACTGTGGACAACCTGGAACGTGACAACTTGACGACGACGATGATCTTGCGCATCGCGCTCGACACTCCCTTGCGCCGCTTGTTCGATTACCTGCCGGCGCGCGGCTCGACGGCACAGCCGCCGCCCGGCGCCCGCGTGTGGGTGCCTTTCGGCCGTCAGCGGCTCGTCGGCATCGTGCACTCACATGCCGCCAGCTCCGAAGTGCCGCGCGAAAAACTCAAGCCGATTCTCGAGACGATCGATGCCGAGCCCGTGCTCGATGCGCGCGTGCTCGAGCTCGCCGAGTGGGCGGCGACTTACTACCACCACTCTGTCGGTGAAGTGATATCGGCCGCATTGCCCAAGCTCGCACGCGAAGGCGCGTCGTCGCGCGCACTCACCGAGCGCTGGTTCGCGAGTGAAACTGGCATCGCCGCGCTCGCGGACAAGGCGCTCGCACGCGCGCCACGCCAGCGGGAACTTCTCGAAATCCTGCAGGCGGACGGGGGTATCTCGAGCGATGCGCTGGCCGAACGATTCGACGACTGGCGTACTCCGATGCGCGCGCTGGTGGCCCGCGGCTTCGCCTCCTCCGCCGAAATTCCGGAAGAGCCGCCCGCGGATGCCGGCGAACTCGTGCGCGCCACGGGACCTGCGCTGGTATCCGAGCAGGCGGCCGCGGTTGAAGCGATCGACGCGGCCGCGGGGCGCTTCGCGCCTTTCCTGCTGTACGGCATCACGGGCAGCGGCAAGACCGAGGTGTATCTGCATGCCGTCGAACGAACGCTGCGGCGCGGACAACGCGCGCTGGTGCTGGTGCCGGAAATCGGTCTCACGCCGCAGCTCGTCGGGCGTTTTCGCGAACGCTTCGCGGCGCCGGTGGCGCTGCTGCATTCGGCGCTTTCGGATACCGAACGCCTCGCCGCGTGGCGGCAATGTCTGTCGGGGCAGGCGCGCATCGTGCTCGGCACACGCTCCGCGGTGTTCGCGCCGGTCGCCGATCTCGGCATCGTGATCGTGGACGAGGAACACGATTCCTCGTTCAAGCAGCACGAAAGCGGCTTCCGGTATTCGGCGCGCGATCTGGCGATCCTGCGGGCACAGCGCGCGGGCGTGCCCATCGTGCTTGGTTCGGCGACGCCATCGCTCGAGACCCTGCAGAACGTCATCGCCGGCCGATTCACGCGGTTGTCGCTGCCGCGGCGCACCGGCCAGGCGCTGCCTCCGAAGGCCGCGGTTGTCGATTTGCGCGAGCACGCGGTGCGCCAAGGCATCTCGACGCCCGCGGTCGAGGCGATGCAGCGCCACCTCTCTGAAGGCGGGCAGGTGCTGGTGTACATCAACCGGCGCGGCTATTCGCCCACCCTCGCCTGCACCGCCTGCGGCTGGATCGCGCCCTGTCGCGACTGCGACGCGCGGCTCACTGTGCATCTGACTGCCCAGCGGCTGCGCTGCCATCACTGCGGCGCGGACGCGCCGCTGCCCGAGCACTGTCCGCAATGCGGCTATGCGGTGCGGCACGTGGGCCAGGGAACCGAGCGCGTGGAGGAAACGTTGAGCAAGCTCTTCCCGGACGCGCCCATCGCGCGGCTCGACCGCGACGTCGTGCGCCGGCGCGGCGATCTCGAGGAAGTAGTTAGCCGCATCACCAGTGGCGCGGCGCGCATCCTGGTCGGCACGCAGATGGTGACCAAGGGCCATGATTTTCCGAGCGTCACCCTGGTGGTGGTGCTGAACGCCGACCAGGGACTGTTCAGCACGGACTTCCGCGCGCCGGAACGCGTGGCGCAGACCATCATCCAGGTCGCCGGCCGCGCGGGCCGCGGCAACAAACCTGGTGAAGTGCTGATCCAGACGGAATATCCCGACCATCCGTTGCTCAAGAGCCTGCTCAGCGACGGTTACGATGGTTTCGCGCGCACCGCGCTCGCCGAACGCGAGGCCGCGTCCTGGCCGCCGTTTGCACACGTCGCCGCGATCCGCGCTTCCGCGCCCGAACTACCCGCGGCCGTCGAGTTCCTGAACGAGGCCCGCAAGGTCGCCGGCCGGCCGCAGGGTGTGAAGATTCTCGGTCCGGCGCCGGCAGCCATGGCCAAGCGCGCCGGTCGCTACCACGCGCAACTGCTCATCGAAGGGGCTGATCGAGGGCCGCTGCATCGGGCCCTGGCCGCGTGGCTGCCGCGCATCGAGTCACTGAAACCCGCGCGCTCTTTGCGTTGGTCGCTCGACGTGGATCCTCTCGAGCTCTTTTGAGTGAGGGTGATGCCGGGCGGGACATTCCACCCGGCACCGATCTTCCGTCAGCCCTGGCGCTTGTGGCGCGGGCCACCGCGCGCGAGCTCTTCCTTGCTCAGAAAGCCGTTCTTGTCCTTGTCGATATCGCTGAAGCGGTCGGCCATGCGCGGCATCTTGGCCTGCACTTCGTCGAGCGACAGCTGGCCGTCGTTGTTGATGTCGGCGGCCTTGAAGT
The DNA here is from genome assembly GCA_036677145.1 of Alcaligenaceae bacterium. Classification (GTDB taxonomy): domain Bacteria; phylum Pseudomonadota; class Gammaproteobacteria; order Steroidobacterales; family Steroidobacteraceae; genus CADEED01. Next base: position 62,189 of record JAKFFF010000101.1, read on the forward strand.
GCTGTTCCCGCTTCGCACGCATGTTTTCGCGATGCTTCTCGCGCGCCTGCTGCGTCTCTTGCTGGGTGACGTAGCCATCCTTGTCCAGATCGAGCTTGTCGAACCGTTCGCCGGCACGCTCGGCGCCCGCGGCCGTGGCCTCGGCGCGCGACACGCGGCCATCGCCGTCGGTGTCCGCCCGCAATTCGTTGCGCGGCGCGTCACCGTGCGGCTTGTCTCCCGCGACGGCGCTGCCGGCAAGCAAGGCAGCAAGGGCCATGGCGGTGGCCATGCCGGTGGCCATGCCGGTGGCGATAGCGGTGGCTGAAAGGGGGGTCTTCATTCGGGAGTCTCCTTGGAAATTGAGGCCTGCACAGTGATCAACGCCGCAACGGGCATTCGGTTTACCGGGGTGCTCCGGTAAACTCGCGCTCGTTTTCAGCGAGTTCCAGACAGGTTCCCCCCCGTGAAATCCGAACTTGAGCGCCTGCTGCAAGAGGCGTTGCGATCACTTGTTCCCGCCGTTTTAGCCGAGGCCGATCCGGCGCAGGTCGTGGTCGAGCGCGCGCGCGACGAAAAACATGGCGACTTTGCCAGCAACATCGCGATGCGTCTCGCAAAAAGCGCGCGCAAGAATCCGCGTGAGCTCGCGCAGGCCATCATCGCGGCGCTGCCCAAGAGCGATCTCGTCGCGAGCGCCGAACTCGCCGGCGCGGGTTTCATCAATTTCCGGCTCGCGAAGGACGCCTGGTTCGCGCCACTGAAGCAGGTCAGCGCGCAGGGCGCGGCCTACGGACGCAGCAACGTCGGCGCCGGCCGCAAGGTTATGGTCGAGTTCGTGTCCGCGAACCCGACCGGCCCCATGCATGTCGGCCACGGCCGCGGCGCGGCGTATGGCGCGACGCTCTGCAACCTGCTCGATGCGACCGGGCACGCGGTTTATCGCGAGTACTACATCAACGACGCGGGCCGGCAGATCGACATCCTCGGCGTGAGCGTCTATCTACGCTACCTCGAGCTGTGCGGCGAGACGGTGGCATTCCCCTCGAACGGTTATCGCGCGCCCTATATCCTGCCCGTGGCGCAGGCGCTGCACGCGCAGCGCGGCGATGTATTGCAGCGCCCAGCCGCGGTCATTGCCGCGGGTGCGCCGCCCGACGCGCCGGCCGGCGACAAGGACAAACACATCGATGGATTGATCGCGAATTCGCGGGCCGCGCTCGGCAACGCGGAGTTCGACTCCATCGTGATCTTCGCGCGCGACGCGATGATGGCCGATATCCGCAACGATCTCGAAGAGTTCGGCGTGCGTTTCGACCGCTGGTATTCGGAGCGCGAGCTCAACCAGAGCGGCGCGATCGATCGCGCGCTGGCCGAGCTGCGCAAGAGCGGCCGCGTGTACACGAAGGACGGCGCCGAGTGGTTCAAGTCCACGGAATTCGGCGACGACGAGGATCGCGTGGTGGTGCGCGCCAATGGCGAGAAAACGTACTTCGCATCGGACATCGCCTATCACTTCGACAAATTGCAGCGCGGGCACGAGTTGCTGATCGACGTCTGGGGCGCGGACCATCACGGGTATGTCGCGCGCGTGCGTGGCGCGTTGGTGGCGCTCGGCCGCCCGGCGGATTCCTTCGAGGTCTGCCTGATGCAGCTCGTGAGCCTGTATCGCGGCGGCGAGAAGCTCGCCATGGGCAAACGCGAAGGCAACTTCGTCACGTTGCGCGACCTGCGCAACGAAGTCGGCAACGACGCCTGCCGGTTCTTCTACCTGCTGCGCAGCCACGACCAGGCGCTCGACTTCGACCTCGAGCTGGCTAAATCGCGCAGCAACGAAAATCCGGTGTATTACATCCAGTACGCGCACGCACGCGTGGCGTCGGTGATGAAACAGCTTTCATCCAAGGGCTTCACCTACGAGGCGGGTGCGGCGGACCTGACGCTGCTCACCAGCGCGTACGAGCAGACCGTGCTCACGCAGGTGTCGAAGTATCCGGAGGTTCTCGAATACGCGGCGCTCAGCCGGGCACCGCATGCGCTCGTGCACTATCTGCGCGAGCTTGCGAACTCCCTGCACACCTATTACAACGCGGAGCAGTTCATCGTCGAGGATGCAGCCTTGCGCAACGCCCGTCTGACCCTGGTCCTCGCCGTACAGCAAGTCATTCGCAACGGCCTCACCAACCTCGGCGTGTCCGCACCCGAGACGATGTAAGGCTTCGCCCTGGCCGCCAAGATAACCAGCCGGGACTTCAAGCGCGGCCGCGCCAGCGGACTGCGCTTCGAGATCTCGCGTTTTCGCGAATTCGGAATCGGCCTCGCGCTGGGTTTGTCCCTGTCGGTGTGTGTGCTGGTCTGGGAAAACTACCGCGAGAAGCATGCGCCCGATCCCTCCGTCGAAGCACCACGCCCGGAACCGCGTGCCGGCGCCGCGATATCCGAAGCCGAGGAAGGCGCGAAAACCTTCGACTTCTACGACCGGCTGCCGAATTTCGAGGTGGTCGTGCCCGAGAAGGACCGCGAAGTCGCGCGTGAACGAGACACCGCGCCGGCGCACATCGAACGGCCGGGTGTGTACGTGCTGCAGGCTGGCTCGTACCGTGCCCAGGAAGTTGCCGACCGCATCCGCGCGCAGCTCAAGCTGCAGGGCATCGATGCCAATGTGCAGCGGGTCGCGGTCGATGACGATGTCTGGCACCGGGTTCGCATCGGCCCGATCACGGACCTCGCGGAACTCAATCGCACGCGAGCGCGGCTGCGCGCGGCGGATCTCGACGCGCTCGTGATCCGCGTCGGTGAGTAGCCGCATGTGTATCGCGCGGCATTGCTCCGCGCCCATCGCAAGACTGCCGCTGCGCGGCTTGCTGATCGCCGCTGCCTTGACACTCGCCGGCTGCGCGACTCAGCTGCCCGCACCCGTGCCGGCGACGCCCGAAGCCACGCAGCCGACCTCGGCGCCAGTGGTTCCGCCGCTGCCCGCGCCGACACATCCCGGTCTCACGCTGGCCGCCGTCGGCGACATGATGCTCGGAACGGATTTTCCCGAGAACATCCTGCCCGACGACGACGGCGTGTCCTTCCTGAGTGAGGTGACCCCGATCCTGTCCGCACCGGACGTGACCTTCGGCAATCTCGAAGGCGTCCTCATGGATGGCGGCCTGCCGGTGAAGCAGTGCAAGAACCCGAAGATCTGCTTCCTGTTCCGCACACCTACGCGTTACGCCACGTATTTCAAGCTCGCGGGCTTCGACGCGCTGAGCCTCGCCAACAATCACGCGCGCGATTTCGGCGAGGAAGGCCGAAGCTCCAGCATGGCGGCGCTCGATGCGGTGGGCATCCATCACTCCGGGCGCGAAGGCACGACCGCGAGCTGGATCGCCAATGGCCGACGCGTCGCGCTCGCCGCGTTCGCACCGAACGTCGGCGCCAATCAACTCAACGAGCCCGAGGTCGCACGCGACCTGGTCGCCGGTCTCGCCGCGACGCATGACATCGTGATCGTTTCATTCCATGGAGGTGCGGAGGGCACCGGTGCCGAAGTGCTGCCTTTCGCGCGCGAGATTTTCGCGGGCGAGGATCGCGGCAACGTGGTCGAGTTCGCGCGGGCGATGGTGGACGCGGGCGCGGACATCGTGATCGGCCACGGTCCGCACGTGGTGCGACCGATGGAGCTGTACCACGACCGGCTCATCGCCTACAGCCTCGGCAACTTCGCGACGTATTACGGCATCAGCGTCGAAGGCATCCGCGGCATGGCGCCGATCCTGCTGGCAACTCTCGATGACGAAGGCCGGTTCGTCTCGGGGCGCATCGAATCCACCATTCAGCTGCGACCCGCTGGTCCTTCTCTGGATCCTGCCGCCGGCGCGCGTAACCTGTTGCGTGCATTGACGAATTCCGCGTTCCCGGATGGTGCGCTGATCATCGGCGAAGACGGGACACTGTCGCATCGCTAGGTGTAAAGTTCGGCCGCGGCCGCGTGCAGCGCCGAGGGAGAATCAAATGAAAAAACAGAAATTGTGGTTGTTAGCCATGACGGCTCTCATCGTGCCGGCACTGACCGTGCCGGCGTGGGCCGAGATGAATGAGGTCGACAAACAATATGTCGAGCAACTCATCAAGGGCGGACCCGGTACGCAGCGCCAGGTCGCCGAGAACATGTACAACACCGGCTATCGCAATGGCGAAGTGCTCGATGTCATGGCCGAAGTCGTGCTCGAGAAATACCCGCTGAGCGGCGGCGAATTCAGCAGCGTCGATTCCATCGCGTGGATGTGCCGCGCGCTGGGCGCATCGGGAAACAGCCGTTACCGGCCGGTGCTGGAAAAGGTTTCCGACGACAAGACGGTGCATCGCAAACTGCGCGGTCATTGCGAGAAGGCGTCGAAGCAACTGCCGAAGAATGTCGAGAACGCCTACGTCGCCGGCACGGTGAATCTCGAGTTGCTGCGCAATCCCCCGCCGCCGCCACCGCCGCCCGCGCCGGTGAACGCCAAGGGCAAGAAGAATGCGAAGCCGGCGGTCGCCAAAACCGCGGCGGTTCCCGCGGCCGCACCGGCCGCTGCTCCGGCGCCCGCCGCCGCGGCAGCGCCCGCGGCCAAGACCGTGGACCTGAGCACCGTGCAGGTCGGGATGAGCCAGGCGCAGGTCAATGACTTGTTAGGCCCGCCCACCGCGCAGACCCAGCGCATGACCGGCAAGCAGTGGCAGCCGTTCAACTTCGGCGCGCGCGACCTGCAGCGCATGATGTACTTGTACAAGGGTGTGGGACGCGTCGAGTTCTCTCTCAAGTCCGCGTACGAGGGCGTGTTCCGCGTCGTCGCCGTGACTCCGGATCCCAACGAAACGGGTTATCCGTGATCGGGGGCTGACGCCCCACGACGGAAAACGCCGTCGAAGCGATGGCGTCCGTGAAAAATTCGTCCAGCCAGCTGGCCTCGAGGACGCCCCCGCTTCGGGGGCGTTTTCGTTCATGGGACGCAGCCCCGGACTGATCCTTTACTCAGGATCGTCGGTGACGTTGCGGAAGTCGACGCCGAGCGAGCGCAGCTTGCGATACAGGTGCGTGCGCTCCATGCCGACGCGCTTGGCGAGCTGACCCACCTTGCCGTTGCACAGCAGCAGCTGCTGCTGTAGATAGGCGCGCTCGAACTGTTCGCGCGCCTCGCGCAGCGGCAATGCCAGCAGATCCTGTTTCACGAGGGGCTCGGCGGTCGGCGCCTGCGCGGCGAGCTCGCGTTCGATTTCGTCGAGGCGGATTTCTTCACCGCCGCCCTGCAGCAGCAGGCGCTGCACCAGATTCTTGAGCTCGCGCACGTTGTCGGGCCAGGGATAATTGCGCAGACGGTTCTGCGCCGCGACGCTGAACTTGCGGAACTGCAGGCCCTCGCCGTCGACCAGGCGATCGACGTAGTGGCGCAGCAGATCGGGAACATCCTCGGTGTACTCGCGCAGCGGCGGCACACGCACGATCAAGGTGTTCAGGTGCGCGAGCAAATCGCGGCGGAACGCTTCATTGCGCGTCTCGACGCCGGGACGCGACGAGGAGATGAGCCGCGCCTTGAGCGTAATGGGCGCAGCTCCGCCGACACGCGTGAACTGGCCGCTCTCCAGCACGCCGAGCAGGGCCCGCTGCGCCTGCGCCGGCAGATCCTCGATCTCGTTTATGAACAAGGTGCCCGCGCCGGCGCGTTCGAGCACGCCGGGAGCCACCTGCCCATTCGACTCGGTGCCGAACAACACCTGCTCGGCGCCGTCACCATGCAGCGTGCTCGAGATCAGCGTGACGAACGGCCGCTGCGCGCGCGGACTGCCGTCGTGGATGAATCTCGCGAAAGCTTCGCGGCCGGTGCCGGTCTCGCCGACCAGCAACACGGGCGAGTCGTTCGTCGCGATCTGCGACAGATCGGCGCGCAACTGTTGCATCACGCGGCTGCGCCCGATGGGCACGCCGGGTGACGCGGCCAGCAACTTGCCGGCGTGACGCTTGCGTTTTCCCGCCTCCAGGGCGCGCTCCACCGTTCGCAGCAGTTTCTGCAGCGACAGCGGTTTCTCCACGAAATCGAATGCGCCGAGGCGCGTGGCCTCGACCGCGGTCTCGACGGTGCCATGACCCGACATCATCACCACGGGACAGGACGTCTCCGAAGCGCTACCCGACCACTCGCGCAGCAGAGTGATGCCATCGGTGTCGGGCATCCAGATGTCGAGCAACACGAGGTCGGGAAGTTGGCGCGCGCGCGACGCGCGGGCCTGGCCCGCATCGCCCGCCACGTCAACGTCGTAGCCTTCCTCGGAAAGGATCTCTTTGAGTAGGCCGCGGATGTCGGCTTCGTCATCGACGACCAGAATGTGTGCGGCGCTCATGCTCGCTCCTTCCTGGGTTCAACGCGCCGTTCGCGCGCAACCATCTGTCGTGAACCGTCGGTCAGCGGCAAGGATACACGCACCCGCCCGCCGCCTTCCGGTGGATTGTCGGCCTCAACTCGGCCACCGTGTTCCTCGACGATCTTTTTCACGATCGCCAGGCCAAGTCCAGTGCCCTTCGGTTTGTTCGTAACGTAAGGGTCGAACACGTGTCCGAGCACTTCGCGTGAGAACCCCGGCCCGTTGTCGGAGACCGTGATGGTCACGTAGTCGGCGCTTCCGACCGTTTCGAGCCGCGTGGTCGCGAGCACCCGGCCGCCCGGGGTGTTCTCCACGGCCTCCACGCCGTTGACGATCAGGTTGTTGAGGATCTGGCGCACCCGACCGCGATCCGCCTCGACGAGATCGATGTGCGCATCGAGATCGACGTCGATCTGCACCACCGCATCCTGCACCCGGTGCAGGTCGGCCACCTCGGTAACGAGCGCGTTGAGCGGGAATTTCGTGACCTTCATGTCGGGCGCGCGCGCGTATTCGCTGAACGCGTTCACCATCGCCTTCATCGCCTCGACCTGTTGCACGATCGTATACGTCGCGCGATCGAGCACACGTGCATCCTCGCCCGTCATCTGCTCGAGATACCGGCGACGCATGCGTTCGGCCGAGAGCTGGATCGGTGTGAGCGGATTCTTGATCTCGTGCGCCAGCCGGCGCGCCACTTCACCCCAGGCAGCGTCGCGCTGGGCCTGCAGCAGCGCGCTGATGTCGTCGAACACGATAACGAAGCCCCCTTGGCGTTCGGCATCGTTCTCGGCGTGTTCATCGCCGGGCAACGGCGTGCAGGCGCACACCAGCACGCGCGCGCCCGCGGCCTCGGGTTTCAGATCCATCTGCTCGCGCCATTCCTCTTCGCCCTTCGCGAGCCGCTCGGTCACCTCGCTCACGAAGCGCGCGTAGCGGGGATTCTCGCCGGAGAGCGTCGCCAGTGGCTGCCCCGCGCCGCGCTCGAGATCGACGCCGAAGATGTTGCTCGCGGCCTGGTTCGCGCTGCGCAATACCAGATCGCGTCCGATCACGATGACGCCGGTGGTGAGGCGCGCAAGAATGATCGACAGCCGTTCGCGCTCGCGTTCGACGGCCATCTGGCTGCGCGTGGTTTCCTCGCGCGCACGGCGCAGGCGCTTGGTCATGTCGTTGAACGAGTGCACGAGGAAGCCCATCTCGTCGCGCGACGGCAGCGGCAGGCGCGTGCCGAAATCGCCCTTGCCCACCGCGCGTGTTCCCGCGATCAGGTCCTGCACGGGACGTACGAGCTTCTCGGCCGAGTAGATAGCGCCATAGATCGCGGTGAGCATTGCCAAGAGCAGTACCAGCGTCAGGGTCATTCGAAAACTGTTCTTCACGGGTTCGCGGTAATCGACCAGCGCGCTGTGCTGCATGTAGGAGTTCTGCACGGCGTCGGCGAGGCGCGCGAGTTGCGGCGGCACCGGATAGATCGCCACCACGTATCGACCTTCGCGCGACCCCGGTATCGCAGCTATCGGTGCGGCGGTGTTGATCAGGTAGTCGCCTTCCGACAGTGGTTCCAGGCTCCAGTACAAGTTGCCGCTCGCGACCGCGCGCGCCATTTCCGGCGACGCATGTCGCGGCAGGTTGGTCGATGTCGAGCCACCGCCGCTCGCCGCGAGCACCTGGCCCAACGTGCCGTACACGACGATTTCGAGCGCGCCGGTCTCGACTCGCTGCGTGTCCACCGCCACCGCCCAGCTGAAATTCGGGTTATCGGCGAGGCGATTCGCGAACAGCTCGGTGCTGCGCGCGTATTCGCGCATGCGCACGTCCATCGCCGACTTCGAAAGTTCGAGCGCGTCGGCGAGACCCTGCTTGATCTCCACCTTGAACCAGCTGTCGATGCCGCGGTTGAGGAACTCGAGCGAGAACAGGTAGACGATGATCAGCGGCGCGATCACCAGAGAACCGAAGATCATCACCGTGCGCGCCGTGAGGCGCGAGCCGGGCACCTGCGCACGGAAGTTGCGCACCAGTTCGACGATCTTGCGCGCGAGCAGCACGCTCACCGTGACCACCGCGATCGCGTTGATCAGCAGGATCCAGGCCTGCAGCTTGCTGTACTGGACCGAGTTCTGGACGGACAACGCGAGCAGCAGCAACAGACCGCCGCTCACGAACACCCAGAGGGCTATGAGACCGAGGGTTCCAAGTTTTCTCAGCGCTGCAGGGACCATGAGAACCACTCGCTTTCGCGGTGCCAATCGTCGGTCCAGAACATGAGCACGCGCAACGTTTCCGGCAAACGTCCGCGGCGTATGCCGGCACGCAGCGACACCCGGTAGTCGCGTTTCGCGGAAAGCTGCGGCGACAGCAGGAACGGCCATGCATCCACCGTACCCAGCGCCTCCAGCGCCTCCTCGAGCGTCGCATAACTGTGCTGCTCGCCGCTGGTCGCGTCGAGGTCGCGGGTGACGTAACGATCGCTGACCGCGTGATACAGCAGCTCGCGCTTGAGCGAGTACTCCGCCACGGTGTCGTCTATCCAGAAACGGCGCTCGCGCGACACCACGACGTCGACGTTGAAGGTGAGCGAGATCCCGTCCTTGAGCGCCGCGCGGATGCCATCGTTGACCGGGTAAGCCACGCGTGCGAACAGCTGGAACACGCCGTCTTCGACATTCACGTAGGCCGAGCGCACTTCGAGCACCCCGTCGAGCGCATCCGCGCGCACGGTTCCCGCGATGCCCGACGCCAGTAGCGCCGCGAGCAGCAGATTCCGGAAACCTGGGGTGCGCCCGAACAGCATTCGTTCCTCTATTGACCTTGTCCGCCGAGCTTATTCAGACGGGCATAGTAGAAGCCATCGCTGCCCGCATCGCCACCCGGCAGCAATTGCCAGCCCACTTCGCGTTCCTGGAGGCCCGGCGGACGCGCAAGCCCGTCCGGCCAGCCGACTGCACCGGCTTGCGGGTTGTCCCGCAGGAATCCCGCGACCACCGCCGCGTTTTCCGCCGGCAACACTGAACAGGTGCAGTAAACGAGACTGCCGCCGGGTCGAAGTAGTTCGAACGAAGTGGCGAGTATGGCCCGCTGGGCTTTCGCGAATGTTTCGAGGTCGGTCGCGCGACGCAGCAGTTTGATGTCCGGATGACGGCGGATCACGCCCGTCGCCGAACACGGCGCATCCACCAGCACGCGATCGAATGAGCCCGGAGCCAGGGATGGCGGCCGGCTACGCAGGTCGGCGGTCACCAGCAATGCGTCGCGGCCGGCACGCACCAGATTTTCACGGACTCGCGCGAGGCGCAAGGCATCGTCATCGACCGCGATGAGCTCCGCCAGGTCGGGCGTGCGCTGCGCGATGTGCAAGGTCTTGCCGCCCGGCGCCGCGCACGCATCGAGGACGCGCATGCCGGCGTGCGCATCGAGCAATGGCGCCGCGAGCTGCGCGCCGCAATCCTGCACGGACACCGCGCCGGTTTCGAATCCCGGCAAAGTCTGCACGGCCACCGGACGTTCCAGCACCACGGCGTCGTCGCGCCAGGGCACTGCCCGCGCTTCGCGGCCGAGCGCGCGCCACGAGCGCAGGAAATCTTCGACGGTCTGTTGCGCCGGATCGACCCGCAGGACCATTGGCGGATGTTCGTTGTTGGCCGCGAGGATCTGTTCGGCCTGCTCCGGCCAGGCAGCGAACAAGGCATCGCTCAACCAGCGCGGGTGCGCGTATTTTTGCGCGGGATCGGCGTCGGTCACGGCTAACAACCCGGCGCGTTCGGCGACGAAACGCCGCAGCACCGCATTGACGACACCGCTGGCACGGCCCTCGCCGACGATGCGGCTGGCATCCACCGCCAGATGAACCTGCGCTTCCGGGGCGCCGCGCGAATATTCGACCTGATGCGCGGCTGTAACGAGCAGCGCCGAGAGGCGCGGCGCGAGTTCCTCGAACGGGCGGTTCACGAGCGGCGCGAGCGCGGGGGCGAGTCGCAGGTACCAGCGTAACGTGCCGAGCGCGATCGCACGCACCGCCGCGCGGTCGGTGCGCTCGTGCGCGGCTTCGAGCGCGACATCGGCGGAACGCCCTTCGAACACCACGGCATGCACGGCGAGCGCGGCGGTCGCCAGTGTTTCGGCACCCGGCGCGTGACGCTCCCGGCGCGGCTTCGCGGGTCCCCTGGCCGGAGCGCGTGATCGTTTCATGTCCCGAGCCTCAGGCCCGCAAGTCGGACAGCATTGGCGAAATCGCGCGCGGACACGGGACGCTTCCCGGCACGCTGCAACTCGCGCACGGCGAGCACGCCCTCGCCACAGACCACGTGCAGGCCGTCGTCGGAGACGCCGAGCACCGTACCCGGCGCACCATGTCCCGGCGTGAAATCCGCCACCTGGGCGCGCAGCAGTTTGAGCGGCTCGCCCGCGAGCAGCGTCTCGGCCACCGGCCACGGATTGAACGCACGGATTTTCCGGTCGAGGATCACGGCGGGTTCACTCCAGTCGATGCGGGCTTCGGATTTTTCGAGCTTCGGGGCATGAGTCACGCCGGTGGTGGGTTGTGCGCGGGCCTTCAGCGTGCCCGCGGCCAGACCGTCGAGCGCTTCCATCAGTGCGGCCGCGCCGAGCTCCGACAACACGTCGTGCAGATCGCCCGCCGTGTCGTGCATGCCTATGGGATGCCGCCTTTCCAGCAGCATCGGTCCGGTGTCCAGGCCCTCATCGAGCTGCATGATGGTCACGCCGGTTTCGGAATCCCCGGCGAGCAACGCGCGCTGGATCGGCGCCGCGCCGCGCCAGCGCGGCAGCAGCGAACCGTGAATGTTCACGCAGCCCAGGCGCGGCAGTGTCAGCACCTCGCTCGGCAGGATGAGTCCGTACGCCACCACCACGAGGATGTCGGGCGCCCAGTCGACCAACGGCTGGCGCGCTTCCGGCGTCCGCAGATTCGTCGGCTGCGCCACGGGCACTCCCGCTTCCAGCGCAAGTAGTTTGACGGGAGAGCTGCGCAATTCACGGCCGCGGCCGGCCGGCCGGTCGGGTTGCGTCAGTACTCCCACCACGCGATGCGCGGAAGCCAGGCACGCGCGCAGCGCGGGCAGCGCGAATTGCGGCGTGCCCGCAAAGGCGATTCTTAGAGATGTCATGCAGGCGCCGGGCGATCCTTTGCCGTCAGCGCATCAGTAGGCGCGAGCGGCGGCCGCCTCACGGGTGCTGTTCGCGCGTTCCTTGCGATCCTTGTCGAGCTTCTTGCGAATGCGCTCGCGCTTGAGGTCCGACAGGTAGTCGACAAAGAGCTTGCCCTGGAGGTGATCCATCTCGTGCTGCAGGCACACGGCCGCAAGCCCCTCGAGGTCGACTTCAAAAGTCTTTCCGGTCTGGTCCTGGGCGCGCGCGCGGACTTTCGCGGCGCGTTTCACCTCGTCGAAAATACCCGGCACGGACAGGCAGCCTTCTTCGGTCACGCCCGAGCCTTCGGCGGTCAGGATCTCGGGATTGCAGAACACGTACGGCTCGTTCTTGCCTTCCGACACATCCATGACGATCAGGCGCCGGTGGAAGTCCACCTGGGTCGCGGCCAGGCCCACGCCCGGAGCGGCGTACATGGTTTCGAACATGTCCTTCACCATCTGCGCCAACGCCGAATCGAACACCTCGACAGGCTTTGCCTTGGTGCGAAGACGGGGGTCCGGGTATTCAAGAATTTGCAGGCGCGCCATGATGTTCCGCTCGATTGCTGCTAATGTTTGGGCGATTCGGTCGTGGTTCAAAGGATTGCTCGGCGACGGTGTGCTGATCCCGTGATCCAGCGCACAGACTTGACAATAGATCGAGCCCATCGTGCCGCGGCGGATTATAACAGTGGGGTCCGCTTGCCCCACCCAGTATTGAGGAGTGGAGGATGTCTTTTAATCAACGACTTAGGGAGCCCCGCGTGCTCAGGATCCTGGCCCCGAGAATGCTCGCACTGGTGGTCTTTTGCGCAGCCGTGCTGCTCGTGGCCGGTTGCCGTTCGGCCCCTGCCGATACCGTGGAATCCGCACCTGTGGCGGCGGGCCCGGTGGATACCGCCCCGGCCCAGACCGCCGACGACCTTACGGCCACCGAGGCCGCGATCGCTGGTTTCAACGATGGTCCGGACACGCCCGCTCCTGCCCAGACCGCGCAACTCATTCGTCCCGATGCTCCGCAGAACTACACCGTTCGGCGCGGCGATACGCTGTGGGACATCGCTGCAGTGTTCCTGAAGGACCCGTGGTTCTGGCCCGAGATCTGGCAGATCAACCCACAGGTCGAAAACCCGCACCTTATCTATCCGGGTGATGTGCTTTCGCTGGCGTACGGCGCCGGCGGCGACGCGCAGGTGAGCATTTCGCAGTACAGCGGAGCGCGTCTGTCGCCCCGTCTGCGCAGCGAATCGCTCGACGGCCCCATCGATTCGATCCCGTTCTCGGCCATTGCCGCGTTCCTCTCGAAGCCCTCCGTGCTCACGCGCGACCAGGCCACCCGGGCTCCGCACGTGCTCGCGTTCCGCGATCACCACATGGTCGGCTCCGCGGGTTTCGAAGTTTACGTGCGCGGCCTCAAGTCGCCGCCGCTGAACCAGCGCTTCTCGGTCATGCACGTCGGTGATCCGATCGTCGATCCGGAAACCAATGATCTCGTCGGCTACCAGGCCGCGTACGTCGCGACAGCTGTCGTGAATGCGCCGGGCAAGGAAGTGACGAAAGCGGTGCTGACGGAAGGCGCGCGCGAAATTCTGCAGGGCGACCGGCTGATCACGCAGGAAGGCGACACGCCGCTGACGTTCTCGCCGCACGCTCCGAAGTCGAACATCGTTGGCCAGATCATCGCCGTGACGGATGACGCCACGCAGATCGGCCAGTACCAGGTAGTGGTCGTGAATCGCGGCGAGAAGCACGGCCTCGCGCCGGGCGCCGTGCTCGCCATCGACCAGAAGGGCGCAGTGGTGCACGACCGGTTCCGCAACCATCCGTGGTTGAAGGATCCGTACGGCCCGATGGTGCAGTTGCCGTACGAACGTGCCGGAACGCTCATCGTGTTCAAGGTCTTCGATCGCGTGAGCTACGGTCTCGTGATCGGTGCGCGCGGTCCCATGCAGGTCGCGGATCGCGTCTACAACCCCTGACGCATTTCTGTTCGAATTGACGAATAAGGGCCAGCCAGTGTGCTGGCCCTTTCGTTTTAGGCTGTCGCGATGGATCTCGACGCATCGGCGATGCGCCGGCGGCTGTGCGTGGCGGCGCGCGCTCCCGGCTTCACGGCCGCCCAATTCACGCAACTCGCCGCCCGGTTCCCCGAACTCGCGGCGCTCGACGGTGGCGGCGGCGACACGCTCGCACCGCTCAAGCTAACTACCGCCGCCGCGGACTGGCTGGCGGCGCCCGAGGCGCGCCTGGTCGACGCAGACCTGCGCTGGCTGGACGCATCGGGCGTCACGCTCGTCGCGGCGACCGATTCGCGTTATCCCCCACTGCTGCTGCGCCTGTCTGACGCGCCTGCCGTGTTGTACGTGCGCGGCGATCCGGCTGTGCTCGCCGAACCGCAACTCGCGATGGTCGGGAGCCGCATTTCCACGCCGGCGGGCCGCGAAACCGCCCGCGCCTTCGCCGGCGCTTTCGCGCGCGCGGGTCTGGTCGTGACCAGCGGACTGGCTCTTGGCATCGACGCGGCCAGTCACACCGGCGCCCTGGATGCGGGTGGTGACAGCATCGCTGTGCTCGGCACCGGCCTCGACGTGATTTATCCCGCCGCGAACGCCGGACTGGCGGATCGCATCGCCCAACACGGCGCGGTGATAACGGAATTCCCTCCCGGCACGCCGGCGATGAAACAGAACTTTCCGCACCGGAACCGGATCATTGCCGGCCTGAGCTGCGGCACCCTGGTGGTGGAGGCGGCCTGCCGTTCCGGGTCGCTGATCACCGCGCGGCTGGCCGGCGACGCCGGCCGGGAGGTGTTCGCCATCCCCGGTTCCATCCGCAGCGAGCTGTCGCGCGGCTGCCATCAGCTCATCCGGCAAGGCGCCAAGCTGGTCGAGCGGCCGGAGGATGTGCTGGTCGAGGTCAAGATTTCCCTTATGGACCAGATAGTTGCGTCGCCCCCAGACGCCCCCTCAAGCGTCCGCACGTTGGACAAGGAATACAAAATCCTGTTAGATGCGCTCGCCTTTGAGCCGGCAGGCGTCGATAGCTTGATCGAACGCACGGGAATGAACGGCGAATCGATCGCTTCGATGCTGCTGATTCTGGAGCTCGACGGGCACGTGGCGCCGCACCCCGGCGGCCGATACATCCGCGTGGCAGGACCATGAAGCCAACGACAACCGGCGACAGCATGACCGGAAGTGTTTTAGACATTCTTATTTACGTGTTCGACCAGTACATGCTGGCCGAAGCCCCCGAGGTGCCTGAGCGCGAAGCGCTCGCCGCGGATCTCGAACGCGCGGGTTTTGGCCGTCACAACGTCGAACGCGCACTCGACTGGCTGGCCGATCTCGCCGGGGAGCGCTCCCGCCCCGACATCGATTCCACGCAGCCGTCCCTGCGCATCTTCGCTGAAGAGGAGCTCGAGCGAATCTCGACCGGCTGCCGTGGCTACCTGTTGCAACTCGAGCAGCAGGGCATCCTCTCGCCGCTGCAGCGCGAAATCGTGATTGATCGTCTGGTCGCTCTCGATAGTGAAGAAATCGACATCGACCGTCTCAAGTGGCTCGTACTCATGGTGCTGTCGAGCCAGCCCGGTCAGGAGCAGGCCTGCGCGCGCATGGAAGACCTGGTATTCGACGAATCGGATTCGCTCCCCAACTAATGGCCGAAAACCTCGTAATCGTCGAGTCTCCCGCCAAAGCGAAGACCATCAAGAAGTATCTCGGCAAGGACTTTGAGGTCCTCGCATCGTACGGACACGTGCGCGACCTGATTCCGAAAGAAGGCGCTGTCGATCCCGACAAGCACTTCAAGATGAGTTACCAGTCGATCGAGCGCAACGAAAAACACGTTGAAGCCATCGCGCGTGCGCTGAAGAAATCCAAGAATCTCTACCTGGCGACCGACCCGGATCGCGAGGGAGAGGCCATCTCCTGGCATCTGCGCGAGCTCCTCGAAGAGCGCGGCGATCTCAAGGGCAAGGAAGTCAAACGCGTCGTTTTCTACGAAATCACCAAGGGTGAAGTGCAGCGCGCCGTGGCCGAGCCACGCGACCTGTCACTCGACCTGGTCAACGCGCAGCAGGCGCGCCGCGCGCTCGACTATCTCGTCGGCTTCAATCTCTCGCCGCTGCTGTGGAAGAAGGTACGGCGCGGACTGTCCGCCGGCCGCGTGCAGAGTCCGGCGCTGCGCATGATCTGCGAGCGCGAACATGAAATCAGCATCTTCAAGCCGCAGGAATACTGGACGCTCGAGGCCGAAGGCGAACACAGCGCCCAGACCTTCCCGCTGAAACTCACCGAGTTCAACGGCCAGAAGGTCGAGCAGTTCAGCTTCACGAACGAAGAAGCGGCGCGCAACGTCGAGCAGTCCCTCAAGGATGCGGCGCAGGGATTCCTGCACGTCGTGTCCATCGACAAGAAGCAGCGCCGGCGCAATCCGTCGCCGCCGTTCACCACCTCGACCCTGCAGCAGGAAGCCGCGCGCAAACTCGGCTACTCCGCCCAGCGCACGATGCGGCTCGCCCAGCAGCTATATGAAGGTGTCGACTTCGGCGAGGGCAGCATCGGTCTCATCACCTACATGCGCACGGACTCCGTGAATCTCGCCGTCGACGCGGTGCGCGAGATGCGCGAGGTGATCGAGAAGGAATACGGCAAGGAAGCGGTGGCCGAGGAGCCGCGCGTCTACAAAACGAAGTCGCGCAACGCGCAGGAAGCGCACGAAGCCATCCGCCCGACTTCCGCCGCGATTCTGCCCTCGAAGCTCGAGGGCAAGGTCGACCCGGATCAATACAAGCTTTATTCGCTCATCTGGAAGCGCGCCGTCGCCTCGCAGATGGCGCACGCATTGTTCGATACCGTCGCCGTGGACATGGTGCCCAGCAAACATGCCGAAGGTGGCAACGGGGCATCCACCGGACGCCATTCACTGCGCGCGAATGGTTCGACGCTGATCAAGCCCGGCTACATCGCCGTCTACCAGGAAGACGTCGACGACAGCAAACCGGAAAACGAGAACGACCGCATTCTTCCGGCCATGAAGGAAGGCGACGTCGTCACTCTTCTGAATGTGCATGGCGACCAGCATTTCACCGAACCGCCGCCGCGTTATTCCGAAGCTTCGCTGGTGAAGGCTCTAGAAGAGCACGGCATCGGCCGTCCCTCGACCTACGCCTCCATCATCTCGACGCTCAAGGATCGCGAATACGTCGACATGGACAATCGCCGGTTCATCCCGACGGACATCGGCAAGATCGTTGGCGGCTTCCTGTCGAAGCACTTCCACAAGTACGTCGAATATGGCTTCACGGCCGCGCTCGAAGACGAGCTCGACGCCGTGTCGCGCGGCGAGGAAGCCTGGACCGAGCCGCTCAGAAAGTTCTGGAAGCCGTTCATCACACAGGTCGAGCACATCGAGAAGAACGTCTCGCGCGAGGAAGTCGCGCAGGCACGCGAGCTCGGCAAACATCCGGAGAGCGGCAAACCGATCACGGTGCGCATGGGCCGTTTCGGCCCGTTCGTGCAGATCGGCACCAAGGACGACGAAGAAAAGCCGAAGTTCGCGGGACTGCGTCCCGGGCAGAAGATGGATCTCATCAAGCTGCCCGAGGCCCTCGAACTCTTCAAACTACCGATCACGCTCGGCGCCACCGCCGAGGGCGAGCCCGTGCAGGCGAACATCGGCCGCTTCGGCCCGTACATCAAGTACGGCGCCAAGTACGTCTCGCTGAAGCCACCGGATGATCCGTACACGGTGACGCTCGAACGCGCGCTCGAAGTCATCCGCCTGAAGAAGGAAGCGGATGCGAACCGCATCATCCAGGACTTCGGCGTCGACAACATCCAGGTGCTCAACGGCCGTTACGGGCCTTACATCACCGACGGAAAGCGCAATGCGCGCATTCCGAAGGACATGGATCCAAAGGCCGTGACACTCGAGTTGTGCCGCGAGCTGCTCGCGGTTGCACCGCTTCGTGGCACGTCCCGATTCGGCCGCAAGAAAACAGCGAACGCGAAAACAGGCGCAGCCGGGAAGGAAGCGGCGCCGGGCGCGGCTGACGCGCCGGCGGCCACGAAGCCCGCGAAGAAAGCCGCGGCGAAGAGCGCAAAAAAGACGGACGCCGCGAAGGTCCCCGAGAAGAAAGCCGCCGCGCCCAAAAAGAAAGCGGCTGCACGCGCATCGAGCACGAAAAGCGCGAGTGCCGAACCCAAAAAATCCGCCGCGAAATCGAAGAAGAGCGAAAGAAAATCCTGATCGCTTATGTTCAATCTGCCACGCCAGTGCGATTGAATTAAGTCCAAACGCGGAGTAGCGTCGCCAGCGGGTCCTGGATATCACGGCGCGAGAATCACAACGCGCTGCTCGCGGCAATCAAGAAGAACCGCCGCGCTCCCGAGGGCTTTGCTCGGCGTGTGTCCGGAATAATCAGGTTCTCAGGGGATACGTTCAAATGAAGAGCAAACGTGTTGGTCACGGCCACATGAAGTGGGCCGTGTGCAGCGCGTTGCTGACGGCATCGACTCTCGCGGCGGCAGCGCCGCGCGAAGCCGATGCGGCCAGCCTCGCGCATCTAGCTTCTCTCCAGCTTCCCGAAGTCGTCACGATCGAGGGAGTCTCATCCACGCGACTGCATCCGAGCCTCGCGGGCCTCACCGGCCGCCACGAAGTGCTCGTGCGTCTGCGCGGTCAATCGGTCGCGGGTTCGCAAGGAGCGGTCTCGCGTGAATCGGTGCTCGCGGAGCAGGCCGCGTTCATCGGTCGCGCACTCGCGCTCGCGCCGAGCACCGAGGTCATCGCCTCGGTGCAGCTCGTGCTCAACGCGGTGGTGCTGAACGTCGACGCCGTCGATCTGCCCGCGCTCGCGCGCGACGCGGCGATCACGCGCGTGGTCGGTGTGTCGAACTACGAGCACGATCTGTCCGACACCGTCCCCTACATCGGCGCGAGCGGCGCGCAGGATTGGGGCGCGAAAGGTCACGGCATCCGCGTCGCGGTCATCGACAGCGGTATCGACTACACGCATGCCGCGCTCGGCGGTCCCGGCACCCAGTTGGCGTACGAGGCCGCATGGGCGCCATTGCCGGCGGCGGGCGCACCCGCCATCCCGGTACTGACCAGCGGCGGCTATCTTGTGATCGACGATCCCAGCACGCGGGCCGACAACAAGCTCTTCCCGAGCGACAAGGTCATCGGCGGTTACGACTTCGTCGGCGAACGCTGGCCGAACACCACGAATGCCGTACTCGAACCGGATCCGGATCCGATCGCGGCGCCCGACGCCACCACCTTCGGCGGTCACGGCACTCACGTCGCCGACATCATCGCGGGCAAGGGCGGCGTCGCACCCAAGGCGAAGCTCTACGCGCTCAAGGCGTGTTCCGCGCCGGCGACGTCGTGCAGCGGCACGGCGCTCATCCAGGCGATGGAGTTCGCGGTCGATCCGAACGGTGACGGCAACGTCAGCGATGCCGTCGACATCATCAACATGTCCCTGGGATCGGTGTATGGCCAGCCGTTCGACGATGACCTGTCGGCGGCGGTGGACAATGCCGCGCTGGTCAACGTGCTGACGGTGGCTTCGGCCGGCAACAGCGCCGACAAGCAGTTCATCACCGGTTCGCCGGGTGGCGCCTCTTCCGCGCTGAGCGTTGCGCAGACGGAAGTGCCGTCCTCGACGTTGCAGCTCATGGCGCTGCTGTCGCCCGTGACGGGCACTCGCGCAGCGGTGTTCCAGTCCTGGTCGGCGCCGCTCACGACGACGATCGAAGGCCCGGTGGTCTATCCACCGGTCGACGGTGGCAAACGCATCGGCTGCGCGGACGCGACGGGCACGAATCCGTACGCGCCGGGTGAGCTGGCGGGTCAGATCGTCATCGTCGATCGCGGCAGCTGTTCGTTCAGCCTCAAGATCGCGAACATCGCGGCCGCGGGCGGCAGACTCGGCATCATCGGTCTGATCACCGCGGACGCGCCGTTCGTCGGCGCTTTCGGCGGTGGCGTGCAGACGATGCCGGGTTACATGATCAGCCTGGCCGATGCGAACATCCTGCGCGCCGGTGCCACGGTGCGGTTCGATCCTTCGGGCCTGATCTCGCTGGCCGGTTCGCTCGCCTCGACTTCCTCGCGCGGTCCGCGCTTCGACGACAACATCGTCAAGCCGGAGATCAGTGCGCCGGGTGCGTCGGTGTCGGCGATGTCGGGCAGCTTCACGGGCACCGCTGCGTTCGGCGGCACGTCGGGCGCAGCCCCGATGGTCACCGGTGCGGCCGCGGCCCTGATGTCCTGGCGTCCGGAACTCTCGGCCCGCGAAGTGAAGCAGCTGCTCATCAACACGGCGCAGCCGGAGGTCTACCAGCCCTCCGTCGCAGGTTCTGTGTTCCCGGATCAGCTCGCGCCCATCACGCGTATCGGCGGTGGCGAGGTCAACGTCCTCAAGGCGATCCTCTCGCCGGCGCTGGTGCGCGATGTCACGGGTGATGCGGTGTCGGCCATTCACGGCGCGGTCAGCTTCGGCTACCTCGATGCGTCGAAGGCTTCGACGACGTTCACACGCAAGCTGGAGCTCAAGCACCTCAACGGCCGCGGCCAGACGTACACGGTGACGCCGACGTTGCGTTACCAGAACGACCGGGACAACGGCGCGGTGAACATCTCCGTGTCTCCGTCGGTCGTGAGTCTGAGCAAGGGTGGCACGGCGAACGTGACCGTCACGCTCACGGTGGACGGAACGAAGCTGCGCAACAACGCGATGAACGCCGGTGGACTCGGTAACGCGATCGGTCCTCTGACTCTCAACGAGTACGACGGCTACATCACGTTCCAGGGTGGCGATCACAAGTTGTCGATGCCGTGGCACATCCTGCCGCGCAAATCGGCCGAGGTGAACGCCTCGCTGCCGACCGGCCACTTGCCGATCGATCCGGTGTCGGGTGCTGGCACGGTGGCGCTCAGCAACACCGGCGTGGGCCAGGCGACGATCTTTGCCTACTCGCTGATCGCGACGGGCACTGATCGTCCGAATGGCGGCGCCGGCCAGCAGACTCCGAATCCGGATCTGCGCGCGGTTGCCGTGAACACGATCCCGGTGCCGGCTGGCACATGCGGCGCGTCGCAGAACTTCGTCTGGGAGTTCGTGTTCAACATGTTCGAACGCAAGGCCACCCCGGCCGGCACCTGGCATGAAGTCGATCTCGACGTGAACAATGACGGGTTCACCGACTTCTTCGTGATCAACCAGGATGTCGGTGGAGTGACGCAGTTGTCCGATGGTCGCCAGGCCACCGCGGTGATCAACGCGAACACCGGCGCCGGCGTGCTCCGGTTCTTCGTGGAGCACGCGACGAATTCCGCGAACGTGATCCTGCGTGTCTGCGGAAGTGACCTGGGCCTGACCAACGCCTCCTTCGGAGTACCGATGGTGGCGGACTTCCGCGCCACGTCCTGGTACTTCGGCGGCGACGAGTCACACCTCGGACCGTTCCTGATCACGCCGCTCGGCGAGGAGTTCACGGCGGCGGTACCGGGTGACGCGCTCGCGGCGGGCGCCTCGGGCACACTCACCGTGCAGCAGTGGGGAATGTTCCCGGGCACGACACCGCATGCGGGTGTGCTGCTGATCAACAACAGCGACTTCGGCGCCGCGAACCGTGGTGGCGCCACGGCCGCCACCGAAGCGACGATCCTGCCGCGCTGAGCAGGATGCACGCGCCGCTCAGGCGGCGTTGAACCGAGCCCCCGCGGGAAACCGCGGGGGCTTTTTTTTGGTAGTTAGCCGGTGGCGGCCAGATCGAACACGGCGGCGCGTTCGATCCGCGCGATGAAACAACCCGCTTCCGCGTGCCGCAGGTGCAGCCACTCGTTCGCGCCGTCCGCGAACAGCCGCGCAATCTGGCTTTCAGGAGGGGCCGCGCCCGTCACGGGAGCGGCCACGCGTCCAGCGGCGCCACGGCCTTCGAAGGCCAGCGGCAGTTCCCTCAAACCGTCGGGAAATCCCTCACCCGCGTGAGCCCTGCAGGCGCGCGCGTGGATGAACACCGGCCCGGGCGCCATGAGACTGGCGGCATCGCCCGGCGGACGGTACGTGAGAAGGAGGCGTTCCTCCTGTCCCACGACAAAGGGTTCGAGACAGCAACGGCATGGTCCCGTGCCACTTGCCAACTCCAGGTGCGCCGGATGGCCGTAACCCGGCGCGCGGCGCGTGCGCCGCACCTCGTCGGCGAGTTCCTGCGAAATTCCACGAACGATGAATTGCATGGGCAGCTCCGCGGTCGATGGTTCATCGTCGCGCGCGCACGCCCGAACGGCGACCCGAAGCTTGCTGAGTTCAGCGGCCCGGTGTCTCCGGGGCGGTAACCGGTTCTGAACCGCCACTGACCTTGTCGGACAGTTTGTTCGCGGGCTTCGCCGGATTCACGCCACAGGTCATCGCATTGCCGCGCGTGTCCGTGTGATAGGTGAGTTCACCTGCGCTGGTGCGCGCCACCACGCGATACCCCTCCACCAGCATCTGCGTGTAGAAACGCCCGGGCTCCGGGCAGCCGAGCGATCCGTCACTCCAGGTGAGTCGTTCGGCGCGCGTGAGCACGACCGCGTTTTCCGGGACTTTGAAACGTCGCGCCGCATCGGCGACCACGGCACGGCGCACGTCGCGCGGCATGGACGCCGTCGTGACAGGTTCACCCGCGGGCGCGACGGGGGTTTCGACAATGTCGGGGATACGATTCGGCGGCGCGACGGTGCGCGGGGGTGGTTCCGCGGCGCATGCCGAAAGCGCGACCCCAAGGGCCCAAATCGCCATCAATCCACTCACGTTCCTGGTCATCCGGATCACTCCTTCTCGCGACAGTGTATAAACGCGGCTCGCGTTCCGCCGGGTTCCCATGAAATACCGCCACCAATACCACGCCGGCAACTTCGCCGATGTCCACAAGCACGTGGTGCTGCTCGAGGTTCTCGCCGCGCTCGCACGCAAGGACAAGGGATTCCTGTTCGTCGATACACACGCGGGCCGCGGTGACTACGATCTTCATCCCGGCGATTCCGCGCATCCACAGGAATGGGAAAGCGGCGTCGCCAGGCTGCTCGCCGCCACACCGCGACATGCAGCGCTCATACGATACCGGGACATGGTCGCCGCGGGCGTGCATGGTGGCAGCCTGCGGTATCCGGGCTCGCCGCTGCTCGCCACACTCGCGTTGCGTCCCGCCGATCGCGCGGTGTTTTTCGAAACGCAGCGCGAAGAAGCCGGCGCCCTGCGCAAGCTGCTCGCGAATCGCGCGCGTGCGCGCGTCGAAGTCGCGGATGGATTCGCGGGTTTGCGGGGATTGCTGCCCCCGCCGGAACGGCGCGGCTGCGTACTCATCGATCCGCCGTACGAGGAGCGCGAGGATCATGCGCGCGTGCTGGCCGCGGTCAGCGACACGTTGCAGCGCTTCGAGAGTGCCGCGCTGGTCTTGTGGCTGCCGGTGAAGATGCGCAGCGACTTCGACAACTGGCTCGCGACGCTGCGCGCCGCATCTTCCCGGCCAGTGCTCGCTTCCCTGCTGTGGATACATCCGTGTGATTCACGCGCGGCGCTCAACGGCTCGGCGCTGGCGCTCGTGAACCCGCCCTATCTAGTCGAAGATGCGATGCGCGAATGGCTGCCGGAACTGCGCGAGCTGATCGGCGGGCCGCAATCGGGCTGCGAAGTGCTCAGCGCCAGCTGACGCCGCGCGCGATTTCGTCCGCCGAACCTTCGGGCTTCGCGCCACTGCGCGCCAGCACCGCGACCGCGCCGCTGCCGGCCGGCAGCAATACGCCGCGCAGATCTCCGTCCGCGAATTCCCTGCGCCTCGAGATCCGTTCGTTGGCGAGCAGCATCACCGTCAGCGGACCTGTGTCGGTCTGCAGCACGAGGTGCGGCACGTGCCTGCCGTTGAACGGACAGGTCATCGCATACACGACCGGGTACCTCGTATCGAAACGCACTCCCGACGCCGCGAGCATGGCGGCCACTTCCGCCGGCGGCAGCCGGGTGTTCTGCTCCCAACTACCCGGCTCGTGCCGCACATGTTCCGCGACCGCTCCCGCGAGCGCCGCTTGCGGACGCAGCAGCCAGAAGCCGCCGCCGATGATCAACGCGAACATCACGGATGCCGCGAGCGCGAAGCGTCGCGCGGGCGGCGCACGCCGGCGGAATTGAGCGATCGGCAGCTCGAGCGCAGCGCGCAGCCGGCCATCCATCGCGAGTGTTTCCTCGAGAAACCGCCGGCATTCGGCACAGGTCACCAGATGCGCGGAAACCTCCGGCGCCAGTGCATGCGGATCGCCGCCGATCTGCACGCGCACGTGCCGGCAATCCAGGCCCTGGGAACTCATTCGGCATCCTCCGCGGGTTCGAGCCCATAGATTGTGCGCAGCCGGTTGCGCGCACGGAACAGCCGCGTCAGTACCGCGGGTTGCGTGAGACCGAGCTGCTGGGCGATTTCGGCGGTGGTGAAGCCGCCCAACACCTGCAATACCAGTGGCTCACGGTATTCGCCGGGTAGTTGCATGATCGCGCGCCGCAGATCGGTCAGACCGGCATCACCGTCGCTGGCCAGCGCCGGGTCGCCGAGCGCTTCGACCTCATCGACGTCGACCGTCGGCAGCCGTTTGCGCTCGAACAGGCGCGCGTACTCACGCCGCACGATCGTGAGCAGCCACGGGCGCGCGGCCGCGGGATCCTTCAGCTCCTCGCGGGACTTCCAGGCTCTGATGAGCGTCTCCTGCACGACGTCCTCCGCCACGGCGCGATCGCGCGCCAACCAGAACGCGAACCGCAGCAGATCCGGGCGAAGCATCTCCAGCAGGCGCGAAAAAGGCGCACCGGGCGTGTTTCCGCCACGGCTGAGGTTCATGTATAAGACCGGCCGGAAGGGGCCATTATTTCAGCCATGCACACACTGGATCAGTACGGAGTGGTCGGACATCCGATCAATCACAGCTGGTCGCCTTTCATCCACGGGCTGTTCGCGAAGCAGACGGATCAATCCCTGGTCTATCGCCTGTACGACATCGCCCCGGAAGACTTCCGCGCGCAGGTGCTGGAATTCTTCACGAGTGGCGGCCGTGGCCTCAACGTGACCGTACCACACAAGGAAGCCGCGGCGGAGCTGGCCAACGAGCTCACGGCGCGCGCCGATCGCGCCGGCGCGGTGAACACGCTGATCCTCACGGCCGAGAACAGCCTGCTAGGTGACAACACCGACGGTCACGGGCTGGTCACCGACCTGCGCAAGAATCTGGGTTTCGGAATCACCAACCAGCGTCTGCTGATCCTCGGCGCGGGTGGCGCCACACGCGGAGTCGTCGAACCGTTGCTGGGCCTGGGGCCATCCGAGCTCGTGATCGCGAATCGCACACCCACGCGCGCGGTGAACCTTGCCTCACTGTTCTCCGACCTCGGCGCCGTGCGCGGCTGCGGCTTCGAGGACGTGGGCGATGCGCCTTTCGACCTGGTGATCAATGCCACGGCGGCGGGCCTCGCCGGCTCGGTTCCGGCCGTCAATCCCGCGGTGATCGCGAGACATACGGTCTGTTACGACATGAGTTACAGCAAGGCCGCGACGCCATTCGTGACCTGGGCGGTTGAACACGGCTGCGCGCGAGCCCATAAAGGCTGGGGCATGCTGGTCGAGCAGGCGGCGGAATCATTCACGCTGTGGCGCGGCGTGCGGCCCGACACCGAGCCCGTCCTGGCGGCGCTCGGTGTGAAATAGCCCATACACTTAAGAGAGTTCACGATGAGTTCAGCCGACGCTTCGCTCAGCGGCACGGCCCTGCCGGCCTTCGACCGGTTCCGCGCCACCGAAATCGAATCCACCATCCGCGCCCTTCTCGCGCGCAATCGCGACGAGGTCGCCGCGCTCGAAGCGCAACCCCATCCCACTTTCGCCAACACGGTGTTGCCGCTCGAACAGCTTTCTCACCGGTTGTCGCGCACCTGGTCGCCAGTGAGCCATCTGAACGGCGTGCTCAATTCCGATGAGCTGCGCGCGGGGTACAACGCCTGCCTGCCGCTGCTCTCCAACTACTGGACCGACCTTTCGCAGAGTGAACCGCTGTATCGCGCATACAGTGCGATCGCGGCGAACGAGGCGAACACGCTCGACGGCACGCAACGGCGGGTGCTGGAACGCGCGCTCGATGATTTCCGGCTGGCGGGCGTCGGCCTGCCGCAGGACCGCAAGGAGCGTTACAAGGCAGTGGTGCAGGAGCTCGCGACACTCGGCGCCAAGTTCGAGGAGAACGTGCTCGATGCGATGAATGCGTGGTCACGGCACGTGACCGACACCGCCGAACTGTCCGGCATAAATCCCGTGATCGTCGAGCAGGCGCGCGAACGCGCGAACGCGAAGGGACTGGAAGGCTGGCTGTTCGCACTCGAGCAACCCGCCTACGTCGCGGTGATGACGGACGCGGACTCGGAGACGCTGCGCCGCGATTTCTACGAGGCATGGGCGACGCGCGCATCGGATCGCGGCCCATCCGCCGGAAAATTCGACAACACCGAAATCATCACGAAGATCGTAGCGTTGCGCCACGAGGCCGCGCGGCTGCTGGACTTCCCTAACTACGCCGCCTACGCGCTCGCGACGCGCATGGCGCCGTCCACCGACGCCGTATTCGAATTCCTGCGCAAGCTGGCGCGTGTCGCCCGGCCCGCGGCCGAACGCGAGGTCGCGGAGCTCGAGAAATTCGCCGGCCGCAAACTCAACGCCTGGGACATGGCGTATTACGCCGAGAAGTTGCAACAGAAGCTCTTCACGTTCACGCAGGAAGAGCTGCGGCCGTACTTCCCGCTGCCGCGCGTGCTGGAGGGATTGTTCGAGGTCGCCGGAAAACTTTTCGGCGTGCGTATTGTCGAGCGCCACGGAGTGCCGCTGTATCACGCCGACGCGCGCTTCTTCGAGGTCATCGACGCCGACGGCGCCGTGCGCGCGGGCTTCTACCTGGACGCCTGCGCGCGTCCGAAGAAACGTGCCGGCGCATGGATGGACGATTGCGTCGGCCGCAAGGATTTCGGCAGCGACACCACGATTCCGGTGGCGTATCTCGTCTGCAATTTCCTGCCGGCGGGCGCGGGCAAGCCGCCGCTGCTCACACACGACGATGTCGTGACGATGTTTCACGAATTCGGCCACGGCCTGCATCACATGCTGACGCGCGTCGGTTACCCGTCCATCGCCGGCATCAATGGTGTGTCGTGGGATGCGGTCGAATTGCCGAGCCAGTTCCTCGAGAACTTCGCGTGGCGCCCGGAAGTGCTCGCGACGATGGCGCGCCACCACGAAACCGGCGCCCCGCTGCCGGCCGACAAGCAGGCTCAACTGCTCGGGTCGCGTACCTTCCACGCGGGGCTCGCCACGATGCGCCAGCTCGAATTCGCGTTGTTCGATTTCCGCCTGCACGCCGAGTTCGACCCGGCGAAGGGCGCACGCACGCACGAAATCCTCGGCGAGGTCCGCAAGGAAGTTGCGGCATTCAGCGTGCCCGAATGGCATCGCCTGCCTAACAACTTCGCGCACATCTTCGCGGGCGGCTACGCGGCGGGTTATTACAGCTACAAGTGGGCCGAGGTGCTCTCGGCCGATGCGTTCGCGGCTTTCGAGGAGCGTGGCGTGTTCGATCGGGAAACCGCGCAACGATTCCTCGACTCGATTCTTTCGCAGGGCGGCAGCCGCAAGGCGCTCGACGCGTTCATCGCGTTCCGCGGCCGCGAGCCCGACGTGAACGCGCTGCTGCGCCAGCAGGGTCTCGCGCGGTGACTTCGCCCGGCGCGGCGCAGGGAGCGTTCCAGGTCGCAACCTGGAACGTGAACTCGCTGCGTGTGCGCGGCGAACAGCTCCTGCAATGGCTCGCTGCGAGCGGTCCCGACGTCGTCGCACTGCAGGAAACCAAGATGCAGGATCCGGACTTTCCACATCCGGAATTCACCGCCGCCGGATATCACAGCGTGTTCAGCGGGCAGAAGACCTACAACGGCGTGGCGCTGCTCTCGCGTCATCCGATGACGGACATCGTGCGCGACATTCCCGGCTTCGACGATCCACCGCGCCGCGTGCTGGCGGCCACTATCGCTGCGCCCCTGGCGGGACGCCTGGGCAATTTCCGCGTGATCAACCTGTACGTGCCCAATGGCCAGGCGCCGGGATCGGAAAAGTTCGCATACAAGCTGCGCTGGCTCGAAGCACTCACGCGCTGGCTGAAGCAGGAAGCCGAGGCGCACCCGGGCCTCATCGTCCTCGGCGACTTCAACGTTGCGCCCGAAGATCGCGACGTGCACGACCCGGCCGCCTGGGTGGGTTGCGTACACGTGAGCCCCGAGGAGCGCGCCGCGCTCGCGGGCATCACGGCGCTCGGGTTGGTGGACGCGTTCCGACATTTCGAGCAGCCCGAGAAGTCGTACAGCTGGTGGGATTACCGCCAGGGCGCATTCCGCAGGAACAACGGCCTGCGCATCGATCTCATCCTGGTTCATCAGCAGCTGCTGCCGCGCCTGACGGCCTGCCGCATCGACGTCGAGCCCCGCCGCGTCGAGCGCGCCTCGGATCACACGCCCGTCGTCGCCTGTTTCACCGCCTGAGGCCGCCAAACCTCGCCGCTTTACAGTATGTGGCGCGGCGCGGCGATGAGGATGAAGTGCGATCGTGACGCAGGTCACGCTCATCTCAAACCCGGATTTTGCCTGCTGGCCTTTTGCAAACCCGCTGCCTAGACTCGCGCATCTTGTTAGTGCACGCATCACTGGCCTGGTCGTGATCGCCGAAGCCCGCCGAAGCGACTACGACGTGACCGACACGGTCCTCGTGAGCTCGGCTCCCGACGTTCGTGCCGCGGTCGAGGAATTGTTCGCCCGTGTCTGGCCGAACCAGAAATTTCCCGCGTTCGCACACGTCTTCCACGACTTCGACCGCATGTTCTCGGGCCGCATGCCCGGTTACTTCGGCGTCGACACTGTCTACCACGATCAGCAGCACACGCTCGACATCACGCTCGCGACGGCGCGGCTGATCGTCGGTCACGAGCTGCAGGTTCCAGAAGAGCAGAGATTCGGTGCCGAGCGCGCGATGCTCGGCATCGTCGTCGCGTTGTTCCACGACGTGGGCTACCTGCGCTCGACGCGTGATGTCGACGTGCCCAACGGAGCCGAATTCACCACCGTGCACGTCTCGCGCGGCGCCGCGTTCCTGCAGGACTATCTACCCAAGATAGACCTGGGCGGCTGGGCCAAGATCGCCGCCGAAATCATCCACTACACCGGCTACGAGCGTCCGTTCAAGAATATCGTCGCACCCGATCCGCGCGATCACAAACTCGGCCACCTGGTCGGCACCGCGGATCTCATGGCGCAGATGGCCGACCGCTGCTATCTCGAAAAATGCCGCGACCGGCTGTACGCCGAGTTCGTGCTCGCCGGAGTCGCGTTGCCGGTGGGCGAAAACGGCCACGTGAAAGTGCGCTATGCGTCGGGACTGGACCTGCTGCGGCAGACGCCGAAGTTCGTGTTCGACATGCGCTCGAAACGCCTCGACGGTGAATTCAATCGCGCGTATCGCTATCTCGAGATCCTGTTCGAGGGCCGCAACCCGTACATGGAATCGATCGACCGCAATCTCGAATACCTGCAGCGCATCCTGCGCAGCGAAAACTGGCGCCTGTTGCGCCGTCAGCCGCCGGTGTTCACGGGCGTCGAAGATTCGATGACCACGACGCGCACGCTGATGCTGGGCGCGATCAAGAAAGTCTGGGGCTGAGCAAAGCCTCTTCCGACGGCGGGTCGATGTCCGCCACGTATCTGACGAAGTTTCCCGGCAGCGCCGCCAGCACCGCCTCCTTCCCTTCGATGCCGGACGTTGCGAGCACCTCGCGCAGGCGCTCGGGCGTGAGCGTGGCCAGCGCACGCACCGCAACCGGCGCGTATGACAGATGCCACGGCTCGGGACTCACCCCTCCCCGGTCGCTCGCATAGGGACGGAAGAATCCGAACGCATGCATGTGCGCATCCAGCCAGGTAGTTAGTCGCGCGAACGGTCCATCGGGCGCGTATTCGGCGGGCACGACCTGCAGGCGGTAACCTGCCGGACGCGCGTTCGCATCCATCACGTCGATATCGGTGCCCCAGTGATGCCGGCTCGCGCCGGGCAGCGCCGACCACCAGAGGATGGCGGCGACCCGTTCCGCCGCGCTCAATGCCAGGACATCGATCGATCGCCCGGCGCGGTCCTGCAGGGGGCGCTCACCGCGGAATTTCCCGTTCCAGATCGCCAGTTGCCGGTCGAAGTCCCGAAAGCTGGAGAACGCGACCAGATCAATACCATCCGCCGCGGCGGCGGCCCGCATGGCCAGAAAAGGTGCGATCACGTCCTTATGCAAGGTGCAAGCGGGGTCGGACAGCTCCGACACGTGGTCCCGGGCGCGGCCAGTGACCTGATCCAGCGTGAATTTGTCTTTGTCCGGCATCGGGCAGGCATCGTACCGCAGCACGGGCAGGCGCCTCCCGGCCGGAGAACTATCTGCGGACCTAATCGACATTGGCGCTGGATTGCGCCGTGGCGAAGGTGGCCGGCCCCGGAATTGCACGGGTAAGATTGCCAACGTTTTTCAAACCCTGCGTAGGGTCAGGTCGTAAGGGGCAAGTGGCCATCGTCAGCTTCAAGAGCAAATACATCGCGGTCGCCGTCGTCGCGGCCGTGGTGGTTTCGCTCGCGATTGGCACCGTGTTGCTCCTCGAGGGGCGCGTTCAGCACAGGGCGCTCATCGACACCGCCGCCGTCGATTCGCGCGACCGGATCCTCGGCGAGCTGACGCTGCGGGCGAACGAGATCGGCCGTCACGTCGCAGCCCGCGTTTCGCCGGGAGTACTGCTGGGTGATCGCGCCGCGGTCGCCACGGAGATCGACGACTTCAAGCGCGACGAAACGCTGCTCGGCGTCGTGGTGCGCGATACCGCCGGCAACGAGCTGTATTCGTGGCGGCGCGGGCAGAACGAAGCCGGCACCCTGACGCGCAGTGTCATCGCGCCGGTGCGCGCGAATGTCCAGACGATGCCGGGCATCAATACGCCGCAAACGGTCGGCGAAGCCGAAATCGAAGTCCGTTCGCTCGAGACCTCGCCGGAAACCGCGGCCGCCCGCACTCATTTCGATTCCGTCGGGCGCAATCAAATGCGCCAGGCGCTGTGGATCGCGGGCGGAATCGGACTCTCGATCCTCGGCATCGGACTGACGCTCGCCTGGTGGGCCGGCCGGCGCATGCACCAGCCGATTTCCACACTGATCAAGAGCGCCGATCGCATCGCCCAGGGCGACTACTCGCGGCCGCTCGAAGTGGGCCGGCGCGACGAGCTCGGCGAGTTGCAGGCAGCGCTCGAGCGCATGCGGCAGAAACTGCGCCAGACGACGATCAACAAGAATTACCTCACGAACGTGCTCGGCAGCATGACGGACGCGGTGTTCGTGACGTCTCCCGACGGCGTCATCCGCATGGCGAACCACTCCGCGTGCAAATTGCTGGCGTGGGGCGAGGAAGAGCTGGTCGGCCGCGGCATCGTCTCGATATTCGATGAACGCGAACGCGACAACTTCGACCTGCTGCGCGCGGCCCACGATACGCGCGAGGCGGTAGTCAAGACGCGGCACGGCCAGACCATTCCGGTCGCCATCACCGGTTCGCAGATCACGACTGACGACCCGCAATACCAGGGCACGATTTTCGTGGTGCGCAACGTGACCGAGCGCAAGCGCGCGGAGCGGCGCATTCGTTACCTGGCGCGTTACGACGCGTTGACGAAAGTGCCGAACCGCATGCAGTTCCAGCATCTGCTGCAGCAGGCGATCGCGCGCGCGACGCGCAACAAGACGAGCCTCGCGTTGCTGTACCTGGACATGGACCGGTTCAAGGAAATCAACGACACGTTCGGTCACGCGGCCGGCGACCGCACGCTCGAGATCCTGACCGAGCGCCTGACGCGCGCGTTGCCGCAGGAAACGGTGATCGGCCGACTCGCGGGCGACGAATTCGCGATGTTCGTGGACGATCTCTCGGCGGACGCCGACAACCGCGGCACGGTCGCGCAGCTCGCGCGCGCGGTGCTGGCGGAGATCGGCCGCGCGTTCCAGCTCCAGGAACACGAAGTGTTCCTCACCGCGAGTATCGGCATCGCGTTCTGCCCGCGCGACGCGGAGAACGTCATCGACCTGATCCGCAACGCGGACGCGGCGATGTACCACTCCAAGCAGAACGGCGGCAATTCGTTCGCGTTCTACTCGCCGGAGATGAATGCCGCGGCGGTCGAGCGCTTGATGCTCAAGAGCAAGTTGCGCCGCTCGCTCGAGCGCGACGAGTTCATGGTGCACTACCAGCCGAAGGTCGACCTGCGCGACGGCCGCATCGTCGGCGCGGAGGCGTTGCTGCGCTGGCGCCTGCCGGGACATGGCGACATTCCGCCGTCCCATTTCATTCCGCTCGCCGAAGAGACCAACCTGATTCTCGAAGTCGGCGAGTGGGTGCTGAATCGCGTCTGCCAGGACTATCGCGAGCTGCAGCAGACGGTGAACTCGCCGGGCCGCATCTCACTCAACCTCTCGCTCAAGCAGCTGCGCCAGGCGAGTTTCATCCTCAGATTCCGCTCCGTGTTCCGTAAACACGGTGTCAGCCCGACCTGTTTTGAGCTCGAGATCACCGAAACCACACTGATGGCGGATTCCAAGCGCACGCTGCACCTGCTCGATGAGCTGTATGCGATGGGCCTGCACCTGTCGATCGACGACTTCGGCACCGGTTATTCGTCTTTGTCGGCGCTGCAGCAATTCCCGATCGGCACGCTCAAGGTCGACCAGTCGTTCGTGCGCGACGTCGACGACGACGAAAGCGACGCGACCATCGTGCGCACCGTCATCGAGATGGGCCGCAGCCTCAAGATGAACGTCATCGCCGAAGGCGTCGAGTCCATCGGCCACCTCGCGTTCCTGCGCCGCCACCATTGCGGATTCGGCCAGGGCAAGCTGTTCGGCGAGCCCGTGACACTTTCCGAACTCAAACTACTGCTGGCGCGCCAGCAGGAAACGGGACCCGCCTTCGCCGGCCTCATCGGCCAGTCATCCGCGGTCGACGCCGTCGCCAAACCGCGGGGCGCCTGAGTTTCACGTCGAGGACTTCGCCTCCCTGAGGCAGCTCATCTTCAGGGTGGCCGCCTGTTTGTCCAGTAGTTCGGCGACGGCCGCGATGCGCCGCACGTTGGCCGCGCGATCCACGATGATCAGCACGTTGGTGTCCGGATGCGCCGCCAGGTGCGCGTATTGCGGCATCATCGGCCGCAGGACCGGCACCGAGGTTGCCGCGCACGCGCTGCGCAGCTGCATGACCCGCGTCATGAGTTCATCGTCGCCGATTTTCGGATCGTCCGCCGTGAACATCGGCATCGCCTGCTGGCGCGCGAGCGCGTCCGGGAACACGCTCACGAGGCCGTTGCGAGTGGTGGTCGCGTAGCCGTTCAACCGCAGGATCGCGAGCAAGGTGTCGTAATCGACTTTGTCGGCTTCGATGCCCACCACCGATATACGCCCCGCGACATGCGACTCCAGCGCAAACCGCCGGCCGGACTTCTTCGCCACCTTGTCGATCAGTTCACCGACATCGATGGTCGGCTCGCTCGCGGTGACCGGCACTGTCAGTCGCGCGGCATTTTCTTCGACGGCCGGCGCCACTGCCGGCAGACATGCCGCGGCAAAGGCGATCGTGGCGAACAGCTTGCGGATCCTCATCGTGATACTCCCTGGTTGATTGCGGAATGGTCGGATCAGTAGCGGCGTCCCGGTGGCGGAGGCGCGAAGCCGAGCACCGACTCGTCCCAGAACCGGTTGCGCTCGCCCTCGTTCACGCAGTCCATCACACGCTTGCGGCACAAAGTCTCGCGCCACTCGTACTTGATGAAATGCCGGCTGTCGGCGCGCGATTCGGCGACGAACTCGACATTGACGGCATGATCGACACGCCGATCGCCGTAACCGGTACCCGCCGATTCGTCGCGGCGCGCGCGCGATTCCGCCTTCGCGACGTCCGCCGAGCGCTCGGCGGCCGCCGGCGCAGGCGCTTCCTGCGCGCGGCCGCGGTCCCTCTCACGATACGGTTGATAGGCCGGCAATGGGGGCGGCACTTCGCGGTACACCGCGACGGCAATCACGCCGCGCGCGGAACGGTCGCCGAATGCTTCGGCGTACGAGTCGCTCCATTCGGTGAAATAGAACTCGTTGATGGCCGACAGGTTCGCGCGCCAGCCGGCGTATTCCTGGGTGGTCCAGGCATCGAGCACGTACATGGGCTCACCGCGCCCGAGGTCGGATTTTTTTCCGTTGATGATGTTGCGGCCGTCGACCGCGATGACCAGGCCGAGGC
Source organism: Alcaligenaceae bacterium (assembly GCA_036677145.1). Classification (GTDB taxonomy): domain Bacteria; phylum Pseudomonadota; class Gammaproteobacteria; order Steroidobacterales; family Steroidobacteraceae; genus CADEED01. The sequence continues at coordinate 96,127 of JAKFFF010000101.1, forward strand.
GCTGCCCCGACGTATTGCGCACACGCACTTCGTAGTGCTCGCCCCTCTCGGCCTGTAGATAGGAGCGCAGTGCACCATCGCGCGCCGTGACCGGAAACTCCCGGAACACGCGGCCATCGCGCCCCACGACTTCGATCACGACCGGCGAGGTGCTTCCGGCGTTTGCCGCTGACGCAAGCATCCAACTACCGGCAAACGCGGCGAACCAGGGAACACGTTTCATTTGACATCTCCTCGCGCACGCAGTGTGCGTACGCAGGGATGAACGTGGCGTGAAGGCTGGTCGGGTCAGGCGTCCTCGGGCAGCGCGATCATCAGGTGACGCGCGGATGCGTATCCTTCCGGTAGCGTCCAGCCATGTTCACCGAGCAATTGTTCGGCGGGCGGCCAGGGCTCCCCGTCGAGCAGCACCTCGCCGCCGGCGATCTGCCCTTCGAACGAGCCGACGAACACCCGCACCCAGTGCGGCCCCGGGCCGGCCTCGCGGCAAAACAGTTCCGAAAGCTTGCCGAAGAACGCCGGATATCCCTCGATGCCTGCGTCCTCGCGGGTGGCCAGCGTGAGCAGGGGTCCGGTGCAGACCCGCCAGCCGTGCGCGGCGCCCTTCCAGTCCTCCCATTCGATCTGTTCCGACTTGCGCTCGTGGCGGGTCAGCGCCGCGGCAATGACGTGAAACGACCCGATCAGGAATTTTTCGAAGGCATTCTTCTCGGCGCTTTCGAGCGATCCGCCGATACCGGCGAAGGAATCGAGGAATTCACGGCCACCCAGGCGCGGCGATGAAATCACGAAATCGACCTGGACCTGGAATGTCCCGCTCACCCCCTCACGCGTGAAGACGCGCGGTTCGACGACCAGGCCGTCACCCGCGGCCAGCGCGTTGCCCGCCCGCTCGGCGGGCAGGCCGTGCGCGGCGAATGTCGCGCGCAACTGCTCGAGTATCCGTTCGCTCATGCGTGTCTATTTCATCCCATTTCGACCGCCCGCCGCGCACCTTTCCATGCAATGGGGGCCACTGTTCCCTAGAATCGCGCGCCATGCTTGAACTACGTGATGTACGCCTGCGCCGCGGCGCGACGGTGCTGTTTGACCGTGCGAATCTGACCATTTTCCGCGGCGACAAGATAGGCGTCGTCGGACGCAATGGCTGCGGCAAATCGAGCCTGCTCGCGCTGCTGCGCGGCGATCTCGGGCCCGATACCGGCGATTATTCCGTGCCGGGGAAACTCAATTTCGTTTCGGTCTCGCAGGAATTGCCGAGCACCGAATCGACCGTGCTCGAATACGTGCGCGGCGGCGACACCCGGCTCATGGCCATCGAGGCGGAACTCGAAAAGGCGCGGGCCGCCGACGACGGCATGCAGGAAGCCCACCTGCTCGGTGACTACGAACTCGCCGGCGGATACACGTCCGCCGCGCGCGCCGCGGAACTCGCCGATGGTCTCGGCTTCGCGCCCACCGACATCGAGCGGCCGGTCAAACAACTGTCGGGCGGATTGCAGATGCGCGCGAACATGGCGCGTGCGCTGATGTCGCGCGCCGACGTGCTGATGCTCGACGAGCCCACCAACCATCTGGATCTCGACGCCGTGTTGTGGCTCGAGAAGTGGTTGCAACGTTTTCCGGGCACGATGCTGCTCGTGTCGCACGACCGCGAGTTCCTCGACGACATCGTGAATCGCGTGGTCAACATCGAGAACGGTGTGCTCACCCACTGGACCGGCAACTACACGGACTTCCAGCGCCAGCACGCCGCCAGCATCCAGCAGTCGGCCGCGATGGCCGCGCGCCAACAGCGCGAAGTGACGCGCCTGCATTCGTTCATCGACCGGTTCCGTGCACAGGCCAGCAAGGCCCGCCAGGTGCAGAGCCGCATCAAGGCGTTGTCGAAGCTGGAGACGATCGCGACGTACCAGGAGCTCGAAACCTTCGAATGGGAATTCGCGGCCGCGAGCAAACTACCGCAGCCGCTCGTCACGCTCGACGGCGCCTGCGCCGGTTATGGCGAGCGCATCGTGGTCTCCGATGTCGGGCGTTCGGTGAACCCGGGCGAACGCATCGGTATTCTCGGGCGCAATGGCGCCGGCAAGTCGACCCTCATGAAACTCATCTCGGGCGCGTTGCCGCCGTGTGATGGTGATCGGGTCGCCTCCCCCGATCTCATCGTCGGCAACTTCGCGCAGCTCGAGGTCGATCGCCTGGACTCGCGCGACACCGCGTTGATCGCGCTCACCAACCGCATCGACGAACTGGGCGTGCGCTCGCAGTGGGACGAGCAGCGCCGCCGCAATCACCTGGGTGGCTTCGGCTTCCGCGGCGATCGCGTGTTCGAACCGGTGGTGCATTTCTCGGGCGGCGAGCGCGCGCGGCTCGCGCTTGCGATCCTGGTCGCCGAACGCCCCAACCTGCTGCTGCTCGACGAGCCGACCAACCACCTGGACTTCGAGATGCGCCATTCGCTGATCACGGCGCTGCAGGATTTCGCGGGCGCGGTCATCGTCGTGTCACACGATCGCGGCCTGCTGCGCAGCGTCTGCGACCAGTTCTGGCTGGTGGCGGATGGCACGGTCTCCGACTTCGACGGCGACCTCGACGACTACGCGAACTGGCTGGAAAAACGCGGCGGAGCCGCGGCGACACCCGCGCAGCCCAAGGCCCAGAACAAGGACAAGGGTGACGGCAACAAGCGGGACACACGCAAGAAAGACGGCCGCAAGGACACCACGTCGAAACGCCAGGAAATCAAGGCGATCGAGAGCTCACTCGAAAAGCTCGGCCAGGACCGCGGCAAACTCGAGAAGGAGCTCGCGGGGATCGACTATGGCCGCGACGCGGCCCATGCGCGCAAGATCACGCAGCAGCACGCGGCCGTCGTGCGGGAAGTCGGGGAATTGGAGACAAGATGGCTCGAACTATCCGAGCGGCTAGAATCGACCAATGGCAGTTGAGCCGGACGAATTAACGCCTGATCCGTCTCCTCCCCCTCCGGAGCCTCGCCGCAATCGTCGTTACGGCCGCTGGCTCCTCTACAGCTTTCTCGGCGTGTGGCTCGTCGTCGCGCTGTGGAATCTCTACAAGCCGCTGCCCCCGGGAACGCATGTGCGCGGCCCGATCGTCGAAACGCCGCTGGCCGGACTGCGCTTCCTCAATGATGTGACCGGCGCGGACGCCTTTGGCGTCCCGGTCGTACACCAGCAGATATTCGATCGCGTGATCGGGATGATCGGCAATGCGCGCGAGTACCTGGTGCTGGATTTCTTCCTGCTGAACGCACAGCGCGGCGCCGACAATTCCGGCGCGCCGCACCGCGAGCTGTCCCGCGAGTTGCGCGATGCGCTGCTGGCCCGCAAGCGTGCGGTGCCCGAACTACGTGTGCTTGTCATCACGGATCCCATCAACGAAGTTTATGGCGCGCTGCCGGCGCGCGATTTCGCGGTGCTCCGCGGCGCGGGCATCGACGTGGTCACCGTCGACCTCGACGCGCTGCGCGATTCGAACTTCATCTACTCCGCCTTCTGGCGGATCACGATGCGCTGGTGGTCGGGCAACGGCGACGGCGAAGCCTGGCTGCCCAACCCGCTCGACGCGGGCCCCGACCAGGTGAGCTTTGGTGCCTGGGCCCGGCTGCTCAACTTCAAGGCCAATCACCGCAAGGTGATCATCGGCGACGATGGGCGCGGCGGCATCACGGGCATCGTGACCTCGGCGAATCCACACGACGCGAGCAGTCTGCACACGAACGTCGCGCTGCAGGTGACCGGGACGGCGCTCGAACCGCTGCTCGAGAGCGAACTTGCGCTGGCGCGCCAGTCCGGATGGGATGGTAGTTGGACGCCGCCCGCACCGGCCGCATCGGAGGCCATGGTTGTCGCATCGGCCGAGAACACCGCACGCGTGCAGGTGCTCACCGAGGGCGAGATCGGCGCCGCGATCGTGCGCAACCTCGCCGGCGCGCGTGCGGGCGACAGCATCGACGTCGCGATGTTCTACCTCTCGGATCGGGACATGATCGACTCGTTGCTCGCCGCAGCGCGGCGCGGCGTGACCGTACGCGTGCTCCTCGATCCTAACAAGGATGCTTTCGGCAGAACCAAGAACGGCATCCCCAACCGCTCGGTGGCCACCGAACTCGCGGGCGCGTCGGACGGCGCCATCCAGGTGCGCTGGTATCGCACGCATGGCGAGCAGTTCCACGCCAAACTCGTCGCGTTGCGCACGGTGGACGAATTCTGGTTCACGCTCGGCTCCGCGAATCTCACGCGGCGCAATCTCGATGATTTCAATCTCGAGGCGAATGTGGCGGTCGGCGTTCCGCTCAATTCCGAGATCGCCGCGAACGTCAGCGGCTGGTTCGAGGGAATATGGAGCAACAACGGCCCGCCGGCCCTCGAATACACCGCGGAATTCGGCGCCTACGCCGACCCGGCCCAGGGCACGTACTGGCTCTATCGGCTGATGGAATCGACCGGCCTATCTACTTTCTAGCTTCGATGGCGGGCGGCGGTTCATTCGCGGCCGCGGCGGCGGCCGCACGCGCGAGTTCGTTCACCGCGTTGGAGGTCGCCGTGCCGAAGGCCGCGACTACCGCGTTCATGCGATCTTCGGCCGCCTGCGCCGTGCCCTGCGCGGTGAAACTCGCGAGCAGCGCACGGTCGCGGTGCCGGCCCAACGTGGCGTCGAGCGTCACGTACACGGTCGGAACCCCGCCGCCCGACGAATAGTCGGCCTCGAAGCGCCGCAACGTCACGCGCAGGTCGTATTGCGGCGGATAAGGGGAGTTGTCACCCAGCACCGAAGCGAACGTGCCTTCGGCGCGCAGGGCCTGGAGAATCATGCTTTCGACCATCACCGGCGCGGGCGCCGCCCAGCGGCTGGCTGCGTAGGAATCGAAGCGCTGCTCGCTGCGCAGCAGGACGATGCGGTCGGAATCGAGACCGGGCCCCGCTTCCGGCCGATGTACCTGCACGCTGCCCACGTTCGCCGTCGGCGCCGCCGCGTTGGGACTCGGCGCCAGGCGCAGCACGTACGCCTGCGGCGCCGGCAAAGTGGTCTCGAGCAGTCCGCCGCAGCTGGTGAGCGTGATCACGCCCGCGAGCCCCGCGCAATTTCGAACGCATGTCCAGACATTCATCGCGGAATCTCCACGCCGCGATAACTCGGCTCGTACAGCAGTTGCGAGGGATCCGCCTTGAGGCTGCGCGAAAGCTCGCGGAATTCCTGCGCCGCGACGCGGCTGTCGCGCAGCAGGCGTTCCATCTCGGGCAGTCCGTCGCGCAGGAAGAGACCGAGATCCTCGCGGTGATCCGCCATCAGCCGGTCGAGATTCGCGGTGGTCTGCGCGAGGTTCTCGGAGATCACCCGGATGCGTTCGGACGCGGTGGCGAGATCGGGACCCGACGTATCGACCAGGGAGCGCACACCCGAGGCCGCCACGCGCACGTCAGCGACAGTCTGGCGCAGCTCAGCCACGACGACGGACGCGTCTTTCATGGTCTGCGGCAAGGTGTTCGCACTCTGCTCGAGGCTGCTCATCGTGTTCCGGAACGCGAGGATGTTCTCGTCAGACAACACCCGCGATACACGATCGGTCACGTCGGCGGCACGGCCGACGAGATCCGGCAGGCTCGCGAGGAACAGGTCGAAATTCGACTGCACCGAATCGATGACCGGATACCGCTCCTTCGGGACCGGATCCATCCGGCGTTTCGGGTCCGTATTGGCGAGCAGGTCTATGTACAGGAGGCCCGTCACGCCCTGCAGGGAAAGCGACGCCAGAGTGTTCTGCGAAATCGGGGTTTCCGAATCGATGTCGGCGATGACCTGCACGCGATCCGCGGCGCGCCGGTCGATGCGGATCGTGACCACGCGGCCCACTTCGACGCCCAGGTAACGCACGATGCTGCCGCGGTTCAGGCCCGATACGCTGCCCTGGAAATAGATCTCGTAGCGACGGTAATCCTTGGCGTCCGCGCTGCCCGCGTACCAGTACACGAACAGCCCTGCCATCGTGACCAGCAGCAGCACGAACGCGCCGACGGCGGTGTAGTTAGCTTCACGCTCCATGCGACGTCGCTCCGAAGCGCCGGGCGCGTTCTCCGTGGAAATAGGCCTGGATCCACGGGTGTGGATGTCGGGCGATGCCTTCCAGGGTGTCGCTGGTCATCTTCCTGTCGATGATCACCCCGACACGATTGCAGGTTCTGAAGATCGTGTCGAGGTCATGCGTGATCATGATGACCGTGAGCTTGAGCTGCGGGCGCAAGTCCATCAACAGCTCATCGAAAGCCGCCGCGCTGATGGGGTCGAGACCCGCGGTCGGCTCGTCGAGCATCAGCAGCGAGGGATCGAGCGCCAGCGCCCGCGCCAGCGCGGCGCGTTTGATCATGCCGCCCGACAATTGCGCGGGAAATTTGCGCGCGGCGTCGTCCGAAAGTCCCACCAGCCGGATCTTGAGCATCGCGAGTTCGTCGAGAGCCGATGGCGAGAGGCGCAGGTGCTCCAGCATGGGCAGCTGGACGTTCTGCAGCACGGTGAGCGAGCTGAACAACGCGCCCTGCTGGAATGTCACGCCGTACAGCGCCTTGGTCTCGCGCAGCTCGGCCTGGGTCATCCGCGTCACGTCGCGGCCCATGAGCCGCACCTCGCCCTTCTGCGGACGTTGCAGGCCAAGTATCGATCGCAGCAGCACGGACTTTCCCGATCCCGAACCACCCACGATCCCGAACACCTCGCCGCGCTCGACGGTCATCTCCAGTCCGTCGTGCACGGTCTGACTACCGAAACGGTTCACCAGTCCGCGGACTTCGACCAGGGGTTCGCTCATATGTCGAGCAGCCAGAATGCCACCGCGAACATCGCGTCGGCGAGCAACACGAGAAAGATGGACTGGACCACGGCGGTGGTGGTGAGGCGGCCGAGTTCGCGCGAGGAATTGCGCACCTGCAGTCCGCGGTACGTGCCGGTGAGTGCGATCAGCAGCGCGAACACCGGCGCCTTCGCCACGCCCACCCAGAAAGTCGTCGGCGAGATGGCGTCCTGCGCGCGCTCGATGAACAACACCAGCGGCATGTCGAGCAGCCAGTGGCACAACAAAGCTCCGCCCGTGAGTCCGACGAGGTCGGCGGCGACGGTGAGCAGCGGCAGCGCGATCACGAGGCCGATGACCCGCGGCAGCACCAGCACCTCGTGCGGATCGACGCCGATGGCATGCAGCGCATCGACTTCCTCGTTGAGCTTCATCGCGCCGATTTCCGCGGCGAAGGCGCTGCCACTGCGGCCGGCAACAATGATGGCCGTCAGCAGCACCGCCAGCTCGCGCAGCACGCTGATGGTGATCAAGTCGACGACGTAGATCTCCGCGCCGTACTGCTGCATGTATTGCGCGGCGATGTACGCAATGATCACCGTGATCAGGAACGCGATCAGCGAGGCGATCGGGACTGCGGTGAGACCGGTTTCATAGACGTGACGCGTGATCGAGGCCGGCCTGAGACGGCGCCAGCTCGTGCAGGCTCGCAACCAGGTGACGGTGATGTGCCCGACGAACCCGAGCGCCGCGCGCGCCGCATCGAGCCGCCGCGAGACGAGGCGCCCGAGCGCCGTGACCGGCTCGAACGAGGATTCGGACGAGGCCAGCGTGGGCGCGAGCCGCTTGCCCGCGCAGGTCGAGTCGATGAGTTCGAGCTGTGGGGGAACCTGGCCGTCGAATGCGACGTCGAGCCCGGCGGTTTCCGCGGCCTTCAGCCATTCGCGCAGGCGCCAGGCGCCGGCGAGATCGAGGTCCACGGCTTCCGGCACCGACACGCGCAGTTGGCGCACCCCCGCGAGGGACTGCCCGGCGAGTTCCGTGTCGATGGCCGGCAAATCCGGGCCGCGCCAGCTTCCGGCGAGCTCCGCGGTCAGATTGTCGTTGTCTCGACGGACGTTCAGGTACATGCGGACCAGGTCGGCTAACTAGATACGATCCGGCCCGCCCGTGCATTCGCCTGCCATCGGGAGGACCGAAACGCTGCCAGTATGGCATCAGCCCGAACTAGTAATGAACCGGGGCGCCGGAATCGGTGCCTGCCCGAAGAATCGGCCTCATGGCCGCCGCGCCCTGTCAGGTCTTGGCGGCCATGGGCCAAAAAAGCCGGCGGAGAGGTTCGAGGGCTCCGCCGGCGTTGGGGATCAGGTGTCGTCGCGGTAGCGGCGAATCCGGATCGTCGCGTAGATCAGCGCCGCGCCGGCGAGCAGCCCCAGCCACAACTCGGGTTTCAGGAACAACCCGGAGAAGTGGAACGAGTTGTACGCCTCGCTGAGCGTCGGAATCTCGTGGCCGCCCTGATTGGCCTGCCCGGCGGCGATTTCCAGTTCCTGGGCGAATCCACCGAGCCTGTGGCCGATGAACTCGGCGACGTGCGAAGTGTTGAGGAACATCTTCTCGAGCAGCATGAGTGCCGCGGGCGGCAACACTGCCCAGAGGAAGACTGCGCGACGCGCCCACACCGACATGATCAGCAGGTACCCGGCCACCGGCACGTACCAGAGCACCGCACCCAGGCTGAATTGCAGCTGCGTCCAGATCGAAAGCGCCCAGGCCTTGAGGCTCCACGCCGGCATGATCTGGCCGAGCACCGTGTCGTTGAAGCGAATCCAGAAGATGACGCTCACGAGTATCTGCGTGACCGCGGCCAGGGCAAGGACCATGAGAGGCATGATCAACAGCGCCACGGCAACCTTCGACAACACCACCTGCGTGTCGGAGACCGGCAACGATTTCCAGAACAGGATGCTGCGGTCGCGGCGCTCCGCGTAAAGGCAGTCGAGCAGGTAGAAGAACACCACGACGATCACGACCGCCGAGATCATCGACGCGAGCACCATCTGCGCGATCGCGTACACCGTCTCCTTGCGGTCATCGGGCGCGGTGATCTGTTTCGCGAGCTCGGCGCGCTCCATGTCGCTGAGGCCGGGAATCTGCTCGACGGTTTCGTAATGGCCGATCTTGATCGCGTCTTCGTGCTGCAGGGAAAGGATCGTGCCCCACATGGACATGATCACGATGAGCCCGACCCACACGAGCGGTGCGATCCACAGCGAGCGGTGTTCCCAGAACTCGCGCCGGACGAGCATGAGCATGTTGTTCATGCGGCCTCCTTCGCCGATACGGCAGGTTGTCCGTTCTTTTCCTTCGATCCCATCAGCGCGACGAACAGGTCCGCGACCGATGGCGTGCGGGTTTCACCGAGCGATGCGAGCTCGGCTTCCTTGCGGCCGTCAAACAACATGGCCGAACGCCCGAATACTTCGCGTTCGTAGAACGGCTTGAGTGCACGCGCCTTTTCGACGTTGCCCGCCGACGGCACGAGCTGCGTGAATCGATCGCCCAGCGTTTCCATCGACGAATCGAGCACGATGCTGCCGCGCTGGATGAAGATCACGTCGGTCAGGATGTTCTCGATCTCCTCCACCTGGTGGGTGGTGACGAGAATCGTACGTTCGTGGTTGAAGTAGTCGTTGAGCAGGTTGTCGTAGAACGAGCGGCGGAACAGCAGGTCGAGACCCAGTGTCGGCTCGTCGAGCACCAGCAGCTTCGCGTCGATCGCCAGGATCAGCGCGAGATGCAGCTGCGTGACCATGCCCTTGGAGAGCTGGCGCACGCGGCGGTCCATCTTGATGTCGGTTTTCGCGAGGAATTCCTCGGCGCGTTTTCTATCGAAGCGCGGATGTACGCCGGCGACGAATTCGACCGCCTGCGACACCTTGAGCCAGCGCGGCAGAACGGCGACATCGGCGATGAAACAGACATCGGTCATGAGCGAATTGCGCTGCGTGCGCGGATCGTGGCCCATGACCTTGAGCTCGCCTTCGAAGGAGGAGAGTCCCAGGATGGACTTGATCGCGGTGGTCTTGCCCGAGCCGTTGGGGCCTATGAGGCCGACTATCCGGCCCGGCGCGACGTTCAGGTCGATGCCGCGCAGCGCCTGCGTGCTGCCGTAATTCTTGGTGAGGCCGCGTGCTTCAATTATCGCTGTCATCGCTTTCTTCCGTTGCAGCACGCGTCGGGAACGGCTGAGTAGCCGGGGCCGATTTCGCACTGCGTTTCATGAGTTCTTCTGTGGTGAGGCCGAGTCGCGCGATGGTCGCGTAGATTTTCGGCCATTCCGTCTCGAGGAAGTACGTGCGCTCGTCTTTCATGAGCGCCTGGCGGGCTCCCTCGTTGACGAACATGCCGCGACCCCGCTTCTTCTCGACCAGCTGCTCGTCCACGAGCTGCTGGTATCCCTTGAGAACGGTCAGCGGGTTGAGACGAAATTCCGCCGCGACAGCCCGGACCGAGGGGAGCGGGTCACCCTCTTTGAGGACGCCCTCGAGGATCATCGCCACCACCCGATCGCGGAGCTGCCGGTAAATCGGCTGACTGTCGTCCCATTGCGGGTCCATGTGTGCTCCGGTTTCTTTTAGCGTACCAGGGCACTCACGGTGGCCAGGAAGCCGCCGTTGCCATTGTCACGCTGCACGCGCGCGAGGCTCGTCGCATCGACGAACACCCAGCTCATCAGCACCGTCACCATCAGCGCGGCAAACGCGCTGGCAGCTACTTTCACGTTGTTGTTCAGAGTGGCCATTTGTATCTCCTTCTTTCCTTGCTTCACTTGCCGGGGTGCTCCGCCCTATGCGATTCACCCTTCGTGTTGGTGTTATATATAACTACAACACCAACTCAGACGCAAGCCCCAAACCCAAAAAATCTTTCGGGCGCGTTTCAGGCCTGAGGCGCGTTTTCGTCGCCGGGGGTGGCCATGAACTCTAAACTACTGATTATTATGGGTATTGTTGTTGCGCATGGGGCCGTCGCGGCCGGCTGGATGCAGCAGGAGGCCCCCCGGGCCCGCGCCGCGGTGACCGCTGGCTGCACCAGAGCCCCGGGGACACTCCCGGACTTCACCCCCCGTCCGATGCTGCTCGCGGCGCTCATTCACGCCGACCCGCAGGACGAGTCGATGCGGCCGTGAACGCCGGCATCATCACGATGGATGGACTCACTACTCCGGAACCGGCACCGCGCTTCGCGCGCGCGCAGCCTGCGCGTAAAGTCGTGGGCGTGACTGAAGACGAGGATGCGCAATTGATGCTCGCGTACGCAGGTGGCGAGATGCGCGCGTTCGAGAAGTTGTACGCGCGACATCGCAGCGCGCTGTATCGCTATCTCGTGCGCCAGGCGCGCGACGGCGAAATCGCCAACGACCTGTTCCAGGAAGTGTGGAGTCGCGTGATCGTGAATCGCGCGCGTTACGAGCCGCGCGCGAAATTCCGCACGTTCCTCTTCACGCTGGCGCACAACTGCTTCATAGATCATTGCCGGCGCACGAAGGCGCGGCCCGGCGGCACGAACGTCGACGATGCCGACGCCGCGGACCTGTTGCCGGCCGACGCCGCCGCGGAGCCCGAGCGCGCGCTCGAACGTGACGAAACCACGCGCCGCTACCGCGCCGCGCTCGCATCGCTGCCGGCGGAGCAGCGCGATGTCTATCTACTGCACGAGGAATCGAACCTGTCGCTCGAAGAAATCGCGCGCGTGACCGGCGTCGGCGCCGAGACCGCCAAGAGCCGGCTGCGCTACGCGGTCGGCAAACTCAAGGCGGCGCTGACCGTGGCGGAGGCGTGAGATGACTGGCTCCGACGACGAATTCGACGATTTCCTCAGACGCCGCAAGCCCGTCTTCCGGCGCGACGACGACGGCCTCGAGCCGCCCGCCGAACTCGACCGCATCGTCCTGCGCCAGGCGCGCGAAGCCATCGAGGCAGAGCGGCCGCAGCGGGTATTCCGTGCACCCCGCTGGGGCACACCCATCGCCCTGGCCGCGACGGTCCTCGTCGCATTGAGTGTCATGATCCACGTGGGCATGCCCGCGAAAGGTCCGGTGGGCGAAGTCACCGTGCGGAACATTTCGCGCGAAGTCGGCCCATCCGCCGCCCCGGCAATGGCGGCGAATGAAGCAGCGGATCAAGCCGCGGATTCGAGCGCCACGCGGATTTCAGAACCGGTCGCCGGCAATGGCGCGGTCATCGTGGACCTGGCTCCGGGCGAACACGCGTCGACCGTGCCACACCAGGAACTCGCGCGCGCCACGCGAGCCCGGGAGTCCGGAGCCGCCGCTGCACCGGTTGCACCTGCCCCGGGCGGCTTCGTCGCCGATGCGGAAGCCTCCCGATATGCCGAACCTCCGCCCGCGGCGCCGAGCGCCGAGGCCACGGTTGCCGCCTCCCGGCGGCCTGAGATGCAGACATCCACACCCGCGCCTGTGGACGCGGGCGCGAGTCTCGCCAAAGCCTCACCGGACACACCCGCGTGGCGACGTGACTCGAAGACCTGGCTCGCCGAAATCGCGCGGCTGCGCGCGGCGGGTGAGATCGCCAGGGCCGAGGCGGAAATGGCGGAGTACAACCGACAGCAGCGTGCTTACGCGGGCGCGCCTGACAGGTAAATGAAGGGGTGGTCCTGCTAGAATCCCGGCCCCTTTTTGCAGGCCACTTTATCTGGCCTTTGGGAGTCCGCCTCGATGAAACCCGCAGTCAATGTCGCCATCACCGGAGCCGCCGGCCAGATCGGTTACGCACTCGCCTTCCGCGTCGCGTCGGGACAGATGCTGGGCGCGGATACACCGGTCAACCTGCACCTGCTCGAGGTCACTCCGGCGCTGCCGCAGCTCGCGGGCGTGGTGATGGAACTCAACGACTGCGCGTTCCCGACGCTCAACAAGATCGTCGCCACCGACGATGCGAAGGTCGCGTTCAAGGACTGCCAGGCGGCGCTGCTGGTCGGCGCGCGTCCGCGCGGACCGGGCATGGAGCGCAAGGACCTGCTGATGGCGAATGCGCAGATTTTCTCCGCGCAGGGCAAGGCGATGAACGAGGTCGCGGACCGGAACATCCGCGTGCTCGTGGTAGGTAACCCGGCGAACACCAACGCGATGATCGCGCGTGCGAATGCGAAAGACCTGAATCCGCGCAACTTCACCGCGATGACCCGCCTCGATCACAACCGCGCCGTGTCGCAGCTCGCCGAGAAGACCGGCATCCACGTGACGAAGATCCAGAAGATGCTGATCTGGGGCAATCACTCCTCGACGCAGTACCCCGATCTGAACTTCTGCCTCGTCGACGGCAAGCCGGCTCATTCGCTGGTCGACCGCAAGTGGTACGAAGAATCCTTCATCCCGACGGTGCAGCAGCGCGGCGCGGCGATCATCAAGGCGCGCGGCGCCTCGTCGGCCGCTTCGGCCGCTTCGGCCGCGATCGATCACATGCGCGACTGGCACCTCGGCACCGCCGCCGACAACTTCATCAGCATGGCCGTGCCGGCCGACGGCAGTTACGGCATCCGGGAAGGCGTCGTGTATTCGTATCCCGTCACCTGCGCCAATGGCGACTACAAGGTCGTTCAGGGTCTCGCGGTCGATGACTTCTCGCGCCAGCGCATGGACGCCACGGACAAGGAACTGCGCGAAGAACGCGACGGCGTCCGCGAGCTGATCTAACTATTGGCGCCGCGCAGGCGCCCGACCCGCAACCCGATCGGCATCCGTACCGGCGCGATGCCGCCGGGCGGCCACGCGGGCGCGAGTGAAGCGCGCAGCAGTGACACCGGATCGCGCGACAGCGCCTGGCGGTAACGCGCGGTCGCCGACCAGCTGCTGACGTAGCCGATCACCTGGTCGAGGTCCCAGCGCAGCTCGAGTACGAAAGAGGGCGCGTCGATTTCCTCGAATGGAAACGGCAGGGTGCGGTAGTTCTGCTCGACATGGGCGCGCTCGGGCGGCCAGTACGGCCCGACCACGTCGGCGTAGAACGCCAGGAATCGCCGGTCGAGCTCCGCGTCGACGAACCGCGGCCGCGGATAATTCCACACCGCGAGCAGCGCTCCGGGCCGCGCGACGCGGCGCGCCTCGGCATAAAAGGCCTCGACATCAAACCAGTGCAGCGCCTGCGCGACGGTCACCAGGTCGACCGAAGCATCGGGCAGCGCGCAGCGCTCGGCCGGCGCCACTGAATAACTCACGCGCGGATGCGGTTTAGCCGCGGCTATCTGCGCAGCGGCGACGTCGGTGGCGTGAACCCGCGTGAAGTGCTCCGCCAGCGCCACGCTCGCCTGGCCGCTGCCGCAGCCGCAATCCCATGCGAGCTCTCGCGCGGGCGACATGCGCGCGAGCCACGCGAACAGCTCGGGTGGATAGCCCGGGCGAAAACTCGCGTACTCGCGCGCGACGGTCGTGAACAACTCGGCGTTCGACATGCCTTGTCTTTTTACGCCGCGTTCGTCGCGGACCCAAGCGCGGCCGGCGAATGCCGCGCCTTCACGGCCCGGGCCGCGAAGGCCTGCAGTGCGACGACCACGGATACCACAATCAGGAACAGCGGATACTCCCAGCCACCATTCGCATTGCTGAACACCCAGCCATTGCCCGAATGCGCCCACAGAGCGCCCGCGAGGACGGGAACCAGCGCCAGCGACACCCAGCCTGTCGCGACGTTGGCGATGAGCAGCAAACCGCCGGCCGCTTCCGCGCCGAACACCACGTAGGCCAGCGCACCGGGCAGGCCGATCGACTCGAAATATCCCGCCGTGCCGGCGAGACCATACGTGAACAGCTTCAGGATCAAGCTGTGTGCCACGAACATGACTCCGAGCGAGACGCGCAGCAGCGTAGCGGCCGAAGCGTTGCCCCTGTCCTTCAAAGAACTCTCGATCAAACCAGACATGTGACTCTCCCGAAATGACGCGCCAACCGGCGCAGGATTGCGATGGGCAAATTCTTGAGTGGCGCCATTGCAAACGCATTGGTCATTCAGCAAAGATCTATTGCATGGCTGCAAACGAGTCCGCACTCTCGTTCACCGACCTGCCACTGATCCTCGCGCTCGCGCGCGAGCGCACGTTGGCGGGAGCCGCCGAGCGGCTCGACATCGATCTATCGACGGTGTTCCGGCGCTTGAATGCGCTCGAAGAGCGCCTGCACGTGCGGTTGTTCGACCGGTCGCCGCGCGGTTATCAGCTGACTGCCGCGGGCGAACGCGCCGCAGCGGCGGCCGAGCGCGTCGAGACCGAGCTCCTGTCGGTGGATCGCGAGATCACCGGCCGCGATCAGCAGCTCTCGGGCGTGGTGCGTGTCACCGCGTCGGAAACGCTGTCGAACTCCGTGCTGCCACGGTTGTTTGCCCGCTTCCATGAATCCCATCCGCGCATCCAGCTGATCCTCTCGATCGACAACCGCATGCTGGATCTCGGGCGCCGTGAAGCGGATGTGGCATTACGCGTGCGACGGCCGGTGGATCCGGGATTGTTCGGCCGGCGGCTCACCGGTATCGCGTGGGCGTTTTACGGACCGCGCTCAATGAGCGGCACCCTGCGACGCGATGGCCAATCGTTCAATTTCTCGCGGTTCGCCGTCATCGGCTGGGACGAACCGGCGCTCGTCATCGCGAGCGAATGGATCGCCGCGCACGTGCCGGAGGAACGCATCGCCTATCGCAGCAACAGCCTGGTCAATCAGCTCACGGCCGTCGGGGCGGGGATCGGCGTCGCGCTGCTGCCCTGCTACCTCGCGGATCGCGACGACTCCGTGCGCCGCATCTCGCCCGTGTTGCCCGACCTCGCGAGCGAGTTGTGGATCGTCACTCACCAGGATCTGCGGAATACCGCGCGCATTCGCGCATTCCTGGCCGTAATCGGGGACGCGATCGTCGAACAGCGCCGTGCCTTCGAGGGTCTGGCCTGACGAATTGGACTATAGTTTCCCCATCGCGAAACGAGGGCTTTCCCCATGCTCGGCGCAATCCTGGTAATCCTTTTCCTGATCGCCGCCGCCGCCTATGTCGCCCAGGTGGGCACCGGATTCACGCTGATTTTCATCGGCGCGGTGGTCTTCATGGCGTACAAGCGTTTGCCGCTCATCGCGTTCACGGCCGTTTTCACGCTGCTGCTCGCCGGCTACACCGTCATCGCGCCCCCGGCCGGGATCTGGAAAGGTTTCCTGTGGGTGCTGCTCGCGGCGCTGTGGCTGTTCAACGTCCGTCCGCTGCGCAAGGCCATCATCACGCGGCCTTTCATGAAGGCCTATATACGCCTGCTGCCGTCGATGTCGCAGACCGAAAAGGAAGCGCTCGAGGCCGGCACCGTCTGGTGGGACGGCGAGTTGTTCACCGGCAAGCCGCGCTTCGAGAAGTTGTTAGCCGCCAAGGCGCCGCAGCTCACCGCCGAAGAACAGGCGTTCGTCGACGGACCCTGCGAAGAGTTGTGCCGCATGTTCGACGACTGGGACGTCACGCACAAACGCGCGGACATGCCCAAACACGTCTGGGATTTCCTGAAGCAGAAAGGCTTCTTCGCGATGATCATCCCGAAGAAATACGGCGGCCTCGAATTCTCGGCGTATGCGCATTCGTGCGTGCTCGTGAAACTCGCCAGCCGTTCGGGCCTGCTGGCGGCCACGACGGCCGTGCCGAACTCGCTTGGCCCGGCCGAACTCCTCAACCACTACGGCACCGAGGAACAGAAGGATCACTATCTACCGCGCCTCGCGCGCGGCGATGAAGTCCCCTGTTTCGCGCTCACGCATCCGCGCGCCGGTTCGGACGCGGCATCGCTGCCCGATACCGGCATCGTCTGCCGGGGCATGTACCAGGGCAGCGAGATCGTCGGCCTCAAACTCAACTTCTCGAAGCGGTACATCACGCTGGCGCCGATCGCGACCGTGGTGGGTCTCGCATTCCGGCTCTTCGACCCGGACAAGTTGTTAGGTGGCGAGAAGGTCGACTACGGCATCACCTGCGCGCTGATTCCGCGCGACACTCCCGGCCTGTCCATCGGCCGCCGTCACTTCCCGCTCAACGTGCCATTCCAGAACGGGCCGTTGTCGGGCAAGGATGTGTTCGTTCCGCTCGACACAATTATCGGCGGCCCGAAAATGGCCGGCCAGGGCTGGCGCATGCTGGTCGAGCAGCTGTCGGTGGGCCGCTGCATCTCGCTGCCATCCAATACCACGGGCGGCGCGAAACTCGGCGTGTTCGCCTCCGGTGCGTACGCGCGCATCCGCCGCCAGTTCAACATGCCGGTGGGCAAGTTCGAAGGTGTCGAAGCCGTTCTCGCGCGCATGGCCGGCTACACCTACACCATGGACGCGGCACGTTCGGTGACGGCCGGTGCGATCGACGGCGGCGAGAAACCCTCCGTGCCTTCGGCGATGCTCAAGTACCACGTGACGGAGATGGGCCGCCAGGTCGCGAACGACGCGATGGACGTGCATGGCGGCAAGGGCATTCAGCTCGGCCCGCGCAATTACCTGGGACGCAACTACCAGGTCGTGCCCGTGGCCATCACCGTCGAAGGCGCGAACATCCTGACGCGCTCACTCATCATCTTCGGCCAGGGCGCCATCCGCTGCCATCCCTTCGTACTCAAGGAAATGACCGCGGCCCGCAATCCTGACCGCGCGCAGGGCGTCGACGATTTCGACCGCGCGCTGTTCGGCCACATCGGCTTCACGATCAGCAACGCGGTGCGTTCGTTCGTCATGGCGCTCACGCACGCGCGCTTCACGCATGTGCCCGAGGTAGGCGACACCAAGCGCTACTACCAGCACATCGTGCGTTTCTCGGCGTCGTTCGCGTTCGCGGTGGACGTGGCGATGCTGACGCTGGGTGGATATCTCAAGAAGAAGGAAAATCTTTCCGCGCGCCTCGGCGATGTGTTGTCCGCGATGTACCTGGCCTCGATGGTTCTCAAACATCACGAAAACCAGGGCCGTCCCGCCGATGACCTGCCGGTGGTGGAATGGGCCTGCCGCAACCAGCTCTACAAGGCGCAGGAGCAGTTGCACGATTTCCTGCGCAATTTCCCGAACCGGTTTCTCGCGGGAATCATGCGCATGGCGATTTTCCCCGGTGGCCGCGCGTATTCGGCGCCGAGCGACCGGCTGGGGCGCCAGATCGCCGACACGGTGCTGACCGTGAGCGGCGCACGCGACCGGCTGTGCAAGTTCGTCTACCGCACGCATGAACCGGGCAACGCGCTCGGCCTGCTCGACGAGGCACTGATCCTGTCGCAGACCGCGGAACCGATCGAGAAACGCATTCGCGTCGAAGGCGTGAAGACGGGCAAGGTGAACGCGCTCGACGTTCCCGGCCAGATCACGCAGGCGCTCGCCGCCGGGATCATTTCGGAAACCGAGGCCGCGATGCTGCGCGACTATGACCGCAAAGTGATGGAGCTGATCAGCGTCGACGACTTCGAGTCGCACGAGCTGGCGGCTGGAGTTCAGCCGGACGCCGAAGTGCGGCCTTCGCCGGTGACCGGGTTCCACGTCGCCTGACCCGTTTGTGAACGAGCCTCTCGCGCCGGTAGTTGGATCGACCGCGCCGGCCACCTTGCCGGAGCCCGCCGCGCTCGCCGTGCCGGCGCCCGCGTTGCCGAAAGTTGCCTGCCAGAACTGCGGCGTCACTCTGGAGGGCGAATACTGCGCAGCCTGCGGCCAGCGTCACGAACCACACGTGAAGTCGTTGGGGCACTTCGCATCCGAGGCCTTCGAGAGCATCACCCATGCCGACTCGCGCCTGTGGCGCACGCTCGGCTATCTATTGGCGAGGCCCGGCTTCCTGTCGCGCGAATTCTTCAGCGGGCGGCGCGCCCGCTACCTGCCACCGTTCCGGCTGTACCTGGTGATAAGCGTGCTGTTCTTCGTGGTGGCCGGAATGGCCGGGCACATGAACGTCGATGCCGCGGACGAAGATCCACCCACTGCGGAATCAGTGGCGGCCCTGCAAAAGACCGCCGACTCGCTCGAGGCGGAGCACCCCGAAATACCGGGCATGGCCAGGGCCGCGGACGCTCTTCGCAAGAAGGCCGCGCAGCAGCAGGCGGTTCTCGAAGGAAAACCGGCTCCGCCGGAAACCGCCAACGCCGCGCCTGTGCTGCGCCCTGAAGTTCGCTCCGAACTCTGCAACAGTGAAGCGAGCCAGCTGCCCGCGAACGCCACCTGGGGAGAGCGGGCACTGTTCGGGCTTTGCCAGAAAGTCAGCAAGATGCGTGGAGAGGATCTGCTCAATGCAGTCACCCACAACATCCCGCGGGCCATGTTCGTATTCCTGCCGCTGCTGGCCCTGGTCATGAAGCTGCTGTACTGGCGGCCGAAGCGTTATTACGTCGAGCATCTGCTGTTCCTGGTGCACAACCATGCCTTCGTGTTCCTGGCGATGGGTATCCTCGCCATCGCCCTGGCGTTACCCGTCGTCGGCCAGCACCTCGGCCTGCTCACGCCCGTCATCTGGCTCTACACGTTCTGGTACCTCTTCCGCGCCATGCGCGTGTACTACGGCCAGTCGCGCGCGCTGACCATCGGCAAATTCATGGCCATCGGTTTCGCCTACATCAGCGCCGGCGCGATCGTGTTGGCGGGAACCGCGTTGTACAGCGCCATGACTCTCTAGTTGGAACTCTGGCCGCGCGTGACCGGAATGAGGCCGTTGTCTTCTTGCGCGCGCGGTCGCGCCGGACGTACCTTCCGCCTTCCCCCGAGCAAGGAGACATCCATGAATCGACGTATCGTCCCGCTGGCCTGCCTCGCCGCCATCGTTCTGACGAACACGGCACTCGTGACCACCGCGGACGCGCGCGAACCGTCGCCCGCCGGCGCCGAGGTCTACATCGTTTCGCCGAAGGACGGCGCCAAGGTCACGAGCCCGGTCACCGTCGTCTTCGGGCTCAAGGGGATGGGTGTCGCGCCGGCCGGCATAAAGCTGGAAGGCACCGGCCATCACCACCTGCTGATCGACAGCGATCCGCCCGCCGACCTCTCGCAGGCCTTGCCCGCGAACGAGAAGAGCGTGCATTTCGGCAAGGGGCAAACCGAAACCACGGTCACGCTGCCGCCCGGTACACACACGCTGCAACTCGTGCTCGGCGATTCCCTGCACGTGCCGCACGATCCGGCGGTGATCTCGAAGAAAATCACTATTGTCGTGACGAAATAGGTCGTGACGAAATAGCACGCGCGCCGATACCCGGGAAGGAGTAAAACGCGTCGCATGACCGCGCCGCGCGCCATCCTGCACGTCGACATGGATGCGTTTTACGCCTCCGTGGAGCAACGCGACCGGCCCGAATTGCGCGGCCAGCCGCTCATCGTCGGCGGCACGACCAATCGCGGCGTGGTCGCGGCGGCGAGTTACGAGGTGCGCAAGTTCGGCGTGCGTTCGGCCATGCCGATTCGCGAGGCGCTGCGCCGCTGCCCGCACGCCATCTGCGTGCCGCCGCGCATGTCTGTCTACCGCGAAGTGTCGCACCAGGTGTTCGGGGTGTTCCACGAATACACGCCGGTGGTCGAAGGATTGTCGCTCGACGAGGCCTTCCTCGACGTGACCGCGAGTCTGGCGCTCAAGGGCGACGCGATCAGCATCGCGCGCGGCATCAAGCAGAAGATCCGCGAGGTCACGCAGCTCGGCGCCTCGGTAGGTGTCAGCATCAACAAACTGGTGGCGAAGATCGCCTCCGATCTCGAGAAACCCGATGGTCTCACCGTCATCACGGCCGACAACATGCACACCGTGCTCGATCCGCTCTCGGTGCGCCGCCTGCCCGGCCTCGGCCGGAAGTTAGGCGAACGCGTCGAGGCCGCGGGGCTCATGACCCTGGGCGAGCTGCGGCGCGCGCCCGACGCGGTGCTCTGGCCCATCTTCGGACGCGATTCGCAGCGCATGCGCGAGCGCGCCTCGGGCGTCGACGATCGCCCGGTCATGGCCGAGTGGGACGAGAAGTCGATCAGCGCCGAGGAAACCTTCTTCAGCGATCTCACTGAAGTGGCGCGCATGGAGGCCGAGGTGCTGCGGCTCGCCGATCGCGCGGCGGCGCGCATGCGCGCGCAGAATCTCGCCACAGGATGTGTGCAGGTCAAGATCCGTCGCGCGGATTTCACGACGTTCACGCGCCAGAAGCGCTTCGAACCATCGACCACCGATTCGCGCACGATCGCGAAGATCGCGGCGGAGCTGCTCGCCGGCTGGCTCGAGGAGCAGCCGCGGGCCAAGGTGAGGTTGTTAGGCGTCGGCGTGAATCACCTGCACGCGGCCGACCAGCTCGACCTGTTCGCCGCTCCCGCCACGGCGCCGACCGCGACCGCGCTGGACAGCGCCGTGGACCTGATCCGCGAACGGTTCGGGACCCTCGCGGTGCGGCGCGGCAGCGCCCTGCCCGTGGCCCGCGGGGCCGAGGAATCCCCGGAAGACATGTCCGAATCGGCCCCCCGGACCAACGAAAAGGGACGCCGGCCGCGCGCCCCGTCGCCAACCCCCGACCGGCGCTAGCCCGGGCGCCGGCCGGTTCCCCCGGCCCAAAACCCCGTGCAATACTGCCCGCCCGTTAATCATGTTCGCCGCCACTTCGGCGGCGTTGAGAGTGGCCGTCAGGCCTGAATATGTACGCCTCGTTTTTTGGTCTCAACGAGAAGCCGTTCTCGATCACGCCGGATCCGCGTTACCTGTTCCTGTCGGAACGGCACGCCGAGGCATTGGCGCACCTGGTCTACGGCATCAACGAAGCGGGCGGCTTCATCCAGCTCACCGGCGAGGTGGGCACCGGCAAGACGACGGTGGTGCGCTCGTTGCTGGCCCAGGCGCCCAAACATGCCGATATCGCGCTGATCCTGAACCCGCGCATGACGCCGGCGGAGTTCCTGCTGGCCATCTGCGAGGAACTCGGCATTCGCGTCGCGCCCGAATCCGAGCACAGCCTCAAGGACCTGGTCGATCTGCTGAGCCACCACCTGCTCGCCGCCCACGCCGAGGGCCGGCGCATCGTGCTGGTGGTCGATGAGGCCCAGAACCTCGCCCCCGAAGTGCTCGAGCAGGTGCGCCTGCTCACCAATCTCGAAACCGAAACGCAGAAGCTGCTGCAGATCATCCTGATCGGCCAGCCGGAGTTGCGCGAGTTGTTAGGCCGGGTGGAACTGCGCCAGCTCGCGCAGCGCATCACCGGCCGTTATCACCTCGACCCGCTGTCGCGCGACGAAACCGCCGCGTACGTTCGCCACCGCCTGCGCGTAGCCGGCGCGACGCGCGAAATCTTCGCGAGCGGTGCGCTGCGGGAAGTGCATCGCCTGTCGGGCGGCGTGCCGCGACTGATCAACATCATCTGCGACCGCGCCTTGTTGGGCGCGTTCACCGAGGACCGGCACGCGATCTCGGCGAGCGTCGTGCGCCGTGCCGCCGGCGAAGTGTTCGGCCGTAACATCCAGCCGCGCTGGCTGCCCTGGGCCGCGGCGACCGCGGCCGGCGTGGTGGCCGTATCGAGCGCCATCCTGTTCATGCCGCGTTTCGCCGGCTCCGCGGTCGGGCGTGACGTCACGCCGGTGGCCGCCGCGCCGGCCGTGCAGACCGTGGCGCCCAAACCCGAAGCCGTCACCCTCGACGCATTGCTGACGAAGTACGGCGCCGAGACGGACCCCGACACCGCCTACAACAAACTGTTCACGCTCTGGGGACTGCGCTACGAGACGGGTAGCGTCGATCCCTGCAGCCAGGCAATGCAGGCCGGACTCGAGTGCCTCACGCAGCGCGGCTCACTCGCGCAATTGCGTTTGTTCAACCGGCCGGCCGTGCTGAACGTGATCGACTCCGCGGGTCGCGCCCACCAGGTCGTGCTCGCCGGGCTCGATGGCGAACGGGCGCAGGTGGATCTCGGCGGTGCGCAACGCGAGGTTGGAATCGGTGATCTGTCGAGCAGCTGGTTCGGCGATTACGTGTTGTTGTGGCGTCCCGCCCTCGGCGCTTCGAATCCACTTGCGATCGGCGAGCGCAGCGCGCGCGTGCGGTGGCTGCGCGACAGCCTGCGGCGCGTCAACGGAATGCCCGCCGAGGAACCGGCCAGCGATCGCTTCGACGCGTCGCTCTTGAGCATGGTCGAGGATTTCCAGCGCAAACACCGGCTGGTGGTCGACGGCATCGCCGGCGTGCAGACGCAGGTGGCGCTCGACGCCGCGCTCAACGATGCGGCCACACCATTCCTGCGCAACGGGGCCGGGAGCTGACATGTCTTTCATCCTCGACGCATTGAAGAAATCCGAAAACGACCGGCAGCGGCAGGCCGCGCCCGCGCTGTTCGAAGTGAAGGTCGCCGCTCCACGCCGCAAGTTTCCGGTCTGGGCGGTGGGACTCGCCGTCCTCTTCGGCGTCAATGTCTTCGCGCTGGGCTGGGTGCTGCTGCGGGACTCCGCGACGCCTCCGGGTGCGCCCACTCAAGCCGTGTCCGCGCCGGCGGCCGCGCAGCCGGTGGTCACGAGTGCTCCTCCCGGCATGGTCACCGTGCCCGCCACCGTCACGATTCCGACGACCGTGAACATTCCGATCAGCGCCGCGCCCACCGTGACGATGGGAAATCCGGCCACGCCCATCGAAGAACCCGTGCTTTCGGGCGGCGAAACGCCGGTGCCGCCGGACTACAACGCGAGCGACTACGCGCCGGCGATCACGCCGGCCGAGGCAGGCGCGATGGCCGCGGTGCGGCGCTCGGGCGGCGTACCTTCACGCGATGAAGTGCTCGCGCGCGGGGTACAGATCCCCGAACTGCGGCTCGACCTGCATGTGTTTGCCGCGAACCCGGCGGAACGCTTCGTGTTCATCAACATGCGGAAACTGCGCGAGGGCGAAATGCTCCCCGAAGGCGTGCGCGTGGACTCGATCACGCCGACAGGCGCGCAACTTTCGTATCGCGGCACGCATTTCTCGATCGAAGGAAACTGACGCGCCCGCGGTCGGAGCGAGATCAGCGCGCTGGTGAGCTTTCCGGCGCCGTCTTTTCGACCGGCAGCTTTCCGGCTTCCCACGCGGGAAAGTCGCCCTGCAATTGCAACAGCTTCGTGAAACCCGCGCCGCGCAGTGTTTCCGCGGCCAGCGCGGAGCGGCGGCCGCTGCGGCAATAGAGCACCACGTCCTTGTTGCGCGCACCCGTTAGCTCATCGAGCCTCGCGGCCAGCTGATCGTGCGAGATGTTGCGCGCGCCGGGCACGTGGCCCGCCGCGAATTCCTGCGGCGTGCGCACATCCAGCACGACGACCGAATCGTCCTGCTTCTCGATTCGCGCCAGCAGATCCGACTGCGTGATCACCGGCGCCGGCGCGACGGCCGCGGGCGGTGCGGGCGTAGCAGGTTCCGCGGCGAATGCCGGCGCCATGAAAAAGGCTGCCGCGATTACCGACAGGCATCGTGTATTCATGTTGCTGCTCCAGGTCCGGTTTCCGCCGCGAGCTTCGCGATCTCCGCGGGCGTGAGGCGGTGAATGATCCATTCCTTCATCTGCCGCGCGTCCAGCGATTTGTAGAAGCGCAGCGCCGGTTCGTTCCAATCGAGCACGGCCCATTCCATGCGCCCGCACCCACGTTGCTCCGCGAGCCGTGCGAGCGCGCGCAGCAGTTCGCGGCCGATGCCGTGCCCGCGCCGGGCCGGCCGCACGAACAGGTCCTCGAGATACAAACCGGGGCGGCCGACGAAAGTCGAAAAGTTGAAGAAATACAACGCGAAACCGGCCGGCTCGCCGTTCCATTCGGCGATGAGCACGTGGATCACCGGATTCGGCGATTCGAGCTCGCGCGCGAAATCGGCGGGCCGCGCTTTCGCCTCGTGCGCCAGCTTTTCGTATTCGGCCAGTTCGCGCACCAGATCCGCGATGGTCGTGGCGTCGGCCGCGGTTGCCGGCCGTATCTTCAGCATCGGATTCGTCATTCGGCAATCTTCATTCAGCTATATACCAACGGTCTTTGTCGCGCTCGAGCACGAAACGATCGTACGGCAGGCCCTGCCCGCTCACGTCGTACACCGCTCGGCTTCCTCCCATGTCATAGCGCGGCGTCAGCTCCTGCACGATGCGCAGCGTGGTGATCATCGTCTCGCGCATGTTCTCGTTGTTGGTGCACGCGGTGACCAGCGTCTTGCGCGCGCTGCGCGACGTCGCCTTCTGGAAGTTGGGGCTCATGAATTCGGTGTAGTACTCCTCGCAATGATTGGCCGCGATGCTGGCCTCGGCGCGCGCCAGCAGCTCGCTGATGCCCGGCGCGAGCGGCGCCTTCGGCACGACGATTGCGGTCACGCCGCCCTGGCCGGGTCCGGCCGTGGCGCGCCCTTCGATCAGGTCGTCGATCTGCGCCTCGACTTCGCTGGGTATCACCGCGCGCCACTGCGCGCCGTATTGCCTGAGCGCGACCAGCACGGTGACCTTCACCGAGCCGCGGTCCTTCGGCTGTTCGCCGCGCCCGAGTAGATAGACGATCTTTTCATCCGGGATCGCGGCCAGCCACTTGTAGTCCTGGTACACGCGTCCGCGCAGGCGCAGCCGTTCGGACAGCGCGCTGTAAAAGCGCACCGGGGTCATGCTTTCGAGTTCGGCGAGTGAGCGGCCGGGTCCGAACAGGCGCACGCGATAGGTGGAATCGCTGCGCGAGGCCTCGGCGCGCAATAGTTCGAGCAGGCGCGTGCGCAGCTTTTCGACTTCCTCGGGATGCAGCTCCTGCGCGACCGACTGGAAATTGCCGGTTGCGACGGCCGCGAGGAATTGCTCGGCGCCGCGCTGCTGTGCACCACTGGGGCCGGCGGCTGAAGCCGCCGCGCAGGCGGTCAGCGAAAGCACAAAAATGAGGCCTCTGAACGACATTTGACACTCCATTCGTACCCGGGCGGCGGCGATCATAACCGGGGCCTGCCGCATGGCTTCAACTGTGAAAGTGGTCTCATCCCGGGACCACCGCCGCGGGACGCAGTTCACGGATTGTCCGCGCTCCACACGCGTTGTGCGGCGTATCCTCAGTAAACTTACATATCTTGATAAAGTGCTTTCGCAGCCGTTGTTTTTGCTGCTTTTGTTACCCGTTCCGTTCGCCGTTTCCAAGGCCGATCCACCACCAGCATGCTGCCGCAATCGGAGTTCGATTCGCCGACGTTTGCCGCCCCCCAGGCGGCCATCGCGATTTCTGCGATCACGCAGGACCGTGCTCTCATCGGTCTTCTGCGCAGCACGGTCGATCCTTCGCACGAACTGATCCTCGTCAACAACGAAGAAGAGTTGCGGCCGCATCTGAACGGCCGTCGCGTGTCGGCGTGCCTGCTCGACAGCATGTTCATCGAAGGCGATCTCGCCGCGCTCGCGGAGCGGTTGCGGGAAACCTGGCCGGATCTCGTGCTCGTGGTCGTCGGCACCGCCGAGGAACAGGCCCGCGTCGCGAGCCAGATCACCTCGGGTGTCGTCTATCGCTTCCTGCATCGTCCCGTTTCGGCGCCGCGCGTCCGGCTGTTCGTCGAAGCCGCGCTGCGCCGTCACGAAGTCGAGAATGTCGAACGCACGCTCGAATTCACGCGTCCCGATTTCTCGAGCTTCGAAGCCACGAAGCCGAAGGAATCCCGCGAAGGCATCCCGCGGCTCGGCATCGCGGCGGCCGTGGCTGCCGTGCTGGCCGTCGGCGGCTGGTTCGCCTTTTCACCGCGGTCGTCTCCGGCGCCCGAAGCCGCGGCCGCGAACGCCGAATCCGCGACCCCGGAGGTAGTTAGTCCGGAAGAGGAAAATCCCGCGGCTCCGGTCGAGGCGGCGCCGGCCGTTGCACAGGTTCCCGTGGAGAA
Source organism: Alcaligenaceae bacterium (assembly GCA_036677145.1). GTDB lineage: Bacteria > Pseudomonadota > Gammaproteobacteria > Steroidobacterales > Steroidobacteraceae > CADEED01. The sequence continues at coordinate 122,761 of JAKFFF010000101.1, forward strand.
ACGCGTCATTGCCCCGGCGCCCACACCCGTCCCGCAGGAGCGCGCGCCCGAACCGGCGCAGCAGCCTGCCGCCTCGCAAATCGAGCAGACGGTCGCGCAACGTCTTGCGGCCCCGGAACCGTCGGTAATCCGCCTGCCCGCCGAAACGGCGCCGCAGACTCCATTTCCGCCCACGGCCGTCAGCCGCGAGCAGGCCCTGCGCGACCTGCTCTCGCAAGCCGAGGCCGCATTGCAACGCGGCGAGTTGGCCGGACCGCCCGGCCGCAACGCGGTGGAGCTGTTCCGCGGCGCCCTCGAGCTCGATCCCACGAACACACTCGCCAAGGCCGGCCTGGTTCGCGTGGCCGACCGGCTGCTGTCCGCCGCCGAACGCGCGCTCACCGCGGGAAGTCCCGAGGATGCGAAGCGGATGGTCGACGTCGCCGGAACCCTCACACCCGCCACCGCGCGCGGCGCTTTTCTCGAGATGCAGATCGAGATGGAAAAGGAACGCGCGGCACTGACGCGCACGCGTGATGCGGACCTGCTCGACAAGCAGGAGAAAGGCGCCACCTACCTCAGGCTCGCCAACACGCGCCTGCGTAGTGGCGCACTCATCGAACCCGCCGAGGACAACGCCCGCTTCTACCTGGAAGCCGCCCGCCAGGTCGTGCCCGACGATCCGGCCGTGTCGGAAACCGAACGCACCCTGCGCAAGGAACTCCTCGATCGCGCCCGCGCGGCGGCCACGGCCGGCAACGCCGCCGAGACGGAACGCTGGCTGGCGAACGCCGACGGCGCCGGCGCGGCCCGCAATGAAATGGCCAGCATCCGCCGCTCGCTGCAGGACACCGTCATCGGCGCGCGCGCGCGCACGGTGGAAACGCTCACGCAGTCGTTCACCACCGCGCTCTCGGCCAACAACCTGCTGCAGCCGGCGGATCGCAACGCGAAGGCCTATCTGCTGGCGCTCATCGAGGCCGACTCCGGCAACCCGGTGGTCGCCACCGCGCGCACGAATCTCGGCAATGCATTCCTCAAGGAAATGCGCGGCTCGCTCGCCCGCAATGACCTGGCCGCGGCCGGCGCCTGGCTCAAGGAGGCACAGACGATCGGCGTTACCGGCGGCGACATCGAAAGCGCCGCGCGCGATATCGACGCCGCGCGCGAAGCCACCGCGCAACGCGCCGCCGTCGTGGGCGCGAATTCCGTCGAGCGCGTCGAATACGTCGCGCCGAAATATCCCGCGGCGATCCGCAATCGCGGCGTGACGGGTTGGGTCGAGATCGAATTCACCGTGCGCACCGACGGCTCGACCGGTGACATCGCGGTCACCAACTCCAGCCCGCGCCGGACGTTCGATACGTCGGCCACCACGGCGGTGTCTCAATGGCGTTACAAGCCGGTGATGCGCGACGGCAAGGCGATCGAACAACGCGTCGCCGTGCGCATCCGCTTCGCGGACGAATAGATAGATGGACGAGCCGCGCCCACAACGATTCCTGATCGTCGAGAACGACGCCAAGTACGCGAGCTGGCTGCAGCACGCGATCGGCACCGGCTGGCCGGCCGACTCGATCATCGTGATGGACTGGACTTCCTTCGGCCGGGTGCGCACGGCGATGACCGTGCGCGATTACGACATCGTGATGCTCGCGCTGACGTTCGACGAGGGCATCGAGGAGCCGACCACCGACGCGCTCGAATGGATCCGCAAGCTGCGCAGCCAGCCCGGATTTCCGGAGATGATCATCCTCGCGGAGGGCGGCAGCGAACTGGTCGCCGTGCGTACGTTGCGGCTCGGCGCGGCTGACTATCTACCCAAGCGGCTGCTGACGCCACCGCGCCTGCAGCGCTCGCTCAAGCTCACGTTGCGCGCCATCGAAAAGGAAACACAGCGGCGCGCCGAACGTGCGGCGCTTGCCGCCCAGAAAGCCGGTCCGGACGGCAAGTCCGCGCCGGACAAGCCGGCCGAAGCCGCCGCACCGGCGACGCTGATTTCCACGCAATCCGGTGCACTGCTCGCCAGTGCCGCCGCGCTTGCGACCGCGGCGCCGCCCGTCCCCGCGGCGCCCCGCTCCGATCCGGCCGACGTTTCGCTGCCCACCGTCAACAAGGAAGCCAAACCCGTCGCGCCGGCCGCTCACCAGATTCCGGGCTATACGCTGTTGCAGAAAATCGGCGAGTCCGAGGCCGCGGCGGTGTACCTGGCGATCTCCGAGGATGTCGGACACAACGTCGCGCTCAAGATCAGCAAGCGCAAGCACTCCGCCGACCCGAACGACACGGGCCAGCGCGCCATCATGTTCCAGCGCGAATTCGAAGCGATCGCCGCGCTCGATCATCCGTCCATCATCGACCTGTTCGACTACGGCATCCACGAAGGGGTCGAATACCTCGCGATGGAGTATTTCCCCTGCGGCGATCTGAAGGCGCGCCTGCAGAATCCGCTGACCGCCGACGAGGCGATCGCCTTCCTGCAGGAAATCGCGCGCTCGCTGAAAGTGGTGCACGAGGCGGGAATCATCCATCGCGACCTCAAGCCACCGAACGTCATGCTGCGCGACAACGGCAGCGTCGTGCTGATCGACTTCGGCCTGGCACGCAGCCTGCTGTCCGGCGACGGCAGCACGCGCACCGGCGTCCTGCGCGGCTCGCCTTACTACATGAGTCCCGAGCAGGCGCAGGGTGAGGCGCTCGATGCGCGCACCGACCTGTACAGCCTCGGCGTGATCCTCTACGAGATGCTTTCCGGCAAGAAGCCTTACCTCGGCGCGTCCGCGATCGACGTGTTGCAGCAGCACGTCATGGCGCCGGTGCCGGAGCTGCCCGTGCAACATCTGGCCTATCAACCCCTGCTCGAACGACTGATGTCCAAGTCGCGCGAGAACCGCATCGGCTCCTGCGACGAGTTGCTGAACGCGCTCGGGCAGATGGCCCATGCGATGCGCGACGGCGGAACCATGGACCCCGCGGCGCTGATTTCGGCCGGCGCCCGGAGCTGAGCGGCGCATGGAGTACATCAACTTCCCCATCGTGGCGCTCGGCACGGCGTTGATCTGCCTGATCGGCGTTTCGATCTACGCGATCATGCAGCGCGGCAGCCTGCGCTCCCGGGACGAACAACTCGTCGTGGCGCGTGCGCAGGCCTACGCGATGCTCGAGCTGTCACAGGCCGGCGTGTTGTTCCTCGATCGCGAGCACAAGCTCATGGGCGAGGCTTCGGCGGCTGCGCCGGAGTTGTTAGGTCACACCTGCGCGCCCGGAACCGCGTTCGTCCAGGCGATCGCCGACCTGGTCGACGTGCACGTGCGCCGCGCAACCGTCGCGTACCTGGAATCACTGTGGCAGGCCGAACCCAACGCGGTGGTCGACGCCACCGCGAATCCACTGCAGCGCGTGCATTCCGGCTCGCGTCACCTCGCCATACGCTTCGCGCGCCTGGTCGTCGATGGCCGCGTTCATCACATCATCGCGTCGCTCGAGAAGATTTCGGCGCCGCGAATCGTGCCGCACACGATCGAAGTGCCGGCCCTCAACGAAGAGACGTTCGCGAAACGCCTGGCCGGCGAAACCGGTACGCGACCTGCGCTCAACGTGCCGACGCTGACCGAAGTGGCGATGCCAGCTGCCCCGGTCGCGGCGCCCGCGAACAACTCGTCAGCCGCGCCGGCCTCTCCCGAATGGGCGCCGGGCCTGACCAGCGAGTTCCAGATCGGACCGCTCGACGTCACGTCGGACTCGCTGCCGACGGCGGCGCCGCCATCGGTCTCGTTGCCGGCGCTCGCGCAGGTTTCCGTGAAGGCCGAGGCCGCGAACACCGAGGCCGCGAAGACCGGCAAGATCGAAACGATGGACTCGCTCACGAACTCCCAGTCGGGCGAAGTCCTGCTGCCGCCGCTCGCGACAGCCGCCGCGGCCGGCGCGAACACGATTTCCGACGACGACGCGAATCACCTCGCGACCACGATCACTTCGCCGGAAGCCATGGGCAACTCGCCCAAGCCCGCCGTGCAATTCGATCCGGCCGCCATCATCGAGCCGCGCGACCCGCGCCTGACCGAAGTGCTCGGGGAAGTCATGCACGTCGATGCCGCGCGGCTGGAGGGTTTCCTCGCCGAGGCGCGCGACAAGGCCGGGCAGCTGCGCGCCATCATCAAACTACCCGCGCGCGAGCCGCAGGCGTTTCGCGAAAAACTGGTCCTGATCCTCGAGCTCATTCGCGGCATTCATGCGCGCGCGAAGCGCCTGCCGCTGCCCTCCGTGTGCGAGCGCGCGCAACGCTTCGAGGAAGCGCTCAATGGTTTGCGCGACCGCCAGCAGTTGTCGGGCAATGATTTCCTGCCGCTCGCGGTCAAACTCGACGATCTGCTGAGCCACCTGGCGATCCAGGGCGAGGTCGTCACTCGCCTGCGCGAATGGCGCGTGCAGCAGGGCGAACCGCCGGCGTCGGACATCGAGTCGACCCGCCGCTCGGCCACCGCCACCGGCACCACGATCCGCCAGCCGCGCATGCATCGCGAGCCGCCGCCGGCGACATCCGCCACGCAGAAACTCGCGCGCCTCTCGGATCTTTCGCAGGAAAGCCTCGACGAGATGGCTCAATTCCTCGCCGACATGTACGGCAAACGTGTCTCGCTGGTCGTCGTCGGTCTCGAAGACGTGCCCGGCAACTACCGGCGCGTGATCGAAAAGATTCTCGGGCAGCTCATTCACAACGCCATCCGCCACGGCGTCGAACCCCCCACCGATCGTGCACTCGTGGACAAACCCGAGATCGGCACCGTTGCCGTGCAGTTCGCGCAGATCGGTCCGGATGGATTCCAGCTCAGCGTCCAGGACGACGGGCGTGGCCTCGATCACGACAAGATCCGCTCGGAAGCCGTGCGCCAGGGCGTGTTCACCAGCGACGTCGCCGCGAGCATCGATCCGCGCAAACTCGCGAACCTCATCTTCCGCCCGGGTTTCACCACGGTCGCCGATGGCGGCGCGCGCGGCAATGGAATGGACGTGGTGCGCGAGATGGTGAACAAGGTCGGCGGCCGCGTCGGCATCGCGACCAAGCCCGGTGAATACACGCGCTTCCGCGTGACGTTGCCACACGTCAAGAACGCCTCCGACGCCGCGGTGGCCTGAGGCCGCGATCAGCTTTCCTGCGTGAATCGGTATCGATCGCGCACGTGTTCGTTGAAGAACTCACCTTTCGAGAACGCGCGCCGCATCTCGTCGTACGTGTCGACGGGGACGTCGTAATACCGGTACTTGCGCCCGGAAACGAAAATCACGTCCAGGTGACGATCGGCGGGATCGTAGCGATACGTGCGGATGACACTCGACGGCATGCACGGTTGACGACCCAACCGCGCGCGAGTTGCGCGCGGCCCGGCGGTCGCGGATTCGTCCGACCGCAACGGGCGGCGCCGTTTACTTCCCGTCCGGCTGCTTTTCCTTCTCGAAGCGCTTGCCCAGCCACCATCCATTGAAGGCCCACAATGCAGCAACCGACGCGGCAATCAGCGCCTGCGCGGTTCCGCCCATTCCGACCACATCGAGCAGCTTCTTGATCTGCGCGAAGCCGGCATCGGCGATGCGGTACACGGCCACGTCGCAGACGTTCTTGGCCTTGTACTTGCTCTCCTTGTCCACCTTGCTGAAGAGCATCTCGCGCCCCGGGCGGATGAAGGCGTATTCACCCCAGCGGCGCACCACCATGGCGATTGCCATCACGCTGAAGGTTCCAAACGCGGCATATACCGTGAGCCCGAACACCATCACGAGCGGAATGGACACCAGCAGCACGATCACGCCCAGGCGCGTGGCGATGAGGCCGGTGAGAAAAAGCTGTGTCACGAACACGAGCAATTGCACGATGAAATCGAGGCTCGCGAACACCTGCGTGCGCGCCGCCAGTTCTTCGAACTTCTGCTCCACCATTTCGAGCTGCTCGAAGTAGAGGAAGGTATTGATCGCCGAAATGCCGGCGATGAACAGCGCGATGCCCCGCAGGTAGGGATTGCGCATCACCAGCATGAAACCCGCGAATGGATTGCCGCCGAGCGCGCGTTCGCGCTCCGACAGGTGCGCGGGACCGGATGCGGCATCGGGCGAGAAACGCCGCCATTCCAGTATGAGCAGCCGCTGCAGGATGATGGCCACCACGTACATGCCCGCGCCGAAATACAGCACGCCCGCGTTGCCGATGATCTTCACCAGCAGCGCGGTCAGCATCGGCCCGAAGAACGCGCCGGCCGTGCCGCCGGCCGCGATGAGGCCGATCAGGCGTTTGCTCTGCTCGCTCGAGATGATCTCGAGAATCAGGCTCCAGAACATCGAGACCAGCAGCAGGTTCATCACGCTGATCGCGACGTAGAACACCTTCGCAACCAGCGGATCCGGATCGTGGCCGACGAAGATCTGGGCGGTGACCACGAACGCGACGACCATGAAACCGTAGATCGCGGGAATCAGCACGGCGCGGCGGATGTGCGCCACCAGCCAGCCATACAACGGCACGATGAGAATCGCGAAAAGCGCGGTGAACAACCAGAGATCCTGAGTGGCCGCGCGGCCGAGGATCGTGCCGATGGTCTCGCGCACCGGGCGCACGGCGAAATAGCCGCCGAGCACGCAGAACAACAGGAGGAAACCCGTGACGACGATGCGCGCTTCGGCGCCATTCACGGGGAACCACGGCTTTTTGCTAGGTGACGCCGGGGCGCCCTGGGTTGTATTCATTCGCGAAGATTCTAGGGGGTGGGCGTGTCGCGAGCCAGCGCGGTCAAGTCAGCCAGATCGATTTTCAGGCCGGGCTGAGTCACCGTGGCGGATGCACCGCGCTCGCGCAATTTCACCGCCAGTGCTTCAGCGGCGGGCACTTCACCATGCACCAGGTACACCGGTGGCCGCGGCGCGAAGCTGTCGTACCAGCGCAGCAGATCCGCCTGGTCACCGTGCGCGGAGAGTCCGCCGAGCGTGTGGATCTGCGCGGCGACGTTTATCGGCTGGCCGTGAATGCGCACCTGCGGCCGGCGATCGACGAGTTCGCGCCCGAGCGTGCCGGGCGCCTGGAACCCGACGATGACCACGTGTGATTCGGGCCGCGGCAGATTGCGCTTGAGGTGATGCAGGATGCGCCCGCCATTCGCCATGCCGCTGCCCGCGATGATGATCGCGCCGCTGCGCACGTTGTTGATGGCGCGGGATTCGTCCGCTGTTTCCGTCAGCGTGAGATTGGGCAGCGGCGGCATCTCGTGGAACGAGTTGCGCAGCCGCGCGGCCTCTTCGTCGAAGCGATCCGGATGGCGCCAGTAGACGCGGCTGGCGGCGATCGCCATCGGACTGTCGAGAAAGATGCGCCAGCGGGCGATGTGCCAGGCGCCGTAGTTCTTCGCGAGTAGATAGAGCAGCTCCTGGCTGCGGCCGATCGCGAAGGCGGGCACGATGACGTTGCCGCCACCGCTGGCGGCGGCCGCGAGCACCGCGCCGAATTCCCGCTCGGTGTCGGTGCGCCCGCGATGGCGCCGGTCGCCGTAGGTGCTTTCCATGAGCACGGCGTCGGCCGATTCGAAGCGCCACGGATCCTGCAGGATCGGTGAGTCGTACTGGCCGAGGTCACCCGAGAACACGATCTTGCGCGACACACCGGCTTCACTCACCCACAACTCGACGCTCGAGGAACCCAGGATGTGCCCGGCTTCGCGCACCCGCACGCGGATGCCCGGCAGCAATTCCCGCGGCGTGTCGTACGGGATGGTCTCGAGCAGTTCCAGTGTCGCGGCGACGTCTTCGAGGTCGTACAAGGGCATCGTGCGCCGGGCATCCGCCGGCAGATCGCGATTGGCGCGTTCCGCGTCGCGTATCGCCAGTGATGCCGAATCCCGCAGCAGGATGGGGACGAGTTCGGCGCACGCCGGGTTGGTGTATATCGGTCCGCGAAACCCGCGCTTCACGAGCAGCGGCAGCCGCCCGCAGTGATCGATATGCGTGTGGCTCAGCACCACGGCGTCGATCCCGGACGCTTCGAACGGAAATGGAGCGCGGTTGCGCTCGATCGCGTCCCGGCCGCCCTGGACCATGCCGCAATCGAGCAGCAGCTGCCGCCCGCCCGCCCGCACGATGTGGCAGGAACCGGTGACCTCTCCCGCGGCTCCGAAAAATTCCATTTCCATGGCGGCCGTACCTTAACATCGCGGCATTCATTGAGTTCCACGGAGACCGCCATGAGCGACACTTCTCCCCGTCTCGACCGTCGCAATTTCATCATTGCCGGCGCCCTTGCCACGGGTGTCGCGGTGGGCATCTACGTGGGCAAGCGGCGTTTCGAAGGCGCCGAGGACGGCAGCGTCGCCAGCGGCCGTACGCTGCAACCGAATGCTTACGTGCGCGTCGCGCCCGATGACTCGGTCACGGTCGTCATCGGCAAATCCGAGATGGGCCAGGGCATCTACACCGGCATCGCGATGGCGATCGCCGAAGAACTCGATGTGAACCCGTCCCGTGTGAAGGTCGAATTCGCGGGCGCCGATCCGGCGTTCAACGTGCCGTTCGCGCCGGTGCAGTTCACCGGCGGCAGCATGAGCACCAGCACTACCTACTCGCAGATGCGCGAGGCGGGCGCGCGCGTACGCGCGATGCTGGTCGCCGCGGCGGCGCAGCGCTGGAGTGTGGATGCGGCTTCGCTGCGCACCGAGGACGGCGTGGTGTTCAACGGCTCGCGCAAGCTCAGCTACGGCAAACTCGCCGATGCCGCGGCGGCGCTGCCGGTCCCGGAGAAAGTCACGCTCAAGGATCCGGCGCAGTTTCGATATCTCGGCAAACCACAGCAGCGGCTCGACGCGCCGGCGAAGGTGGATGGCAGCGCGAAGTTCGGCCTCGACATGCGCGTGCCGGGAATGTTGTTCGCCGTCATCGCGCACCCGCCGGTGATCGGCGCGAAAGTCGCGCGTATCGATGACAGCGCGACACGCGCGGTTGCCGGCGTGGTGGACGTGAAGGAAATTCCCGCCGGAATCGTCGTGTACGCCAGCAATACCTGGGCCGCGAAGCGTGGCCGCGAGGCGCTGAAAATCGATTGGAACGAAGGCGCGAACCGCAACTTCTCGACCGCCGCGTTGCGGCGGCAGTACCAGCAGCTCGTGCGCCAGCCCGGAGTCGTGGCGCACGACGCGGGTGATGCACGCAAGGCGCTCGCGGGCGCGGCGAAAAAGCTCGAAGTCGAATACGAACTTCCCTACCTGGCGCATTCACCGATGGAGCCGCTCAACTGCCTGGCGGACGTGCGCGCCGATGGTGTCGACCTTTATCTCGGCACGCAGATGCAATCGCCGGATCGCGATGCGGCGGCCAAGGCGCTCGGCGTGGATCCGTCGACGGTGAAGATGCACATCGCGTTCCTGGGCGGCGGCTTCGGCCGGCGCGCGCAGAAATTTTCGGAGGCGGCGGTGGACGCCGCGCTGGCGTCAAAGGCCATCGGCAAGCCGGTGCTCGTGACGCAGACGCGCGAAGACGATGTGACGGGGTTGTTCTACCGTCCGTTCGTGGTGTCGCGCGTTCGCGCGGGGGTCGATGCGGATGGCGCGCCGGTGGCCTGGCAACAGACCGTCGTGGGCCAGGGCGTGCTGCGCAACAGCCCCTTCGAGGGATTCATCCCGAAAGATCAGAAATACGATCAGACGATCGTCGAAGGCATCGTGGACATGCCGTACGGCTTTCCCAATCTTTTCGTGGACGTTCACGAGGGCAACCCCACCGTGCCCGTCCAGTGGTGGCGTTCGGTCGGCCACTCGCAAACCGGGTTCACCGTGAACTGCGCGCTGGATGAGCTGGCCGCGCTCGCGGGGCAGGATCCCGTGGAGATGCGCCGCAAGTTGTTAGCCGCGAAGCCGCGCCACCTCGCGGTGCTCGATGCGGTCGCGGAGATGAGCAACTGGGCCGGCGGCGCGCCGCAGGGCCGCGGCCGCGGCGTGGCGCTGCAGGAATCGTTCGGCAGCATCGTCGCGGAAATCGCCGAGGTTTCCGTGGAAGGCGGCAACGTGCGCGTACACAAGGTGTGGTGCGCGATCGATTGCGGGTTCGCGGCGAATCCGAGCGGCGTGATCGCGCAGATGGAAAGCGGCATCAACTACGGCCTCACCGCGGCGTTGTACGGTGAGATCACCTTCGCGAACGGCCGCGTCGAACAGAGCAATTTCCACGACTACCAGATCCTGCGCATGAACGAGGCGCCGGAGATCGAAGTGCGCATCATCAACAGCGGCGAGGCCATGGGCGGTGCGGGCGAGCCCGGCACGCCACCGATCGCGCCGGCGGTGGCGAACGCGATCTTCGCGGCAACCGGCAAACGCGTCCGCAAGTTGCCCATCACCAAGAACCTCGCCTGACGAGGCGGTGCCGGCCTACTTCAGATAGTCGACGACGAGCTGCGTCATCGCGCGTGACGCGATCGGCAGCGCGGCTTCGTCGACATAGAACAGCGGTGAGTGGTTGGAGGGTGCGCCGGCCGCGCTCGTACCCTTGGGCGTCACGCCGACCATGAAGAAGAAGCTCGGCACCCGCTGCGCGTAGTACGCGAAATCCTCGGCCCCGGTGATGAGCGGGATGACTTGGACGTTTTCCGTGCCGGCGATTTTCCGCAGGGTCGGCAGCACGCGCGCGGTGAGCCCGGGATTGTTGTAGGTCACCGGGTTGCTGTACGCGTCGAGTTCGAATGTCGCCGCCGCGCCGTTCGCCGCCGCCGTGTTTTCGACGATGCGCCTCATCGCCGCGGAAATCTGCTCGAGTTGCTTCGTTTCGAAGGTGCGGATCGTGCCGATCATCTCGACGTTGTCGGGAATGATGTTGTTGCGCACGCCGCCCTTGATCGCGCCTACCGACACCACGGCCGGATTCGCGGTGATATCCATCTGCCGGCTCACGATGGTCTGCAGCGCGTTGACGATTTGCGCCGCGGTGACGATCGGATCGATGCCATGCCAGGGCCTCGAACCATGGGTTTGTTTTCCGGTAACCACCACCTTCCAGGCCTGCGATGCGGCCATGAATGGCCCTTCGCGATAACCGATGGTCCCGGTGTTGAGCGATGCCTGCGCATGCCAGCCGAGGGTGATCTCCGGCTTGTGCTTGTCGAAGATTCCTTCCTTCAGCATGAGCGACGCGCCGCCGGTTTCGCCGGGAGGGGCGCCTTCCTCGGCGGGCTGGAACACGAACAGCACGTTGCCGCGCAATTTGCCCTTCATCGCGGTCAACGTCTCGGCCACACCCATGAGCACGGCCGTGTGCGCATCGTGTCCGCAGGCGTGCATGACGCCGACTTCCTCGCCACGGTAGTTAGCTTTCGCCACCGAGCGGAACGGCACGTTGGTGCGTTCGGTGACGGGCAGCGCATCCATGTCGGCGCGCAACGCGATCGTCGGCCCGGGTCTACCCGTGCGCAGCAGGCCCACCACGCCGGTGTGCGCGATGCCGGTCTGCACCTCGAGCGAAAGGCCGCGCAAATGATCGGCAACGATCTTCGCGGTGCGTTCCTCGCGGTTGGACAGCTCCGGATGCTGGTGAAAGTCGCGCCGCCACGCGATCACCTTCGCATCGACGTCAGCGGCGGAGGCCGCGAAAGGCACGAGCGCAAGCAGCGCAAGTAGCGAGGTCTTGTAGGCGCTTTTCGACATAGGGAACCGAGTCTGCGCTGACTAGTCGCATCGATGCAACGAGGCGATACTGGCTACGCGAGATGGAACTCACTCATGCACGTCGTTGACGCCACTCTTCTTTACTCACCCACCAGCGGCGGCGTGAAGCGCTACCTGCTCGCCAAGCACGAGTGGATCCATGCGCACACCAACTGGCGCCACAGCATCGTCGTGCCGGGTGAAGTCGATCATCATGCGCCGGGCGGCATATCCACGGTCGCGGGCTGGCCAGTACCGGGCACGTTCAACTATCGCCTGCCACTCAATCCCCTTCACTGGGCGCATGCGATCGACCGGCTGGAACCCGATCTCATCGAGATCGGTGATGCCTTCCATCCCGCATGGGCCGCGGCAAGTGTCGCGCGCCGGCGCGGAATACCGCTCATCGCGTTTTATCACTCGAACATTCCGCTGCTCGCCGGTCGCCGGCTCGGAACGGCCGTGCGGAAACTCTTCGAGTGGTACGTGCCGCTCACCTACGAACGTTGCGAACAGGTGTTTGCCCCGAGCCGCTACATGGTCGAGTACCTGCACAGCATCGGGATCCCGCACGCGAGCGTGCAGCCGCTGGGCGTCGATCTCGACACGTTTTCTCCCGAACGGGGTGGCCGGGATCTGCGCACGGAGCTGGGACTCCCGCGCGATACGCGGCTGTTGATGTTCGCGGGACGATTCTCGAAGGAAAAAAACATACCGGTTCTCATCGAGGCATTCCGCAAACTCGGCGCGCCCTATCACCTGCTGATGGTCGGCGGCGAGCAACACGGCCGCGACGGCAACGTCACGCGCCTGCCCTATTGTCGCGACAACCGCGAACTCGCGGACATGATCACTTCCGCCGACGCATTCGTGCACGCGGGCACCCACGAGACCTTCGGATTGGTGCTGCTCGAGGCGATGGCCTGCGGACGCGCCGTGGTGGGGATGCGCGCCGGTGCGATCCCGGAACTGGTCGACGAGAGCGCGGGCATTCTCGCCGAGCCGCATGACGACCCGGCGGTCTGCGCCACGAACCTGGCGGCCGCGATCACGGAATTGTACGAACGGGATCTCGCGGCGTTCGGCGCCGCCGCCCGCCGGCACGTGATGACTAACTACAGTTGGACGCGCACGTTGCAGGGGCTCATGGCGAGCTACCAGGCGGCGGTCAGCGTGAAGGGATTGCCGTCGCTCGGCGGCGGCTTGGCCGGTGTCGAACGTTGAAAAGATGACGGATCCATTCAACGACGATAATTATCGTCAATAAATCTGTCCCCGGCTCACATCCAGCCGGACCACTTGTGCAGATATTCCTGCGCCCAGCGCGTGCCATCGAGCCCGGCGCCCATGCGCATCTGGTCCACGTAACTGGTGAAGGTCTGCTGCAGCGCCTCGGCTCCGCCGAAACGCCGTTCGAATTCCGCGATGGTTTCCGGCGGACCGCCGAGCACCGAATAACGCAATTTCGTATCGACGATCAGCATCACATCCGAGTTCGATGCGAGCAGGCAGGTCGGATTCGACACCAGCCGAACGCGCAGCCAGCGGCACAGGTCCGTGTCGAGTTTGCCCGTGTGCCGGAAGTGCGGCTTCGGCGCGGAGAGATTCGCGATGAAGAACTCTCCGGTGCACACGCTGTTCATGAAACCGATGAGACGCGCGGACTCGTTGAATGCATCGTCGCCGTCGGCCGGATGAATGCCTTCGGGAAATGCGCGCGCGTCGAGCGGCGCCTTCGGCCACCATACTTCGAAACGCGGCTTCTTCGGCATGGGCGCGAAACGCTTGCCCGCGAGCGCGTCGAAACGTTGTTGTACCGCCGTGCGTTCGGGCGGCGTCAGATCGCGCAGCGCCACGTTCATCGCGCCACCAGCTCGTAAACGGTGAGGCGTCCCTTTCTGTCGCCGGCAAGCAGCCGCTTGCCATCCGGCGACCAGCGCACCGCGCTGACTTCCGCGTCGAGCAGCTGCGCGTCGATGGGTTGCGTGGTCTTGCCGGGGCGCCACAGCGAGAGCCGCCAATCGCGACCGCCGGTGACGAAGTGTTCGCCGCCGGGTTGCCAGGCGAAGCTGTCGACGCGTTCGGTATGGCCCGACAGCACGATGGGCCGCGAGCCTTCGGGGCCGCGCCCACTGAAGTCCCACAGCACCACTTCGTTGCCGGCGCATGAGGCGAGATAGCGACTGTTGTCGCTCCAGCTCACCAGGTCGAGTTTTCCGTCGTATCCGCGCATCTGTGAATCTTTACCGGTCGAGCGATTCCAGAAATGCAGCGAGCCATCGGCCATGCCGCTGGCGAGGAACCGTCCATTGCCGCTGAAGTTTACCGTGAGACACGCGGCCGGCCATTTGTAGCGCCGGGTTTCGTAGCGAGATTTGTCGATTCGGTACACGGCGATTTCGCCGTTAAGGGCAACACCTAGATCGTTTCCGGGACGGTCGAACGCAAGTGCGACCGCCGCCGTCGCGTTCGGCGCGAAAGCATGCACTTTGTCACCCGCGGGAGACCAGAGCGTCACGGATTTCCCCGCACCACTCGCGAGCAATTCGCCGCTCGGAGAAAACGCCAGCGCCTGCGTCGGCGTCGGCGCAGGCTTGAAACGCCGCAGAAGTTTGCCGGAGGACATGTCCCACAACGCGATGGCGCTGTCCTGGCCGGATGTGGCGCACAAGCTCGTGCGCGGCTGCCACGCGATCGCCAGCGTGCCCAGCATGTGCTCGCCGATCGGCTCCACCGTGAACGAGTCGCCGGCGAAACGGCCGACCGCAACCTTGCCCTCGCCACCCGCGATCGCGATCGTCGCGTTGTCCGGACCCCAGGCGACATCGGCGATGTAATCGTCGAGCTCCGCGGTGGCGCGCGGCTCCAGCGCGAACGACAAAGACTGTTTTACGGCCATTGCTTGTTCTTTTTCAGTTCTTCGCGACCGCGGATTCGAATCCGGCCTCGAACTCGGCGCGATCGAGGCCGCGGCCGATGAACACCAGGCGGTTCTCACGCGGCGCATTGCCCCAGGGACGCTCCGGCTGCGCATCGAACATCATGTGCACGCCGTGGAATACCTGGCGGCGATCCTCGCCCTTGACGTTCAGCACGCCCTTCATGCGGAAGATGTCCTGGCCGCGCGACTTGAGTAGATAGTCGAGCCACTGGTTGAGCCTGGCCGGATCGAGCGGCCGCGGATCGCTGATGCCGATCGAGCTGATGTCGTCGTCGTGATGATGCGAGGCGAAGCGCCGCTCGGCGACCGGACGCTGGCCCGCGAGATGCAGGCCGAATTCGAGCGGATGATGCTCGAAGAACAACGCGTATGCGCCGGGCTTGCGGATGCTCAGCGCGAAGTCCGCGCCGGCGTGCGAGATGTCGATGGCGTAATGGCCGGGACCTTCCAGCGTGCCGTGGCAGTTCACGACGGTGGCGGGCTCGGCGAACGCGCGCACGGCCGGCTCGATCGCCGCCTGCAGCTCTTCAGGAGTCGCGGCGGGCAGCGGCACGACGACGACCTCGAGGTCCTCGTGAGTGTGGTCGCCGTGTTCGTGTTCGTGAACATGGTCATGCTCATGTTCATGGTGATGATCGTGACCGCACCCGTGCCCCGCGTGATCATGGGCATGTTCGTCGTGTTGGCCGCCGGCCCGCAGCAGATAGTCACCCTCGGTGAGCTGGTACACACCGCCCCACTCGAAGGGATACTCCGGCTCGAGGAACGAATCGTCGACACTCAGCGCGCGCTGCAGGTCGAACGCGCCCACATTGAGCACCTTGTCGATCGAGACATCCGCGTTCTGCGTGCGGAAGATCTTCGCCGTGCCGTTGATGCCGCGTATGCGCCGCTCGATGCGCTCGAGCGCCGCCGGCTCCACGAGATCCACCTTGTTCAGCAACACGACGTCTGCGAACGCCACCTGCTCGGCCGGCTCGTTGAGCTCGTCGACGTGTTTCTCGAAATATTTCGCATCCACCATCGTGACGATGGCATCGAGCGAGAACTGGTTCTTGAGCTCGTCGTCGAGGAAAAACGTCTGCGCGACCGGGCCGGGATCGGCCATGCCGGTGGTCTCGATGATGATGTAGTCGAAGCGGTCGCGGCGCTTCATGAGCTGGCCGAGGATGCGGATCAGGTCGCCGCGCACCGTGCAGCAGATGCAGCCGTTGTTGGTTTCGAAGAGTTCCTCTTCCGCGCCGATGACGAGCTCGCTGTCGACGCCGACTTCGCCGAATTCATTCTCGATGACCGCGATGCGCTTGCCGTGTTTCTCGGTGAGGATGCGGTTCAGGAGCGTGGTTTTTCCCGAGCCAAGGAAGCCCGTGAGTACCGTGACCGGTACGCGTGATGGAGTGACTGACATGGGGCGGGATTATAGACGGGCGGCCTCGGCGCAGGTTCGCTGCTGGCCGGGTCACGACCGGGATTCGAACCAGTTCGCGACTTCCGCATTCACCTCGGAATCGAACTTGCGCCGCGAGTGATCGCCCACCGGATCAGCCAGCCCGGTACACCCAATCGAGCAGCGCATCGTGCGCACCCGTACCGCGCGCCGCGAACGGGTGATTGATGATGGCCACGACCACATAACGCTTGCCGCTGGCGGCCAGCACGTAGCCCGCGACCGCGCGCGTATCCTCGAGCAGACCCGTCTTCATGTGCGCCGAACCCACCGGCACATTGCGGCGCTGCATGGTTCCATCGACCCCGGCGATCGGCAGCGAGGCCATCAGCTCGGGCATCCACTGGCTGCCCCAGGCATCGGTCAGCACGTTCCCGAGCGAACGCGCGGAAATACGCTCGACGCGCGACAGGCCGCAGCCATTCTCGAGCACGAGCTCCGGCGCATCGATACCGCGCGCCGCGAGCAGTCCGCGCACCGCGGCCGCGCCGCGCGCCATGTTGCCGGGCTCGCCGCCCGCCGCGCCCATGGTCAGGAACAGCTGCTGCGTCATCACGTTGTTCGAGTACTTGTTGATGTCGCGGATCAGCAGCGCAAGCGGCGGTGAATCCTGCACGGCGATCACCCGCGCCGTGGCCGGCACCGCGCCCTCGCGCACCTTGCCCGTCCAGACGCCGCCCTCCCGCTGCCACAACGCCCGGAACACCGCGCCGAAGTAGTTAGTGTGATCGAGCGCGCCGAGATAGATGGCGCGTTCGCCGCATTCGAGCGGAAAGGTCCCCGCGATGCGGATGTTCATCGGGTCCGAGATGTCGGCGCGCAGCCGGCCGCGCCAGTCGCCGCACGGCCCCGCGACGCCGGGCACGGTCTGCGGCACGCGTATACCCGCGACCTCGGGCACGACCATCACACGCGCGACTTTCGCCGCGGTGTCCGGCACCAGCGTCAGCGCGATCGATTTGAAATTGACCAGCAGCGCGTCGGGCCCGACGTTGTAGGCGCGGCCTTCCTCGCCGTCGAATTGCGCCGGATCGTGTTGCTGCGGCTCGAACAGCGTCTTGTCGAGCACGATGTCGCCGTGGATCTCGCGGATGCCCATGCCACGCACGCGGTTCGCGAGCAGCCACAGATTCTCGATGACGAGCTTGGGGTCGCCGCCACCACGGATGTACAACTCGCCGCGCAACTTGCCGGCGCTCACGGGACCGTCGGCCAGCACCTCCGTGCGGAATGCGAACGCGGGGCCCAGCAGGTGCAACGCCGAATACGTGGTGACGAGTTTCATCGTGCTCGCCGGATTCATGGGCTTCGCGGCGTTCGCCGTCCAGCGCAAGGCGCCGCCGTCGACCGGCACGACCACCACGGCGGCCGCGTCGGTGGGGATGCGCACGGCCGCGAGGCGCGCGAGATAAGCGGCGGGCGTCGGCGCCACCACGGGGTCCGCGGCCCGGCCTGGCAGGCAAAGCAGCCACAGGCAGGCGCTGATGAAGACATATCGCGATTTCATCGCACTCATTTACAGCGCTGCGCCGCTCGCGGCAACCGCTCGTAACGGAGGCCGGGCGCGATCCGCGTCTGTGGCATGCACCCGGCAAACCTTCATTCCGCGGGTTTGTTTGGGGTAGATTGCGCAACACCGTAACGGGGGGAATCGCACTTGCAGAGTTCAGCGCGCCACGCCTATGTGGCCTGTCTTGCTGTCGCCGTTTTGTCCTGCGCAAGTCAGCTCAGTGCGCAGACGGTTTCCCGTCCTGAAGCACTGCTCAGGAAGATGACGCTGGACGAGAAAATCGGGCAGCTCGTGCAGCGCGCGGGCGGCCGCAGCAAGGCCCTCAACTCCCGACTGGACGACACCGAGCTGGCGCGGGTGCGCGCCGGCGGAGTCGGATCCTATCTGCACGTGGCCGGCGCCGAGCCGCTCGCAAAATTGCAGCGGGTCGCGGTCGAAGAATCGCGCCTCGGCATTCCCTTGTTGTTTGCGATGGACGTGGTGCACGGCTATCGCACGATCTTCCCGGTGCCGCTCGCGATGGCCGCGAGCTGGGCGCCCGAGACGCAGGAGCGCGCGGCGCGGGTCGCGGCCGACGAGGCCACCGCCGCCGGCCTGCACTGGACCTTCGCGCCGATGGTCGACATCGCGCGCGATCCACGCTGGGGCCGCGTCGTCGAAGGCGCCGGCGAGGATCCTTATCTCGGTTCGCGCATGGCGGTCGCGCAGGTCGCGGGTTACCAGGGCGGCAACGCGCTGCGGCCCGGCTCGCTGATGGCCACCGCGAAACATTTCGGCGCGTACGGCGCCGCGATCGGCGGCCGCGACTACAACAGCGCGGACATCTCCGAGCGCACGTTGCAGGAAGTCTATCTACCGCCGTTTTTCGCCGCGGCGCGCGCGGGCTCCGGCTCGTTCATGGTCGCGTTCAACGACATCGCCGGCGTACCGACCACCGCGAACCGCGACCTGATGCGCGGACTGTTGCGCGAGCGCTGGGGCTGGCAGGGACTGATGGTCTCGGACTGGGGTTCGATCGGCGAGTTGCTCAATCACGGTGTCGCGGCGGACCGCGCGGCCGCGGGCGTGCTCGCGCTCGACGCGTCGGTGGACATGGACATGGTGGGCGGCGTCTTCGCCGACGACCTCAAGGGAGCCATCGCGAAGGATCCGGCGCGTCTCAAGCTGCTCGACGAGGCGGTGCTGCGCATCCTGCGCGTCAAGGAGCAGCTCGGCCTGTTCGACCAGCCGATGCAGTACCACGACGTCGAACGCGAAGCGCGCGAGCTGCTCTCGCCCGCACATCGCGAATCAGCGCGCGCCGTCGCGCGCCAGTCGATCGTGCTGCTCAAGAACGACGCCAAACTACTGCCGCTGGATCCCGCGAAGCTCAAGTCCGTCGCCGTCATCGGCCGGCTCGCTACCGACGGTCTCTCGCAACTCGGCTCCTGGCGCGCGCAGGGCAAGGCCGAGGACGTGGTGACGATCCTCAAGGGCATCACGGAGGCCGCGCCGAAGAATCTCAAAGTGCTGGCGGCGCCCGGCGCCGATCCGCGCAACAACGACCTTTCGGGAATTCCCGCGGCGGTGAAGCTGGCGAAGAGCGCGGATGTCACGCTGCTGGTCATCGGTGAAGACTTCGACATGTCGGGCGAGGCGCGCAGCCGCTCGAGCCTCGAATTGCCGCCCAGCCAGCTCGAACTCGCGAAGCAGGTGCTCGCCACCGGCAAGCCGGTGGTCGTGCTGCTCTCGAACGGCCGGCCGCTGGCGATCCCGGAGCTGGCCGAGAAGGCGCCGGCGATTCTCGAGACCTGGATGCTGGGCATCGAAGCCGGGCACGCCGTCGCCGACGTGGTGTTCGGCAAGTATTCACCCGCCGGCCGGCTGCCCACCGCGTTCCCGCGCGTGACGGGCGCCGTGCCGTTCAACTATTCGGCGAACCCCACGGGCAGGCCGGCCGATCCGGATCTCGCCAAGGACACGGTGCGTTATCACGACCTGCCGATCACGCCGCTGTACGCGTTCGGGCACGGCCTCACCTACAGCGAGTTCCGCTACCGCGATCTCGCGCAGACCGAGCGCGAAATCGGACCCGGCGAACGCATCGACATCTCGATCACGATCGAGAACATCGGCGGAGTGCCCAGTGACGAAGTCGTGCAGCTCTACATCCGCGATCCAGTGGCGAGCATCGCGCGGCCGACGCTCGAACTGCGCGGCTTCAAGCGCGTGGAGCTCGGCGCCGGCGCCGCGAAGCGCGTGACGTTCAGTCTCACGCCCGAGCAGCTCGCGTTCTGGGGCCCGCGCGGCCAATGGCTCATCGAGGCCGGCCGCATCGATTTCTGGATCGGCGCCTCGTCGGCGGATCTGCGCGCCAGTGGTTCGTTCGAAATCACGAAGACACACCTGGGATCGGAGCCGGCCACGGCGCTGCCCACTCGCGTCATCGTTTCAAATGCCAACTAGTTGAAGGAGATTTCCATGAGGAATTTGTCAGGCGCCGGAATCCTGGTGCTGCTGGCCATCTGCACGAATGCGTGCGCGGCGACTCCGGCCGCGGCGGTGAAGACCGAACCCGTGAAGATCGAGGAAGCGAAAATCGATCGCTGGGATCCGGCGATGGACGCCATCGTTCCGAAAGACTGGAAAATCGAGAAGCTCGCGGAAGGATTCGGCTGGGCCGAGGGCCCGATCTGGGTGAAGTCCGGCGGCTATCTGCTGTTCACCGACGTGCCCGGCAACAAGATGTGGAAGTGGTCGGAGAAAGGCGGTCTCGAGAAATTCCTCGATCCCTCCGGCGCCGTCGATCCGGATCTGAATGTGTGGCGCGAGGCCGGCGCGAACGGGCTCGCGATCCTCGATGCGAAAACCATCCTGCTCGCGGACACGGGTAATCGCTCGATCCAGAAGCTCGATCTTGCGACGCGCACGAAGTCGCCGGTCGCGACCGCGTTCGAAGGCAAGAAGTTCTCCAGCCCGAACGACGTGACGCGCATGAAGTCCGGCGTGTTGTTCTTCACCGATCCGCCGTATGGCTTCAAGAAATTCGACGCCGCGCCGGAGAAGGAGATCGCGTTCAACGGCGTGTATCGCATGGGGACCGACGGCACGGTTACGGCCGTGGAACGCGAGCTGCACCGCCCGAACGGCGTGGCGCTTTCGCCCGATGAGAGCGTGTTGTACGTCGCGCAGTCGGAGCCGTCGAAGGCCATCATCATGGCGTATTCGCTCGACGCGAAAGGCAACGTCACGGGCAAGAAACTGTTCGCCGACCTGACCGACCTCGTGGGGAAAGATGCGCCCGGCCTGCCCGACGGGCTCACCGTGGCAACCGACGGCACGGTCTTCACGACCGGCCCCGGCGGCGTGATCGTGTTGTCGAAGGACGGCAAACGCCTGGGCCGCATCAATGACGGCAAGCCCACCGCGAACTGCAAGTTCGGCGATGACGGCCGCACGTTGTACCTGACGTCGCAGAACATGCTGGCGCGCATCCGCCTGAACATCAAGGGCGCGGGGTTCTGATTCGGTCGTTGCGCGGCGCTTCGGCCGCGTAGTTAGGGAGCGCGCTCATGGAACTTTGGTACGTATTCGGCTCGATCGTCCTGCTCGTGTTGTTGATCAGCTGGGGCAAGGTGCAGCCGTTCCTGGCTTTCCTGGTGGCCTCGTCGGTGGCCGCCATCCTGCTCGGCCTGCCCATCGACAAGGTGCCGGGCGTGCTCGAGAAGGGCATCGGCAACATCCTCGGCGGACTGCTCGGCATCGTCTGTATCGGCGCCATGTTCGGCAAGCTGGTCGCGAACAGCGGCGCGGCGCAGAAGATCGCGATGGTGCTGATGCGCGTCTTCGGCGAGAAGAACCTCACCTGGGCGCTGATGTTCACCGGCTTCCTGGTGGGCATCCCGCTGTTCTACAACGTGGGCTTCGTGCTGCTGGTGCCGCTGGTGTTCTCGGTGGTGCAGCAGACCAAGGTGCCACCTATCTACCTAGGCATCCCGCTGTTCGCGTCGCTGTCGGTGACCCACGGCTTCCTGCCGCCGCATCCGGCGCCCACCGCCATGTTGCCGCTGTTCGGCGCCGACATGGGCACGACGCTGTTCTACGGCCTCATCGTGGCGCTGCCGGCCATGATCTGCGCCGGACCGCTGTACGCGCGCCTGTTCCGCAACGTGAAGTCGAACCCGATCACGCTGTTCGTCGCGCCGCTGCGGCCGGAAGCGGAATTGCCCAGCGCCTTCAACTGCTTCGCGAGCGCGCTATTGCCCGTGGTGATCATCGCGTTCTCGATGGCCGTGCCGCTGGCGCCCGAGGGCATGCGGCCGCTGCTGAATTTCTGGACCAACCCGCTGATCGTGATGCTGGTGGGCCTGGCGGTCGCGACGTGGAGTCTCGGCCTGTCGCGCGGCATGCAGATGCAGCAGCTGATGGACGACTACGGCAACTCGATCAAGGACATCGCCGTGATCCTGCTGATCATCGCGGGCGCGGGCACGTTGAAAGAAGTGTTCGTGGCCACCGGCGTGGACAAGGACATCTCCGCCTCGCTGACCAGCATCGCGATCGATCCGCTGGTGCTCGGCTGGCTGATCGCCGGCGTGATCCGCGTGTCACTCGGGTCCGCCACCGTCGCCGGCCTCACCGCCGCCGGTCTCATGGCGCCCGTGGTGGCCCTGGGCAACGTGGACCCGAACCTGATGGTGCTCGCCATCGGCGCCGGTAGTTTGATGTTCTCGCACGTCAACGATTCCGGCTTCTGGATGGCGAAGGAATACTTCAACCTGTCCATCAAGGAAACCATCATGAGCTGGACGCTCATGGAGGGCATCGTCGGCATCGTCGGCATCATCGGCGTGCTGATGCTCGAGGCCGTCCTCTACTGACAGTCGGTGCCGGGTGAGAATTCGCTGAGTTAGCAACGCGCCCAGGTGGTTGTCGCCGGCTAACTCAGCGAATTCCCACCCGGCACCAACCCCTGCTACTTGAGGGCGGTCTCGATGGCGGCGAGTTCGCTGGCGGAGAAGGAGACGTTGTTGATTGCGGCGACGGCCTCTTCGACGTGCGCGACCTTGCTCGCGCCGATCAGCGACGAAGTCACCACCGGATCCCGCAACGTCCACGCCACGGCCAGCTGAGCGAGCGACTGGCCACGCGCCTTCGCGATGTCGTTGAGCTTCTGAAGCTTGGCTACTTTGTCCGCCGTGATCGCCTCGGGACTCAGCGAGGTATGGCGCGCGGCGCGTGAGTCCTCGGGAATACCCTTCAGATACTTGTTGCTCAGCAATCCCTGCGCGAGCGGAGAAAAAACGATGCAGCCCATCTTCTGTCGCGCGAGCTCCGCGGTGAGGCCGTCCTCGATCCAGCGGTTGAACATGCTGTAGCTGGGCTGGTGGATCAGGCACGGCGTACCGAGATCCTTGAGGATCGCGGCCGCCTTCGCGGTCTGCTCCGCGCTGTAGCTCGAAATGCCCGCGTACAACGCGCGGCCCGAACGCACGATGAAATCCAGCGCGCCCATCGTCTCCTCGAGCGGCGTCTCCGGATCGAAGCGATGGCTGTAGAAGATGTCGACGTACGGCAGGCCCATCCGCTTCAAAGACTGATCGCAGCTCGCGACCAGGTACTTGCGTGAACCCCACTCGCCGTACGGTCCTGGCCACATGAGGTAGCCGGCCTTCGACGAGATGATCATCTCGTCGCGGAAGGGATGGAAATCCTTGCGCATCAGCGCGCCGAAATTTTCCTCGGCCGAACCCGGCGACGGCCCGTAGTTGTTGGCCAGGTCGAAATGCGTGATGCCGAGATCGAACGCGCGCCGCGCGATCTTGCGGCCGTTCGCGAACACGTCGACGTCGCCGAAGTTGTGCCACAGCCCGAGCGAGACCGCGGGCAGCCGCACGCCGCTCGCACCCACGCGGTTGTAACGCATCGATTGGTAGCGCGTATCGGCGGGCAGGTAGTCCATGGCGGGTGCTCGGTTGTTTGCTCGGTTTCCGGGCGGGCGTCAGGCCCGGATTCCGCGGGCGCGTAACATCGCGAACCCGCCGGACAAAATCAAGGCCGCGCGATGAGCCACACTCCGATTCCCAACAGCACCACACCGGTGATTCGCGTCAGGGAGATCGAGTGCACGGGCATTCCGAGCCAGCCGTAATGGTCGATGACCAATGCCGTCGCGAGCTGGCCCGCCAGCGCGAGCGCCAGCAGCGTCGTTGCACCCAATTCGGCGGCGACCACCGTCGAGGAGGCCACGTAGAAGGCGCCGAGCATTCCGCCGAACCAGGCCCACACCGGCACGGCAACCAGCGTCTCGCGCGTGGGAATCGGCGCCCGCGTGCCGATGACCAGCGCGACCAGCATCAGCGCGCCGACCATGAAACTCACCAGCGCGGCGGTGTTCGCGCTCTCCAGGAATTTGCGCAGCTGCGAATTCATCGCCACCTGCACGGTGAGGCCGAAGCCGGCCGCGAGGCCCAGGGCGTAGGCGATGCCGCGCATGTGCTAACTACCCCGGATGCGGGCGAGCAACTTGAGGCCCGCCGGAGAGCGCGCGAAGAACAGCACGAAGCGCCAGAACAGCAGCTTCACGAACGGCGCGCGCCGCTGCGGAACGGCGGCGAAGACCTGCGCGCGCACGTCCCGGTGACGTGTGTCGCCGGTTACCGCATCGACGGGCAGAACGGGTTCGGGCATCGGCAGGAGCATACCGCGCGAACCTCCCGGGAACACTTCAGATGGCGGCCGTTTCCATTTCCCAGGTCACCAGCGGCGCGCCGCGACGGATCCAGAAGCCGGTGCCGCTCGGACGGAAATGCCGCCGCAGCCGCTCGCCGTACCACGCGGCATCGCGCAGGTGGACTTCGCGATCGGTGCGCGAACGGTCGCAGTTCTGGCGCCAGTCACGCGTCGTGAGCGCCGAGAGGTACAACACGCCGCGCGTGAGCCGCCCGAGATTGGCGATGGCTCGGGCCGCGGTACGGTCGTCGAGATACTGCAACACGTCGTAGCAGACCACGAGATCGAAAGGATCCGCGCGGAAGTTCGCGAGCGACCCCTGCGTCCAGCCGTAACGCTTGCACAGGTACTCGCTGTATTCGAGCCCCGTATACACCGCGCGCGGGAACGCCCGCAGCAGCGGCGCGCGCAGCAGGCCGATGCCACAGCCCGCGTCGAGGATGCGGCGGACCGGCAGGCCGATGTGGTCCGCGTACGCGCCGATCAGTTTCGCGCGGGCGCGCATTTCGGCCCGCGAGATCACCGCGGTGCGTCCGTCGTAGTAGAAGCGCCGGTAGTAATCCGCGTCGAACTGCGTACTCATGCACCCGTCCGCAGCGCACGCAGCACGTTGCGCCGGACGAGGATTCCTCCGCACAGCGAAAGCAACCCGACCACCAGGGCAGCGATCGGTCCTAACCAGTTGTCGGTGAACAGCGCGACACGGGCCTTCTGTGGTTCGGCGCGCGGATACACCACGGGAAGCTGCTCGCCCTCCGCGAATCGTTGCGCGGCGGTCGCGAGCTGCCCCTCGAAAGTGACGATGTCGCCCGATGCGGTGTTGAAACGCACGCGCGGGCGGTAGCGCACCTCGCCGCCGTCGCGCACCTCGCGATGGCCGGTGACCGTCCCCGTGGCGCGCAACGTGTCGCCGAAGCTCAACGACTGGGACAGAAGATAGGCGCCTAACAACAGGCAGACCACACCGAGGGCGAGCAGCAACCGGGCTGCAAGTCCCATTATCCGAAGGGAAAGGTCCATGGCTCTTAGGGCATCATCGTCAACAAGTTGCGGGCGGGCGGCCGGATACGTAGGCTCGCCAGTCTATTCGATGTGGGGAGCACGATGAGCGAGACGGAGAAGAAGGGGTCCCCGTGGCCCTGGATACTGGTGCCTGTTGCCGCGTTCACGCTGTTCTTCGTGCTGCGCGAATGTCAGCACCGGCTGCCGCCGGCCACGAACACCACCGCGCCCGCCTCCACCGTGCCCGCGTTTCCGGACACACCAGCCCCGGCCGCCGAGGACGCCGCCGCCGCAGCGCCGGACACGCCGGCGCCCCAGTAACCTTCAGCGATACTGGCTTTCAGCGATTCGTGATCTTGAAGACGACGCGCACGCGGTACCACTGCGGTATCGCCACACCATCGCGCGTCGCCGGGAGCAGGCGCCAGTTGCGCTTTGCTTCGTCGATGGCCGCCTGATCCAGCCTTTCGTGGCCGGTGCTGCGCACGATGCGTGCATCACCCACGCGTCCATTGGGCAGCACGTAAACCTCGACATCCGCATTGCCCTCGTTGCCCGCGCGGATGTCCTGCGCCGGATACGCCGGCTGTGAAAGCGGCCGGCGCGGGTCCTGCCGCGCGGCGTGGATGACGGGCACCGGATCCGCGGAGCCACGCAGATCAATCACGGCGTCGGGTGGCGAAGTCTGCACGACAATGGCGTCGCCCGGCGGTGGCGTGTCATCGACCGGCGGACTCACGGGCGCCGGTATGTAGATTTCCCGCCGCGGGATGTCCGGCGGCGTAACAGATGGCGGAACGTCGACCACGGGCGGCTCGTCGATGACGACGCCCTGCATGACTTCCGGCGTGATGTTCTTGTGAACCACCAATGCACCCGCGACGACGAACACGATCGCCACGTGCATGCCGGCCACGATACCCATTCGACCTAATGCACCCCAGGAACGCCTCACCTCGATGCGCGCATTCATGACGACCTCCGCGTGTGCCCGTTCGGGCTTTGTGAGGTGAACGCGGTGCGCGCGAGCGGCGGGGTTAACGCGGATCCAACCTTCGGGTTACGACGTGACGGGTGACACGGCCGCTTCGATCGCATTACGCCGCGCGCGCCGCGCGCCATAGGCGCCGCCCAGCACCGCGACGAATGCGCCATAACCTGTCGATGCCACGAACAGACCGACGTTGTCGTAGAAGCCCGAAAGGTCGACGCGCAGGCCCAGCGCTGCGACGGACAGGTTCACGGCGACCGCGCACAGGGCCGCCAGTGGGGCCATCGACAGGGCGAGGAGGAAGCGGTGCCGTGGGGCGCGGAGCGCGGTGAGCAGCGCGGCCAGGCCCGGGACATTCAGCGTGGCGAACATCATGAGCGTCGCCGCCGGAGCCACCCAGGCGGTGTACGCCTGCGCGCCCAGCAGCGCCAGCCACGCTGCGTAGACGAGAAAGACCAGTCCGGCGCCCCAACTCCAGGCCTTCGCCATGAATGTCATGTTCCAGTAGCGAAAATTCCGCTCGTGAGTACCATAGCGCCCCCTCATGAGCCGCCGCCAGCCAAAAGTCGGATTCGTCAGTCTCGGGTGCCCTAAGGCATTGGTGGACTCGGAACGCATCATCACGCAACTGCGCGCCGAGGGTTACCAGGTCGCGCCCGACTACGACACCGCCGACGTGGTCGTCGTGAACACCTGCGGATTCATCGACTCCGCGGTCGACGAATCGCTCGACGCGATCGGCGAGGCGCTCGAGCACAACGGCAAGGTCATCGTCACGGGTTGCCTGGGCGCGCGTCCCGAACGCATCCTCGAGCGGCATCCGAAAGTGCTCAAGGTGACCGGCCCGCACGCGTATGAAGAAGTGGTCGGCGCCGTGCACGAGCACCTGCCGCCGAAACACGATCCGTTCGTGGATCTCGTGCCGCCGCAGGGCATCCGCCTCACGCCGCGTCACTATGCGTACCTGAAGATCTCCGAGGGCTGCAACAACAAGTGCAGCTTCTGCATCATCCCGTCGATGCGCGGACTGCTAGTTAGCCGCGGGATCGACGACGTGTTGCGCGAGGGAGAAAAACTCGCGCGCGCCGGCGTGCGGGAACTGCTGGTGATCTCGCAGGACACCTCGGCGTACGGCGTGGACGTCCGCTACCGCGCAGGCGAATGGCGCGGGAAGAAATACGAAACACGTTTCCTCGACCTCGCGCGCGGACTGGGCGAGCTCGGAATCTGGGTGCGCATGCACTACGTGTATCCCTATCCGCACGTCGATGACGTCATCCCGTTGATGGCCGAGCGCAAGGTGCTGCCCTACCTGGACATTCCGTTCCAGCACGGCAGCCCCACGGTGCTCAAGCGCATGCGCCGCCCCGGCCAGGTCGAGAAGACACTGTCGCGTATCAAGGCCTGGCGCGAGGTCTGTCCGGATCTCACGATCCGCTCGACGTTCATCGTCGGGTTCCCCGGGGAGACCGAGAGCGAATTCGAAGAGTTGTTAGCCTGGCTCGACGAGGCGCAACTCGACCGCGTCGGCGCGTTCAAGTATTCGCCGGTGGAAGGCGCGGCCGCGAATGACGTGGCGCCGCACGTGCCGCCGGATATCCAGGAAGAACGCCTCGCGCGTTTCATGGAAAAGTCCGCGCGGATTTCCGCGGCGAAACTCGCGGCGAAAGTGGGCAAGCGCATGCGCGTGCTGGTCGATGCGATCGACGGCAACACCGCCATCGCGCGCAGCGAGGGCGATGCGCCGGAGATCGATGGAACGGTGCGCGTGGCGCGCGGCGGCAAACTACCCATCGGCGAATTCGCCGAGGTCGAGATCACGGCCTCGGGCGATCACGATCTCGAGGCCAAGGTCGTTCGCGCGAATTGAGCGGACTCGCCGGGTTATCCCCGCGGCGCGCTCACAGAGGACACTCGAAAGTTGCCGGCAATAAAAAAGGGGGCTGCATTGCAGCCCCCTCGTTCGTCAGCTTCGCAATTGCGCGTCAGGGCGCCGTAACAGATACATCGTCAACGAACACATCCGAGCCGGGCGAAGTGCCTTCGAGGAAGATGGCCACGTCCGTCGGCGTGCAATCGGCGGGAATCGCGAGATTGCCCTGCAGCTGCGTCCAGGTGTTAGGCGCCACGGCCGTGTTGTTCTGCAGCCAGGGATACGAGTCTCCACTGGAGCAGCCGAGCTTCGAGGCCAGGCGCACCGTGTCATTGGCCGCGCCGGTGTGGAACACCCAGGCGCTCACGGCATACGTGGTGCCGGCCGCAACGCGGCTGGTCAGGCCGTACACGGCGAATTGCGCGTCGTTCGGCCGCGCCGTGGCACGCAGGCTCTGCGCGCCATTACGGTGCTGCAGATCGCTGGCGCTCAGGGCCGAGCCATTCCAGGCGCTCCAGCCGGCGATGCCCGACTCGAAACCGCCGTCGTTCACCAGGTTGTTGTTGGGCGGAACAACGCGCACGTCGTCCAGGTACACGTCGATGCCGGTGTCCGTGCCCTCGAAGTAGATAGCCACGTCCACCAGGTCGCAGTCCGGGATCACGAGATTGCCGCCGAGCTGCGTCCAGGTGTTCGGCGTCACCGCGCCATTGTTCTGCAGCCACGGATAGGTGTTGTGTCCGGATGGCGTCGTCGCCGCCGTGCACTCCACCTTGGCCGCCAGCCGCCCGGTCGTGCTCGCCGCACCCGTGTGCAGCAGCCAGGCGCTCACCGCGTACGTGGTGTTGCGCTGGACCAGGCTGGTCAGGCTGTAGGCCGCGAACCCGCCGGTGCCCGTGCGCCCGGTCGACTTCAGGCTCTGGCTGGCCGTGCGAGCCTGCTCGGTGCTGGCGCTGATCGTGCCATTGCCCCAGTTGCTCCAGCCGGCGATGCCGCCTTCGAAGCCGCCATCGGTCAGCAGGTTCGCGTCGGACGGCGGAATCGGTTTGCCGAAGCGCACGCTCGCGAGGTTTGCCACGCCCGGGCCGCCATTGAAGCGGATGTACACATCGTGGGTGCCGGCGATGGACGCCAGCGCTGCTTCGACGGTGGACGAGCTGCCCCAGCCCGCCGTCGGCGGCAGGTCGACCGTCACCACCGGCTCGTTGTCGAGACTGTCGAGGTGCACGGAGATGCTGCCCGGCGAGGTGTTGCCCTTGGCGTACTCCACCCACACGGTGTCCCAGTTCGCGCGGAACTCGACGCCCTTGAACTTGATCCAGTCGCCGTCGTCCGTGTACGCGATCACGCCGCCGGAAACCACGCCGAAACCTTCGTCGTGATTCACGGCGGTCAGCGTCAGGCCGTTCTGGTTGCCGCGCCAGCCCGGATGCACGTACTCGGGCACGGTGCAGTCATCGCCGCCGCCGTCGATGTAACACTGCAGCCAGTCCATCGCCGGACGCGTCGTGCCGTCGGTGCGGATCAGGTAGCCGTCGGTGCGCCAGATGCTGCCCTGCAGGTGACCCCAATGCGTCACGCCGGCGACGCCCGGGTGATCCCAGAAGATCGGGAACAGCGTGCTCATCACGTTGGCGTGGTCCGCATCGTTCGCCAGGTTCAGATCGAACTCGGAGATGTAGATAGGCAATCCGGTATCGGCCAGCCGCTGCAGGTTGGCCGCGAGCACGTCGGGATTGGCGCGCTCGTAGAAGTGCGCCTGCTCACCGATGCCGTCGATGAGTTTGCGCTCCTTGAGCACGTTGATGATGTTGAGGTAGTTGGTGGTGAGGCCATCCTCGATGATCACGTTGAACTCGTTGAGGATGAGCTTCGACTTCGGGAAGTGCTTGCGCGCCAGCTCGAAGGATTTCACCACCCAGTCGAAACCGGTGGCGCCGGAACCACCCAGCGCCTCGCGATACGGCGGCGGCGCATTGAGCGGCTCGTTGAGCACCTCGACGTACCTGAGCTTCGGATATCGCTTGGCAACCGCGGCCATCCACTCCTCGATTTCCTCGAGCTGTTCGGCCGGGGGAAGCGCGGCGATCCAGCCGGGCTGCTGCTGGCCCCACAGCAACGTGTGGAATTTGAATACCAGGTTGTTGGCGAGCGCGGTCTGATAGGCCGTGTCCAGGTCGGTCCAGGTCATGACGTCGCGTGTGGCCTCGACGCTGCCCCACTTGCCGGCGTTCTCCGGAGTGATCTGGTTGAAGTAGGTCAGCAGGTGCGTGTAGTCCTCGGGGCCGCCGGGCGCCGTGCCGAAGAACTTCACCTGGTTCACTTTCACCGTGATCTTGTCGGGCTCGCTGGGTGCGCCGTAGTTGTCGGTGACGACCAGCTCGAACTCGAGCGGCGTCTGGATTTCGACTTCCGGCGCCGTGAACTTGAGAGTCTTGGTCTTGGCGCCGCTCAGCTTCACGCTGGGCCCGGAGACCTGTTTCCACAGGTAGCTTTCGATCTTTCCGTCGGTGTCGGTGCCCTTGCCTTGCAAGGTCACGGCGGCGCCTTCGGTCACCTCCACATCAGGGCCGGCATCGGCCGTGGGGTAGTAAGGATACAAACAGCCAGCCGCGAGCAGGAGCGGCACCGCCAGCAAGGCGATGCGAATTTTGCGATTCATCGGTTTTCCCCCTTCGAATGGACTCGTCTATGCGAGATTCTCCGCACTTTCCTTGTATCAGAACCGGATGCGGTTCAGCCAGAACAATGCGGTGGGGCTTCGGCGAATACGTAGAAGTGAAGTCGCGAACGCGGGGGAACGGGAAACGGGCGTCAAACTACTGGCCGGTCTTCCCAATGGAATCTGTCCTACAGCCGCCGGTTGCGTTGCGCAATCCGGCGCTCGCGGGCGTCGCTCGCGCTCAGTTCCGCGAGGTGCGCGGTTCCGCCGGCTCCGGTGGCTCGGAGTCGTCGTCGCCGGGCTTCAGGTCCGGATACTCGCGCGTCACACGGTCGATGATTTCCGTGTCGTAAGCGTTGATCACCCTGGCAACCGCGCGCTTGTAGCCCGCGAACTCCTCGGCCGAGATCGCCGCTTCAACGGGGTCCAGCGATGAGATGAGCTGGTCGACGTGTGCGTTGACCAGCTCGACGATCTGTTCGGCCAGCTTGCGGTCCATCAGGCGCGTCCCCTTTTCCTAGGAAACAGTGAATGTCCCCATTACTCGACGGTGACGCTCTTGGCGAGGTTGCGGGGCTGATCGACGTCGGTGCCCTTGAGGATGGCGACGTGGTAGGCCAGCAGCTGCAGCGGCACGGTGTAGACGATCGGCGCCTGGAAGTAGCTCACGTGTTTGGGCATCTGGATCACGGTCACGCCTTCGGAGGGCGTGATGCCGGACTCGGGATCCGCGAACACGATGAGCTCGCCGCCGCGCGCGCGCACTTCCATCAGGTTGCTCTTGAGCTTCTCGAGCAGATCGTTGTTGGGCGCCACGGTGATGACGGGCATGTCGGCATCCACCAGCGCGAGCGGTCCGTGCTTGAGCTCGCCGGCCGCGTAGGCCTCGGCGTGGATGTACGAGATTTCCTTGAGCTTGAGCGCGCCTTCCATCGCGATCGCGCTCAACGCGCCGCGGCCGAGGAACAACGCATGATGTTTGTCGGCGAAACGCTTCGCCAAGTCGTAAATCACCGGATCGAGCGTCAGCGTCTTCTCGATGATCGCCGGAATTTCGATGAGGCGCTGCACGAGGCTGCGTTCACGCTCGGCGTCGGCGGTGCGCTGCTTGGCCAGCGCGATCACCAGCATGCTGAGCGCGGTGAGCTGCGTCGTGAAAGCCTTCGTCGAGGCGACGCCGATCTCCGGCCCCGCGCGCGTCAGCATCACGAGTTCGGATTCGCGCACCAGCGAGCTCTCGGGCACGTTGCAGATGGCGAGACTGGATAGATAGCCGGCCTGCTTCGCGAGGCGCAGCGCGGCCAGCGTGTCGGCGGTCTCGCCGGATTGCGAGATCGTCACGAACAGTGAGTTCTTCGGCACCACCGGGTTGCGGTAGCGATATTCGCTCGCGATCTCGACCGTGCACGGAATCTTGCAGATCTGCTCGATGAAATAACGCGCGACGACGCCCGAGTGATAACTCGTGCCGCACGCGATGATGTGCACGTGTTCGGTGCGCTTGAAGATTTCGGTCGCCGCCGGGCCGAACGCGGCCTCCAGCAGGCGTCCATTCGCCACGCGCTCGGCGAGCGTGTCGGCGACCGCGCGCGGCTGCTCGTGGATCTCCTTGAGCATGAAGTGGCGATACTGGCCCTTCTCGGCCGCATCGGCGGACAACTCGCTCTCGCGGATCGGGCGCTCGACGGAGTCGCCATTCTTGTCCAGGACCTTGATCGAGGTGCGGCGGACGTCGGCCACGTCGCCCTCTTCGAGAAACATGAAGCGGCGCGTGACCGGCAGCAGCGCGGAAACGTCGGACGCGACGAAGTTTTCCTCGACCCCCAGGCCCACGACCACGGGGCAACCCTCGCGCGCGAGGATGATGCGCTCGGGTTCCGTCTCGCTAACTACCGCGAGCGCGTAGGCGCCTTCGAGTTCCGCGACGGTGGCGCGCACCGCCTTGAACAGGTCCTTCTGCGACTGCATGTGGTGATGCACGCGATGCGCGATCACCTCGGTGTCCGTTTCGGACGTGAACTTGTAGCCCAGCTTCTCGAGGTCGGCGCGCAGCTCTTCGTGGTTCTCGATGATGCCGTTGTGGACGATCGCGAGGCCGTCGTGCGAGACGTGCGGATGCGCGTTGCGTTCCGAGGGCACGCCGTGCGTGGCCCAGCGCGTGTGCGCGATGCCGACGTTGCCGTGCGTGTGGTCGGCGTTGATGGCGTCCTGCAGGACCTTGACCTTGCCGACGGTGCGCAGGCGCTTCAGGTGCTGCGTGCCGTTGAGCACGGCGATTCCCGCCGAGTCGTAGCCGCGGTACTCGAGCCGGCGCAGCCCTTCCATCAGGATGGGAACGATGTTGCGCTCAGCGATGGCTCCGACGATGCCGCACATTTGACGGGGTCCAGGATTTGGGGGGGCGCTAGTTTGCCTGAGGTGCGCCCCGGAGAGCAGCGGCAAACCGGCTCTGGGCGGCACTTCTGGTACGCCGCTCACACACGCCCGTGGGGCGGGACTTTAAGTATTGAAAATCAACACCTTACGGAACGTCCGGGCTGACATGGGCGCGGAAGGCGGGGCGCACGGAGAGCCGCTGGTAATAACCACGGACGGCATCGAGTTGCGGGCGGTCGATGGGCGAGTGGAACCAGCGGTGCACCGACAACCCGAGGACCACGTCGGCCAGAGAGAAGAACTCGCCGGTGACGAACTGGCCGCCCTGCCGGAAGTGCTCGTCGAGCATGCCGATGTGCCGGTTCCAATTCGCGACGCTGGCGGCGATCGCGGCCGGGTCCGTGTGTTCGGAACTGCGCCGCACCAGGGCCAGGAAAGCGTAGCGCCACGCGTCGTTGAGCTCCGTGGCCTGCCAGTCCATCCACTGATCCACGTGCCCGCGTTGCCGCGGGTCGTCGGGCAGTAACGTCGCGCGGGGTTGCCTGGCCGCCAGGTAGCGGCAGATGGCGTTCGACTCCCACATCACGAAGTCGCCGTCCTGGATCACCGGCACCAGCGCGTTCGGATTGCGCGCCAGCAGTTGCGGGTCCGACTCGACGTGCTCGAAGGGAAGATCGAGCTCGGCGCAGGTCCACAACACCTTGCGCACGTTGATGGAAGCCGTCCTGCCCAGGATGCGAATTGACATGCGAGCTAACTACCTTTTCCTGTCGATCGAGCGGATCTTCCCGTCGACGATGGTGACGACCATGGGCGCCGCCCGCGTGCCGCGATCGTAGGTCCAGGTTTCGGTGACGGTCTCGCCGTTCTTGACCATGAGGCCGTACTGGTTGCGCACCAGGATGTCCTCGGTCTTGCTCGTCTGCGAAGTCGGCGGGCCGCATTTCTTCGCCAGGTCATCGACGGTCAAGTCGCTCGATACGACCCACTGTCCGCAGCGGAAGGTTTCATCGGCCTGCGCCCATGACGTGAACGTCGCGAGCAATGCGGCCAGGACATGGGTGTGCCGGAGATGCATCGAGGAATGTTAGCACCCGGGAGTGTGGACCGGCCTCCCGGCCGCGGGTGCGAGTCCGCTGACAAGGCTACCCGCGGCTTGCTCGCCATCGCGGCTCGCTGGGGAAGCCATCGCCTTCGCCACCCTTTTCCGCGCACGGACAGTTGCGCAGGAAGGACGACGCGGTCCCGTCCATCTGCCGCATGCTAGCTACTCAAGTTGCGCGCCTCTTTCGAGCAGCAGGGCTCGAAGCTGTGACCGGTGGCAGCGTTGCTCGTTCTCGCAGTAACAACCCATCGAAAAACTGGCGTCCCGCGACAGCGCGGCGAGCACATCGAGCGACTGACTCGGCGCGGAGCCCGACATCTCCGCGCGGTATTTCTTCATGAAGGCGGCCCATTGTTTGTCCGTCTTCGCGGCCTGGCCGAGCTTCATGAGCCCGGCGCTGGGCGCGAGCACGGGGAACCAGACGTCGTACCAATCGAGCCGCGAGAAATCCGTCTTGGGCACGCCGCGCGGGGGACGGCGCACGGTGCCGAGTCGGACACCCTCGCCGCTGGCGCGGGCGGTGCCGAGACGGACGATACGAATGCTCATCGGTGCTTCTCCATGAAGACGAGCGTGATGCCGGGTGACAGCGCCTGCTCGCGGCTGCGCCGATATCCCAATCGCTCATAGAGCCGAATGTTGCCTTCGCTGCGGCTGCCGGTGAACAGTTCAAAGCGGCGTATTTGCGCAGATTCTCGCGTGAGCCGCGCTTCGATCGCGTTCATGAGGCGCGTGCCGATGCCGCTGCCCTGCAGCCGCGGCGGTACGATGAGCCGGCCGATGTGGCCGACCTCTTCGGCAACACGTGCGCGCACGGAGCCCGCGAGCGCGCCATCGAGCATCGCTTTCAGCACGACCGTGTTCTCGATGTCGGCGCGCATCGAGTCGAGTGTCTGCACCAGCGGCGGCAGCGAATCATCGTCGTAGAGCCGCGCCTCGGACTGGTACGCGAGCTTCTGCAGATCGAGTATCGCAGCCGCATCCGCGCCGGCGGCGCGTTCGATCGCAAGCGGTGCGCTCACCACCTTGCTCATCGGCACGAATTCGATCGTGAGGCCGTCACCAACCGGCCAGTGCACGTGCGCGCCGCCGACATAGCCGCGTGCGGCATACATGCGCACCCCCGGGAGCGTGCCCATGAGCTCGAAGCGGCTGAAGCCATGCACCATGGCTTCGCGTTCGCAACGTTCGAGGATCGCGCTGCCGAAACCGCGCCGCGCGAATCGGGGGTGGATGAAGAACGCGCGGATCTTCGCGGCATCGGTCGCCGGATCGAGCTCGGCGGCATCGCGATCGGCGCGCGCATCGCCGCCGAACAACGTGCGGCGCCGGCTCCAGCCGCCGCAGCCCGCGATCCGGCCCTCCGTCTCGATCAGAAAATATGTGCCGTCGCGCAACAGCTGCGTGTCCACGCCAAAGGCGCCGCGCAACGCACCTTCGATCTGCGCGGCCGTGTAGTCCGGCGGACCGAGCTCACGCGCCGAGAGCGCGATCAGTTCCCGCAACGCGGGAACGTCCGCGAGCGTCGCCCGGCGCAGCGTGTAACCGGCCCCGTGCACGCCAGACTAACTACTGACCGGAAGAAAGAACTCGCAGGCGAACACGCCGGACTTCGGATCCAGCAGCGTGCCGCGCGGATAGTGCTCGAACGGCAGGCGAGTGGCGTCGATGGCCGGCGCCTTGCCCGCGAGGCATTCGGCAACGAAGGCGCCCCACGCCGCGCCGATCCCGGCCCCGGTGCCCTTGAACGTGGTGACGGCATATTTCCCGCCATCGATGATTTTCGTTTCGGCGTCGGGCAGCGACATACCTGCGGGCAATTCCACGCACGCGTCGTAGCGGCACCTGTCTGGCGGTGTGTTCATCGAATCATCGAGCGGGACGCCGTAACGCGGACAATCCACCATGCCATGCTCGGCGAGCCACGGCGCCACCGTCGCGCGCCAGAATTTTCCCAGCGCCTCACCATATGGCCCCGTGTATCTGAGATACGCCACACGCACCGGCCGGCGATCGACGATGGCTATTTTCATCGCACGAGTTTAGTGGCCGTTGCTCGGCGGATGCCAGCGGCTTCCATCGCGCCCGCATTCGGGACGGCGTGGCCCGTCGACGCATCGTTTCCGTGCGCTCAACCCAGCGGCAGAGTTTCCATCGTCTGCCAGCGTCCGCTCGAATTCTCGATGAGCATGACCTCACCGCAACGTGCGATGACTCCAGCAGCCGGCAGCGCGATGCGCAGTTCGATCTCGATCGAGCACAGCAGCTCTTCGTCACCATGCGCCACCGTCACGTGCGGGACCACGGTGTCGAACTTGCCTTCGAAGGGTGGATAGTCCGGATACGCCGCGAAAATCCCGTTCGTGAGCGCGCTGAACGGAGCATCGGGCTCCGGCTCGAGGTACAAGGCGACCGGAAAGCGCCGGGTTTTCACCATTCGATACGAGAAACTCGGCACCGCGCGCACGATCTCGCGCAGGCGCGTGATCACCTCGCCAGTCACTTCGGCGGGCGGCATGAATGGGTACAGCACCGTCACGTGCGCCGGCACATTGCGCCGCGCCGACGGGTCGTATCGCTCCCGGAAGCGCGCGATGTATGCCTCGATTTCCGGGATGCTGCAGATCAGCGCGGTTTCAGGCAACGCTTCTCCCGCAGCCCTCGGGCTTTGACCAGCTCACGGGACGGCGCTGCGCATACACGCTTCATGCCTGCCTCGCCGTTTCACTCTTGCCCAGCAGCCATTGCAGCCCGGCGAGATGTTGCTGGTCGTGACTGCAGAGGTAATGCACGAGGCCGCGCAGGGTCACCGGCCCGTATCCGTCGAACACGGCAGGTCGTCCGAGCTGCGTCTCATCGAGTGCGCGGATCAGTTCGAGGGTTCGTGCCCGCGCGGCGCGAAACTCCGCGAGGACGACGCTTGCATCCGCGTTCGCATAGCCGCGCTCGCGCGCCAGAGTTTCGCTGTCGATGGAAGGCAGCAGCGGATTCGTTTCATCGAGCGTGCGCCGGATGCGAACCTGGTAACCCTCGATCTCGATGTCGCGCACGTGACAAAGCTGCTCGATCGCGGTGAACGGTTCGCTCGGCACGCCCTCCCATGAGGCCGGCGACCAATGCGCGTAGCGCGGTGCGAACGCGGCGAAATGCTGTTCCAGCTCGGTCGGAAACCTGGCGAGCGTGGCCAGGGTGACCGCAAGGGTCGGACTCGAAATCATGTGGGTCCCGAATACATGCGGACATTCTGCCACCCGTCACCGGGCGGGTCGCGGTACACCCCCGAACCGCTCGAGCAGTGCAGTGTCGCTGTGCCCGAGCGGATGCGGGTGATCGCCGCGCCGCCAGAATGCGATGCCACCGATCTCCTCGGTGTCCATCACGTCCGGCACGTCGGTGACCTCACAACCGAATACGGCCCCGAGGTGCCTGCGGCCGTCGTCGACCTCGACGACGCCGAGCCAGTCGAATTCTCCCGCGGCGCAACCGGCTTCCTCGGCGAGTTCGCGGCGCGCGGTGTCGCGCGGTGATTCATCGGCGTCGACGAATCCGCCCGGCAATTCCCACACATGCCGGTAGCGGTTGTAGACCAGCACTTCACCATCGCGGCTGTGCGCGATGACCACCGCGAACTTCAACGGGCCGAGACGCGCGTGCTCGGCTTCCGGAATCTCGTGAAACGCGGTGAATCGGGCCAGGGACATGGACTGATATTAGCGTGAGGCGCCGCAACCTGATCCATCCCGTGCGGGTTACAAGGCCCATGAGATACCGGTCGCTCGTCAAATACGTCTGCGCGTTGCTGAGCATCAGCGCACCCGCCAGCGCACAACTCGCCGCACTGCAATTTTCCGCCGATCGCGTCCCGGTCGGACAAGTCCTGCACTACGTGAAGTCAGCGCTCGATGGCACGAACAGCGCCGAAATCAGCGTGTACGTCGATGCCCCCGGGCGCGTCGAAGCATTGAAATGGGAGCGTGGCGGGGAGCAGGCAACGCTCGTCGTCGCCACCCTTGACTGGTCGCGTTTCTCGGTGCGCGGCTTCGAGTCCTGGTTGCTCGCGCGCGACGCTCCACCCGAACGCAAGGCGACACTGGAAGTCGCCGGGGACACGCTCTCGATGTCGCTGATGCGCGCCCCGCTGAAGATCGCGCACTGGCCCTGGCACAGCTACGACTTCGATTTCACCAGCCTGAACCTGACGTTGCCGCACATGCGCGACCCGGAATCGGCGCTCACGTTGTGGCGGACGGACTTCGTTTACGAGAATCCGCCGCGCGTCGCGGAGCTCGGAGAAGTCAGGCTGGAGTTCGCAGGTTACGAGCAGCGCGCCGGGAAACGCGCGCGGCGTTACACGATCGGCGGCGCGGGTCTGGCGGCACGCAGTGGAACGTGGTGGGCGGATGCGGACAGCGGTTTGCTGATCGAGTACGAAATCCCGCTCGGCGATGAGCCGGGTTACGACGATGTGCGGCTCAGGCTCGGCGGCATGGAGAAGATGACGCCCGCGCAGTGGGAGGTTTTCAAGCGCCGCTCGGTCGCCGCGCCGGACCGCTAACTACTTCGGTTTCTTCTCGGGCCGCTTCCAGCCCTCGAGTGTCATCTGCTTCGCGCGCGACAGCGTGAGCTGACCGTCGGGCGCATCCTTGCTGATGGTGCTGCCGGCGCCCGTGGTCGCATCACGGCCGACGCGCACCGGGGCCACGAGCATGTTGCCCGAGCCGATGAAGGCGCCGTCCTCGATGGTGGTGGTCGATTTGTTCACGCCGTCGTAGTTGCAGGTGATCGTGCCGGCGCCGATGTTCACGCCCTTGCCGACGATCGCGTCGCCGAGATACGTGAGGTGATTGGCCTTGCTGCCTTCGGCGATGACGGTCTTCTTGATCTCGACGAAATTGCCGATGTGCACGTTCTTGCCGAGCTTCGAGCCCGGGCGCAGCCGCGCATACGGACCGACGAGACAACCCGTGTCGAGCTCGCTCTGTTCCAGCAGTGAGTTCGGGTGAATCACGCAGTCGGCGCCGATCGTCACGTCGCGCAGGATGACGTTTGGCCCGACGCGCACGCGATCGCCGAGGATCACCCTGCCCTCGATCAGCACGTTCGCATCGATGAACACATCACGGCCGACCGTCACTTCTGCGCGAATGTCGATGCGGGCGGGATCGGCGAGCGTCGCGCCCGCGATCATGAGTTCGCGTGCGCGCTCGGCGCGATGCAGCGCTTCGAGTTCGGCGAGCTGCGCCTTGTCGTTGACGCCGAGGGTCTCGGCCTGCGTCGGCGCGATGAGCGGCGTGACCTTCACCTTGTCCTTCACCGCCATCGCGATGATGTCGGTGAGATAGTACTCGCCCTGCGAATTGGCGTTCCTGAGTTTTCCCAGCCACTTGCGCAGTAGTTTGGCGGGGACCGCCATGATGCCGCTGTTGCCCTCGCGGATCTTCAGCTGCGCCTTGGATGCATCCTTGTGTTCGACGATCTTCTGGATGGCGCCGCGCGTATTGCGCACGATGCGGCCGTACCCCGTGGGGTCTTCGAGAATGACGGTGAGCAGGCTCATGCCCTTCGTGCCCGCCGCGGCCATCAGCGCGCGCAGCGTGTCGGCGCGGATAAGCGGTACGTCGCCGTACAACACCAGCACCAGTGCATCGTCGGCGATGCCGGGCATGGCCTGCGCGACGGCGTGACCGGTGCCGAGCTGCTCGGCCTGCAGCGCCCACGACAGGTTTTCGGAGGCCAGCGCGGCGCGCACCTGGTCGCCGCCGTGTCCGTACACCACGTGGATTGAGGCCGGGTCGAGGGTCCGGGCGCGGCTAACAACGTGACCGAGCAGCGGACGCCCTGCGAGCGGCTGCAGGACCTTGGGTAAATCGGATTTCATTCGCTTGCCCTGTCCGGCAGCGAGGATTACGACGGCGAGCTTCATGGGCCCGCGAGTTTAGCGAATCAGCGGCGGAACTGTCGGCCGGTCGCGTTGTAGGGGTCGCTGCCCGACTCGTCCAACGCGGCGAGGTTGTTCTTGCCGAGCAGGGTATCCATCACGCTGCTCCTGGTCTGCGGCGTGGCGGGCGGTGAATTCCGGCGCGACAGGCTCGGTACCACACGCTCACCCGAGGGCGTGGTGGGGACGGTCCAATCGATGTTGTTGTCGATTCCGGCGCTCATGGGACGAAAATATACCTCCGGCCCGATGCCAGCAGGAAGTCCCTGGTCGGCTGCCCGCGGCCGCTCATCGGGAGCGCCGCCGATCATCAGGTGCTATCTACCGTTCGTCGCCGCCGCCCTGCATCAACGCGTGGATCTTGGTCAGGGTGGCCCAGTTGCGCGTGGTGCCCTCATTCTCGAGGCCCTTGAGCAATGCGACCGCGGCCTTGCTTTCGAGGATGCCGTTGGCGCACCACAGATAGGCGGCATGTTTGCCCACCCGTACCTGCTCCGCGCCCCAGTCGGCAGCCGCGATGGATTTCACCGCTGCCAGGGCTTTCGCGTCAGCGGTGAACGCGATCAGCAGCCGCGACGGATCGGCCGCGACTTTGCCTAGTTCGTTGCCCTGGATCGCGGCCGCGATGTCTTTCTCCGATTTCACGATCACGCACGCGTCGACACCGAGCTGCTTCGCGACGGCCGCGCGGATGCGCGCCGCGAGGCCGGCGGCGGGTTCGCCGGGCGCGGTGAACACCGCGTTGCCGCTGTTGAGCAATGTCGCGACGTCCTTGAACCCGAGTTTCGTCAGCAGCGCGCGCAGATCCGCCATCGCGATACGCTTGGCCTTGCCGACGTTGATTCCGCGGAACAGCGCGACGTATCTCATTCGGCCACTCGCGCGCGTTTGGTCGCCAGATGCGCACCGTAAATCGAGGCCGGGATCGTCAGCAGCACGCCCAGGATCGTGAACCACAGCGGCCCGTCGGTTGCGAATGACAAGACGAACACGACTCCCACCACGCCGATGCCAAGTCCGTTGTAATACGGGAATCCCTTCGCGAGTCGCGCGGCCAGGTATCCACCGAGAACCGTGGTGGACATTCCGGTCACGAAGCTGGCGAATACGTAGTTGCCGTTCGCGACGATCGTGTCGATGGCGTTCTGCACTTCCACCGTCGACATTCCCGTCGTGAAGATGTCGTGTCCGAAGATCATCAGCAGGACTTGCACCACGAGCATGTCGATCGCCAGCTCGGCGAAAAACGCGATGACGATCGCCCGCAAATCGATGCGCTGCATGATGGCGACCATAGGTGGCGCGAGTCGCCGGATCAACCGCGCTGCCGGGCTTCGCGATCGAACGCAAGCGCGGCGTCGACCATGGCCGCCGCGATTTCGGCATCGGTCGCGGGCGGTTGCAGGAACACCGTATACGTCTTGACGGCGAGCACGGCGATCTCGCTCGGCCGCGACGGCACGTGCCCGCCCGGGAATCGCACCGGATGTTGTCGCAGAAAATTCGCGGCCGCGGTGACGGCACGATGTTCGTCCCGGTCCTGGTCCGAGGGATACGAGAACCGCCAGCTCGCCACGCGCTGGTTGATCACCGACTGGTCATCGCCGCCCGCCCGCATAGCCGCCGCGGCGAACACGCGGCAGTCGTAGGTGCGGCAGGTCTCCGGGCGGTCCTGGTAGATAGAGCAGCCGCCGTTCGAAAACATGAGGCAGTGTCCGTGCGCGTCGTAGCCCATGAGCATGTCGCCCTTGCCGCGCGGCGCGGGCTCGAGGTTTTGCGGCCCGATGCGGCGCAGCGCCACGTGTTCATGTGCGCGGACCTTGATGAACAACGAGGACGTGCAGCAGCCGACGCAGTCGCCGCAGGCGACCTCGATGCCGGCGCTGCCCGCGAGCGCCGCGCGCATGGCGCGCAGCCAGGCGGAAAAATCTCCGGCAGGCAGTTCGGAAGCGTGGGTCATGGAAGCAACGGGCCGCATGCGGACCGGGATGCTACAGCCGATGGCGGGTGCCGATCATGATGAATACACCGGGAATCCCTCTCACGATGCGTTCCCGTCGAGCCAGGCGATTGCATCGGCCTCATTCGTGAAGACTTCGCCGGAAACACCGCGGTTCTGGGCCATCAACAGGCCGACCTTGTCCGGATCTATGATGTCCGGGCGCGTGACGATCACCACGCGCAGGGTTGAACGGGCGCTCTCCGCCCAGCGCACCGCGAACGCGTAGCGATCGAAGATCGTCACCGGGGTATATGCGGCGGCGGTGAGACCCAGCGCGTTGGCCAGCAGATCCGTCATGCCATTTTCGCGCGCATAGATCATCGCGTCGGTAATCATGGCGATGGCCTGCTCGATCGTGACTTCCCCGACCGGGCGGTAATAGCCGCGCGTGCCCACCTGCTCGAAGTATTCCGGCTTCTCCATGCCGGGGTCGAGTGTGCGCCCTCATGCGCGGCCAATTCAACCGCGTCTCCGCGCATCACATGCCGGGGAAGCCCTAACTTCCGCGCAACTGTCGTAAGGGTGAATAAGCCCTTCACACTGCGCGCCTTTCAGGCGAGAGGCAGATGATGCGGACGTGCCCGGACCCGGATGTGCGCGCGAGCGCGGAGGTGAGCTCAGCCACCGTGCGCGCACAGCCATCCGCCCTGCCGGTCGTTGCGGTGGCCGCGATTACGGGGATTTCCGCGACCCGGCCGGCGGCATACGAATGCATGTGGCTGTCGAGGTCGTCCCAGCCGGGCGCCAGCGGCATCATCGCGCACAAACGACAAATGCGCTCAGCAGGTAGATAGCCCGGAAGCCGCTGCGCTGACGATGCCCCAGGCGGCTATCAGCAACACCTTCTGGATGTTCTGATGCAGCGCCGCGCTTTCAGCCCATGATCTCGTAGGTGTCGGAGAACACTCTCTTCGAGACGATGCCCAGGCTGCCGTCGCCATAGTCCACGAGCCAGTCGCCCGAGCGGCCCGTGAGTTTCGACTCGCCGTCGGCCAGCAGCACTTCGAAATCCGTGGTCATGGGCACCGCGAACACCCGGTTCGGCAGGCTGATGTAGGCGCCGTCGTCACCCTGCGTCGTCGACTTCGCGGGCTGGTATTTGTCGGGGAAACGCGCCTTGGACACGCGCCACTGCTCGCCGTAGATGCCGGTGAGAATGGCATCACCCACCTGGGCAAGCACGAGGCCTTCGTTGGTCCGCACGGTGCAGGCCGCGCGCGCGAAGCGCACCTGCACTTCGCGTTCGAGCTTGCGCGCGACCACGCGACGCGAGTTGCCGCCGATCTCGTCCGAGTATCCCGGCCGGCCGCTCGAGCGGAATGACGGCGTCGAGTTGGTGCTCAATTATTGCCTCGACTGTCCATGGCGGTCAGCCGTCCGGCGAACGCGGGCGGCGAACGGGAAGCAATGTCCGGCTTATTTGACCTTGCGCAGCTTCTGGATGAGCTTGATCTGCTCGTTCATGCGCACCAGCTCCTTGAGAGCTTCGGCCTGTTCGAGCTTGTCGGTGGCGTCGCGCAACGCGTCTTCGGCGCGCTGCTTCGCGGCCAGCGCCGCGGCTTCATCGAGATCCTTGGCGCGCAACGCCGTGTCGGCGAGCACCGTGACTTTGGTGGGCTGGATTTCCAGCGCGCCGCCGCCCACGAAGAAATGCTGTTCCTGGCCGTCGGGCGTCTGCACGCGCACTTCGCCGGCCTTCAGCAGCGTGAGCAGCGGGGCGTGGCGCGGCGCGATGCCGAGCTCACCATCCGCGCCCGGCGCGAACACCATGGACGCCGCACCGCTGAAGATCTCGCCTTCGGCGCTGACGATGTCGACGTGGATCGAGTTCGCTGCTGCGGTTGCCATTCGTGTGTGCTCGCGTCTCTAACTGATCAGTTCAGCGTCTTGGCTTTCTCGACCGCTTCTTCGATCGAGCCGACCATGTAGAACGCCTGCTCCGGCAGGTGATCGTAATCACCGGCGAGGATGCCCTTGAAGCCGCGGATGGTGTCGGCCAGCGGGACGATCTTGCCGTCCTGACCCGTGAACACCTTCGCGACGTTGAACGGCTGCGACAGGAAGCTGCGCACCTTGCGGGCGCGGAACACGGTCTGCTTGTCTTCTTCGCTGAGCTCGTCCATGCCGAGGATCGCGATGATGTCCTGCAGTTCCTTGTAGCGCTGCAGCACGGCCTGAACGCCGCGCGCGGTGTTGTAGTGCTCTTCACCGACGACCAGCGGATCGAGCTGGCGGCTGGTGGAGTCGAGCGGGTCGACCGCGGGGTAGATGCCGAGCGCGGCAACCTGGCGGGAGAGAACGACCGTCGCGTCCAAGTGCGCGAACGTCGTCGCGGGTGACGGGTCGGTCAAGTCGTCGGCCGGAACGTACACGGCCTGGATCGACGTGATCGAACCCTTCTTCGTCGAGGTGATGCGCTCCTGCAGCACGCCCATTTCCTCGGCGAGAGTCGGCTGGTAACCCACCGCCGACGGCATGCGGCCCAGCAACGCGGACACTTCGGTGCCGGCGAGCGTGTAGCGGTAGATGTTGTCGACGAAGAACAGCACGTCACGGCCCTTGCCGTTCGCCTGCGTCTCGTCGCGGAAGTATTCGGCCATGGTGAGACCGGTCAACGCGACGCGCAGGCGGTTGCCCGGCGGCTCGTTCATCTGGCCGTACACCATCGCGACCTTCGAGTTTTCGAGGTTCTTGAGGTCGATGACGCCCGACTCCGCCATCTCGTGATAGAAGTCGTTGCCTTCGCGAGTACGCTCACCGACGCCCGCGAACACGGACAGACCCGAGTACTGCT
This sequence comes from Alcaligenaceae bacterium, assembly GCA_036677145.1. Taxonomy (GTDB): domain Bacteria; phylum Pseudomonadota; class Gammaproteobacteria; order Steroidobacterales; family Steroidobacteraceae; genus CADEED01. The sequence goes on from JAKFFF010000101.1 coordinate 167,755, forward strand.
TGGCGATGTTGTTGATGAGCTCGAGCATGTTCACGGTCTTGCCGACGCCGGCGCCACCGAACAGGCCGACCTTGCCGCCCTTCGCGAAGGGCACTAACAAGTCGATGACCTTGATGCCCGTGACCAGCAGATCCTGACCACCCGCCTGCTCGTCGTACGACGGCGCGGGACGGTGAATCGGCAGCGTCTCTTTCGCGGCGACCGGGCCACGGTTGTCCTGCGGCACACCGAGCACGTCCATGATGCGGCCGAGGGTGGCTTGACCCACGGGCACGTTGATCGGCTTGCCGGTGGATTCCACGGCGAGGCCGCGCTTGAGACCTTCGGAGGCGCCCATCGCGATCGTGCGCACGACGCCGTCGCCGAGCTGCTGCTGCACTTCGAGCGTCAGATCGACGTCCTTGAGCTTGAGCGCGTCATAAACCTTCGGGATCGACTCGCGCGGGAATTCCACGTCGATGACCGCGCCGATGATCTGGGTAATTTTGCCTAAAGCCATGATGCTTAACCTCTAACTAATTCTGTCTTGAGTGCCGTGTCAGACGGCAGCCGCGCCGCCCACGATCTCCGACAGTTCCTTCGTGATCGCGGCCTGGCGGGCCTTGTTGTAGATGAGCTGGAGCTCGCCGATGAGCTTGCCGGCGTTGTCCGAAGCGGCTCCCATCGCAATCATGCGAGCCGCCATTTCGCTGGCGACGTTTTCCACCGCGCCGCGATAAACCTGCGATTCGATGTAGCGCATGAGCAATCCGTCGAGGATCGCGGAGGCGTCCGGCTCGTAGATGTAATCCCAGTGGTCCTGCAGCTGCGTGCCCTCGATGGGTTCGACCGGCAGCAGCTGCTGCACTTCGGGCTTCTGCGTCATCGTGTTCACGAAGCGCGAATTCACCAGCAGCAGGCGATCGATCTTGCCGTCCTTGTAGGCGTCCAGCATGACCTTGACCGTGCCGATCAGATCCTTGACGCGCGGCTGATCGCCGAGACCCTGCGTGTTCGCGAGGATCGGATTCGGCAGGCGGCGGAAGAAGGCCGATGCCTTGCCGCCGATCAGGCACATCGAGATCGCGGCGCCCTTGGCCTGCCAGTCGCGCATCGCGATCAGCGCGGCCTTGAAGATGTTGATGTTCAACGAGCCGGCGAGACCGCGATCCGAGGAGATCACGATGATGCCGACGTTCTTGACCTCTTCGCGCTCGACCAGGAACGGCGAACGGTAGTCCGGATTCGCCTGCGTGAGGTTGCCGATGACCGAACGGATCTTGTCGGCATAGGGACGCGCCAGGCGCATGCGGTCCTGGGCGCGACGCATCTTGCTGGTCGCGACCATCTGCATGGCCTTGGTGATCTTCTGCGTCGATTTGACGCTGAGGATCTTGGCGCGGATTTCTTTGGTTCCTGGCATCTATTGTCTCTAAGAGGGGGCTCTTAAAACACGCCGTTGGTCTGGAAGTCTTCGCACAACGCCTTCAGCGCGGCTTCGTGCTTCTTGAGCACCGGCTCCGAGTTGACGGCATCGAGAGTCGCCTTGTGCTTGGACTTCGCGAAGGCCTGCAACGCGGCTTCCGCGTCCACCACCTTCTTGCGATCGACCTTGTCGAAGAAGCCGTTGTTCACGGCGTAGATCGACAGCGCCATTTCGGCCACCGACATCGGGGCGTACTGCTTCTGCTTCATGAGCTCGGTCACGCGCGCGCCACGCTCGAGCTGGCGACGGGTCGCCTCGTCGAGGTCGGACGCGAACTGCGAGAACGCCGCCAGTTCGCGGTACTGCGCGAGGGCGAGACGAATACCGCCGCCCAGGCGCTTGATGATGTCGGTCTGCGCCGCGCCACCGACACGCGACACCGAGATGCCGGCGTTCATGGCGGGGCGAACACCCGAGTTGAACAGGTCGGTCTCGAGGAAGATCTGGCCGTCGGTGATCGAGATGACGTTCGTCGGAACGAACGCGGTCACGTCGCCGGCCTGCGTTTCGATGATGGGCAGACCGGTCAAACTACCGGTCTTGCCTTTCACGGCGCCCTTGGTCACCTGCTCCACGTATTCCTCGTTCACGCGAGCGGAGCGCTCGAGCAAGCGGCTGTGCAGATAGAACACGTCGCCGGGATACGCTTCGCGGCCCGGAGGACGGCGCAGCAGCAGCGAGATCTGGCGATAGGCCACGGCCTGCTTCGACAGATCGTCGTAAATGATCAGCGCGTCTTCACCGTTGTCCATGAAGAACTCGCCCATCGTGCAGCCCGAGTAGGCGCTGATGTACTGCATGGCGGCGGGCGTCGACGCGGACGCGGCCACGATGATGGTGTGACCCATGGCGCCGTGCTCTTCGAGCTTGCGCACCACGTTCGCGATGGTCGACTGCTTCTGGCCGATGGCGACGTACACGCACTTAATGCCGGAAGACTTCTGGTTGATGATCGTGTCGATCGCCATCGCGGTCTTGCCGGTCTGACGGTCGCCGATGATGAGCTCGCGCTGGCCGCGGCCGATCGGAACCATCGAGTCGACGGCCTTGTAGCCGGTCTGCACCGGCTGGCTGACGCTCTTTCGATAAATGACGCCCGGCGCCACGCGCTCGATGGGGGCGGTCTTCGTGGTCTTGAGTGGGCCCTTGCCGTCGATCGGGTTGCCGAGCGCGTCGACGACGCGGCCCAGCAACTCGCGGCCCACCGGCACTTCGAGGATGCGGCCCGTGGTCTTCACGGTGTCGCCTTCGCGGATGCCCTTGTAGTCGCCCAGCACGACCGAGCCGACCGAGTCCTGCTCGAGGTTCAGCGCGAGGCCGAACACGTTGCCGGGGAATTCGATCATTTCGCCGTAGCGAACGTCCGCGAGACCGTGGATGCGGCAGATGCCGTCCGTCACCGTGACGACGGTGCCGACGTTGCGCGCCTCACTCGCGGTCTTGAAGTTCTCGATGCGCGACTTGATGAGGTCGCTGATTTCGGATGCTTTGACGGACATGTTCTGAATCCTCGAAAAATTCTTATGCGGTCAGTTCAGTGGCCAGGCGTTCGAGCCGGCCCTTGATCGAGCCGTCGATCACGAGATCTCCGGCCTTGAGGACGGCGCCGCCAAGCAGGCTGCCGTCGACCTTCGTACGCAGGCGCACGGAGCGCCCGAGCTTCTTCTGCAATGCAGCCGCGTACCGGCTCTCCTGGTCGGCGGAGAGCGCCGTGGCGGAAGTCACTTCGACCTCCACCGCGTTTTCCACGTCCGCCTTCATCTGCTCGAACAGCGCAGCGATCTCGGGGAGGAATCCGAGCCTGCGGTTTTGCGCGAGCAATGAGATGAAGTTGCGGCCGTACTCGTCGAGGCCCGGCCCGGTGACGCCGGCGACCAGTTCCGCGAGTTGCGCGGGCGTGACGTGCGGCGAGCCCAACAAGGCGTGCACGCGCGGATCGGCGACGACTTCGGCCGCGCGGATCAGGCTCGCCGACGTTGCCGCCAGCGTGTTGCCTTTGCGCGCGAGCGCGAAGATCGCTTTCGCGTACGGCCTGGCGGTTGTGGTGCGTTCTGCCATTCGTCTCTCTTAGAGCTTCGCGGCCAGCTGATCGAGCAGTTCGCCATGCGCTTTCGGATCGATCTCTTTCTCGAGCACCCGCTTGGCGCCGGCGACGGCCAGGCTGACGACTTGTCCGCGCAGGCTGTCGCGCGCGCGATTGCTCTCGAGCTCGATCTGCGTCTTGGCGCTCGCGAGGGCTTTTTCACCCTCGAGACTCGCTGCCTTGCGCGCTTCCTCGATGATCTGGTTGGCCTGCGTGCGCGCCTGCGATTCGATCGCGAGCGCACGGGTGCGGGCTTCCTTGATCACCTCGTCGGCGCGGCTCTTCGCTTCGGAGAGGTCCTTCTGGCCCTGTTCCGCGGCGGCGAGTCCGGCGGCGATCTTCTTCTCGCGCTCGTTCATCGCGCCGAGAATGATCGGCCAGATGAAGGTCATCACCACCCAGACGAAGATCGCGAAGACCAGCATCTGAATGATGAGTGTGACGGTGATATTCACGCGCGTCTCCTCGACGAACTGTTAAGCGGCTTACTGCGCGGCAGTGATGGCGTTCAGGAACGGATTCGCGAACGTGAAGAACAGCGCGAAGCCGATACCGATCATCGCGACCGCGTCGAGCAGGCCGGCGACGATGAACATCTTCACCTGCAGCGCAGGGGTCAGTTCCGGCTGGCGCGCGGCGCCTTCCAGGAACTTGCCGCCGAGCAGGCCGAAGCCGATGGCGGTACCGAGCGCGCCCAGGCCGAAAATCAGGCCGACGCCGAGGGCGGTGAAACTCTGGATCTGAGCAATTGCAGCGATGTTTTCCATTTTTTCCTCCAACGAATCCGATGACTAACTAAGAGATCAGTGATGAGTCTCGTGCGCCTGCGCGAGGTACACGATGGTCAGCACCATGAAGATGAACGCCTGTAGCGGGATGACCAGGATGTGGAACACCGCCCAGACAGTGCCCAGGAGCAGCTGGCCGACGGCCCCGCCGATGCCCGCGAGCGAATTGATGGCGAAGCTGCCGCCGAGCACGGCGAGCAGCAGGAAGATCATTTCGCCCGCGTAGAGGTTTCCGTACAGACGCAGGCCGAGCGACACCGGACGCGCCAGGTGCTCGATGAGATTCAACAGCAGGTTGAACGGCATCATCCACTTGCCGAACGGGTGCGTGAGCAGCTCCCAGGTGAAGCCGCCGAAGCCTTTGATCTTGAAGCTGTAGAACATGACGATCAGGAACACCGTGATCGACATGCCCAGCGTGATGTTGAGGTCGGTCGAGGGAACGACCTTGAGGTGGTCGAGGCCGATTTTCTGGCCGGCGGCCGGGAGCAGATCCACCGGCACGACGTCCATGAAGTTGATCAGCAGGATCCAGCAGAAGATGGTGAGCGCCAGCGGCGCGATGATCTTGCTGTGGCCGTGGAAGGTATCGCGCACCTGCGTGTCGACGAAATCCACCACCGTTTCGACGAAGCTCTGGAACTTGCCCGGCACGCCCGTCGTGGCGTTGCGCGCCGCGAGATAGAACGAGACCACGAACACCAGGCCCAGCATCACCGAGAAGAAGATGCTGTCGACGTTGAAGGTCCAGAAACCCTCGCCGTACTGGAGGTTCGCCAGGTGGTGAACGATGTATTCGCTTCCGGTCTGGGCTTTGTCTGTGGCGTGTTCGGCTGCTGACATCTGCTATTCCTAACGTTTCGCGGCGGTCGTCGTCCCCGACAGGGGAGGCAACGCATTCGCGAGAGCAATCCAGTACACAAACAAGGTCGCGATGTAGGCGCCGAACAACGCGGCGAAATTCACCTTCATCGTCACGAAGACCACCACGAACAGCGCCACGGTGACGCCCAGCTTCGCGGCCTCTCCCACGTAAAACTTGCGCGCGATCGTTTCGGCCGCGGCGCCCGCTGGCGCGCTGAATCCGATGAACGCGAGCACACCGCTCGCGAGGACGGAAATTCCGCCGCCGATGAGCGCCGACAGACCCGCGATACGCCCCCACACCGCGAAGCAAATAGCCGCGGCCACAACCGTTACGACGACCTGGCCGAGCACTACGCTCGCTGCCAGTCGCCTCGCTTGGGGCAACTCAAGGGTGACCACGACACTCCTACTGCAAGTCGACAATTCCGCGAACAACACGATGGGCCCGCGAAGGCCGCAAGCTTTGTCAGCGATGTTCGAAAATTGTTTGGCTAAGCAACGACTTGCGTGTGCCTCGGCCAGGGGCGCGCATTATATACGCCGACCCTGGCGCCTTCAACAGAAAAGGCCGATTTTTCCGGGGGTTTTTGACCTATCGCGGCCGGGCGCAATCGGCAGCCGGGCCCCGGGATGCCTTACTGGATGTGCGCAAGGATTCCGTCGAGCTCATCCAGGGAGTGGTAGCTGACGACCACCTTGCCGCGGCCATTCGTGGCGTGCTGGATCTCGACCCGTGCGCCGAGTTTCTCCGACAACTCGTCCTGCAGGCGCCGCACGTTCGGATCGAGGCCTTTGGACTCCTTCGCGGCTGGACTGCCACCAGCGGCTTTCGCGAGCAGCGCGCGCACCATCGCCTCGGTGTCGCGGACCGACAGGCCTCTCTTGGCTATCAGGGTGCCGACCTCGATCTGCTGGCGCCGCTGCGTGAGACCTAACAAGGCGCGCGCGTGGCCCATCTCGAGTTCGCGGTGCTCGACGAATGCGCAGATCTCATCCGGCAGCTCGAGCAGGCGCAGCAGGTTCGACACCGCGGCGCGCGAACGGCCGACCGCATCGGCCGCCTGCTGGTGAGTGATGCCGAATTCGCTGATGAGCCGCTCGAGCGCACGCGCCTCTTCGAGAGGATTGAGGTTTTCGCGCTGGATGTTCTCGATGAGCGACATCGCGATGGCGGCCTCGTCGGGCACCCTGCGAATGACCGCCGGCACCGTGGCGAGCCCCGCGATCTGCGCGGCGCGCCAGCGGCGTTCACCCGCGATGATTTCGTAGCGCTGCGACCCGCCCGGAGCGGCGCCTTCGACGGGACGCACGACGATGGGCTGCACGATGCCCTGCGCCTTGATGGACGCGGCGAGTTCTTCGAGGGATTCCTGCCGCATGTCGACGCGCGGCTGATATTTGCCGCGTTGCAGGAGATCGAGCGGCAGATTGGCGAGTTCGTCGCCGGGCAGCTTGTTCACGGCGGGCGCGGGTGCGCCCGCGGGCACGGCAGGCGCCGCCTCCGGCCGCTTCGTCATCTGGCCCAGCAGCGCTTCGAGGCCGCGGCCCATGACCGGTTTTTTCGTGCTCATGATGAGGATGATACGGGGGCTGCACCCATTTTGGCTGTGCGAAATGGGGGCTGCACCCGCTCCGACCCGACGGTCGCGATCAGGATCAATTCAACGGATGTTCCGCGCCCGCGACCTGCAGCGGCGGCGCCTCTTCGGGCTCGCCCGCGCCCGCCTCGTCATCCTTGCGCAACATCTCCCCCGCGAGCGCCAGGTACGCGAGCGCGCCGCGCGAATCCTTGTCGTGTTGCAGCGCCGGCTTGCCGAAGGACGGCGCCTCCGCCAGGCGCACGTTGCGCGGGACGATCGTGCGGAACACCTTGTCGCCGAATACCGAGATGAGCTGTGCCGAAACCTCGTTCGCGAGGTTGTTTCGCGGATCGAACATCGTGCGCAGGATGCCTTCGATCTCGAGGCTCGGGCTCACGGACGCCTTGATCTGCTCGATGGTGCCCACCAGCGCGGACAAGCCTTCCAGCGCGTAATACTCGCACTGCATCGGGATCAGCACGCTCTGCGCGGCGACCAGCGCATTCAGGGTGAGCATGTTGAGCGAGGGCGGGCAGTCGATGAGGATGACTTCGAACTGGTCGTAGACCGGCTTGAGCGCGTTGCGCAGGCGCAGCTCGCGCCCGGCCAGGGTAGTTAGCAGCTGCACTTCGGCCGCGACCAGGTCCTGGTTGGCGGGCATCAGCGACATGCCGGGCATGGATTCGAGCGCAATGATGGCGGCGGCCGCGTCGCACTCGCCTAACAATACGTCACCGGTGCCGCGTTCGATCTGCGACTTCTCGATGCCGCAACCCATGGTCGCGTTGCCCTGCGGATCGATGTCGATGAGCAACACGCGGCGGCGCGTCGCCGCGAACGAGGCGGCGAGATTCACCGCGGTGGTCGTCTTGCCGACGCCGCCTTTCTGGTTCGCCACCGCGATGATGCGCTTCATGAATCGATATTAACCCGCGGGCGCCGCTGCTTAGCGAGCGTTTTTGCCGCTGCTTTTCTGACGTTGAAGTGCGACAAGATGCCGCTCGGCGTCGAGTCCCGGCACGCGCAGCGGAATCACTTCCGCGCTCCAGCCGCGCGGCAACCCGGCGAGTTCGTCTTCCGGCAGCCGGCCCTTCATCGCAAGCAGCCGCCCGCCTGCGCCGACCAGCGATCCGGCGTTATGTATTACATCGGCCAGCTTGCCCACCGCGCGCACGACCACGGCATCGAATTCCTTCTCGCCGGCGTAACTCTCGGCGCGCGCCGCGAGCGCGTGTGCGTTGCGGATGTCGAGCAGCGCGATGCTCTCGGCGACGAAGCGGATCTTCTTCTGCGTGCCGTCGATGAGCGTGATGTCGCGGTCCGGGCAGGCCACCGCCAGCGGCACACCGGGAAACCCTCCCCCGGTGCCCACATCGATGATGCGGCGGGCATCGCCCAGGTGCGGCACGAGACTCAGGCTGTCGAGCATGTGCAGCGTGAGGACGCCCTCGGGCGTCACGATCGTCGTGAGGTTCACGTGCTCGTTGAATTCGAGCATTTTCACGCCGTAGCGCCACAGGATATCGGCCTGTGATTCGTCGAGTTCCACGCCCAGCTCGCGTGCGCCCGATATCAGGCGGGCTTTCCAGGTGACGTCATCGAGAGGAATTGCGTTCATCAGTTCGCCACGAGTTGTGCCATGAATTCATTCACCGTCAGCGACTGGAAATCCTTGCGGGCGAACATCGCCTTGATCGACTCGCATTGCCGCGGTGGATAGTGCGCGGCGACCGACGCATCGAACTTCTGCACGAGCAGCGGCATGCCCTCGGCGCGGCGCTTGCGATGGCCGACGGGAAAGTCGATGCGTTGTTCGAGCTTCGAGCCGTCGCTGAAGTGGACCTGGAGCGAGTTGCCGATGTGCCGCTTGTCGCGCTCGTAGTATTCCTTCGTGAACGTCGAGTTCTCGCGCACTGTCATCTTCGCGCGCAGCACGTCGATGCGCGGATCGTTGGCGATGCCGTCCTCGTAGTCCGCGGCGGTCAGGCGCCCGAAGATCAGCGGCACGGCCACCATGTATTGAATGCAGTGATCGCGATCCGCAGGGTTCGCGAGCGGGCCGGTCTTGTCGATGATGCGCACGCCGGGTTCCTGCGTCTCGATCACGATCTTGTCTATCAAAGCGATCTTGTCCTTCACGCGCGGATGCAGCGCCATCGCGCATTCCACCGCGGTCTGCGCGTGGAACTCCGCCGGATACGAAATCTTGAACAGCACGTTTTCCATGACGTAGCTGCCGAGCGGCTGCGCCAGCGTCAGCGGCTTGCCCTTGAACAACACATCCTGGAATCCCCAGGTTTTCGCGGATAGCGCGGAGGGATATCCCATCTCGCCCTTGATCGCGAACAACGCGTGGCGCACCGCGCGGCTGGTCGCATCTCCGGCCGCCCAGCTCTTGCGCGAGCCGGTGTTCGGCGCGTGACGGTAGGTGCGCAGCGCGCCGCCGTCTATCCACGCATTCGACAGCGCGTTCACGATCTGCTCGAGCGAACCGCCGAGCATCTGCGTGGCGACGGCCGTCGATGCGACGCGCACCAGCAACACGTGATCGAGCCCGACGCGATTGAAGGAGTTCTCGAGCGCGAGCACGCCCTGGATTTCGTGCGCCTTGATCATCGCCGTCAGCAGGTCGCGCACGGTGAGCGGTTTTTCGCCCAGCAGGATCGCGCGCCTGGATAGATAGTCGGCCACCGCGAGGATCGCGCCGAGATTGTCGGAGGGGTGGCCCCACTCGGCCGCGAGCCAGGTGTCGTTGAAGTCGAGCCAGCGCACCATCGCGCCGATGCTGAACGCACCCATCACCGGGTCGAGTTCGTAACTCGTGCCCGGCACGCGCGAGCCGCCCGGCATCGTCGCGCCCGGTACGACGGGTCCCAGCAGTTTCGTGCAGGCCGGGTACTTGAGCGCCTGGAAACCGCAGGCCAGCGTGTCCATCAGGCAGTACTGCGCGGTCTCGTAGGCCTGCGGACTATCTACCTGGAAGTTTTTCGCGTAGTCGGCGAGCGCGACCAGCAGATCGTCGGGCGCAGGGCGCTGCGCGGATTTGTAATCGTGTGATGACATCTCGACTTCGACTCCTACTCCGCGCCGGTCAGCTTGAGCCCGACGATGCCCACCACGATCAGCGCGAGGCTCGCGATCTTGCCGGGAGCGGCGCTCTCACCCATGAGAACGATGCCGAGTATGGCCGTACCGATGACGCCGACTCCGACCCACACCGCGTACGCGGTTCCAACCGGCAGCGACTTCATCGCGATCCCGAGCAACACGAGGCTCACGATCATCGCGCCGACCGTCGCGACGGTCGGCCCGGGGCGCGTGAAACCGTTGGTGTATTTGAGACCGACGGCCCAGCCGACCTCGAACAATCCGGCGAGACCCAACAGCAACCAATTCATGACGACCTCCGAATGACGGAAGGGGTCGTCCCCGGGTGGCTGATGCGATCACGAGGTCGTCCTCGTGAAACGGCGCGCATCTTACCTACTCGGCGGCGGCCGGGCTAATCCACGGTTTGCGCGGCAAAACAGGCGCATTTCACGGCCGCTGCCCGATCGGCATGAACTTGCGGTTCTCCGGGCCGATGTAGTTGGCGGCCGGGCGGATGATCTTGCCGTCGGCGCGTTGCTCGATGACGTGTGCGCTCCACCCGGTGACGCGGGACATCACGAACAACGGCGTGAACATCGCGGTCGGCACGCCCATCAGGTGGTAACTCACCGCGCTGAACCAGTCGAGGTTCGGGAACATCTGCTTGAGTTGCATCATCAGCGTCTCGATGCGCGCGGCGATATCGTACAGCTTCATGTCGCCCGCCTCTCGGCCTAACTTCTCCGCCACGCGTTTGATGACCTCGTTGCGCGGGTCGGACACCGTGTACACCGGGTGACCGAACCCGATGATGATTTCCTTGTTCGCGACGCGCTGGCGGATGTCGGCCTCGGCTTCATCGGGCGTGCCGTAACGCTCCTGGATCTCGAGTGCGACTTCGTTCGCCCCGCCGTGTTTCGGCCCGCGTAACGCGCCAATGGCGCCGGTGATGCAGGAGTAGATGTCCGAGCCCGTGCCCGCGATCACGCGGGCGGTGAACGTCGAGGAGTTGAATTCGTGTTCGGCATAAAGAATGAGCGAGGTGTGCATCGCGCGCACCCAGCTCGCCGGCGGCGGCCGCCGGTGCAGCAGGTGCAGGAAATGGCCGCCCACCGAGTCGTCATCGGTCTCGACGTGGATGCGGCGGCTGCTGTGCGAGTAGTGATACCAGTAGCACAACATGGACGGAAAGCTTGCCAGCAGGTGATCGGCGATCTCGCGCGCGCCCGCCGGGTTGTGATCGTTCGCCTCGGGTAACACGCAGCCCAGCGCCGACGCGCCGGTGCGCAGGACATCCATCGGATGCGAGCCCGGTGGCAGTTGTTCGAGAATCGCGCGCACCGGCGCCGGAATGCCGCGCAGGTTCTTGAGCTTGGTCTTGTAGGCCGCCAGCTCGGACTGGTTCGGCAGTTTGCCGTGGATCAGTAGATAGGCGATCTCTTCGAACTCGCAGCTGTCGGCGACCTCGAGGATGTCGTAGCCGCGGTAGTGCAGATCGTTGCCGCTGCGGCCGACGCTGCTCAGCGCCGTGTTGCCTGCCGTCACCCCCGAGAGCGCGACGGATTTTTTCGGCTTCGGGGTGGCGTTCACTTCGGTTTCTCCTGTCGATACAGTTCGTCGAGCTTGCGCTCGTAGGAGTGGTAGTCGAGATATTTGTACAGGTCGTCGCGCGTCTGCATGTCCGCCACGACGTTTTTCTGCGTGCCGTCGCGGCGGATAGCCTGGTAGACCTTGAGCGCCGCAAGATTCATCGCGCGATACGCCGAGCAGCAGTGCAGCACGATGTCGACGCCCGCGCCTCCCAGCTCCTCTCGCGTATACAGCGGCGTCTTGCCGAACTCGGTGATGTTCGCGAGCACGGGCACCTTCACCGCGTCCTTCACCTTGCGATACATCGCGAGATCCGTGATGGCTTCGGGGAAGACCGCATCGGCGCCCGCGCGCACGCAGGCGACCAGCCGCTCGATCATGCGCTCGACGCCCTCACCCGCCAGCGCGTCGCTGCGCGCCATGATGACGAAACTTTCGTCGGTGCGCGCATCGACCGCGGCCTTCACGCGATCGATCATTTCTTCCGGTGGCACCACTTCCTTGCCGGGCCGGTGACCGCAGCGCTTCGACTGCACCTGGTCTTCGATGTGCATGCCGGCCGCGCCGGCCTTGGTGAACGAACGCACCGTGCGCGCGATGTTGAACGCGCCGCCCCAGCCCGTATCGGCGTCGACCAGCAGCGGCAGCGTGGACGCCTCCGTGATGCGCCGGATGTCGATGAGCACGTCGTCCATCGTGCTGATGCCGAGATCGGGCAACCCGAGCGAATTCGCGGCGACACCGCCGCCGGATAGATAGAGCGCGCGGAAGCCGGTGGCCTCGGCCATACGCGCCGCATAGGCGTTGATCGCGCCGACGACCTGCAGGGGTTTTTCCGCGGCGAGCGCCGCACGGAATTTCGCGCCCGCGGCAAGCGGAGAAGCGGTGGGCTGACTCATGTGCGCCAGTCTACGGCTGCCCGCCGATCTTGACGACTGTGCGACCGGTAACTTTGCCGTCGAGGTAGGCCTGGAACGCGCCCGGCAGGTCCGCGAACGGAATCACCCGCGTGGCGATGTTTTCCAGATGACGCGGCGCGCAGTCGGTCGCGATGCGGCGCCACACCTCGAGCCGCTCCGCGCGCTGGGTTGCGGAGGAATTGATGCCGAGAAGGTTCACGCCGCGCAGGATGAAAGGCAGCACCGTCGTATTGAGCTGCGCGCCGCCCGCGAGCCCGACGCTGGCGATATTCCCCCAGAAATCCACCTGCCGCGTGAGTCCCGCGAGCATGTCGCCACCGACGCTGTCGATGGCGCCCGCGTAACGCGTGGGCTCGAGCGGGCGGCTGCCGAGCGCGAAGTCGGCGCGCAACACCACCTGCGACGCGCCTAACGACTTGAGATAGGCGGCGGATTCCGCCTTGCCCGTCACCGCGATGACTTCGTACCCACGGCCGGCGAGCATGTCGATCGCGAGACTGCCGACGCCGCCGGTGGCGCCGGTCACCACGATCGGACCGCGCGCGGGCTGCTGGCCGTTGCGCTCCATGCGTGTGATCGCGAGCGCCGCGGTGAACCCCGCAGTGCCGAGCGCCATCGCGCGGAATGCATCGAGCCCCGGCGGCATGGCGATGACGCTGTCCGCGCGGACGCGCGCGGTTTCGGCATAACCACCATCGGCCGATTCCGACAGCCCGCTGCCGGTGACCAGCACCGAATCTCCAGCCTTGAACTGCGCGGCCTCGGATGACCGCACGACTCCCGCGAGATCGATACCCCCGACCAGCGGATAACGCCGCAGGATCCTGCCCGCCCCGGTGGCCGCGAGTGCATCCTTGTAGTTGATCGTGGAGTACTGGACGTCGATCACGACTTCGCCCGGCGAAAGCGCATCGAGCGTCAGGTCCTCGAAACGCGCGGCGATCTTCCCGTCCGTTTCGTGAATGCGCAGTGCCTTGAAAGTATTCACAGTCGAGACCCTCGCGGAAGTCGGGCTAGTATCGTGCCATGAAATACGACTACGACCTTTTCGTGATCGGCGCCGGCTCCGGCGGCGTGCGCGCCGCCCGCATCGCATCACAAGCCGGCGCACGGGTGGCTATCGCCGAGGAATACCGCATCGGCGGCACCTGCGTGATCCGTGGCTGCGTGCCGAAGAAGTTCCTGGTCTACGGCGCGGAGTTCTCGCAGTTCTTCGCCGACGCGCCGGGTTATGGCTGGACCGTGAGCGGCGCGACATTCGACTGGGCCACGCTGCGCGACAACGTGCAGCGGGAGGTCACCCGCCTGTCGGGCATTTACACGACGAATCTCGCCAAGGCCGGTGTCACCGCCTACGAAGAACGCGCGGTGGTCGTCGATGCGCATAAGGTGCGGCTGCTGAAATCCAACAGCGAGGTGAGCGCGGAACGCATTCTCATCGCGACCGGCGGCAAGCCCCATCTACCCGAAGGATTGCCGGGCGTCGAACTCGGCATCACGTCGAACGAAGCCTTCCTGCTCGAAAAATTCCCGCGGCGCGTGTTGATCGTCGGCGGCGGTTACGTCGCGCTCGAATTCGCGAACATCTTCCACGGACTCGGCGCCGAGACGTGCATCCTGCATCGCGGCGACCAGATGCTGCGCGGCTTCGACACCGACCTGCGCGCGCACATGCACATCGAATCCGAGCGGCGCGGCATCAAGCTCATGATGAAGTCGACGCTCGCGCGGCTGGAGAAGGCGAATGGCGCGATCCGCGCGACGCTCTCATCCGGTGAAACAGTGGAAGCCGAGGCGGTGATGCACGCCGTCGGGCGCAGCCCGCATACCGCGGGACTCGGCCTGGAAAACGCCGGCGTCAAGGTCGATTCTGCTGGCGCGGTGATCGTGAACGAGTTCTCGCAAAGCTCGGTCGAATCCATCTACGCGCTCGGCGACGTGACCAATCGCATGAATCTCACGCCGGTCGCGATCCGCGATGGCCAGGCGTTCGCGGACACCATCTACAACAACCGTCCGACGCCGGTGGATCACAGCGCCGTGCCGAGCGCGGTCTTCGCCCGCCCGCCGATCGGCAGCGTCGGACTCACCGAGGACGACGCGCGCCGCAGCCATGCCGCGGTCGACGTCTACCGGACGAGCTTCCGGCCGATGCGCAACATGATCACCAGCAATCACGAACGCACGCTCATGAAGATCGTGGTGGACGCCGGCACCGATCAGTTGTTAGGCGTGCACGTGGCCGGCGAAGACGCGCCCGAGATGATCCAGCTCGCGGCCGTGGCCGTGAAGGCGGGACTCACGAAGAAACAATGGGACAGCACGGTTGCGCTGCATCCGACGGCGGCGGAAGAGCTGGTGCTGATGCGCGAGAAGCTCGGCGCGCCGGGGTCGACGGGTTGAGTCAGCGAACGTAGCGCAGCGCGCGCAACTGCAACTGCTCCGCGCGCGCCAGAATCGCGAAGGCACGCGCGATAAGCGTTGGCCGCCGGTGCCGGGTACACAAGCACTGTTTCTCATCGCCTCCCCCACAGTTGCAGTATCCGCGCCGGATTGCCGTTCATGGTTCGCGCCTCGAACTCCGTTTGCCCCTCGATCCGGAACTGCGACAGCAACTCGTCGAACCACTCGCGGCGGTGATGCCTGAGAACCGCGCCATCGGGCAGACGGAATGTGCCGTAACCCGTGGGTTCGTGCGCAAACGTGGCGTAACGCTCGAGGTTGCGGGCATCGCTCTGCAGTGGATAGTCGCTCAGCACCAGCAGGCCATCCGGACGCAACACACGCCGCAGTTCCGCGATGAGCGCGCGTTGCGCTTCGGGCGCCGGAATGCAGGTGAGCACCGCGAACAGCAGCACGGCGTCGATGCTCGCGTCGGCGCAGGGCAGACGCGCGGCGTCGAGCAGCGTGAATTCGACCCCAGGGTTCCGCTCGCGCGCGAGCCGGATCATTTCCGCGGAGGTATCGACGCCGAGCAACCCCGTGAAGCCCTGCGCGGCGAGTTCGCCGCACAAACGGCCCTGGCCGCAGCCGTAGTCGAGGATGCGCGCATCGCGCGCGACGAGAGTCGTGAAACGCCCGTGATCGAGCGGATGCGTGAAACGTTTGGCCTCGGCGGCGGCGTCCCAGAACGGTGTTTGGTCGGAGGTCGCGCCCATCGAGGCGCGAACGTTAACTCATCGGCGCTGTTCGGACATTCTGCGCGAGCAGTCGATCGCCTTGTTGCAGGCCCAGGCGCCGGATTGGCGGCAAGGCGGGCGCAGGCCGTTACGCAGCGCGGATTCCTCGCTCGCCAGGCGGCGAGCCGTGCCGCACAACGAGTGCCGGCGGGCACGCGGGCGGGCGTTCACAGCGTGCGCCCCAGGAAACGCGCGACGCAGTTGTCGCAGCCCCGGAAGGAAACGGCGACGCCGACCAACGCCAGCAACATGAGCAGCACCGACACCGCGGCAAAAAACGTCGCGCCCGCGCGATCCCACGCGAACTGCAACGCCATGACCGTGCAAATCGTCAGCGCAATGCCC
The DNA here is from genome assembly GCA_036677145.1 of Alcaligenaceae bacterium. Lineage (GTDB taxonomy): Bacteria > Pseudomonadota > Gammaproteobacteria > Steroidobacterales > Steroidobacteraceae > CADEED01. Next base: position 183,662 of record JAKFFF010000101.1, read on the forward strand.
GCGATGAGCAGCACGGGACGTTTCCAGTTCGCCACCGGCGGCGCTTCGCCGAGTGATACGAGCTGGATCGGTTTGCAGTAGAGACAGGCGGTGGTGCTGGTGGTGGCTTTGTGCTGGTGCATGAGTTCGGACCCCGGTGTGGCCCGAACTTTGCCAGCGCATGGGCAATGAGACCGCGCAGCCGCGCACATTTGCTTGTAGGAGGCGCCGTCGCCAGTCCCAGACAGGGCTCCCTTCCGGGTGTATTAGGCGCGAGTCGGGTGCCGGGAAGGGACTTCCAACACTCAATCCCGGGAATCCCGTCCCGGTACCGCCAGCTTCACTCCGGCGCGCTCGAAGAGGGAGGCGATGAGGGCCGCGGGATCCGGGCTGCCGCGATCGAGCAGGCGCGCGATGTCGCGCGAAAGTGTCGGGTCGCGGGACACATCATCGAGCGTGGTGAACCAGTCGGCGCGCGAGACAATACGGTCGGCGCGGTTCTCGTCGACGAGGCGGCGGACGTAGGCGTGAAACGGCGCGCCGCTCGCCGCTTCGGCGACGAGTCCGAACACGACGCCGCAGGCGTAGTACGCGCGGTGCTGGTTGCGCTCGCGGGCCTCCGCAATGCCGCGGCGACGCGACAGCTCCACGCAGTCGCCAATCGCGCGGTCGAGTTCCGCGCGCCAGTCATACGCGGGGTCGAGCGCCGCGATCGCGCGCACGGCAAGCAGGTCCGCGCCGCCCTCGGTGATCCAGGCTTCGCGCGCGTAGTCGTATCCGACCGTCTGACCGAGCCAGAAATGCGCAGCCTCGTGCGCGACGAACCACAACCCTTCCGCGCGTTGCGCCGGCGTTTCCTCGAGCAGTCCCGAGCCTTCGTACTTCATGACTATCTGGCCGCGCAGTGCACCACCGGAGCGCCCGACAATCCCGGGTGTCGGCCCGCCCCACGCCACCATCACGACTGGTTTGCCGTCCGGCAAAGGCCCGAGCTGCGCCGAATAACGCGCGAGCAGATCGGCTACCGACTGCGCGAGCGAATCGTGAATCCACTTCGGCAGCTGCGGATCGAACACCGTGACGACGGCGCGCGTTTCGACGCGCTTCGTCGGCCCGAACAACGCGTAGGTCGCGGACTCGCCGTCGTGTTCGGTCACGCTTGCGCCGTCGTGGAAGCGCATCTTCAAGTGCGTCTCCGCGAACAGGGAGTTGTTGAGATCGCTCGGCAACTCACCCGCCTCGCGCAACGAACGCAGCGGCAACACGTCGAATTGCGCGCTGAACAACGCCATGCCGCCGTCCGTGAAACCGAGCGCCGGCGAATAGTCGTCCGCCAGGTCAGCCGTGAAGGGCTGGAATCGCAGGCGCACCTTTCGCGGCATTGCCCCGCGCGCAGGCGCGAGCACGTCGTAGCGGCCGCGCCGCACGAGGCGCACCCCCGGCGTTTCGACGACCCAGCTTTGCGGCCGCCAGGGCTGCTCGCCCTTGCGCGTGACCGACGAACGCGGAAAGAACCACGCGTCGACCGGTCGGCCGAAGGTGTACTCGGCTATCCACTCGCCGTCGTTGCGCGCAACGTCGACTTCGACGAAGTGCGGCTCGAGGAAGACCGTGTCATCCGCCGCGGCGGCGCGCGCGCCGGGTGCGAGCGCGAGCAGGGCGAACAACAATCGCATCACGCGATCAGTCAATGAAGATCGTCGCCGGCTGCTCGAGCAGGTCTTTCAGCGCCTGGATCATCGAGGCGGCATCGAAGCCGTCGACGAAGCGGTGATCGAACGACGAGGACAGATTCATCATCAGGCGGATCGCGATCTGGCCGTCGACGGCGACGGGGCGCTCGATCGCCTTGTTGATGCCGATGATCGCGACCTCGGGCATGTTGATCATCGGTGTCGACGCGACGCCGCCCAACTTGCCGAGGCTCGTCACGGTGATCGTCGAGCCGGTGAGTTCCTCGCGCGCCGACTTGTTCGAGCGCGCGGCTTCGGACACGCGGCGGATCTCCGCGGCCAGGTCATGCAGCGCGCGCGATTCGGCGTTGCGCACTACCGGCACCTTGAGTCCCTGCGGAGTCTGCGTCGCGATGCCGACGTGCACCGCCTTGTGTTTGACGAGCACGCCGCGCGCGCTGTCGTACAGCGCATTGCACTGGGGAAATTTTTCCAGCACGCGCGCGATGCCGGCGACGATGAACGGCAGGAACGTGAGCGGCGGCGCGCCCGCCGGCCGGCGGTCGTTCAGGTGTTTGCGCAGCGCTTCGAGGCGCGTGATGTCGCATTCCTCGACATACGAATACTGCGGAATGCTGCGCGCGGATTCGGTGAGGCGTTCGGCGATCACGCGGCGCAGGCCGATGATCTTCACTTCCTCGGTGCCATTGCGCGGCGCGCGTGTTTCGTTGGCGCGCGCGTTCATCGACGGCGGCGCGCCGCGCGCGCCCCCGGCCGCGAGCGCCGAATCGATGTCGCCCGGCTCGATGCGCCCCGCTGGGCCCGTGCCGGAAACAGTAGATAGATCGAGGCCGGCTTCGGCCGCGCGGCGGCGGCTCGCCGGCGACGCCATGATCCGGCCGCCGGATTTATGGACGCCCGTGCCGTTCGCGGATGAATCGTTCGCCGCCGCGGCGACTTGCGCTTTTTCGCTTTCGGCCTTGTCACTCGAGCGGCGTCCGTAGGTCACCGGTTCGGGCGCGGGCGGCGGCGTCTTCACCGCGGGCGCGTCTCCCGCGGCGGCCGAAGTGGCATCGGTGTCAAACACGACGAGTTCAGCGCCGACGGCGACCATGTCGCCCGGCTGCCCGGTTATCGAAAGGATCCGGCCCGTGACCGGCGCGGGCATCTCGACCGCGGCCTTTTCGGTCATGACTTCGCACATGACCTGGTCTTCCTGCACGAGATCGCCCGGCTTCACGTGCCATGCGACGACTTCCGCCGAAACCGTGCCTTCGCCGAGATCCGGCATTTTGAATACGTAGCGGCTCATGCGTCCTCTCTCACGATTGGCCCATGACTTCGCGCAGCGCGAGCGCTACGCGGGCCTGCCCGGGAAAATACTCCCATTCGAACGCGTGCGGATATGGGGTGTCCCAACCCGCGACGCGCTGGATAGGCGCCTCGAGATACCAGAAGCATTCTTCCTGGATGCTCGCGGTGAGCTCCGCGCCGAAGCCGCAGAAACGCGTGGCCTCGTGCGCGACCACGCAGCGCCCGGTCTTCTTCACGGACGAACAGATCGGATCGATGTCGAGCGGCGACATCGTACGCACGTCGATGATCTCCGCGTCGATGCCGAGTTTCTTCGCCGCGGCCTCGCACACGTACACCATCGTGCCGTAGGTGACGATGGTCACCTGTTCGCCGGCGCGCACGATGTCGCTCTTGCCGATCGGGACTTTGTAGTGACCCTCGGGCACGTCGCCTTTTGGATGCGTGCTCCACGGCACGGCGGGCTTGTTGGGGTCGCCGTCGAACGGGCCGTTGTAGATGCGCTTCGGCTCGAAGAAGATGATCGGGTCGTCATCCTCGATCGCCGCGATGAGCAATCCCTTCGCGTCGTAAGGATTGCTCGGCATCACGACCTTCACGCCGCAGATGTGCGTGAAGATGGCCTCCGGACTCTGCGAATGCGTCTGGCCGCCGCGGATGCCGCCACCGCAGGGTGCGCGGATCACCACCGGCGAGGTGAAATCTCCCGCGCTGCGATAACGGATGCGCGCGAGTTCACTCGCGATCTGGTCCACGGCCGGATAGATGTAGTCCGCGAACTGGATTTCGCAGATCGGCTTGATGCCGTTGACCGCCATGCCGATGGCCGTTGCGACGATGCCGCCTTCGGAGATCGGCGAATCGAGCACGCGGTGTTCGCCGTATTTTCTCTGCAGTCCGTCGGTGACGCGGAACACGCCGCCGAAGTAGCCGACGTCTTCTCCCATGACGACGACGGAAGGATCCCGCGCCATCATGACGTCCATGGCGGAGTTCAGGGCCTGGATCATGTTCATTTGCGCCATGGTTATTCAGCCTTCGCCGCGAGACCGAGCTCGGCGTTCAGCTTGATTTCCTCGGCGAGCTGTTCGCTCTGCCGGCGCAGATTTTCCGGAAATTCCTTGTAGACGTCCTCGAACATGAGATGACGGTTGAGCCGCGGGCCTTCGTTGAGCGCCCCGAACGACACGGCTTCCTTCCACGCGGCCTGAACCTGCGCGTCGAGTTCGGCGGCGAGATCCTTGTGCTGCTTCTCGCTCCACTCGCCGCGCGCGATCAGATGATTCTTGAGCCGGTCGACCGGATCGCCGAGCGGCCAGTGCGCGTAGTCGTCCTTGGGCCGGTATCGCGTCGGATCGTCGCTGGTGGAATGAGCCGCGGCGCGGTAGGTCACTAGTTCGATGAGCGTCGGCCCGCCGCCGGTGCGCGCGCGCTGCGCGGCCCACTGCGTGACCGCATACACCGCGAGAAAATCGTTGCCGTCGACGCGGATGCCCGCGACACCGTAACCCGGGCCGCGCGCCGCGAACGAACGTTGTTCGCCGCCGGCCGTACCCTGGAATGTGGAGATGGCCCACTGGTTGTTGACGATGTTCATGATCACCGGCACCTGGTACACCGATGCGAACAGCAGGCCGTGGTGGAAATCCGCCTCGGCGCTCGAGCCCTCGCCTATCCAGGTGCAGGCGATGTGATCTTCATTGCGGATCGCCGCGGCCATCGCCCAACCCACCGCCTGCGGGAACTGGGTAGTCAGGTTGCCCGAGATCGAGAAGATGCGGCCCGCGTTCCAGTGATACATCACCGGGAGCTGGCGTCCCTTGCACATGTCGCGGGTGTTCGACAGCAGCTGGCACATGAGATCGACCAGCGGCCGGCCACGCACCATGTAGATGCCCTGCTGCCGGTACGACGGGAACAACATGTCCCCGGGCTGCAGCGCCATGGCCTGCGCCACGCCCACGGCCTCTTCGCCGTAACAACGCATATAGAAGGAGATCTTTCCCTGGCGCTGCGTGCGTTGCATGCGGTCGTCGAAGATCCGCGTCAACAACATGTGACGCAGACCGACCTGCAGGTCTTCGTCTTCGAGGCGCGGATTCCATTGGCCGACGGCTTCGTGTTTGTCGTCGAGGACGCGCACCAGGCCGACGGACACATCTTCCATGTCGCGCGCGCGCGCGTTGACGTCGGGACGGTTGATGGCGCCGGCGGGAGACAATTCCACGTAACTGAAATCAGGTTTGTCGCCCGGCCGGGTGGGTGGCTGCGGAACGTGAAGTCTTGGCATGGGGCGCGATCATACCCGCGTCGTCCGCGCAGGCGAATCGGGAGGCCGGCCGGGCGATTTCCCGGGGGTAGTGCGGTCTGTCCAGTGCTCGCGCGGCGCCGCCACCGGAGAACTTTCGCCGGCGCGGGTTCCGGGAGCGGCGGAAGGGCCCTGCCTAACTAGCGGCGCGTATGACCGGCTTCATGACCATGAGAAAGAGCGCGAGCAGCGGCGCGAGCGACGCGATCCCTCCCCAGATCGCCCAGGAGCGTGACAGGCGCTCGTAGGTGGCCTGGTCCCAATCGCCGTTGAGTCCCGCCGTGACATTCGCGAGCAGCTTCTTCTGCAGCGGGCCCACCTGCCATCCGAACACGATGCCGGAGATTCCGAACAACACCAGCGACCAGGCGATCCAGAATGTGCCGAGCAACGGCAGGTTGCCGAGGTGCGCCAGCCACACGCCGGTGATGATGATCAGGAAGACGCCGGGCACCGTGAACCAGCGATCGCTCTTGATGATGCCGTCGAGCGCCTGCGCGCGGCCACGCAGATCCGCGCGGCGGTCGGCGTGCGCCTTCCAGAAAGCGCCGGTGATGATGTTGCCGAGGAACAGCACGACGCTGACGATGTGCAGCGCCTTCACGAACAGGTACATCAGGCAGCCTCCCGTTGCAGCCACGAGTCGAGTCCGGCGGCGTTGAGTTCGAAATCCTTGCCGAGAATCGCGTCTATCTGCTCCGGTGGCATTGTGCAGCCGTGCGCGCGCAGCGACTCATGCGAAAGATCGCGCAGTCCGGCGCGGATCTGGGCCACGTTGCCGAGACCGGCGGCGCGCGCGATGACCACGAACGCGTCGATGGCGTCGAACATGTCGCTGGCGAGCCGCGGGCAATCGCCGACCTCGCTGTAATGCGTGAGATACAGGCGGCGCGGACGGAACTGCATGAGCCGGTCGATGGAGCTTTTCAGTTGACGTGGATCGAACTGGGTGGGAGTCGTGGTGGGCATGATCCACGCGCCGCGCGCGGTATCGAACTCGCGATACGAAACGCCGAAGGTGTCGCCGGTGAATATGTTCGGGGCGCCTTGGCCGATGCCGTAATCGACTATGGCCTGGTGGTGCAGCGCATGCCCGGGTGTGTGCACACACTCGAAGGTCCGGCCGCCGACGTCGAATCGCTGGGAGTCCTGCGCGATGACCAGGCGCTCGCGCGGCACCGGCAGGATCTCTCCATAGAGACGCGCGTACAGCTCCGCGCCGTACACCGCGCGTGTGCCGGCGATGAGCTTTTCCGGGTCGATCAGGTGCGGCGCGCCGCGCGGATGCACCACGGCGGTGGCGCGCGGCAGCGCGCGCATGAGTTCGCCCGCGCCGCCCGCGTGATCGAGATGCACATGGGTGAGGAACAGGGTGTCGACCGAATCGGGCTCGAGCCCCAGACGTGCGAGCGCCGCGAGGATCAGCGGCACGGCGCTGTTAGGTCCGGTATCGACGATCGCGGCGCGGCCGCGGGACGTGACGATATGCGCCGCGTCCATCTGGGGACGCACGTACTCCGTGTCGACGGCGGTGATGCCGTCGGCGAATTGCGTCAGGCGCGGCATGACGGCATTCATGGCTTGCGGCAACATAGCAGCATGAAACAAAGAATTCTCCTGACGTTTGTCCTGGTGCTCGCGAGCGCTGTCTCGTTCGCGGCCGTCGAAGAACGCGGCAACCTCGTGCTCGACAACATTCCGCCGGTCGATTCCGCGCTGACTGCGCGGCTCGATGACTACATGAATTCGCGCGGCGCTTCGTTCGTCGACTGGCTGCCCGACGGCGGGCTGCTGATCGCGACGCGCTTCGGCGACGTGGAGCAACTGCATCGCGTGATGATGCCCCTCGGTTCACGCGAGCAGCTCACCTTCTACCGCGAGCCCGTGACCTCGGCGCGCGCGCCGCGCACTCCCGGAGCACCCGGCTTCGTGTTCCTCAAGGACACCGGCGGCAACGAGATGGCGCAGGTCTATTTCTACGATGCGGCGAGCCGCGCCGTGCGCATGATCACCGACGGCAAGGGCCTCAATGGCGGCCTCACGTGGAGCCGCGACGGACGCCGCGTCGCGTTTCACGGCACCGGCCGCGACAGCGTGAGTTACGACCTCTACATCGCCGAACCCTCGGGCATCGTGGCGCCACGCCTGGTATTCAACGGGTTCCAGAAGAACTGGTCGGTGCAGGACTGGTCGCCCGACGACAGCAAACTACTCATCAACAACTTCGTCTCGGCCAACGAGTCGCACCTGTTCGTGATGGACGTCGCGAGCGCGGCGCTCACGCCGGTCAGCGAGGGACCCGAGACCGCGAGTGTCTCGCAGGCCCGCTTCACGCCGGATGGCCGCGGCGTCTACCTGATCACGAACCGTGGCGGCGAATTCGAGCAGTTGAAAAAGGTCGATCTCGCGACGGGCGCCGTCGAGAACCTCACGGGTCACATCCCCTGGGACATCGAAACGTTCGCGGTCACCGACGATGGCCGTTTCCTCGCGTGGGTGGCGAACGTCGACGGCGTGAGCAAGCTCACCATCATGAATCTCGCGCGGCGCTCGGAAAGCCTGCCGCCACTGCCGGATGGGCGCATCGGCCGCATCGGGTTCGATCGCGCCGGCAACCACCTCGCGTTGTCGCTGGAAAGTCCTCAGTCGCCGCGCGACGTGTTCGTGGTGGATACGGCGGCGAACTCAATCGCGCGTTACACGCGCAGCGAGCCGGGACAGATCGATCCCCTGCAATTCGTGCCGGCGGAACTCGTGCGCTTCCCGACCTTCGACCGGGCCAATGGCGGGCAGCGGCGCATTCCGGCTTTCGTCTACCGACCGCGCACGCCGGGTCCGCATCCCGTGTTCATCGAATTCCATGGCGGGCCCGAGTCGCAGGCGATACCCGGCTTCAACACGTTCACGCAGTTCCTGGTGCGCGAGATGGGTTTCGTCGTGATAACGCCGAACGTGCGCGGCTCATCCGGCTACGGCAAGACATTCCTGAATCTGGACAACGGCGAGAACCGCGAGGACGCGGTCAAGGACATCGGCGCGTTGCTCGTGTGGATAGGCGCCCAGCGCGATCTCGACGCGAAGCGCGTGTTCGTCGCGGGCGGCTCATACGGGGGATACATGTCACTCGCCGCGATGGTGAATTTCAGCGAGCGGCTGCGCGGCGGCATCGACGTGGTCGGCATCTCGAACTTCGTGACCTTCCTCGAGAGCACGTCCGCGTACCGGCGCAACCAGCGTAGACCCGAATACGGCGATGAACGCCTGCCGGGCATGCGCAAGTACCTGCAGAGGATTTCGCCGCTGACGAATGCCGCGCGCATTTCCCGGCCGCTGCTGGTCGTGCAGGGTCTGAACGACCCGCGCGTGCCGGCCACGGAATCACAGCAGATGGTGGCGAAGATCCGCGCGCGCGGCGGTGAGGTCTGGTACCTCGCCGCGAAGGACGAGGGCCACGGATTCAAGAAGAAGGCGAACCGCGACTTCTACCAGAAGACGATCGTGTCGTTTCTCGAAAAACAGCTCGCCGCCAAGTGATGGCGGCGGCGAATAGTTAGTTCGTCGCCAACTGGTTCTTGCGCACGGTCTCGAGGCCGGGCGTCCGCGAGGAGTACCAGGCCGCCAGTTCCTCGACGTCCTTCGGCGTGAGAGTCGACGCGGGCATCTGCATGATCGCGTTCTTGCGTCCGCCCTTCTTGTAGTCGGTGAGCGCGCGCGCGATGTAGTCGCGGTGCTGGCCGGCGATGGTCGGGAAAGTCGGGTCGATGCCCACGCCGTTGGTGCCATGGCACGGCACGCAGGTTTCGCTCGCCTTCGGGCGGTCCTTCGCGGGCACGTCGCTCTTCGATTCGGTCAGCACCTTCGGGCCAGCGAGGTACACGGCAATGTCGGCCATGTCCTGCTCGCTCATCGAGACAGCGTGCGCGTGCATCGTGCCGTGCGAGCGTTCGCCGCTCTTGTATTCCTTGAGCGCCGCGACGAGGTATTCGGGGCGCTGGCCGCGCAGCTTGGGCACCGAGTAAGTCGGGTACACGTTCTTGTAGTTAGCGATGGCATGGCAGCCATTGCAGGTGTAAGCGAGCTCCTGGCCGCGCTTGGCGTCACCGGCGACCCCGGGGGTCTGGGCCTGGGCGGCGAGCGGCGCCCCCATGGCGGTAGCGAGAACGGCAACGAGAACTGACGAGGAAACCAACGACCGACGTGATGCCATGACTTGAGAAGATCCCGGGGCTCGCAAAAACAGGCCGCGATATTAAGGACTTGGGCGCGCAATTGCCACCGGGCACAATCGCGGCAGTGATTGCACTGATTCAAAGGGTGAGCCGGGCCTCGGTGACGGTCGAATCGCGCACTGTCGGCGAGATCGGTCGCGGCATTCTCGCGCTGATCGGAATCGAACGCGGAGACGAGCTCGCGCAGGGCGAACGGCTGCTGGAGCGCGTCCTCACATACCGGATCTTCGAGGACGATGACGGCCGGATGAACCTTTCATTGCGCGATATCGGCGGCGGCCTCTTGTTGGTGCCGCAATTCACGCTCGCGGCCGATACTCACAAGGGCACTCGTCCGGGGTTCAGTTCCGCGGAGGATCCGGATCGCGCTCGCGCCCTGTTCATGGAGGTGCTGACGCTCGTGCAAGCCCGCCACAAGGATGTCTCCGCGGGCCAATTCGGGGCGCACATGCAGGTCGGGCTCGTGAATGACGGCCCGGTGACATTCTGGCTGCGCATTCCCCCCAGGGAATGAGCCCGACAAAGGCGAGTTCCGCAAGTATGACAACGACTTAACACACGCCGGCCGTGCGTGATGGGAGTCTCGGACGGGGCGAACTTTCTTAGGCTTGTCGCCTCTGTTGACTTATCATCCCGGCACTTTCTGTATTCGATTCAGGAGCGGATCATGGGCCCCATAGGATTCAAAGAACTGATCGTCATCCTGGTCGTCGTGTTGCTCATCTTCGGGGCCAAGAAGCTCAAGACGATCGGCTCCGACCTGGGTTCCGCCGTACGCGGCTTCAAGAAGTCGATGAATGACGGCGACGCCGAGGAGTCCGTCAAACAGCTCAAGGCCGATGCCGAGTTCGATTCCGCGAAAACCCCGAACGCGGAGAAGAGCGAGCACAAGGCGTGACGCCCGGCGTCGCATCCTGACCGCTTTGCGATCCTGACACCGCCCCGCGCGGCGGAAAACGTCCATGTTCGAAGTTGGTTTCACCGAACTTCTGCTGATCTTCGCGCTCGCGCTCATCGTGCTCGGGCCGGAGAAGCTGCCCAAACTCGCGCAACAGATCGGCCGCTGGGTCGGCCGCGCGCGCGCCATGGCGCGCCAGTTCCGCGAGCAGCTCGAGGAAGAAGCACACAACCTCGAGACCAAGGTGAACCTCGATCCGGGGATCGACACCTCGCTCGAACCGCGGCCCGCGCCGCAGACCGCCGAGCCGACGCCGCCCGCGCCACCGGCTCCGGCGCCGGACGTCACCGCGCACGTCGAAGAAGAGTTCTATCCACCCGATCACCACATGCACTCCTCGCAGCGCGCGACGGCGCAGGAACCGGACGCCTCCAGCGCGCCCGGCGCGCAGGCGCAGCTCGATCTAACTACACCGCCGCCTGACCCAGAGCAGAAGCCGTGAGCGAGGAAAAGAAGGAAGAACTGCTCGCCGAAGGCACGCTGATGTCGCACCTGCTCGAGCTGCGCAACCGGCTCATGAAGGCGATGCTCGCGTTGTTCATTGCATTCATTCCGTGCGCGTTGTACGCCAACGAGCTGTTCACGCTGATCGCGCAGCCGCTCATCGACAAACTACCCGAGGGCAGCACGCTGCTCGCGACCAGCGTCGTCGCGCCGTTCATGACCCCTTTCAAGGTCGCGTTCTACGTTTCGCTGGTGATCGCCATGCCCGTCGTGCTGTACCAGATCTGGGCATTCGTCGCGCCGGGCCTGTACCGGCGTGAGAAACGCTTCGCCGTGCCGCTGCTGGTGTCCTCCGTCCTGCTGTTCTACGGCGGCGTGTTGTTCGCCTACTTCGTCGTATTCCCGGTGATGTTCCCGTTCCTGATCGGCACGACCCCGGGCGGCGTCACCTACGCGCCTGACATCACGAGTTATCTCGATTTCGTGCTCACGATGTTCTTCGCGTTCGGCATCGCCTTCGAAGTGCCGATCGCGGTGGTGCTGCTGGTGCTCACGGGACTCGTGAAAGTGGAGAAACTCGGCGAGAACCGCGGTTATGTGCTTATCGGCATCTTCATCGTCGCCGCGTTCCTGACCCCGCCGGACGCCATTTCACAGATCATCATGGCCGTGCCGATGTACCTGCTGTACGAAGGCGGCCTCGTGATGGCGCGCGTCATGCAGAAGATGCGTCGCGACGCACAGGCGGCCGAGGACGAGAAAGCGGAAGCCTGACCCCGGCCGCGCGGTCGCGCGCCCGTGTTAGCCGAGAAAATCCCTACGGGAACGGCGTTTCACACTGTCATTGCCTTGCTGGCCCCCTCGCCGTTGGGTCAGACTCGGCCCCAACGCGGCGCAGCAGCGCCCACAAAAATCTGGGGCAAAACGAGATGAACGATCCCACCGTGGCGGCGCACGCGTCGTCCTATCCTGCGAGAAAGTTTCTGGGCCACCCCATGGGACTGGTGACCCTGTTCGGCACGGAGTTCTTCGAGCGATTCACTTACTACGGCATGCGGGCGCTGCTCGTGTTGTTCCTGGTCGCCGCGACGAGCGGCGCGAACCCGGGCTTCGGTATCGATGCGGGAACCGCCGGCGCCGTCTACGGCTTGTACACCGGCGCCGTTTATCTCGGCTGCGTACCGGGAGGCTGGATCGCCGACCGCCTGATCGGCCAGCGCAATGCCGTTTTCTGGGGCGGCCTCATCATCGCGGCCGGCAACTTCATCCTCGCGATCCCCGCCTCGGCACCGGTGTTCTATCTCGGACTCGCGGTCATCGTCGTCGGCGTCGGTCTGCTCAAGCCGAACATTTCGGCCATGGTCGGTTCGCTTTATGAAGGCCAGCCGGGTGCGCGCCGCGACGCGGGTTTCTCGATCTTCTACATGGGCATCAATCTCGGCGCGTTCACCTCGCCGCTGATCGCCGGCACGATCGGCGAGGCCTGGAACTGGCGCGGCGGATTCTTCTGCTGCGGCCTCTTCATGTTGTTAGGTGTGGTGCTGTTCCGTTTCTCCCGCCACTGGCTCGGAGACGCGGGTCACCCGCCGACGAATGCCCAGCCCGCCGAGCAGAAGCGTCGCTGGCAGCTGGTCTGGGGCGGTAGCGCCGTGCTCGCCGCGGTGACCGCGTGGATGTTCTTCCGCGGCAGCCCGGTGCCCATCGGCGAACTGGCGCAGTGGTTCGGCACGGCCATGTTCGCGCTCGCGGTTTTCTTCTTCGGTTACGTGCTGCTGTTCGCCGGACTCAGCGCCGCCGAACGCAAACGCGTTGGCGTCATCGCGATTTTCTTCCTGTGCGCGGTGATCTTCTGGGGCGGCTTCGAGCAACAGGCAACCACGTTCAACCTGTTCGCGCAGAACTACACCGATCGATCCTGGCTGGGCGGCTTGTTCCCCGATGGCGTTCACCCGGCGTCCTGGTACCAGTCGGCAAATCCGCTGTGCATCATTCTGTTCGCGCCGTTCTTCGCGTGGATCTGGGTGGCGCTCGGCGCGCGCAATCTCGACCCGTCGGCGCCCGCGAAAATGGGCGTCGGCCTGGTTTTCCTCGGCGTCGGCTTCCTCGTCATGATGTGGGCGGCCGAGCTCGTGGTGTCCAGCGGCGGCAAGGTCGGACCGAGCTGGCTGTTGCTCGCGTACCTCATCCACACGTTCGGCGAGTTGTGTCTCTCGCCGGTCGGACTCTCGAACGTCACCAAACTCTCGCCGCCGAAGTTCGTCGGGCAGATGATGGGCATCTGGTTCCTGGGTTCCGCGATCGGCAATCTGATCGCGGGGCTGCTCGGCGGTCACGTGGGATCTTCCCAGGCCGCGGATCTGCCCGGCCAATTCCTGCAGATGGCGTTGGTCGGCGGCGGCGCCGGCGTGTTCATCCTTCTCATTTCGCGCGGCCTGCGCAGCTGGATCGGAGACCACAAATGAGCGCCACTAACTACCTGCGCGGGCGGGCCGGCATTGCCGCCCTTGCCACCACGATATCCGCGACCTGCCTGCTCACCGGTTGCCCGGCCAAACGTCCGCCTCCGGCGGGCCACGTCGATGCGGCGCAGTTCATCGAGGAAGTGAACACCGACCTCGTCGGCATCAATCGCGAAGGCAGCGCCGCAGGTTTCACCCAGGCCACCTACATCACGGCCGACACGCAGTACCTGAATGCGCGCGCGACGGAACGCAACATGGAGTTCTTCAGCCGCAAGGCCGGTGAAGCCAAGGCTTACGATGGCGAGAAACTCGATCCCAAGGTCGAGCGTTCGCTGAGACTCATCAAGCTCGGCGTGAGCGCGCCGGCGCCCAGCGACCCGGTCAAACGGGCCGAGCTCGCCGGGATTTCGACTTCGCTCGAGGCGATGTATGGCGAAGGCAAGTATTGCCCGGATGGAAAAGACGCCAAGGGCGAAGGCTGCAAGAACCTCGACGAACTCGGTGAAATCATCGCGACCAGCCGCAATTTCGACGCGCTGACCGAAGCGTGGGCGGGCTGGCACTCGATCGCCCGCCCGATGCGTCCGAAGTACCAGCGCTTCGTGGAGCTCGCCAACGAAGGCGCGCGCGAGCTCGGCTTCGATGACGTCGGCGTGTTGTGGCGCTCGCGTTACGACATGGATGCCGATGCGTTCCAGAAGGAAGCCACCCGGTTGTACGAACAGGTGAAGCCGCTGTACGAAGGGCTGCACTGCTACGCGCGCAAGCGGCTCGCACAGCGCTACGGCAAGGATAAAGTCCCCGAAGGCAAACCCATCCCGGCGCAATTGTTCGGCAACATGTGGGCCCAGCAGTGGAACCGCATCTACGACGACCTGCTCAAGCCCTACCCGGCCGCGAGCATCGAGTCCGCGGATCGCCAGCTTCAGGCGCAGAAGTGGGATGCGGTGAAGATCACGAAGTCGGCCGAGAATTTCTACACTTCGATCGGCTTCCCGGCGTTGCCACAGACGTTCTGGGAGCGCTCGATGCTCACGCGTCCGCGCGATCGCGAAGTGGTTTGCCACGCCAGCGCCTGGGACATGGACGACAAGGACGACGTGCGCATCAAGATGTGCATCCGTCCGCTCGAAGAAGACCTGTTCACGGTCTATCACGAGCTGGGTCATGTCTATTACTACATCTGGTACAAGGATCAGCCGCAGCTGTTCCAGGACGGCGCGCATGACGGCTTCCACGAAGCCATCGGCGACGCGGTGAACCTCTCGGTCACCCCCGCCTATCTACGCAAGCTCGGCCTGGTCGGCGACGTGATCCCCTCGAAGGAAGCCGTCATCAACCAGCAGATGAAGATGGCGCTCGAAAAGATCGCCTTCCTGCCGTTCGGCAAGCTCATCGACGAATGGCGCTGGGGTGTGTTCAGCGGAAAGATCAAACCCGCCGACTACAACAAGGCCTGGTGGGAACTGCGCGAGAAGTACCAGGGCATCGTGCCGCCGGTGGCGCGCAGCGAAGAGGATTTCGATCCGGGCGCGAAGTACCACATCCCGGGCAACACGCCGTACACGCGTTATTTCCTGTCGTTCATCCTGCAGTTCCAGCTCCACAAGGCGCTGTGTGATGCTTCGGGTCACAAGGGTCCGCTGAACGAATGTTCGATCTTTGGCAGCACCGAGGCGGGCCGCCGCTACGGCGAGATGCTGGCGCTGGGCGCGAGCCAGCCCTGGCCGGATACGCTGCAGAAACTCACGGGCACGCGCGAGATGGATGCCTCCGCGATCATCGACTACTTCAAGCCGCTCGAAGGCTGGCTGGAAGAACAGAACAAAGACCAGAAGTGCGGCTGGTAAGCCGCCACAGCCAGGGGTGATCAGATGAATACGAACGACGCAACCGCGCCGCAGCTCACCGCGCGGGCCATCATCCTCGCCATCGTGCTCGCGGTGATCCTCGCCGCGGCGAACACCTACCTGGGTTTGTTCGCCGGCATGACCATCGCCTCGGCGATTCCGGCGGCGGTGGTCTCGATGGCCGTACTGCGCGCGCTCGGCGGCGGCGGCATCCTCGAGAACAACATCGTTCAGACCGGCGCTTCCGCGGGCACGTCCATCGCATCGGGCGTGATCTTCACCGTGCCCGCGCTCGTGATCATGAACTACTGGGTCGACTTCAAGTACATGTGGGTACTGGCGATCGCGGGCCTCGGCGGGTTGTTAGGTGTGTTGTTCTCGGTGCCGCTGCGCCGCTCGCTGATCGTGGATCAGAAGATGACCTTCCCCGAAGGCAAGGCCGCGGCCGAGGTGCTCAAGGCCGGCGAAAATCCCGCGGCGGGTCTCGCGGTGCTGGGCATCGCGTCGCTCGGTGGCGCGATCGGCAAGCTGTTCACGGCCAGCGGCCTGCGGCTCATTCCGGACAGCTCGCTCGCCAGTGGCTTCGTCGGCAAGTACCTCGGCTACATGGGCACCAACCTTTCGCCCGCGCTGCTCGGCGTCGGCTACATCGTCGGGCTCAACATCGGCGCCGTGGTGGTGTCGGGTAGTTTGCTGTCGTTCAACATCGCGATTCCGCTCTACAACGCGTATTTCCTGCCGGACAATCCGCAGCTCTCCGCGACCGTGGCGCAGGCCTGCCAGGGACTGTCGGGCGCCGATTGCGCGGAAGTCACTGCGCAGATCCTGCGCGGCGCGCAGATCCGCTTCCTCGGCGTCGGCGCGATGCTGGTCGGCGGCCTGTGGGCATTGATCACCCTGCGTGGTTCGATCGTCTCGGGCGTCAAGAGCGGCCTCGCCGCGGCGCGCGCCGGCTCGAACGCGTTGATCGCGCACACCGAGCGCGACCTGCCGATGAAATGGGTGATGCTCGGCACCGTGCTGTTCACCATTCCGCTCTCGGTCCTCTACTGGTGGATCCTCAAGAACAGCGGTCTTTCGGTCGGCGGCAGCATCGGCGTCGCACTGACGATGTCGGTGATCATGATCATCGCCGGCTTCCTGTTCTGCTCGGTGTCGGGGTACATGGCCGGCCTCGTCGGCTCGTCCAACAATCCGGTGTCCGGCATCACGATCGCGACCATCCTGTTCGCCGCGCTGGTGCTGGCGGCCTTCCTCGGCAAGGACTCGTCGATCGGTCCGGTCGCGGCGGTGATGATCGGCGCGGTGGTCTGCTGCGCGGCCTGCATCGCGGGCGACAACCTGCAGGATCTCAAGGCCGGTTACATCGTCGGCGCGACGCCGTGGCGCCAGCAGGTGATGCTCGCGATCGGCGCGATCTCCTGCGCGGCGATCATGGCCCCGACCCTCAACGTGCTCGCCGTGAGCTACGGCATCGGACCGCGTACGGCCGAACACCCGCAGTCGCTCGAAGCAGCGCAGGCCAACCTGATGGCCTCGATCGCGAAGGGCATCTTCGGCGGCGAACTGCCGTGGACCATGATCGCCATCGGTGCGTTGATCGGCGTCGCGGTCATCGTCTTCGACCAGATCCTGAAGGCGAAGAACGCGCCGTTCCGAGTGCCGGTGCTGGCCGCGGCGATCGGCATCTATCTGCCGCTCGAGACCATGGTGCCGATCTTCATCGGCGGCCTGCTCAACTATCTCGTGACGCGCACCTTCGGCAAGGGCCTCTCGGAGGAGGAAACCGAGCGGCGCAATCGCAAGGGCATGTTGTTCGCGGCCGGCCTGATCACGGGTGAAGCGCTGATGGGCATCCTGATCGGCTTCGCCATCTACTTCTCCAAGGACCGCGAGGTCTTCGCGCTGCCGTCGGGCATGCAGATCGGCGGGTCGCTCGGCGAGTGGGTGGGCCTCATGCTGCTCGGCGCGGTCGTCGTCTGGATGTACAAGGTCGGCCGGAAGGGCGCTGCCGCGCAGAGTTGACAGGGCGGCGCCGAGAGGACGGTGCCGGGAAGGGATTCCCGGGAGAAAGTGGCCCGCTGGCGGAGCCTTGTCGTGCGTTAGGATAGATCGCGGGAAGGGATGTGCCACGAGGCGCGTCACTTCTCGCTTCTCCCGGCATTCCCTTCCCGGTACCGCCTCAGATGTCCACGGACACTTCGCAACGCGCGAAGCTCATCACCTGTTTCGCGATCGTCTACCTGGTCTGGGGCTCTACCTACCTGGTGGCGAGCATCGGCGTGCACGTGCTGCCGCCGATCCTGTTCGGTGGCATCCGTTTCATGTGCGCAGGCGTATTGCTCGGCGTCACGGCGCTCGCGCTCGGCCGGCGCTTCGATCTCGACGCGACGGAATGGAAACACATGTTCGTCGTCGCGATCGGCAACGTGTTCATCGCCAACGGCTGCACGAACTGGGCGATGCAGTACGTGGCGTCGAATCAGACCGCGATTCTCAACGCGTCCGCCGCGTTGTGGATCGCGCTGCTCGCCACGCGCGGTCGCCGCGCGCATGCGCTCGATCGCCGCACGGTGATCGGGCTGGTCATCGGGTTCGCCGGCGCCGCGCTGATCATCTGGCCGCGTGGTTCGTTCGCGAGCAGTCACTTCGGGATGCAGATGCTGATCCTGGTCGCGGTGTTCAGCTGGTCGGCGTCGACCGTGTACATCCGCAACGCGCATTCGAAACTCGACGTGTTGTCGTTCACCGCGATCCAGATGTTTCTCGGCGGCACGATGCTGACGATGCTGGGCTTTGCGATCGGCGAAGGCGCGCGCTGGGAGTGGTCGAAGCCGGGACTGATCGCGATGGCGTATCTGACGCTCGCCAGCTCCTGTCTCGCGTACACCGCGTATGCATGGCTCGCCAAAAACACCACGCCCGCGCTGGTCGGTACTTACAGCTACGTGAATCCCGCCATCGCGGCGGTGCTCGGCTGGTGGTTCCTCGGGGAACATCTGGGCGTGAACCAGCTCGTCGGCATGGCGATCCTGTTCGCGGGCGTGGCGCTCGTGAGCTGGCCGCAGAAGGATGTGAAACGTCTCGGCGAGGACGAGCAGAAGGAGCCATCGACCGCGGGCTGAAACAGGTGGTGCCGCGACGGGCTAGCAGCGATTACCGCCTCGATCCCCTCATCCCGTGAATCCCTGCCCGGCGCCACCGAGCCACCACCCCGCCCACCACGCGGCGGCGATGATGGCGAGGCTGGGCGCGAGGCGGAGGAAATACTGCCGGCCGCCGACGCGCGCGAGCACCAGCTTGGTCACGATGTTCGCGGTGATCACGAGCCCGATGCCCTGAATCGCGAGATCCGGCGTCACGAGCGAGCGCGCCGAAAGGCCCGCGATGGAGGCCGACGTCGAGTGCGCATCGAGGAATCCACCGATGACCGACGCCGTCAATGCGCCACCCGCGCCGAACGCTTTCTGCAACGCGACCACGAGGATGCCGAGGGCGCAGAACACGCCTGCGAATATCAGCGCCATGCGCAAGTTGAAGGCGCGGCCCGGGAGCGCGCGCGATTCGATGTCGTTCGTCGCCGAGTGCCACGTGAACCACAGGCCCGCGGCCACGCTCGCGGCCGCCATCGCGGCGAGCGGCATCCACATCGACATCAGCAACGGCGGATTCGCCACCCACAAGACCAGCACGAGCTGCCCCACGGTCGCGACCGACGACAATGCCGCGCCCGCCACTGCCGCGCGCAAGGTCTCGGGATGTTGACGGGCGCGCTCGCCCATCGCTGCGATCACCACCGAGCTCGACACGAATCCGCCGACCAGCCCGGAGACCGGTAACCCGTATTTCGCGCCGATGAGCCGCTGCGCGACGTATCCCGCCGCGTTGACCAGCATGATCAGCACCGTCACCCGCCACACCAGTTTCAGGCTGATGGCATTCCACGGATCGATCGGCTCATCCGGCAGGATCGGCAACACGATCAGCGCCGCGGCGGCGAGCAGCAGCGCATCGAGCAGTTCCTGAGCGGACAGCTCCTGGCGCGCGAAGCTGCCGAGGGTCTCGCGCGCGTACAGCAGCAACGCGAGCAACACTCCGGCGGCGGCGGCCAGCATGGGCCGCGTGACCGCGAGCGCGCCGATCACGAAGGTCGCGATCAGCGCCACCTCGGTAGTCAGGCCCGGATCATCGCGATGCGTCCGCAGGTACGCGGCGACGGCGAGTGCGACGACGCCGAGCGCCGCGGCGCCGAGCAGCAGGTTGCTTTGGCTGAGGGTGGCCAGCGCCGCGAGCAGCGCGGTGATCGTGAAAGTGCGCACGCCGGCTGCCGCGCGCCCGGGGCCTTCACCCTTGCGCCGCTCGCGTTCGACGCCGACCAGCATGCCGACTCCGAGCGCGACCGCGATCGATGAGACGGCCGGATCGAAGATCCCGTCGAAGGCCTCCATGAAATCGTCAGCCGGTCGGTGCGGTCAGTCGCGACGCCGCGAGTGCATGACCTCGACACGGCCGCGCGCGCCGATCAACCATGAGCCGATCCAGCTCACGATGCTGACGACCAGCGCGCCGCCGACGGCGGTCCAGAAGCCGTCGATCCGGAAGCCGGGCAGCATGAGTGCGACCAGGCCCAGCATCGCGGCATTGACCACCAGCAGGAAGAGTCCGAGCGTGAGCAACAACGCCGGCAACGACAGCAACAGCGCGAAGGGCCGCACGATGGCGTTGACCACGCCTAACAACAGTCCGGCGATGACCAGGGTCAACGGAGAGTCGATGTTGAAACCTTTGAACAGCTCGGTGGCCGCCCAGAGTCCGAGCGCGGCGATCAGTCCGCGCAGAATGAATCCCGCCATGGCTCAATACCTCGGTGTTGGCCGTTGCTCGTCGAGACCCTTCTCGAGAAACACCTTGAGTCGGGTCAGCGCCAGCTCCCAGTGGCGGCGCTTCTGCAGATAGTACGTTACCCAGCCCTGCGCGGCAGGCACTCCGCTGCTCATCAGGCGCACCGCGGTCTCCGTGGGCGACAGCCGTTCGAACAGGAAATCCTCGACGATGACGGCGTCCGCGGTGGGCATGCCCGGGGTCGGCAACAGGATCAGGCGCAGGCGCTGCGCGGTCACGAGCACATCGATGGTGGCGTCGAGCTCTACCCCGCCGCCGAACATGACGTGCAGCCGGCCCCGTTCCCGCGGCGTGATGAGCGCATTCTCGGCGCACCATTGCGCGAGCAGCCGGCTGTCGGTGAACGCGCGCCACGCCCGTTCCACGGACGCATCGATGGCGACCCGGTGCGCGAAGCTGCGGTAGGCGGCGCTCACTTTCGCAGGGCCATCACGACCACGGGGATCATCGACACCACGATGATGCCGATGGTCACCAGGCCGAAGTTCTCCTTGATGAAGGGGAGGTTGCCGAAAAAGTACCCCAGCCAGACGAACGACAGCACCCAGGCGATGCCGCCGGCGAAGTTGTATCCCTGGAAGCGCGCGTACGGCATGCGCGCGACACCCGCGACGAACGGCGCGCAGGTGCGCAGGATCGGCAGGAACCGCGACAACACGATGGTCATCGGGCCGTACTTGACGAAAAACGCCTCGGTGCGCTGCAGGTATTCCACCTTGAGGAAGCGAATGCGCCCGCTGAAGGCCGGCGGCCCTATCCACCTGCCGATGTGATAGTTAGTCGTATTGCCGGCGATCGCCGCGACGATGAGCAGCAGCGAAAGCAACGGCGCCGACAACGTGCCGCTGGTGTCGACCGCGGCGAGCGCGCCGGCCGCGAACAGCAGCGAATCGCCCGGCAGGAACGGCGTGACCACGAGCCCCGTCTCCGCGAAGACGATCAGGAACAGGATGAGGTAGATCCAGAAGCCGTAGTTGCGCAGCAACTCGACGAGGTGCGAATCGAGATGCAGGATGAAATCGACGAACCAGTGCAGCAACTCCATGCGGCGCTTACTTGCGGATCGCCGCGGGCCGTTGGCCCGCGGAATCGCTGCTCGCGGTGAGCCCGCGTGCCGCCGGCCGCAACTTGCGTCCGGCGAGCAATTCGAGCGCGGCGTGCACCGCCGGGTCGCGAGTGGCCAGTGTCTGCCTCGCGCGCGCGTCGTCGAAATCGACTGGCGCGCCATCCACGTCATCGAATACCTGGTCCGGCTGGATCCCGCTGCCCTGGATCCAGCGGCCCGAGGGCGTCAGGTAACGCGACGTCGTGAGCTTGATCGCGCGGCCCTGCGAGAGTGGAATCACCGTCTGCACCGAACCCTTGCCGAAGGTGCGCCGCCCTAACAAGGTTGCGCGCCGGTGATCCTGCAGCGCGCCGGCCAGGATTTCAGCGGCCGAGGCAGTGCCGCCGTTCACCAGCGCGACAATGGGAACTCCCGGGAACACATCGCCCGGCGTCGCCGCCATGCTGAAACGCGCCGCCGGCGTGCGGCCGTCGGCGCTCACGATCACGCCTTCCTCGAGCAACTGGTCGGCAACTTCCACGGCCGATTCCAGCACGCCGCCGGGATTGTTGCGCAGGTCGAGTACTACGCCGCGCGGTTTTGCGGGCAGGTCGCGCCGCGCGCGGGCGACGCTCGCGGCGAAGTCTTCGCCCGTGGTCTCGCTGAAATTGGTGATGCGCGCGTACAGGTAGCCGCCGTCGAGCGGGATGATCACCACGCTGTGCACGTCCACCTGCGCGCGCTGGACGGTGAATTCCAGCGGCAGCACCGATCCGGTCCGCATCACGGCGAGTTTCACGAACGAACCGCGCGGGCCGCGCATGCGCGACATCGCCCCGTCGAGATCGGCGCCAACCGGTTCCCCGTCGATCGCGGAGATCATGTCGCCGCTGCGGATGCCGGCCGCCGCGGCCGGCGAATCGCGGAACGGACGCACGACCCGCAACGCACGATCCGCGGTCGAAACTTCGATGCCGATGCCCGCGTAGGTCCCGGCGGTGGCGACGCGCAAATCGGCGTACTCCTCGGCGTCGAGATAGGACGAATAGGGATCGAGGCCGCCCAACACGCCGCGCATCGCCGCGTCGAGGAGATCGGATCGCGAAATGTCCTGCACGTACTCGCGCTGCACGCGCTCCACGACCTCGTTGAGCTGCGCGGTTTCATTGTCGGCGAGCGCATTGGCCGGACGCGGCTCAACGGGCGCCGCCGCGGTGGCGGACGCGGCAACAGGCTCACGGTGCGCGAATACCGCACCGCCAGCGGCAATCACGATGCCGATCACGATCCCGATGAGCAGCAGCTTCATGGGCGCAAATCCTACCGCAGATCGGGAAGCGGACGGTGACCGCGGGTTCGAGGCAGGTCAGCCCGCGTCCCGCGCGGGTTCGTCGAACAGGAATGCCCCGGGAGTCGCGGCGGCGAGCACCGGTAAAACGTCGAGGACTTCGCCCACCGGCACGGGGCGGGCAATGGCGAAACCCTGGCCGTAGTCGACACCGAGTGCGCGCACGCGCGCGCGGATCTCCTCGGTCTCGACGTACTCGGCGACCGTAGTGATGTTCATGGCGCGCGCGAGTTGCGCGATGGCGCGCACCATCGATTCGGCGCGTTCGTCGCGCAGGATGTCGCGCACGAAACTGCCGTCGATCTTGAGCATCGAGACCGGCATTGCGCGCAGGTAGGAAAGCGATGACAGGCCGGTCCCGAAATCGTCGAGCGCGACCCCGCAACCGAGCTTGCGCAACCGCGACATCAGCGCTTCCGCATCTTTCATGCTCGCGACCGCGGCGCTTTCGGTGAGCTCGAAGCAGAACACGGCCGGGTTTATGCGGCTGTTTTCGATGCTGCGGATCACGTAGTCGGGGAATTCCTCGTCGGTGAGCGACTGGCCGGAGAAGTTGATCGTGAAGGTGACCGGCGCCCGGGCCAGCAGCTCGCGGCGCGGACGCAGCAGGTCGATCACCGTCGAAATGACCCAGCGATCGATGGTCGGCATCATCTGGTAACGCAGCGCCGCGGAAAGGAAACGATCCGGTCCGATGCTGTTGCCGTCCGGATCGAGCATGCGCAACAACAGTTCGTAATGCGGCTTCGCGTGCCCGTCGTCGACGAACGGCAGGATCATCTGCGCTTCGAGACGCAGCCGGTTTTCCGCCAGCGCGGCGCGCACGTCGGTCGCGACGTTGATGTCGGTGAAGCGGCGGATGATGCTGACGTCATTTTCCTGGAAAGTCTCCAGGCGATTGCGGCCACGATCCTTGGCGGCCTTGCACGCGGATTCGGCTTCCGCAAGCGAGCGGCCGATGTCGCCATCAGGAGCGTTGAACGGCGTGACACCGAGGCTGATCGACAAGCGGAACCGCGCATCGACGTTGGCGGTAGACAGGCGGGTGACGCCTTCGCGCAATCCTTCGCCGAACATCGCCGCCTCGTCCATCTCGGAGGGCATGACGACCGCGAAGCGGTCGCCGGAGATACGCGCCGCGACCGAATTCGGCGGCAGGTGTTTGCGCAGCAGGTCGCCGATCTGCGCGATGGCCTGGTCGCCGATGTGCATGCCGAAGTTTTCGTTGATCACGTGCAGCTCGTCGATGTCGACGTACAGCAGGCTCCAGCGCTGCGCGCGCGCCTGGGCGTCCGTGAACGTGAGTTTCACGCGTTGTTCGAGCGCCGCGCGCGTCAGCAATCCGGACAACGTGTCGTAGCTGGTTTCGATGCTCGCCGCGACCTTGCGCGCGAGCAGATCCGCGAGATGCACGTCGCGACCCACGAATTCCGGCGCCTCGAGGCGGCGGAACAACGCGAGCACGCCCGAGGTACGGCCCGATCCCTGCCGCAGCGGGCACGCCAGGATGCGGTAGGGAATCGCGACCTGTCCCGCCTGCGTCGCGATCCTGTTGATCACGAGCGGATCGGAACGTGTCTGCGTGATCGCGAGCAATTGCTTCTGTGTCCGGGTGAGGATGCTGCCGTCACCCGAATCGGGATGCGTGAGGACCAGGCCTTTGTCCGGCACCACGATGCCGGCCAGCACGCACTTGAGGTGCCCGGCCGCATTCGCCAGCAGACTTTGCAGATCATCCGAACTGCTGGCCTGCGGATGACTGCCGGTGACCGTCAGCAGCAGCTCGAGATCCTTGTCGCGCGCGGTCAGCGATTCGTTGAGCAGCGCGATGTCGGCGCGCGCCAGCAGGTCGCGCCGCAGTAGTTCGATCGCGGGCCGAAGCTGGTCGTACACATAGGAGAACGGCAGCAAGTCGCCGTCCATCTTGAGCCGGTTGCAGACGACCGCCACGGTGGCGGCGATGTTGCCGCCCGTGTCGCGCAGCCAGAATAGATAGGCGGGGCCGTCGTCCTGCAGCACACCGAGTTGGCCGACGCCGTCGCGGTCGGCGTCGATATGTGTCGTGGCCTGGAGCACCAGCGCGAACAGATCGGGGTTCGTTTCCGCCGAGCTGGCCCAGAGAAGCTTGCCAGCGGTGTCAAAGAGGCACACGGAGGCCGCGCGCGGCAGCAGCGAGCGCACCAGCTGGGCGTACGGCTCCATGGAGTCTTCAAAGGTCATCAACCCGGAACGATCCCTCATCCGTGGAACTACGGCGTTGATGGAGTTGGCGTTTTCCCTCGGATAATCCCTAAGGTTTTCCCTAGGGAGCGGCGCTGCTGAACCAGGGTCGTGGATCGACCGGACGGCCGCCCTTGCGAATCTCGAAATAGAGCTCCGGACGCGGCCGGCCCCCGGAATCACCCATGGTCGCTATGGTGTCGCCGGCGGTGACCCGCTCGCCAACCTCTTTGTAGAGCCGGTCGTTGTGGCCGTACAGGCTCAGGTAACCATCACCGTGATCGATGATGGTCAGCAAACCCAGGCCCGACAGCCAGTCCGCGTACACGACCCGGCCGTGATACACGGCGCGTACCGGGGTGCCTTGCGAGCCAGCCAGCAACATGCCGTCCCACTTCATGCCGCCCGCGCGGGTCTGGCCATAGGCAGCCACCAGCTTGCCGGACACCGGCCAGGCGAGCTTGCCGCGCAGTTTCGCGAACGCGTCCTTGCTGTCGGTCGGAAACTTGTCGATGCGCTCGAGCGCGCGCCGCAACTCGCGCACGAGTTTCTCGAGACCGCCTTGCTGGTCCTTGAGACGCTCCATTTCCTTGGCGCGGTTCTTCGATTCGGTTTCGAGCGATACGAGTGCGCGGCCGCGCCGTTCACGCGCGGATTGCAGCCGCGACACCTCGCTGGCCTGACGTTGTTCGAGCGCGGTGAGGCGCTGTTCCTCGCTCGCGAGTTGCTCGTCGAGCGCCGCGAGCTCGCCGATGTGCGCGTTGATCGCCGCGATCTGGTCGGCGCGCGCGCGCCCGAAATAGCGGTAGTACGTGAGCACGCGGCCGGCTTCGGCCGGATCGCGCTGGTTGAGCAGTAGTTTGATCGGCTCCTGGGCGCCGATCATGTGCGCCGCGCGGATCTGCCCGGCGAGCGCGGCGCGATCGCGCGACAGCGCGCCCTCCTCGGTGCGCCGCTGGGTCGCCAGTTCGGCGCGGCGCGCGGTGTGCCGCGCGCGTTCGCGCTTGAGCTTGTCGAGCTCGCCGCGCGCGTCGCCCACGGTTTTCTCGGATTCTTCCAGTTCCTTCGCGAGCTTGTCGCGCCGGCCGGCATCGCGCTCCATCTCGGCGCGCACCTTCTCCAGCTGCGCGCGCACCGCCTTGAGGTCCGCTTCCGCCTTGGCCGGATTCGGGTCGCTGGCGGCGGACAGGACTCCCGCGGTCAAGCAGGCGAAAAGGATGGCCAGCGGAAAGAGGACGGCCCGGAAGGGTTGGCGCATGGTCATATTATTGCCGCGCCGCGCCCGGAAACGGCCGGAAAAACACCGCTAACTGGCCGGAAGTGGTCGGAAGCGGGCGATGACAGGCACTGCCGCTATAATGCGCTCCCTTTTTTGACCGGCCGGACGCACCAGCGCGCATGGAAAGACTGATCCAGTACGTGACCGCCCACCCCCTGCTCGTGAGCGCCGCCGTGCTCGCGCTGGTGATCGTGGTCACTTTCGAAGCCCGGATGCGCAAGAGCGCGTTCGCGGCCGTATCCGCGCAAGAACTGATCCGGCTGATGAACCAGGGCGCGTTGGTGCTCGACATCCGCAAGCCCGAGGAATTCGCCGCCGGCCATGTGAGCGGCGCCAAGCAGCTCGCCTCCGACAAGATCCTCACCGCCGGGGATACCTTCAAGCGCTTCAAGGAAAAGCCCGTGGTCGTTTACTGCGATTCGGGTTCGCTCGCGGCCGCGGCCGTGCGCCAGCTTCATGAGCAGGGATTCACGCAGGCATTCACGCTGCGCGGCGGCTTCGCCGGCTGGCGTGCGGAGAACCTGCCGGTCGCGAAGGCGGCCTGATGACTCAGCCCCTGATGAATCAACCCAGGGTTACGATCTACGCCACGGGCTGGTGCCCGTACTGCGAACGCGCGCGCCGGCTGCTCGGCGCCAAGCAGGTCGCGTTCGACGAGATCGACGTCGAAGCGGCGCCCGAGAAGCGCGCCGAGATGCAGAACCGCAGCGGCCGCAGAACCGTGCCGCAGATTTTCATCGGCGACCAGCACGTGGGCGGATGCGACGATCTGCACGCCCTCGAGGACGCCGGCAAACTCGATGCGCTGCTGGGCAAATGAGCCCCGGGCGCTGACTACTTTCAACACAGGAAATCACCATGGAAAACCAGACCGCGCCCGCGGCGAACGCGAACCCCACCGGATCAGTGCTCAGCGTGCAGTCCGTCTATCTCAAGGACTGCTCGTACGAAGCGCCCAAGGGTCCGCGTGTCGAAGGCAACTGGAGCCCGCAGATCTCGCTCGACATCAATACGACCACCAACGCCATCGCGGCCGAGCTCCATGAGGTGGTGCTGACCGTGACGGTGGGCGCGAAGCAAGGCGAAGCCACCGCCTTCCTCGTCGAGGTGAAACAGGCGGGTGTGTTCGTGATGCGCGGCCTGAACGCGGAAGAGCAGCGCCGCGCGATCGGCACCGTCTGCCCGAATCTGCTGTTCCCGTACGCGCGCGTCGCCGTGTCGAATCTCGTGACGCAGGGCGGCTTCCCGAACTTCGTGCTGCCGCCGGTCGATTTCGACCAGCTGTTCGCGCAGGGAATGGCGCGGGCGGCCGCCCAGCAGGCGGCCCAGGGCACGCCGAACTGAAGCGGCAGCGGAGCGGCGCCGAAATTCCAAACGAATTGGTATACGCACCCATCGCGGTGCTCGGCGCCGGTTCCTGGGGAACCGCGCTCGCGATCCAGTTCGCGCGCGCCGGTCATCCCACGCGGCTCTGGAGCCGCAACGCGGCCGATGCGTCCGCCATGCGCGCGGCGCGCGTCAATCAACGTTATCTGCCCGACGCGCGTTTTCCCGACGAGATCGCCGTGCACGACGATCTCGCGGGAGCCGTCGCGGGCGCCACCGCGATCATCGTCTCCGTGCCGAGCCACGCGCTGCGTGAGTTGCTGGTGCGCCTGAAGCCGCTGCTCGCACACGATGCAAAACTCGCCTGGGCGACCAAGGGCTTCGAACTCGCGACCGGCAAACTACCGCACCAGGTGGCGCATGACGTGTTCGGCGACAACCATCCGGTCGCGGTGCTGTCGGGCCCGACGTTCGCGCGCGAAGTCGGCATGGGCCTGCCGACTGCGATGACCATCGCCTCCGCGGATTCCAACTACGCCGCGCAACTCGCGCACGCGCTGCACGCCTCCAACTTTCGCGCGTATACGTCCACCGACATCGTCGGCGTGGAGGTCGGCGGCGCGGTGAAGAACGTGCTCGCGGTGGGCGCGGGCCTGTGCGACGGCCTCGGCTTCGGCGCGAACACGCGCATCGCGCTGATCACGCGCGGCCTGACCGAAATCACCCGGCTGGGCGTCGCGCTGGGCGCCCGCGCGGAGACTTTCATGGGGCTCGCCGGCCTCGGTGACCTGGTGCTCACCTGCACGGACAACCAGTCGCGCAACCGGCGTTTCGGCCTGGCGCTCGCGGCCGGCAAGAGCGTGCAGCAGGCGTTGCAGGAGATCGGCCAGGTGGTCGAGGGATACACGGCCGCGCGCGCCGTGCATGAAGTGGCGCGCCGGGAAAACGTCGACATGCCGATCACCGACGGCATCTACCGCATCCTCTACGAGAACGAACCCGCGAAGGACGTGGTCAAGGGCCTGATGACGCGGCCGATCCGCGCCGAGGTCGAGTAGTTAGCTAGCCAACGGCGCCACCGAAGCCCACCTGCCGCCAGGCTTCGTAAACCGCGATCGCCGCGGCGTTCGACAGGTTGAGGCTGCGGTTGCCCGCGAGCATCGGCAGGGACAAAACGTTCTGCGGCGCGATCGTGGCCAGCACTTCCGGTGGCAGGCCCCGCCGTTCCGAACCGAACAACAACACGTCACCGCGCGCGAATTGCGCGTCGACGTGGCGCCGCGTGCTGCCGGTTTCGATCGCGAACCAGTTTCCCGGCAGCGCCGCGCGTGCCGCGGCGTAGTTCTCGTGCAGGTGAACGGTGGCGAGTTCGTCGTAGTCGAGGCCGGCGCGCCGCACGGATTTCCGATCGAGCCTGAACCCGATCGGCTTGATGAGATGCAGCTCCGCACCGGTATTCGCGGACAGCCGGATCAGGTTGCCGGTGTTGGGCGGAATCTCGGGTTCGAAGATGACGATGTGAAACATCGACGACCGGAATCAGTCCTGTAGTTTGAACGCGATTCGAACGCTGCTCAGGCCGTAGTCGCATTCGCTGCTGAATTTGCCGCTGCGGATCGTGTCGATCGCCGCCGAGTCGAGATCGGGATGGCCGCTCGACTGCGCGATCTCCGCATCTACCAGCTCGTCGCTGCCGGGCGGAACGAAGTAACGCACGACCGCCGAACCTTCGATGCCCCGTTGCTGGGCGGACGGCGGATAGAAGTGCTGCGCGTCGATGGTGTTTTTCAGACGCGCGCGGCATTTTCCGGCCGCGGCGTTTTCGGCGAGTTTGGGAACGGCCTTGCAAGTCACGACCATCGCCCCCTTGTCCGGCTGCTGGTAGACGTCGCCGAGAACGAGACGGCGCGTGACCTTGGGTCCGACCAATGCTTCGCGGGTCAGCACGGCCGGCTCACCGGTGACGAAGTCCTTCGAGCGCAATTCCGCCTTGCAGAACATGAACTCCGGTTCGTTGTTCGACACGTCGACGAACGCCAGCCGCTGAGCGCCGCGGCAATTCGCGGCCAGGTTCCACGCGCACTCGTGGTGATAGTCGTTGGTGTACGCCACGAAGCCCGTTCCTTTCGACGCCTTGGCGTCCTGGCCACCGCGGCTGAATTCCTGCGATTGAACCGGCTTGAATCTTTCGCGCCGCTTCAGCATGGCGGTGAGGACGCGGGTCGCCTCCGCTTCCGCGCGCTTGCGGTCGGCTGGCGGCAACGCTTTCTCCATGTCCTGCAAGGCTGTGAGATCGAATCCCATGGAGCCGGTGGGTTTTGCGTCGTTGGGATAGACGACTTCCCAATATCCCGCCGCCACGCGCGCGTACACGTATTGCTGAACGGGATCCGGGCGCTGTCCGTCGGGCGAATACAGCGCGATGAGGCGCTGGGCGGCGGCCAGATAATCGAGTGTCACGGCCTTCTTGAGCCAGCGCTCCACGGTGGCGTAGTCGACCTCACCGCAGCTCGTGTTGGTGGCCAGATCGGCTAGCGAGCGGGCGGCCCGGTCATGGCCGAGTTCGTCGGCGCGCAGCAGCGCGGCGCGCGCGGCATCGCAGTCCGCCGGGGTGAGCGCCAGGTAGGCCAGGTGACTGCCGACCAGGGCTCCGGCGCGCGCCCGTCCGGCCTTCAGTTCGTCGAGCCAGCGCGTCGTCTGCTCGGCTTCCGACATCGGCTTTCCGCCCAGTTTCAGCTCGATCAGCGAAAAGGCGTCTTCGTATCCCGGGCTTTCGGGGACGAAGTCCGACCCGGAAAACTGGGGCGTGGTGGCGCCGGATGGAGTTGCGGGAACCTGGGCGACGGCGCCAGCGGCGGCGGCCAGGAGGGCTACGAGGCAGGTGCGCTTTTGCATGGGGCGCGCATCGTACAATGCGCGCCATGGCCGCTGCTCCAGAGAAAATCGAAAATCCGCTGCTGACCGAATTCTGCGGCATGCAGTTGAACTCGCCCATCGTCCTGCTGTCCGGCTGCGTCGGATTCGGCGAGGAATACACGCGTGTCGAGGGGTTCTCGAACCGCGACGTCGGCGCCATCGTATTAAAGGGAACCACGGGCCAGGCGCGCCTCGGCAACAAGCCACATCGCGTCTACGAAACACCGTCGGGAATGCTCAACGCGATCGGGCTGCAGAACCCCGGCGCGGAATACGTGGTGAAGAAAATCCTGCCGACGCTCGATTTCAGCGAGACGCGTTTCTTCGCGAACGTTTCGGGCTCGACCATCGAGGAGTATGCCGAGGTCACGCGGCGCTTCGACGATTCACCGATCGATGCGATCGAGATCAACATCTCGTGCCCGAACGTGAAGGAAGGCGGCGTCGCGTTCGGCAACTATCCGGACATGTCGGCAAAGGTGGTCGAAGCCTGCCGCAAGGCGACGACGAAGCCGCTGATCACGAAACTCTCGCCCAACCAGACGGACATCCGCGAAAACGCGCGCCGCTGCATCGAGGCCGGCTCGAACGGTCTCGCGGTGATCAACACGATCATGGGCATGGCCATCGACGTGAAATCGCGGCGGCCGGTCATCGGCAACATCCAGGGTGGATTGTCAGGGCCCGCGATCAAGCCGATCGCGCTGCTCAAGGTGCACCAGGTTTACGAGGTGGCGAAGAAACACAACGTGCCGATCATCGGACAGGGCGGCATCACCACCGTGAACGATGCGCTCGAGTTCATGATTGCCGGCGCCACGACCGTGGGCCTCGGGACTGCACTTTTCTACGATCCGCTTCTGTGCCGCAAGATCAATGCGGGCGTGGCGGACTATCTGCGGGCTAACAATCTGCGGAGTATCGGCGAACTGGTCGGCTCGTTGCGCACGGACTGAAGGGACCGCGGTCCGTGCGCAACGAACGGATCGACAATTACTCTCTGCCCCGGCGTGATGCCGTGTAGCGCCAGATGATGGCGACGGCGGCCAGAATGCCCACGACGACCAGAACGACGTCCGACGTGTAGTCATGACGCGAGCCCTGGACGACGATCTCCGGGTACTTCGTGCTCTGAACGACTATTTCTTGCATGGTTCCTCTCTTCGCCGGACCGTCTTGTTGTTTGTCCGGAAACCTCTTGGGGAGAGAGAGTGGAGCAATCTCGGGACGCTGAAAACAAAGCTGTATCCGATTCGCGACGGCAATCACGCGCAACTCTGGTTATGTAACCCCTTTCATCGGAACTACTGGCAAAAGGGCCGCGTCGCGGCGAGCAGTTAGCGGTATCAAGCACAGTCGGCGCCGCGCTGTCGGTGCCGGGTGAGAAAAGACGGAGTTAGCCGCGGGGCCGCAATGGGAGACCTGGAGCGCGCGAGCTAACTCCGTCTTTTCTCACCCGGCACCGACTGGTCAGGGCAGGGACTCGTCGTCCGACATGCCGAGCTCTTTGAGCTTGCGGGTCAGGGTGTTGCGGCCCCAGCCCAGCACGCGTGCGGCTTCCTGACGATGGCCGTGCGTGCGATTGAGGGCGACGCGGATCAGCACGCGTTCGAACTCGGGCAGCGCCTGGTCGAGCCAGGCGACGGTGCCGTCGTAGGGCTGGGCCTTCGCCCACAACGTGAGCGCCGCGGCCCAGTCCGTCTGCGCCGCCGGCGTCACGATGTGCATCTCTGAGGGCAGGTCCTGCAGCTGGATCTCGCTGCCGGGCGCCAGCGCCGTGAGGCGGCGGCACAGGTTCACAAGTTCGCGCACGTTGCCGGGCCAGCGATACGACTGCAGGCGTTCCATCGTGACCGGCGCGAGAGTCTTGGTCTCGGCGCCGAGCTCCGCGGCCGCCAGCCGCAGGTAGTGGCCTAACAAGTCGGGTACGTCTTCGGTGCGCGAGCGCAGCGGCGGCAACTCGATGCGGATCACGTTGAGGCGGTGATAGAGATCCTCGCGGAAGATGCCGCGCTCCACGCGTTCTTCCAGGTTCTGGTGTGTCGCCGCGATGACCCGCACGTCGACCTTGATCGGTGTCTGTCCGCCGACGCGGTAGAACTCGCCTTCGGCCAGCACGCGTAACAGACGAGTCTGCAGTGGCGTCGACATATCCCCGATTTCGTCGAGGAACAGAGTGCCGCCATTGGCCTGCTCGAAGCGGCCGCGGCGCTGCGCGTCCGCGCCGGTGAACGACCCTTTTTCGTGGCCGAACAATTCCGACTCGAGCAGCTCCGCGGGTATTGCCGATGTGTTCAGCGCGACGAAGGGTTTGCTGACACGCGGGCTGTGTTCATGCAACGCGCGTGCGACGAGCTCCTTGCCCGTGCCCGACTCGCCGGTGATCAGCACCGCGACACTCGAACGCGACAGGCGTCCGATGGCGCGGAACACCTGCTGCATCGCCGGCGCCTTGCCTAACAACTCCGGAATCTCCGGCGTCTGCGTCGGCGTCTCTTCGCTGCGCCGCGCGGTCTGACCGGCGCGGCGGACGAGTTCCACCGCCTGGTCGATGTCGAAGGGCTTCGGCAGATATTCGAACGCCCCGCCCTCGTACGCCGAAACCGCGCTCGGCAGATCGGAGTGGGCCGTCATGACGATCACGGGCAGTGTCGGATGTGCACCGCGCACTTCACGCAGCAGGTCGATGCCGGAACTGCCGGGCATGCGGATGTCGGTGAGCAGCACGTCGGGGGCATCGGTGCGTAATGCAGCCAGCGCGGGCTCGGCCGCGTCGAAGGCGCGCGGCACCATGCCGCTCGCGCGCAACGCGCGCTCGAGCACCCAGCGGATGGATGCGTCGTCTTCCACCAGCCAGACCCGGAGTGCAGGCTGGGAGGAGGACGGTGGTGAGGTGGAATGCATATACGTGGGATCGACGCTCATGCGTTCTCCGGTAGGGGCAGCAGGATCGTGAAGATCGTGCGCCCGGGCTTGCTTTCGAATTCGATGAGGCCCCCGTGGCGCGTGACGAGGTCCTGCGATACCGCAAGACCCAGGCCGGTGCCATTCGCACGGCCGGTGACGAGGGGGAAAAAGATCGTGTCCGCGAGCTCGGGCGGAACGCCCGGGCCGTTGTCCTCGACCTGCAGGCTCGCCGCGAGCTTGTGCCGCGTCGTGCCGATGTTCACGTTCGCCGCGATACGCGTGCGGATCACGATGCGGCCGCGCTCACCCACGGCGAGCAATGCGTTGCGCGCGATGTTGAGCAGCGCCTGGATGATCTGGTTGGAATCCACCTCCGCGTTCGGCAACGACGGATCGTAGTCGCGCTCCACGAGCACGCCGGCGCGCGCTTCGCTGCGCAGCAGCCGGTACACGTGTTCGCAGATTTCGTGGATGTTGATGAACGCCTTCTGAGGCACGCGCGTCGGGCCGATCATCGAATCCACCAGCGCGGTGAGGCGATCCGCCTCGCTGATGATGATCCCGGTGTATTCGCGCAGATGTTCGTGCAGCTCGCGCTCGAGCAGCTGCGCGGCGCCGCGCAGACCGCCGAGCGGATTCTTGATCTCGTGGGCGAGCTGCCGAACCATCTGGCGGCTCGAATCGAGACGCGAGATGAGTTCGTTTTCGCGCGCGATGCGCTGACGCTGGGTCGCGTCGGATATTTCCAGCAGCAGGTACTTGCGCTCGAATTCGCTGTCGAGCGGCGTCATCGTGACATCGATGACCCGGCGCTCGCGTCCGAGCGGCCCGGCCATCACGGCGAGTTCGCGCTCGGAGAGGGTTTCACCGGTGTCGAGCGCGCGGCGCATGAGCTGGCTCAGCGAATCCGCTTCGAGCACCAGCGAGAGAAAAGGTTTACCGCGTGCCTGGTTGACGCTCGCCGCGAGCAGATCCTGCGCGGCGACGTTTGCGTACACCACGCACAAGTCGGAATCGAGCACGAGGATGCCGGTGGTGAGAGCGCCGATGAGATCGGCGGGCTCGAAGTGCGCGATCGCGGAAGGCAGGAAGCGTTCAACCGCCATGCCGGCCTCCGGCCGCGCGCGGCTCGAAGTGGGTAGTTAGCGGCGCCCCGGCATGTTCAGCGAGGGGCGGAAAACGTGAAAGGTCGAAGACGAGCTGCACAAGCTTCGGCCGAAGCGATCTTTCACCGTGACGGAAACCGTGTGCGAGCCGCGATCCACGGGCCGCATGTTGAACGACATCGCTCCGCTGCCCACGGCATTCCCGTCCAGGCGCAGATCCACGATATCGCCGGCGCGCAGCGGCGGCTGAAGCGTCACACCGATGTTCACGGATTCCGGATTCGTGAAGGTCTCGTCCGTCCTGGGCGAGGTTGCGCAGCTTGCATAACGGAAATCGTCGACTTCCTGCAGGAGCCGCTGCTCGAGCGGAACCGACGAAGACGGGGTGCTCGGGGGCGGCGGCGCCGAATAGGTTTGCGCCGGTTGCAGATCGACGGGTTGACCGCCCGGCAGCGGGCGATCCGAATAAGTCTTCGTGCCGTCCTTCTCGACGCGCACATAGGTCGTGGCGAGCGCCGCCGAAGCGACGATCAGCATTCCGAACGAGATTGCGAGCGGCAAGCGCTTCATGGGACCGGAGCATACCGCCTGAGCCTGAATCCAACCAAAACGCGTCACTCAGAATCGGGCGGCGGCCCCCGGCCAGGGCCGCCCCCCTGCTCAAAATCACGGCCGGGAAGCTGGCGGGCGACATCGTCGGGCCGAAACCCGCTTGGTCATCCCGCGACGCTTCCGGCCGCTTCATCGCCTCAGCAGCTGTAGTACATGTCGAACTCAACCGGATGCGTCGACATGCGGAAGCGCGTGACTTCCTGTGTCTTCAATCCGATGTAAGCATCGATCACGTCGTTGGTGAACACGCCGCCCCGGGTCAGGAACTCGCGATCCTTGTCGAGGTGCTCGAGCGCCATGTCGAGCGAATGGCACACCTGCGGAATGTGCTTCTCTTCCTCCGGCTCCAGGTCGTACAGATCCTTGTCGGCCGGTTCGCCCGGATGGATCTTGTTCTGGATGCCGTCGAGGCCGGCCATCATCATCGCCGCGAACGCGAAGTAAGGATTCGCGGAGGAGTCCGGGAAGCGCACTTCGATGCGGCGCGCCTTCGGATTCGCAACCCACGGAATGCGGATCGACGCCGAACGGTTGCGCGCGGAGTACGCGAGCATCACGGGAGCTTCGAAGCCCGGCACGAGGCGCTTGTAGCTGTTCGTGCCCGGGTTCGTGAACGCGTTGATCGCCTTGGCATGCTTGATGATGCCGCCGATGTAATACAGCGCCGTGTCGGACAGGCCGCCGTACTTGTCGCCCGCGAACAGCGCCGTGCCGGCCTTTTGCAGCGACTGGTGCACGTGCATGCCCGAGCCGTTGTCACCGACCAGCGGCTTCGGCATGAACGTCGCCGACTTGCCGTAGCTGTGCGCGACATTGTGGATCGCGTACTTCAGGATCTGAACTTCGTCGGCCTTCTTCACGAGTCCGCCCGGACCCACGCCGATTTCGCACTGGCCACCGGTCGCCACCTCGTGGTGGTGCACCTCGACCTTGAGACCCATCTCTTCGAGCGCATCGCACATCGCGGAGCGGATGTCCTGGAACGCGTCGACCGGCGGAACCGGGAAGTAACCGCCCTTCAGGCCGGGACGATGTCCCTTGTTGCCATCGGGGAATGCGGTATTGCTGTTCCACGCGCCCTGCACGGAGTCGATGGCATACGACGATTCGTTGATGCTGCTGTTCCAGCGCACGCTGTCGAAAATGAAGAATTCGTTTTCCGGACCGAACAGCGCGCCATCGGCGATGCCCGTCGACTTGAGATACGCCTCGGCGCGTTTGCCGAGCGAGCGCGGGTCGCGCTCGTAACCCTGCATGGTCGCCGGTTCGATGATGTCGCAGCGAATGTTGACCGTGGTCGATTCGAAGAACGGGTCGATTACGGCGGTCGTCGGATCGAGCGCCAGGATCATGTCCGACTCATTGATGCCCTTCCACCCTGAGATGGACGAGCCGTCGAACATCTTGCCGTCTCGAAACAGGTCTTCGTCGACGAGATTCGCGGGGATCGTTACGTGTTGTTCTTTGCCGCGAGTGTCGGTGAAGCGAAGGTCTGCGTACTTGACCTCCTTGTCCTTGATCAACTTGATTACATCTGCCGGTTTCATTGTAAGAAATCCTCTCGGAAGGGTTTGAGCCTCGGTCTCAATGCATTCGCTGTGCCAGTCACTGAAGTCTTTTGAATCAATGAGTTAGCAGACGTCCTGCGTCGCGTGTGCACGCCTTTGGTGCGATCGCGGCGCATTTTGCCCCGTTTCGGCTCGCCAATGCGCCGCATTCCAGGGGTCACGCACACAATTGTGGCGGGAAATTGTTCCTATATGGATTAATGGCGTGTATAGTCCAGTAATAGACTTTTGGAGATGACCTTGAACCTCACCGTCATTGATCCGCACCGGGATTCGAACCATGACCGGCCATCCAATCCGGCGCTGGGCGGAGCTGGCCTGCGCGCCTTCGCCAACATTGCCGAAGCGTGGAAGCTGACGGTCGCCGAGCAGCTCAAGCTGCTGGGGATCGGCTCGCGGTCCACATTTTTCAAATGGCGCCGCGAACGCGAGCCGCGGCTATCGCGCGATACGCTCGAACGGCTGTCCTACCTGCTCGGCATCTACAAATCGCTGCAGATCCTGATTCCGGATGCGCGCGCGGCGGACGAGTGGATTCGCAAGCCCAACTCGGCGGCACCGTTCGGCGGCCGTTCGGCGCTCGAGCGCATGCTGTCAGGCCAGGTCGCCGACCTGTACGTCGTGCGCCAGTACCTGGACGCAGAGCGCGGCTGACGGCCGCATACGCCACGGATGGTGACGCCTCTCCTGTCCGCACGCGCCGTGCGGTTCTCGCCCTGCAACCGCATAGTCGCGAGCCGCCTGCCGACTATCCACCTGTTCGAGCGGGTCGCCGATCCCGCCGACTGGGATGCGCTGTATGAGCTGGAATCCCTGACCAATCCGCGGATCCGCAACGAAGTCGGGGAGCTGCACCTGGTCCCCAAGGCCGATCGCGTCAGCGGACCGAATGCGTCCATCGTCATGGCGCCGTTCACGCATCTTTCACCGCAGGGCACGCGTTTCACCGACGGGCACTTCGGCGCCTACTACGCGGCGGAGTCGCTCGAAACCGCGGTCGCCGAGACGCGCTTCCACCGCGAGAATTTCCTGCGCGCGACCAGTCAGCCGGCGATGGAGCTCGAGATGCGCTGCTACCTCGCCGACGTCGCCTGCGACCTGCACGATCTGCGCGGCCGGCGGACCGCGATGCGCGCGGTCTACGATCCGTCGAGCTACCAGGCCTCGCAGAAGCTCGGCCGCGAGTTGCGCGAAGCCGGCTCGAACGGCATCGCTTTCGACAGCGTGCGCCGGCAGGGCGGAGAGTGTGTCGCGATCTTCCGGCCGCGCCTGGTGCAGAACGTGCGCCAGAGCGTGCATCTGCGATATGCCTGGGACGGCAACAGCATCTCCGATGTGTACGAAATCCGCGTGATGGGGCTCGCATGAACTTGCATCAACCGAAATTCGAGCTGGCTCCATACGCCGAATGCAGCTTCTGCCAGGACGTCGCCGGCACGCGCGAATGCGCGATTGTCGCCGAGTCGGCGCTCGCCATTGCGCAGGTCAACCTGCGCCAGTACGAGCGAGGCGCGATGCTCGTCATCCCGCGTGCGCATCGTGAGACCGTGCTCGAGATCCGCGACGAAGAGATCTGCGCAACCTATCTGCTCGCCCGAAGGGTCGCTCGCGCAGCGGCCATCGCATTTGGCGCGGCAGGTGTGAACATCTACCAGAACAACGGCCTAAAGGCCGGACAGCACGAACCGCACTTTCACGTTCACGTCGTCCCGCGTTACCCGCAAAGCGAACCCGGCCGGCGTTTCTCGCAGCTCGATTTCGAGCCTGTTTCCATCGAGGATCAGCGGGCGATCGCCGGGTTGATTCGCGCGGCGTTGTGAGACGGGCCCGCGATATACTGCGCGCCGCATTTTTCCGGCCGTGAACATGAACCAGATTTCCGAAGTGCAGCTCTCCGAAATGCCGCTGGGCACTCCACCCCGCACTTTCCAGGACCTGATCTTCGCGCTGCAGAAATACTGGGCGGATCGCGGCTGCGTGATCCTGCAGCCGTATGACATGGAAATGGGCGCGGGCACTTTTCACACGGCAACCTTTCTGCGCGCGATCGGCCCGGAACCCTGGTCCGCGGCGTACGTGCAGCCCTCGCGCCGACCCACCGACGGCCGGTATGGCGACAACCCGTTTCGCCTGCAGCACTACTACCAGTTCCAGGTAGTCATCAAACCTTCGCCGCTGCCCATTCTCGATCTGTATCTCGGGTCGTTGCGCGCACTCGGATTCGACACGCTGGTGCACGACGTGCGCTTCGTCGAAGACAACTGGGAGTCGCCGACGCTCGGCGCATGGGGTCTCGGCTGGGAGGTATGGCTCAACGGCATGGAAGTCACGCAGTTCACCTACTTCCAGCAGGTCGGCGGACTCGACTGCAAGCCGGTGACCGGCGAGATCACCTACGGACTCGAGCGGCTCGCGATGTACCTGCAGGGCGTCGAGAGCATCTTCGACATCGTGTGGGCCGATGGCCCGCTCGGCAAAGTCACCTACCGCGACGTTTACCACCAGAACGAGGTGGAACAGTCGAAGTACAACTTCGAGATCGCCGACACGTCCGTGCTGCTGCGCCGCTTCGATGAACATGAGGCGGAATTCGCGCGGCTCATCGAGGCGAAACTCGCGTTGCCCGCGTACGAACAGGTGATGAAGGCCTCGCATACCTTCAACCTGCTCGACGCACGCAAGGCCATCTCGGTAACGGAACGCCAGCGCTACATCCTGCGCGTGCGCACGATGGCCCGCGCGGTGGCGCAGGCCTATTACGACAGCCGCGAAGCGCTCGGCTTTCCGATGCTGCAGAAAAACGGGGCGGTCCCGTCACGGGCGTCCGTATGAGCGCGCACATGAAAGAGGGCGCGCGCGATTTCCTCGTCGAACTGGGCACCGAAGAGCTGCCGCCGCTCGCGTTGCCCGAGCTCGAACGCGCGTTCGCCGACGGCATTCGCGCCGGATTGAAAGAAGCCGGCCTGCCTTTCGGCGATCTGAATTCCTTTGCGACGCCGCGCCGGCTCGCAGTGCTCGTACACGATCTGGCGGCCGCGCAACCCGCGCAGGCGATCAAGCTCAAGGGTCCGCCCGTGAGCGCCGCGTTCGGCAAGGATGGCGCGCCCACCATGGCCGCGACGAAATTCGCCGAGAAGTGCGGCGTCGCCGTGAGCGCGCTCACCCGCATCACCGAAGGCAAGGGTGAATTCCTGTTCTTCGAGGGCACCAAGCCAGGACTAGCTACCGCGGCGCTGCTGCCGCCCATCGTGCAGCGCTCGCTCGACGCGCTGCCGATTCCGAAGCGCATGCGCTGGGGCGCGTCCGATGCCGAGTTCGTGCGGCCGGTGCACTGGCTGGTCATGCTCTTCGGCGGCGACGTTGTACCCGCGCGCATCCTCGACACCGACTCGGGCCGGAATACCTTTGGTCACCGGTTCATGGGATCGCCCGGACCGCTCGCGCTGGCGACTCCGGCGGAGTATTCGCAGAAGCTGTTCGAGAATTCCGTGATCGCCGATTTCGCCGCGCGCCGCGAGCGCATCCGCGAACGCGTCGCCGATGCGGGCGAGAAACTGCGCGGTCATACGCTGATTGATCATGAGCTGCTCGATGAGGTCACGGCGCTGGTCGAATGGCCCGACGCCGTCGCGGGAAATTTCGAAGCACGCTTCCTCGAGTTGCCGCGCGAAGTGCTCATCTCGACGCTGCAGGAGCACCAGAGATATTTCCCGGTCGAAACACGCGATGGAAAGCTGCTGCCGCACTTCGTCACCGTGAGCAACATCCGCAGCCGCGATTCCGCCAAGGTTCAGGCCGGCAACGAACGTGTCGTGCGCCCGCGCCTGTCCGATGCGGCATTCTTCTACGCGCAGGATCGCAAGCAGCCGCTGGCCGCGCGCATTCCCGCGCTCGACGCCGTGACCTTCCAGGCGAAACTCGGTTCGATCGGCGACAAGGTGCGCCGCGTCGTGAAACTATCCGGCGAGATCGCACTCGTCATCGATGCCGACCGCGCGCAGGCGGAACGCGCCGCCGCGCTCGCGAAATGCGACCTGCTCTCCAACATGGTGGGCGAATTCCCGGAGCTGCAGGGAATCATGGGCCGCTATCACGCGCTCGCCGATGGCGAACCGGCGGAAGTCGCGAACGCGATCGACGAGCACTACATGCCGCGCGGTGCGGGTGACGAGCTGCCGGGCACTGGCGCCGGCATTGCGGTCGCGCTGGCCGACAAGCTCGACACACTGGCGGGCATCTTCTCCATCGGCCAGAAGCCGAGCGGCACGAAGGATCCCTTCGGGCTGCGTCGCGCCGCGATCGGCGTGCTGCGCATCGTGGTCGAAAGGAAGCTCGATCTCGACTTGCGCGCGCTGGTCGAAAGCGCCTGCAAGCTTCAGCCGATGACCACCACCACCGTCGCTCAGGAATTGTGGGACTACATCCTCGAGCGGCTGCGTCCGTACCTGCTCGAGGGCGGCGCGAACAGCGTGGCGGGCGCGACGACCGAAATGTTCGATGCGGTCAGCGCCAGCTTTCCAGTGGCCCCACTCGATTTCTCCGCGCGGCTCGCAGCCGTCGTGCGCTTCCTCGCGCTGCCTGAGGCCGCGAGTCTCACGGCGGCGAACAAGCGCATAGCCAACATCCTCAAGAAGGCCGACGTCGGCACGTCGGGGTCGATCGATTCAGCGCTGTTGCACGAACAACCCGAGCGCGCGTTGTACGAAACGCTGGTCGCCGTGCAGGGTGACGTCGAGAAATCCCTGGGCAAACGCGACTACGCTGCGGCACTCACCCGTCTCGCGAAACTGCGGCCGCCCGTCGATGCGTTCTTCGATGGGGTCATGGTCAACGCCGAGGATGTGGCATTGCGGCGCAATCGACTCGCGTTGCTCGCGAACGTCCGCCACCTGTTCACGCGCATCGCGGACCTGTCGTTCCTGCCGGGCTGAGGGGCAGGCGCTAACTACCATGCAGTGGCTGGGTTCGATCGCATTCACCGTATTCCTGTTCGTGTGGATGCTGTTCTTCGGCTTCGCCTATTGCGTCATCACGCCGTTCCTGTCTTTCAAGGGACGGTTCTGGATGGCGGGTGTGATGACACACGTGGTGTTCTTCGCGCTGCGCGTGTTGTGCGGCCTGAAGTATTCGGTGGAAGGACGCGAGAACCTGCCGGCCGGCAACCACGTCATCCTCATGAAGCATTCGTCGACCTGGGAAACTTTCGCGATCATGATTCTGTTCCCGCCGCTGGTGTGGGTCATGAAGCGCGAGATTCTCTGGATCCCTTTCGTGGGATGGGGTTGCATGCTCGCGCGTTGCATCGCCATCGACCGCAAAGCCGGCACCGCCGCGGTGAACCAGGTGCTCGCTCAAGGCAAGCAGCGTCTGAATCAGCTCGGCGCGTGGATACTCGTGTTTCCGGAAGGCACGCGCATGGCGCAGGGCGAAACGCGCAAGTATGGCTCCAGCGGCACCTTGTTAGCCGCGCAGGAAGACCGGTTCATCGTGCCGGTCGCGCACAACTCCGGATATTTCTGGCCGCGACGCGGGTTGCTGAAAAAGCGCGGCACGATTCGCGTCGTGATCGGTCCGCCGTTCAAAGCGGCCGGCCGCGACGCGCGGGAATTGAACGAAGAAATTCAGAAGTGGATAGAGGCCCACAGCAAGGCACCGACCTGACGAGAGTTTCTCGCGGCTACCGAACGGCAAGCTCATCTATTTCGAGTAACTCGCGAACATCACCGACACGCGGCCCTTCGCGATTTCCCTGCCGCCGGCGCGTGCGCTGAATAGATAGATCTGCCCGTCCGGGTTCGCGATGAGCCGCTGCGCCGCGATTTCGATCTCACCCTCGATATCGTCCAGCCGTGCCACTGCAAGCGTGAGATCCCGGATCCCCGCGAGCATTCCACCACGCGACTTCGCGTCCGGATCGGAGAGTCCCCCGTGGATGGCCATCACCTGCGCGCCGTATTCCGCGATGTGCAAAGACGCGAGCTGCCCGTCGCGCCGCAACGGATTGCCGGGCGAGCGATGTGTCGTCGTCGCGCAGACGATCTGCTGTTCATCCGCGCTGACGATGCGCGTGATGAGGCACATCGCGCCGCCATGCGGCACCAGCGTCGCCGGATCTCGGCCGCTCACGTCCATGGTTTGCAGTCGACGGTGACGCGCAATTCGCCGGGGCCGCGCAGCGACACCGAACCTGCGCGTCCGGCCGCCAGCAACTCCAGCAACGGCAGCGCGCGCAGTGCTGGATTCGCGACGCGCATCGCCTCGAGTGATTCATTCGCGCAGCGGGTTTCTCCGCCGCCGGCGAAACCGAGCTCGATGCGCGCGAGCGGCGTCGCGTTGTCCTGCGCGGAGGAGCCGAGCACGAGCGCGACTCCGGCGGAATGGGCCAGCGGCCGCTTCGTGAGCAGCGGTTCCGGAGCGACGGCGTCGTATACAACCAGCAAGACATCGGCATCGCGCTCGCGCGCCAGCGCCACCGCTTCGACGAGACCCGCGGTGAAGCTCGCGTCGAACGCGGCGAGCGTGGTCGTGGGCTGCATGCTCTGGACCGCGATGCTCCAGTAACCGCTGGCCGCGTTGTGCACGGAGTTGTGGAAGTCGGTGGGAGAGATCACCCGCGGCGATTGCGCGAGCGCGGAGCAGATGCGGTTCAACACCGCCATGTCGGCATCGGAGCTGGCGAACACCGAGGCGAGCCCGGCCGCGGAAAAGCCCGCCACGGCGTCTTCCGCGGCGCGGAACGCCTGGCGCACGGCCGCGGTGGCGCGGCGCCGCTCGTTCTGCGGCAGCAGCGCGGGTGCATAGGGAGATTCCGGAGTGGGCACGTGTGTGGCGGATCCGCGCAGCACATCCAGCGAGGCGCTCCAGCCATGAAGTCCCGGCGCCGCGATGCCGACGGCCTTGACGATGCAGCCGGTCATGCGCGCTCCACGGGCGCGGGCCCGAACAACACACTGCAGTTCGTGCCACCGAATCCAAATGAATTCGACAACACGTATTCGACCTTGCCCGTGCGCGCCCCCAGCAGGACCGCGGCCGAGATCTTCGGGTCCAGCGTGCGCGTGTTCAGGCTGCGCGGCATGAATCCCTGTTCGATCGCGAGCAGCGAGATCGCGGCCTCGACGATTCCCGCGGCGCCCAGCGTGTGGCCGGTCCAGCCCTTCGTCGAGCTGCACGGCGTGTGTGTGCCGAACAGCGTGGTGACGGCAGTGTCTTCCGACGAATCGTTCGCCGGCGTCGCCGTGCCGTGGAGATTTATGTAGCTCACCTGCTGCGGGGCGAGCGTACCGAGCGCACTGCGCATCGCGAGCACCGCGCCCGCGCCATCGGGACGTGGCTGCGACATGTGATGTGCATCGCTGGATTCGCCCGCGCCCAGGCAGGCCGTGGCGCCGGGTTGCGCGCGTTCGAGCAGCGCGAAGCCGCCGGCCTCGCCGATCGACAGGCCCTTGCGTTCCGCATCGGCCGGACGGCAGATCTCCGGCGACACGAGCTGCAGCGCATTGAAGCCATACAGCGTCGTGAGGCACAGGCTATCTACTCCGCCGACGATGGCCGCGTCGCAGAAGCCGGCTTCGATGGCGCGCGCGGCCGACGCGAACACCTTCGCGCTCGAGGCGCAGGCCGCCGAGACCGACGATGCGATGCCCGCGAGTCCGAGCCGCAGGCGCGTGTAGTCGGCGACCGAGAACGTGCTTTGCGTGGTGCGGTAGTCGAACCAGTCGGGCAGCGCGCCCGCGGCGGCGCCCGCGGCGTCCCTGGCGCGCCCGGCAAACGCCAGCTCGGTCTGGTGAACACCGGAAGTGCTCGTGCCGACGAACACGCCG
Source organism: Alcaligenaceae bacterium (assembly GCA_036677145.1). Lineage (GTDB taxonomy): Bacteria > Pseudomonadota > Gammaproteobacteria > Steroidobacterales > Steroidobacteraceae > CADEED01. The sequence continues at coordinate 227,931 of JAKFFF010000101.1, forward strand.
ATGCGGGCCGCGCCGTAACGCGCACGGGCTGCGCCCACCGCATCGAGAAAGCCATCCGCGCCCAGCGCCAGTTCCGCGAGCCGGTTGTTGCGACAGTCCCAGTTCGCCAGTTCGCGCGGCAGCGAAACGGATTCGAGTCCCGCGACGGCGCCTATCCAGCACGGCAGCGCGGCGTCGGCAAAACGCTGCTCGGCGAGCCCGGTCTTTTCGGCGCGCAGCGCCGCCAGGTGCGCCGCCCGCCCGCGTCCCACTGCGCTCGTGACCGTGTAGGAGGTGATCGCGAGCGGTTTCATCGCGCCCAGAAGTCGAAGAAGTTGAGCCAATTGTAGGGCGCTTCGCGCACGCGCGCCGCGAGACGATCGGCGTATTCCTGCACCAGGCGCTGGAGCGCCGCGTCGCGCGAGGCGCGGGGCAAGTCGATCTTCTCGGCCAGCAGTTCGACGTACGCCTCGTAGCGATCGCCGCCGCGCCAGATACCGAACACCAGCAGAACCGGAACTTTCAGCGCCGCGGCCAGCAGCCACGGACTCGCGGGAAATTCGGCGGGACTGCCGAGAAAGTCCACGGTGACGGAGCGATCCCCCGCGCGCCGGCGGTCGACCATGAGCCCAACTACCGATTTCGCCTCGAGCGCCTCGCGCACCTTGAGCACGAGATCGACCCCCGGATTCGATGAATCGATGATCCCGGCCGCGATCCCCGGATTCAGTTCCGCGAGCGCCGCCATGAAGCGCCGTCCGATGTTCACATCGAGCACGATCCGCAGCGGCAGCTCGTGTCTCTCCACGGCGCCGATGCGCATCACTTCGAAGCTGCCGACATGCGCGAGGAACAGCAGTGAGCCGCGCGTCCGCGCGGTCTCGAGCGTTCCCGGGCCGTAGTGGCCCTGAACCTGGAACGGGTGAGTCCCGGTGAGCAGGAACACGCGGTCGAGTGAAATGCTCGCGAACGCGAATACGTGACGCCACACGTCACGGAAGCGCGGACGATGCGGCAGCACACGTTCGAGGTATTCACGCGAGATGCGGCGGGTCGTGCGCGAGGTCAGCACGAAGTACAGGCTCAACGGATACAGCAACGGGCGGATCGCGCGCCGGCCGAGCTTGAGCGCCGCGAAACGCAATGCGCGCAGCGCGAACGTGTTGCCGCGCTCGCCATGTGCGTGCCAGTGGACTGCGTCGGGCTTGTCCGCGGGGGCTGCGTTCATCGCGCGGCACCGTAGCCAAAGACACCTTCGGCGACGAGCAGCGTGTCGCGCGCGCAGCGGAAACGGATGCGGCCATCCGCCGAGTCGCCAGCGGGTTGATGGGTCAGCTCGAACGATTCGCCGGGCGTGAGTGCGCGGTGGAATTTCACGCCATCGATAAGCCGCGGCGCACCTTTCCCGATGGCCGCGGCAATCAGCTCGAGCAGCAGCACACCGGGAACCACCGGGTTGCCCGGGAAGTGTCCGGCGTAACACGGGTGATTCAATGGCGTAAATATTGAAACCGACAGATCCACAAGCGCCTCAATCGCTGCCCTTTTCCAACAACTCCAGCAGCCGCTCGCGCGGCAGCTTCCCGAGCTCGTTGCGCGGCAGAGAGGCGACGATTCTGAAGGGCCGCGGCACGAATACACCATCGAGCAGCGAGGTCAGTTCCCGGCGCAGGTCCGCGGCCGTGCGGCCCGGCGCGACGACGAGCGCGGCGGGGCGCGCCGTCTCTCCTTCGGACGGCATGAACACGACCTGGTCGGTGACGCCCGGCAGCGAAGCGATGCGCGCGGCGATATCGGCGAGCGATCCGCGGCGGCCGCCGATCTTGATCATGTCGGCATCGCGTCCCAGCAGCGTGAAGTGGCCATCGGCCCGCAGATCGATCCGGTCGCCGACGGGAACGGTGCCGGCAAGATGCGCGACGCGCACCGAGGTCGCGCCATCGGTCACCGCGAACTCGACGCCGGGATACGGCAGCCAGATGTCCTCGAGCGCCGTGCGCCGCGTGGCCATGCTGCCCGCCTCCGTGCAGCCGTAGATCTCGTGCACTTCGGCGCCGAGACGGCGCTCGGCTTCGGCGGCGAGTTCCGCGCTCAGCGGGGCGGTCGCGGACAACACGAGGTCGACACGCGGCAGCGTGTTCTTGCTGATGAGCAGATGGCGCAGGTGATACGGCGCGGTGATCAGCAGCTTCGGCCCGGGTACCGCGTTCAGTCCCGCGATGATTTCATCGGGGTAGAACGCGTTGCCGTCGTGCAGCGCCCAGTCGCCCGCGAGCAGCGTGAAAATCGACGTCTCGAGACCGTACATGTGTTGTGGCGGCACGGTGACGACGACATTGACCGGGCGTTCGCCCAGCCGCAGCCGGCAACAACGCGCGGACATCGCCAACGCACGCCAGGATTTTTCGTGGGCCCGCGGCCGGCCGGTGCTGCCGGAGGTGAAGACGAGCGCGGCGAGATGATCGTCGGCCACGGCCGGCGCCTGTATGGCGGCTGTGCCGGCATCCGCGCCCGCATCGGCAATGGCCGCCGATACGAACGCATCTTCGATGAGCGCCGCGCCCGGATAACCTTCGAGTAGTTCGTCGCGCGCCTGCGGACCGACGCCCGGCGGCAGCAGATTGGTCGCGCCGCGCTGGCAGGCCGCGAGGAAAGTCACGGCGAAGAGATAGCGGTTGGCGCAGCGATTCACGATCCAGCGCGTATCGGGCAGATCGCGCGCGAGCCGCGCGACGTGCCGCGCGAATTCGTTGCGCGAAATGGCCACGCCGCCGTGCCAGGCGGCGATGGCGTCGGGCGCCGCACTCACGTATTCCAGACTCATCCGCCAGATATCCCGCGCGGGTTCGCGTTCGCCACGATCTTCACGTATTCGGCGAAGCCGGGATGCGCGTAGTCGCGGAAGCGCAGCCGCCGGAAAACGTACTCGCCGACGACGGCGCCGCCGATGACGAGGTAGTTGACGCAATTGGCCATGACCGACCACCACACCTGCGGCGCGAACACCGCGAGCGCGATATCCCACAGCGCGATGGCGACGAAGATGGCGGTCCAGAACACCGTGAGCTGGCGCGAATATCGCAGCAGGTAGTCAGGCGTCGCGGGACGCGCCGCGAGCGCCACGGAGACGATCAGCGGCTGCCGGCCCGCGCGCAGTGTGCGGCCGAAGTACCAGGCGAGCGTCGCTGGAATCAACACCGACGGGGCGTACAGCAGCAGGCGGCCGCCACCCGTGCCCGCCAGCCACCAGGCCGCGGCGCAGATAGCCGCGAACGCGAGCCAGGCGCGCCAGCGCAGTTCGAGCAGCGGGATGATGAATGGCACGGCCGCGAGAGCGACCAGCGCGAGCCAATCGAACAAATGCGAGCCGACCGACACCGCGGCATGGATCAGCACTGAACTGACGACGAAACACAGCGCCACGCTGAGCACACGCGCCCGGGGAGAAATCGTGACATTCCTCATCGCGTAATGAGGGATGCCGCAGCGGTCAAGCCGTGCGGCGCTCCGCGACGAGCTGCGTGAGCGCCCGCAGGGATGCGAACGCGCGCGTCACGGAGGCGTCATCGGCCTTGAGCTCGACGCCGTATTTCTGCTGGATCGCGAGCACGATTTCGAGCGCGTCGATCGAGTCGAGTCCCCAGCCGGGGCTCGCCTGGCCGAACAGCGGCATCGCCGGGTCCACCGAATCCGCCTGGATGTGCTCCAGGTTCAGCGCGGACACGATGACCTCGGCCATCTGCCGTTCGTCGGTAGTTAGGGCGGCGCTCACTGGGCGTTTCCTTGCGCGGCCGCGGCCGGCTTGGTGGCGGAGTATTCACTGAACATGCCGTTCAGCACGTGCCGCTTGACGTCGGTGAAGCCCGCGGACGCCAGCGCGGCCATGATGTCGGCCGGCGGCACACACGCTTCGATCGTGTCCCAGTAGTACTGCATCAGCTTTTGCGCTTCTGTCGAGCGGCGAAACACGCGCGTGATCGTCGGCACCACGTGTTTCAGATAGAACTTCAGCGCGTGGTAGTGGATTTTTCCTTCGGGACGGGTGATCTCGAGCAGCAGCACACGGCCGCCGGGTCTGAGCGCGCGCGCGTATTCGCGGAAGGTGACGACCAGGTCCTCGACGTGCCGCAGCGCGTAACCCATCGTGAGGATGTCGAACTCACCATCGCCTACGGGGAGCGCCTCGCCGCGCCCGATGCGCGTGTCGCGCACGCCGGCCTTGGTCGCTTCCGCGAGCATGCCGGGGGAAGGATCGACCGCCACGACGGTGCCCGTCGGACCAACCATCTGCTGCGCCAGGGCCGCGATGACTCCCGTTCCCGAACCGACGTCCAGCAGGCGGGTGCCCGCCGTCACGCCATGGCGCTTGAGAACGTCACCGCGGTACCAGCGGCCAGTCCCAAACGACATCGCACCGGTGATCCAGTCGTAGTGAGGCGCGGACTCGTCGAACATTTCGTTGACGCGGCGCTTGCGGCCCGGCTCATCCGCGTAATAGCTTTTCAGCAGGGGATGAGGGGCGAGACGGGGGGCAGACGCGCTGCCTCTTTGATCGGACATCATCGGGGATTCCATCGAAACAGATAGCGCGAATGATCGCATGAACCTTCCTGCCTGTGCAGTTTCGGGGCACTGACGTTGCTGCACGTACATCACGCTTTGCGAAACGCGCCGCGCTCTGGCCATACGCTTTCCGAGTTTCACTTCGGGATTCACGCCCATGGCGAGGGCGTGGAACACCGCGATCCACGCCATATCCCGGTGGCGCTCGCGCAACTCGGCGGCGACGACCGCGTCGAGCGCTGGTCCACGGATTCGCCTGTCACGGCGGGCGTTTACCGCGATTTCAGCTTCGCGCATGACGGCGACTATCTTTTCGCGAGCCTGGTGGTGCCGCCCGCGCGCTGCGGCGACATCGAAAATCTCACGCGCGCGAGTTACGTGCGCCTCGATCATCTGCTGCGGCGGCAGGGTTATCCGTACTGGTTGCGCGCGTGGAACTACCTCGCCGGCATCACCAGCGGCGAAGGCGAGGCCGAGCGTTACCGGCGATTCAATGCCGGCCGGCACAGCGCCGTGGGCCTGAGCAACGGCATCGAGCAGAACCTGCCCGCTGCCAGCGCGCTCGGCAGTGAAACCGGCGGATTCGTACTGTCATGCCTGGCCGGCAAGCGGCCCGGCATGCAGATCGAAAACCCGCGCCAGCTGAGCGCCCCGCTGTACCCGGAGCAATACGGACGCCGCAGTCCGATGTTCGCGCGCGCGGCGCTGGTGCCGAACGGTCGCGGCGCGCAGCTTCTGGTCTCCGGCACCGCCAGCATCGTCGGCCACGAAAGTCTGCATATCGGGGATCCGCAGCGGCAGCTCGAGGAAACCGCGCGGAATTTCGAAGCCCTGGTGGATACGGCCATGCGCGCCGACGCGGGCCGCCCGCGCCATGCCAGCGTGCGGCTCGAGTCGCTGAAGGTGTACCTGCGAGATGCGGCCGACTACGAAAAGCTGATGCCATCGCTGCGCCGGCTGTTCGCGGTGGAAACCGCGCCCCTGGTGCTGCGCGCGGATATCTGCCGGCGCGAATTGCTGGTGGAGATCGAAGGAACTTACGCACTTGAATGACCCTGCCGCCTCGCGGGGGTCGGCTGGGGGTCGATTGGGTCGTCGATGGAATGGTGCGTGGCGCATCTTCGCCACCGGCTTTTCCTTCGCCTGTTTCGGCATCGGCGCGGTGCTGCTGGGCTTCACGGTGTGGCCTGTGTTGCGGCTCTCGTCGGGCAATCGCGACGTCGCCGACGCCCGCGTCCAGCGCGCGGTATCCCGTTCCATGCGTGTATTCGTGTGGCTCATGAAGTCGCTCGGATTGCTGACCTATGAAATCCGCGGACTCGAAAAACTCGCGGCGCGCGGCCAGTTCGTCATCGCGAACCATCCGACGCTCATCGACGTGGTCTACCTGGTCGGACTCATGCCCGAGGTCGACTGCATCGTGAAACAGGCCCTGTGGCGCAATGTTTTCCTGCGCTGGCCGGTGTACTGGGCCGGATACATCAGCAACGAGACGGGCGAGGGATTGGTGGCCGCCTGCGCCGCGACCCTCGCGCGCGGCCGCTCGCTGGTCGTCTTCCCGGAAGGAACACGCACCAAGCCCGGTGAACCACTCAATTTTCATCGCGGAGCAGCCCAGATCGCACTCACCGCCCGTGTGCCGCTCCGGCCGGTGACCATCACCTGCGACCCGATCACACTTTTCAAGGGAAATTCGTGGTTTCGCGTGCCGCCTCAGCGTCCCCATTGGGTCATTGCCGTGGGAGATCCCATTCCGGTGGAACCCTATTTGAACGAGCCGCAGGCACTGGCGGCACGTCACCTGACCCAGGCGCTCATCCGCTGGTTCGAAGTCAGCATCAAGCAACAACTGGGCGGATCACCTGGGGCCCCGCCAGATGCGGGGGAATCGCAACACCGCCGTGAACAATAAATTGCGACGGGAAACACGGCCCGGAGGCTGACGGCGCGCGACGATTGGCTATAATTTCGGGCGTTGGTGAGGGATGGGTTCGTGCAGTCCACACAAGAAGTATTCGAACAGCTCCGCAGCGTGCTGCAGGATCTGTTCGAGATCGATCCTGCGCGCGTAACGCTGGACGCGCATCTTTATAACGATCTCGAAATCGATAGCATCGATACGATCGATCTCATCCTGCGCCTGAAAGAACTGACTGGACGCAAGATTCAGCCCGATCAGTTCCGCAACGTGCGCACCGTCGGTGACGCGGTCACCGCCATCCACCAGTTGCTCCAGCAAAAGCCCGCCGCGGCGTGACGCCGCTGCCCGCGATGTCGGAGCTGCGGCGCTCGGACGCCGCCCGTTCAGTGCTCCTCGACATCACTCCCGAGCTCACGCCTTTCGATGGCCATTTTCCCGGCACCCCCATTCTTCCCGCGGTCGCGCAGATCGACTGGGCGCTGCGCATCGCGCGCGCTTCGTTCGTGCTGCCGCCGCACTTTCGCGGACTGCGCGCGCTCAAATTCCTGCACATCGTGCAGCCGCCCGCCGCCATCACGCTCGAACTCACCCGCTCGGCCGACGGTCGCTCAGTTTCGTTCTCTTACGTGCGCGCGGGTACTGCCTGCTCCAGCGGGCGCATAGAATTCGCCGAACATGAGTTCGTCCCAGAGATCGCCACAAAGATCGACCCAAAGATCGAGCAATAGTCCGACGACCATTCGCCTGGGTCTGATCGTCCCGTTCTACAACCACGAACACGCCATCCGCCAGACCGTCGCGGCCCTCAAGCCCCATGGCCTGCCTTGCTGGTTGGTGGATGACGGCAGCGATGCGCGCTGCGCTCCAGTGCTCGAAGACCTCGCGAAGCGAGAATCCCGCTGGCTCACGCTGATCCGCTGCCCGGTGAATCGCGGCAAGGGAATCGCGGTGGTTACGGGATTCGCCGCCGCGCAACTCGCGGGCTGCACGCATGCGCTGCAGATAGACGCCGACGGCCAGCACGATTTCACGGCGATTCCGCGTATCGCTGAACTCGCGCAGGCGCACCCGGATGCGATCGTGAGCGGCGTGCCGCTGTTCGACGCGAGCGCGCCGGCGTCACGGCGCATCGGCCGCAAGCTGACGACACTGTGGGTGCGCATCAACACACTCTCGGCGCAGATCGAGGATGCGATGTGCGGTTTCCGCGTCTATCCACTGGGGTCGATCATGGACCTCGCGCGCCGTGGCAGCGTCGGCAGCCGCATGGAGTTCGATCCCGAGATACTGGTGCGCGCCGTGTGGGACGGGGTGCCCGTCGTGTCGATGCCGACCAACGTCACCTATCCATTGGACGGGGTCTCGCATTTCAAGATGTGGCGCGACAACGTGCGCATATCGTGGATGCACACGCGCCTGTTCTTCGGCATGCTGCGCCGCGCACCCTTGTTGGTCACGCGGCGGCTGCGTTCATGAACACCAAGAACTACCTGCGCTCGCACGTCACCGCCATCAAGGTGCCGTTCCACGATCTGGATCCCGTGGGCATCGTCTGGCACGGCAATTACACGAAGTATTTCGAGATCGCGCGCTGCGCCCTGCTCGAGAGCTTCGGCTACAACTACGACGAGATGGCGCGTTCGGGTTACTCCTGGCCGGTGATCGACTTGCACCTGCGTTACGTGAAGGCGGCGCGTTTCGCCGAGACGCTCAATATCGCCGCCCACCTGCGCGAGTGGGAACATCGCCTGCGAATCGACTACCTCGCGACCGACGCCGCGACCGGCCTGCGGGTCTGCAAGGGCACCAGCATCCAGGTCGCGGTCGATCTCAAGACCCACGAGATGTGTCTCAAGTCGCCCGACATCCTGTTCCAGCGCCTGGGTCTGGCATGAGGGGCGCGTGGTTGTCAGGCCTGCTGTTCGCCAGCACGGTCATGACTTCTGCCATGGGCGCGACGCCGCAGGCACCGCCGCCGCCGCCAGCCGCCGCCGCGCCGATCCGGCCGCAGGACAGCGTCTTCGCGCATCCGGCCACGCCGTCGCAATTGTCCGTGCTCACGGGCGCCACGGCTCGTTCGATTGCGAATGCAAAAGTGGTGCGGGGGCGTTTCGTGCAGCGCCGCCATCTGGCGGGCCTGTCGCGGCCGCTCGAATCCTCGGGCACGTTCGTGTTCGCCCGCGAAACGGGCATCGACTGGCACACCAAACTACCGTTCGATTCGCAGTTCCTGCTCACCGGATCACACATCACGCAGCGCGACGAGGGCGGCGTATCGCTCGAAATCGACGCGGCCGAACAACCGGCGCTGGCCGTGGTGTCGCGCGTCTTCTTCGCGCTGTTCGCGCTCGACCTCGAGGCGCTGTCGCACGACTTCGAGTTGTACGGCGAAAGCGCCGGCAACGCGGGCTGGGTACTGGGTCTGAAGCCGCGCACCACGGCGCTGGCCAGCGTGTTTCGCCAGGCGCTGGTACGCGGCCGGGATTCAGTCACACGCGTGACGCTCGAAGACGGCAACGGTGACGCCTCCGAAATCGAATTCCACGACGTGGAATTCGACTCACGCGCGCTGACGCCGGACGAGCGCCGGCGCTTCTGATGAACACGGCGGTTTCGTCACGCGGAGCGCATTTCTGGCTGGCGCTCGCCGCCGTCGGCGCCTTGCTGGCAACGTTCTTCCTGGTCGCGATGCCGCGCCTGCGCATCGAGACCAATCTGCTCGCGCTGCTGCCCTCCACCGCCGAGAACCGCGTGCAACTCGGCGCGGTTACGCGGTTCGCGGATCGCTCGAGCCGCGAACTCCTGTTCCTGGTCGGCACGGCGGAGCGCGAACGTCTGCGCGACACCGGCCAGGCATTCGCGCAAACCTTGTCCGCGTCCGGCGCTTTCGCGCGCGTGGATTTCACGGTGGACGATCGTTACCTGCGCGCGGCACGCGCGGAGCGCGTCATGCGCAGCTCGCTGCTCGCCGCGCGCCAGCGCGATCAGCTGCAGCGCGGCGATCTCGCGGGCCTCGAGCGCGACGCGTTGCGGGCCGCCTACACACCGCTCGGATTCGCGCGCGCCTTCGGAGTCGTCGAAGACCCGCTGGGCATCGCGTCGGCGGCGTTCGCGGAGCAACTGCCCGGTGCCGGCAGCGCGCGGCTCGAGGGCGACATCCTCGTCGTGCGCGGGGAAGGAAAACACTGGGCCCTGGTGCGCGCGGCAACCGCGGGCGATCCCTATCGCACCGAAACGCAGGGCGACGTGGTGAGGGCGCTCGCGGCGGCGCGCGCCGCGGCAACCGCGGTGTCGCCCGACGCGAACGTCGAGGCGTCCGGCGTGGTGCTGCACGCCGCCGCCGCGGCCTCGAAGGCGCAGGCCGAGATCGCGACCTTCGGCACCGTCGACCTGATCGCGGTGGTGCTGCTGATCGTGCTCGTGTTCCGCATGGTGCGGCCGCTGGTGTTCACGCTGGTCACGCTCGGCATCGCGACCACCGCGGCGATCGCCGCCTGCCAGTTCGTGTTCGGCAACGTACACATACTCACGCTGACGTTCGGCACCAGCCTCATCGGCGTTTCGGTCGACTACTCGTTGCATTACTGGGTGAATCGCATGCGCGATGGCGCGGCGGCGCCTCACAACATCATCCCCGCGCTCATCCTCGGCTGCACGACCACGGTGGTCGGATATCTCACCTTGTTCGTCGCGCCGATTCCGGGCCTGCGGCAGATCGCGTTGTTCTCGGCGGTCGGCCTCGCGGTTGCGTGTGCGTGCGTGATTCTTCTTTATCCAGGACTCGACCGGGCAGTCATGCACCGCGCCGTGCCCCAGTGGATCGGGCGTTTCGCCGCCGCGCGCGTCGAGGATCTGCTGCCGCGCGCCGCGTGGTGGGTCGTGGTGCCGCTCGCGCTCGGGGTATGCGTGTGGGGATTCACCCGGCTGCGGACTCTCGATGACGTGCGCGCGCTGCAACGCCCGCCGGCCGAACTCGTGGCCTCCGAGAAACGTCTGCGCGGTTTGTTAGGCGTGGGATTCGACACGCGTTTCGTCCTGGTGACGGGCTCCACGCCCGAGCTCGTCTTGCGACGTCTCGAGGCGCTGTCACCGGTACTGGCTCGGCTGCAGGCGGAAGGAAAAATACACGGCGCGTTGAGCCCGAGCCCCAGCCTGGCCTCGCTCGAACGCCAGCGCGCCGACCGGGAATTGCTCGCCGGCGCCGTGTACGGCGCCGACGGAGCGCTCGGGCATGTGATGCAGCGGCTCGGATTCGAGCAGGACGCGATCGATGCGCGGCGCGCGGAATTCGCGGCGGGTGAAGCGCGGCAGCTCACGCCGGAAGCCTGGCTCGAAAGCCCGCTCTCGGCGCCCGTGCGCCACCTGTGGCTCGGCGCGCTCGGCGAGGATCACGCCGCGGTCGTGCTGCTCGACGGCAACACGGCTCCCGCGCAGGTGCGCGCCGCGGTCGAAACATTGCCCGGCGTGCGTTTCGTCGACCAGGTGGCGGACATCTCGAACGTGCTCGGCGAATACCGGCACGTCGCCAGCTGGGTGATTCTCGCCGTGATCGCCGTGATGCTGGTCTGCCTGCTCGGCTTCTATCGCAGCGCCGCCGCCGTGCGAACGGCGCTGCCGGCGGCGGCCGGCATCGCGATCACGCTCGCCACGCTCGGATTGCTGAATGAACCCATCAATCTATTCCACGTGTTGTCGCTGCTGCTGGTGCTCGGCCTCGGCGTCGACTATGCGATCATCCTGCGCGAAGGTCGCAGCCACCAGGCGGTGCTCGCCGTGTTCCTGTCGATGACTACCACGTTGATATCATTCGGCTTGCTGGGATTTTCATCGGTACCTTTCGTGCGTTCCATCGGCATCACTGTGGCGCTTGGGGTCGCATTCACATTCCTGATCGCAATCGCATCGAAGCCACGCGCGCCGCATGCCGTGGCCGCAGGTGTGCCCGGGTGAGCCGCCTGCCGGTTGCGCGGCGCGTACTGCTGCTCTCGCTGCTGCCCTCGCTGCTGCTTGGGGCCTGCGCGCACACGCCGCGCGCCGATGTGTCCGCGCTGCCGCGCGCGCTCGCGCCGGTTGCCGCGGTCTCGCCGCGCAGCGCCTCGCAGGTGATCCACGCGGCCTACGGCGATCGCGCGATCACGTTGCGCACCGCGCTGCAGGTCGACAACGCGGTCATCAAACTAGTCGGCGTGACCGCGACCGGCCAGCGCCTGTTCACGGCGGCTTATGACGGGCAGTCGGTCAGCGCGGAGCGCGGTGTATTCGTGCCGGCCGACATCGAGCCGGAACGAGTGCTCGCGGACATGCAGCTCGCGCTGTGGCCGCTGCCGGCGCTGCGTGAGGCGCTCGGCGGCGCGTATGAAGTCAGCGAACCGTTCGCGGGCGTGCGGCGGCTGAAACGCTCGGGCCGGCTGGTAGCCGAAGTCCACTACGCCTCGGATGATCCCTGGGCCGGGCGGCTGTGGCTCGTGAGCTTCGAACACGGCTATTCACTCACCGTCGACACGGTCCTCGAGACTAACTAGATGCTGCGGCTGGGAATCAGTTACCGCGTCGCAGACCTGGTGCCGCACCGCGCCAGCATGTCGCTGCTCGAAACCATCGACGAATACGGCGCGGATTGGCTGCGTGCCGGTCTCACGGTCCGCCGCGACAGCACCTTCGCCGACGAACACGGCATGCCGGGCTGGGTGGGCATCGAATACATGGCGCAGGCGGCCGCGGCGTTCGGCGCCATCGAGCAGGTGCAGCGCGGTGAAACGCCTTCCATCGGGCTGCTGATCGGCTCGCGGTACTATCGCTGCATGGAAGAGTTGATCCCCTTCGGCACGCGGCTCACGGTGCTCGCGAAGATCGCATTGCGCGACGACGAGGACTTCGCCGCCTACGAATGCTCGCTGCATGCGGGCGAGCGCCAGATCGCGGACTGCACGCTCAAGGCGTACCGGCCGCGTGATCTCGCCGCGCTTTTGCCGGGCGGCGCCCATGGTTGATACGGTCCTGGTCACAGGCTCGAGCCGTGGCATCGGCCGCGCGATCGCGCTGCGCCTGGCGCGCGCGGGTTTCGCGCTGGTGCTGCACGGCCGCGCGCCGTCGCCGGCGCTCGAGGAAGCGCTGGCGGAATGTGTCCGCGCGGGCGCTCCGTCCCGGGCTATCCACTTCGACGTCTCCGACCGCGATGCCGCCGCGGCCGCGCTCGGCGCCGACATCACTGCGAATGGGCCCTACTACGGAGTCGTCTGTAACGCCGGCATCACGCGCGACAACGCGTTCCCGGCGCTGAGCGGCGAGGACTGGGACCAGGTTCTCAGCACGAATCTCACCGGGTTTTATAACGTGGTGCAGCCCTTGATCATGCCCATGATCCGCAGGCGGCAGCCCGGCCGCATCGTCACCTTGTCGTCGGTGTCGGGAGTCACCGGCAACCGCGGGCAGGTGAATTACAGCGCCGCCAAGGCGGGTATCATCGGGGCAACCAAAGCGCTCGCCGTCGAACTCGCGAGCCGCCAGATCACCGTCAACTGTGTCGCCCCCGGATTGATTCGTACCGACATGACCGCCACCGCGCCCATCGAAGAAGCGCTCAAATTCATCCCCGCCGGACGCGTCGGCGAGCCCGAGGAAGTGGCTGGCATCGTCGCGTTCCTGATGTCTCGCGAGGCGGACTACATCACGCGTCAGGTCATCGGTGTTAATGGCGGTCTGGCATGAGCGGCCCGAGAAGAGTGGTCGTGACCGGCATGGCGGGCATCACCTCGCTCGGCCAGAGCTGGGAAGAGATCGAGCGCAACCTGCGCGCCGGCGCCAGCGGCGTGCAGCGCATGCCCGACTGGGAACGTTACAGCGATCTGCTCACGCGCCTGGGCGCGCCGGTCCTGAACTTCACGCTGCCCCCGCATTTCACGCGCAAGACAATTCGCACGATGGGCCGCATCGCTCAGATGGCCGTGCGCGCCACGGAAGTCGCGTTCGAAGACGCCGGGCTCAAGGACGATCCGCTGCTGAAGACCGGTCGCGTGGGTGTCGCCTACGGCTCGAGCACCGGCAGCACCGATGCCATCCGCGACTTCGGCAACATGCTGACCACCGGCGAGTCAGGCAACATCAACGCGACTACCTACATCCGCATGATGGGCCACACGGCCGCCGTGAACATCGGCGTGTACTTCGGCCTGCAGGGCCGGGTGATTCCCACCTCGAGCGCCTGCACCTCGGGTAGTCAGGGCATCGGGTACGCCTACGAGGCGATCCGTTTCGGCCTGCAGGATGCGATGGTCGCGGGCGGCGGCGAGGAGCTGTGCGTTTCCGAGGCCGCGGTGTTCGACACCCTGTACGCGACTTCGACGCGCAACGACGCGCCGAAGACGACGCCAGCGCCCTTCGACAAATCGCGCGACGGCCTGGTGATCGGCGAGGGGGCCTGCTCGCTGATTCTCGAGGAGCGCGAACACGCGCTGGCGCGCGGCGCGCACATCTACGCGGAGATCGTCGGCTTCGCCTCGAACTCCGACGGCGACCACGTGACACATCCGAACTCCGTGACCATGGAACGTGTCATGCGGATGTCCCTGGAGTCGGCCGGCGTGCCGGCGACCGAGGTCAGGTACGTCAATGCTCATGGCACCGCGACGGAACATGGCGACATCGCGGAATCCCAGGCTACCTACCGCATCTTTGGCCAGTCCGCTCCGGTGAGCTCGCTCAAGGGTCACTTCGGTCATACGCTCGGCGCTTGCGGCGCGCTGGAGAGTTGGGCGACGATTCAGATGATGCACAACGGCTGGTTCGCTCCGACGCGCAACCTCAAGACGGTCGATGAGCGCTGCGGCGATCTCGACTACATCCAGGGTGAAGGGCGCAAGCTCGACATCAGCCTTGCCATGAACAACAACTTCGCATTCGGCGGGATCAATACGTCGTTGATCTTCGCCCGGACCTCATGAGGAGACTCGCAGTGACCAAGAACAAGATCGCTCACAAACTTTCGGCGCTGGCCACGGGATTGGCCGCGGCGGCCGTGTTGCTGACGGCGCCCATCGCCGACGCGCGCGAAACGCGCCACAAGTTTCCGGTCGAATCGGCGCTGGCCAAGGCGCAGGCGTCCGGGCAACTCGCCCCCGGCATCAAGTTGTTCTGGGGTACCCAGAAACACGCGAAACCGACCGCGCAGCTCGGACTGGCGCGCACCAACAAGAAGACCAACTTCTTCAACAAGTCGGACCAGGAAGCCTGCGACTGGGCCTTTCTCTCGTCGATGATCGCACTCACGCAGTACGCGCAGCGGCTGGGCGGCAATGCCATCGTCAACATCCGCAGCAACTACAAGAGCGTCGAGTTCTCGAGCGAGACCGAATACGAATGCGGTGCCGGCAATGTCACCGGCGGCACGGCGTTCATCGGCGACGTGGTGAAGCTGCCGTAAGTTCTTTCCGATTCGCGGTAACGAAAAAGCCGCCCTTTCGGGCGGCTTTTTCATTGGCGGGAAACCAGTCCCTCCTGCAAGAGAGTCTTGCTGCCGGTACGGTCCTGCACGGCGCCGCGGGCGACAGCTTTTTTTGGTTTCAATTTCCATTGATGCGGCCAGCGCGTTGCCCGCACACATCCATGGCCAGAGCATAACAACCGCCTCGGGAAAGGGACAGTTGGCGTCGATTTGGACCGCAACCGGTACTGTCGCTTAACGGCAAACCTTGCCCGGGCCGTTCCGGACGCGGAACATGCGGCCGCGGGGCAGGCCTTCAGTTTGTTTGTGCCCGCGAAATAATCAGCCCGCGAGCCGGGTCTGCTTCTCGGTTACCAAAAACAACTCCGGAGGAGTCTCATGAATCTCAAGACCATCGCCATCGCATCGGCCGTCGGCAGCCTGCTCGCACTGGGTAGCGCCGTTGCTTCCGCGGAAGACGCACCTGCCAAGGAAAAGTGTCTGGGTGTGGCCGAAGCGGGCAAGAACGACTGCGGCACCGCGTCGCATTCCTGCGCGGGCCAAGCCAAGACCGACAAGGATCCGACCGAGTGGAAGTACGTGCCGAAAGGCGAGTGCGAAAAGATGGGCGGGAAGG
The DNA here is from genome assembly GCA_036677145.1 of Alcaligenaceae bacterium. GTDB lineage: Bacteria > Pseudomonadota > Gammaproteobacteria > Steroidobacterales > Steroidobacteraceae > CADEED01. Next base: position 243,450 of record JAKFFF010000101.1, read on the forward strand.
TGCCGGAAGCCAAGAAGCCGGCGGCCTGAAGCACGGATGACAGGAACGATGTCACGCCTCGATTCACGAGGTGTGCCGCTGAGGCCGATTCCGGCGCGAGCCGGCATCGGCCTCAGGTCGATTCACCATGATGCGCTGCTCCGCGAGCGTCCCGCCATCGGCTGGATCGAAGCGCACACCGAGAATTACTTTCACCCCGGTGGCGCCGCGCCGCGCGCCCTGTCGCGCGCGCGGAGCGACTATCCACTCAGCCTGCACGGCGTCGGCCTGGCGCTCGGTTCCGCCGATGGGCTGAATCGCGACCACCTGGCGAGCGTGCGCGAAGCAGTAGTTCGCTTCGAGCCCGCGCTGGTTTCCGAGCACGCCTGCTGGGGCCACTCCGGCGGCGAGCATTTCAATGATCTGCTGCCGTTGCCGTACACCGACGAGGCGGTCGAGCTGCTCGCGCGCCAGGTGGGCGAGGCGCAGGATTTTCTCGGGCGGCAGATCCTCATCGAAAACGTCTCGGCCTATGTTTCGTTCCAGCATTCGCATCTGTCCGAGTGGGAATTTCTCGCCGCCGTCGCGCAGGAAAGCGACTGCGGCCTGCTGCTCGACGTGAACAACGTGTACGTGAGCTCGCGCAATCTCGGGCTCGACGCACACGCGTTCATCGCCGGCCTGCCGCCCGGCGCCGTTCAGGAGATTCACCTGGCCGGTCATGCGGACAACGGCGGCGTGCTCATCGACGACCACGGCTCGCGCGTGTGCGCGCAGGTCTGGGCGCTGTACGAGATTGCGATCATGCGATTCGGTCCGCTGCCGACGCTGATCGAATGGGACACCAACATCCCCGAACTATCGGTGCTGGCCGCGGAAGCCGCGCGCGCCGACCGGATCCTGGAGTCGGCCCGTGGCCTCGCTGCGTGAATTGCAGGCGGCCTTCGCGGATGCGCTGCGCGATCCGGCCAGGACCTGCGCCGTCTCGCCGTCCGGGAATCTGGACATCTACCGGAACAACTCACGCGCTGTGTTCCGTGGCGCCCTCGAGCAGATTTTTCCGGTGGTTCGCCGGCGCGTTGGCGACGACTTCTTCCGCCAGCTCAGCTTCCACTATCGCGCCGCGTTTCCCTCGCGCAGCGGCGACCTGCATTGGGCCGGGCGCGACTTTCCCGGTTTCCTCAGCGGGCACCTGCGCGAAACCGAGTACGCGTGGCTCGCGGATCTCGCGCGACTCGAGTGGGCGCGGACCGAAGCCTCCGTCGCGCCGGAGCTGCCCGCCGTTGGAGTGGAAGTGTTCGCGGGGTTCCAGCCCAGCGAGCTCGAGTACCTCGTGTTCGAACTGCAACCCGGCCTGCGTCTGATCGAATCGCCGTATCCGGTGTTCTCGGTATGGCAGGCGAATCAATACGATACTGCGCCGCCCGTGGATCAATCGCTCGGAAACGAGTACGGTCTGGTCCGTATTCGGCAAGATATGGTCGAAGCGCAGACTCTGGCCGCCGATGTATTCGCGTTCATTTCCGCGCTCGCATGCGGCGCGACGCTCGGCCGCGCGATGACGGAGTCCGAGGTCGAGCCGGAGCTCCTCACCGAAATCCTGGCGTTTGTTTTCGGCGCCGGACTCGTGACGGCGGTGCGTGCGGCACCATCGAATTTATAGGTCCGGCGGCGACACCCGCGCGGAGTCAGTCGAACCGCAACGATGCGCGCAATCCGTACGTTCGCGGCGCGTCGAAGAACGCGCGCGCCACGCCCGGGAATCCCGCCACGCCACCACTGCCGGGCTGACTGGCCCGCAGTTCGACATTGTTCTTCACGGCCTCATCCTCGAGGTTAAGCACGTATGCCTCGACGGCCCAATTGCCGTCGGTGTCGTAGCGCAGGCCGAAGTCGGTGCGGGTGTAGGCCTGCTGGCGGTCGGACGGACGATTGAAATCGGTGAGGAACATTTCACTCTGGTACTTCGCCTGCAAGCGCGGGGCGAGACGGGCTCCGCCGGGCAGACGAAATACGTGTTCGTACACGAGCGCGCTGGTGACCTCGGGTGCGAACGGGAGCTTGTTGCCGCGCAGGTTGATGACCGGCGTGAGGGGATCGGCGGGCACGTAATACTGCGAGTCGACCGTCGGGTAGTCGCGATACTGCGCGCTGAGGTAGGTGAAAACCGCCTGCAGCGTGCCGTTCGTGCCGGCCTTCCACAGCAGTTCGGATTCGACGCCGTAGATTTCGGCGCGCGTCGCGTTGCGGTTGTTGAGCTGATGCAGGCCCGAGGCGTCGGTGTCGACGCGCGTGCGCAGGATGTCCGAGTAGTTCGAGAAGAAGCCGACGGTGTTGATCGACATCGCGCCCCCGAACAACGTGGCCTTGAGCCCCAGTTCGTAGTTCGCGACCTCTTCGGGGTCCGCGTGTGTGCCGCCGTCCTGGATGACACCGGACTTGAAGCCGGTGCTGGTCAGCGCGTATGCGAGCAGCTCGTCGGCGAAATCGTACTCGGCACGCGCCATGTAGGTGACTTTCCCCCAGTTCACGCTCGCGTCATTGTGAGTGGCGATGCGGCAGGTCCCGGGAACCGCCACGGGAGAATCCGGATCCGCCGCGTAAGGGATGTCGTCGGTCGCGATGCCCCCGAGGTTGAAGCCACCGTCGCCGATCGTGGCGTCCGGCGTGGGGCACACCACGATCATGCCGCCGCGGTCACGCTTGGTGTCTTCGGTATAACGCGCCCCCGCACTCAGGCGTGTGCGCTCCGCGGCGTGCCAGGTGAGCTGGCCGAATCCCGCCCAGGCCGCGAGTGAACGATCCGGTTGCAGGAACATCTGCGAGTAACGCCGGTCGCCTGCATCGACGACACCTGGGAACTGACCGCTGTCGTCCATGACATCGACGTCGAAACGGATCGCGTTGTTTTCCTGGTAGAAAAACGCACCGGCTATCCACTCGAGCGGGCCGCCGGTGGGTCCCTTGAGCTGGAGTTCGTGCTGCGTGGACAGGAATTCCGAATCCTCGGTGCGCCGCTCCTCGTCATAACTCGCGGGCAGCGGCGGAACCGGCAGGGCGCGCAGGTCTGGATCCAGCGCAAGACCGACATCCTGATCGCTGACGTTCTGGCGCGTCATGCGCGCCCAGCCGAATAGATAGGAGAGCTCGAACCCTTCCGGAAAACGATAGTCCGTGCGCAGATGAAACGTATCGTTCGTGAGATCGAGCTCGCCCGGCGAGGTGATCAATGCCGAGCGCACATCATGGCCCGGCGCCGCGTTCAGACTGACCGGGATCGTGCCCGAGCCGCGATCGGCGAATTGCTCGATGGAGGTGAACACGGTCCACGACTCGTTCGGCTCCCAGACACTCGACAGGCGCAACCCGAACCGGTTGCTGTCGTCATACCGGGGTGTGTTCGCCTGAACGGCGGAGCCCGGCAGAAAGGAGATGTATCCGTCACGCTGCTCGACGAACGCGGACGCGCGCAGCGCGAACGTGTCGCCGAACGGCAGGTTGTAGTGACCCTTGATCCGCCGCAGGTCGTAGTTGCCGACGGTGAAGTCGAGTGCTCCGGACTGTTCGCCGAACCGCGGTTTGGCCGTGACGATGTTGATCACGCCGGCGTTCGAGTTACGCCCGAACAAGGTTCCCTGCGGTCCGCGCAGCGCTTCGAGTTGATCGAGATCGTGGATCAGCATCGTCGCGCCCTGCGGCCGCGGCGAATAGAAACCATCGACGTGGAACGCGACGGCCGAGTCGCCGACCTCGGTTCGGTTGTTGGATACGATGCCGCGCAGCGCAAGATCGAACGCCGCCTGCGTGGAGCTGCTGCCGATCTGAAAATTTGGGATCAACGTGATCACGCTGCGCAGGTCGTTGAGCTGCTGTCGCTCGAGCGAGTGTGAATCGAGCGCGGTCACCGCGAGCGCACTGCGCTGCAGTGCCTGATTGCGTTTCTCCGCGCTCACGACGATTTCCTCGTCCATCCCGCGGCCGTAACCCTGCCCGTCCTCCGCGTCCGGTCCCGATTGACGGGCGCGCGCGAGCTGCGCGAGCCGTCTCGCGTCGGCATCGCGAAGCGATTTGCGCGCTGCGCGTTTCGCGTGTGGGTCGCGCACGATACTGATCGTGCGGTCGTTTACGGCCTCGAAGGCGAGTCCCGTGCCGGAGAGCATGCGGGAGAGTGCATCGGCGACGCGCAGCGAGCCGGACACGGCGCGCGTGCGGATGCCCTGGACGGCGTCGAAGTCGAACACCAATTGCAGCTGCGTCTGTTCACTGAATGCCGCGAGCGCCGCGGCCGCGTCCTGCGCGGGGATGTCGAATGCCGGCCGGGTTTGCGCCCGCACGACCCCGGCGAGCGCCAGCGCGAGCAATGTCGCGGGCAGCATCAGGATCCACCGTTGCAACGGCGTGCGATCGAACCCCATCGGCCGGGCCCCCTCGGATACTCACGAAATCCGCCGCGGCGTCCCTAACAACCGCGGCGGCGCCATTCACGGTGATCGTAGAACTATGACGTCCGACTTCCCCGCGTCTATCCGCAGACCGAAGGTGCTCGCGAGCGCGGCCGCGAAGCTCTCCGGGTCCGTGGCATTGAAACTGCCGCCGACGCGCAGCTTCGCGAGCTGCGCGTCGGCGAGCGTGATCTGACGGCGGTTGTAGCGATTGAGTTCCGCGACGGCGAACGCGAGCGTTTCACCGCGGAATTCCAGCCGGCCGGACGTCCACGCCAGGCGGCTCGCGAGTACTTGCGGATCCACGCGGCTCACGGACACGCTATCGCGCAGCACCACTGCGGCTTCGCCGGCGTGCAGTGACGGCGAGTCCGGCGCGTGTTCGGACACGATCGCGACCCGGCCTTCGGACACCAGCACGTCGACCTGGGCCGACTCGCGCAGCCGCACGCTGAACTCGGTGCCCACGGCGCGCACGTCGGCGCCCGCGGCCGACACGGTGAACGGGCGCGTCGCGTCATGCGCCACCTGGAATCGCCCTTCGCCGCGGACCAGGCGCACGTCGCGGCGCGCGCGGTCGAGGCGCACGCGCACTTCGCTGTTGGTGTTCAGGTCGATGACACTGCCGTCTTCGAGCACGAGGCGCGAGAACCCGCCGACCCGCGTTTCGTACACCTGTCCGTCGAAGCGTAGATAGGCCATCCACAAACCCGCGCACAGCACCGCGGCCGCGCAACTCGCCGCCAGCGCCAGCGGCCAGCGAGGCCGGCGCGGCGGCGCGAGCAGGTCGGCGTCGATCTCGCGGTCGAGCGGCTTCAGATCCTTGAGCCGTTCGGCGCGCCGCCAGGCCGATTCGAGCCGCAGATACGCGATGCGGTGCCGGATGTCCGCGTTGAGCCAGAGGTCGAAGGACGCGCTGTCCTGCGGCTCATCGCCGCCGCGCGCATCGCGCGCGGCTAGCCACAGGCTCGCGTCGTGTTCGATGCGTTCCTGCGCGTTCACGACGAATTCTCCACGCTGCGGCGGCGCGCGCGGTCGAACCAGGGCGAACGGCGCTCGGCGATCGGCGAGTTCGCGAGCGCGGCGCTGCACAGCCGCATGCCCTTGGAGAGATGCTGCTCGACGGTGTTTTCGGAGATGTTGAGCTGCGCGGCGATCTCCTTTTGCGAAAGGCCGTACACCTTGCGCAGCGTGAAAACCTGGCGACAGCGCTTCGGCAGCCGCGCGACGGCTTCGCTGAGCAGCGCGAGCTCCTGGTGAGTGTTCACGATCTCGTCGACCTGGCCGCGCTCGTCGAGTAGTTCGAGCGCTTCGAGATCGGCGACCAGCTCGATCGGCACGACCTGCCGATGCCGCAGCCACGACAGCGCGACATTACGCGCGACGGTGAGCGCGAAGGCGCGGATCGAGCGGACCTCCTCGCGACCGGTGGCGCTGCCGGCCGCCAGCAGGTGTGTATAGGTGTCCTGCAGCAGCTCGTCGACGTCGGCGGCGTTACGGGCATAACGATACAGGCACGCACGCAGGACGCCCTCGAACTCCAGGGATGCGATCAGGTAACGATCAACGCTGCGGGCCATTGCGGTTGATGGTACACATGCTCCCGGCGCGAACGAACCGCCCACACGACCGATCGCGAGTGATTCTTTGACCATGTCCGCACAAATAAAAACCGACGAGGCGCGCCGCCCCCTGGCGAGCCGTTCAACCCGCTGGGCGGGTTTCCTTTCCTCCGCCGCCGTACGCGCCGGATTCACGGCCGACGGAATATCGCTGCTGTCGCTGGTGTTCGCGGCCGCGGGCGCCGCGGGATTGTTGCTGCTGCCGAAACCCTGGAATCTGCTGGCCTGCGCCGTTGGAGTGCAATTGCGGCTGCTGTGCAATCTGCTCGACGGCATGGTGGCCATCGAGGGCGGCAAGAAATCCAGGGTCGGGGTCATCTACAACGAGGTCCCCGACCGGATCGCGGATTCGTTGTTTCTCGTGGCGCTCGGCTATGCGATCGGCACTCCGTGGATAGGCTGGCTGGGGGCGCTGGCCGCGGCCGTGACGGCCTACATCCGCGTGTTGGGCGGCACGTTCGGCCTGGCCCAGGATTTCCGTGGTCCGCTCGCCAAACAACATCGCATGGCCGTCATGACCGCCGGCCTGCTGCTGGGCGTGGGGGAATACTTCTGGACCGGCGGCGAGCGCATCGTGGTCGCCGCGGCCTGGGTCATCGCAATCGGCGCCATCGTCACCTGTGGAACGCGTATCCGCGCCATCGCACAGCAGTTGCAGACGCGGTAGCCGGGAGCATGCGTCCTTCCAGCGCACTCCTCGTCGGCGTGGTGAAACTTCTGGTCGGCGCGTACGCGCGCTGGATCGGCACCGGCCCCAGCAGCACCCAGCGCATCTATTTCGCGAACCACACCAGCCACATCGACACGCTCGCGATCTGGTCGTCATTGCCGCGCGCGTTGCGCCCACGGACGCGGCCCATCGCCGCGCGCGATTACTGGGGCAGCGGCCTGCGCAAGTACATCGCGACCCGCGGCTTCGGCGCGGTACTCATCGACCGGAACCGCGCCAACACGAATGACAAACCCGACGTCGATCCGCTGGCGCCGCTGCGGGCCGCGCTGCTCGAGGGCGACTCGCTGATCATCTTTCCGGAGGGCACGCGCGGCCAGGGCGCGTTACCGGCGCGATTCCGCAGCGGGTTGTACCGGCTCGCCGGCGAGTTTCCGGCCGTCGAACTCGTGCCGGTGTATCTCGACAACCTGCATCGCAGCCTGCCCAAGGGCGCGCTGCTGCCCGTGCCAATGGTTTGCACGGTGCGGTTCGGCGCACCCATTGCGCTGGCCGCGGGCGAAGACCGGGAAATCTTTCTCGAGCGCGCCCGCGCCGCGGTGATCGCGCTCGCCGAGCGGAGCCCCGCGTGACAGCCATGATCGAACACCTGCACAACATTCCGGCCGAGTTCCTGTGGTTGTTCGGCAGCCTCGTCGTACTGCTGGGCCTCGCTTCCCTGATCGGCGCGGTACTGGTCCGCCGGCCCGCCGACGAGAAGAAGACAGCGAGCCGCGCCAACCTGGTCGCACGCATCAACGCCTGGTGGGTGATGGTCGGCATCCTCGCGGTCGCGTTCCTGACCGGATCGACGATGACGCTGATCCTGTTCGCGCTCGCGTCGTTCTTCGCGCTGCGCGAGTTCATCACGCTGACGCCGAGCCGGCCGGGCGACCGCCTGCCGCTTTCGCTGGCGTTTTTCGTCATCATTCCGGCGCAATACCTGCTGATCGGCATGGACCGTTACGGGATGTTCGCGATCTTCATCCCGGTGTACGCGTTTCTGCTGCTGCCCTCGATCGCGGCGTTGCGTTCCGACATCGAGGACTTCCTCTCGCGCAGCGCCAAGCAGCAATGGGCGCTCATGGTGTGCGTGTATTGCCTGAGCCACGCCCCCGCGCTGTTGATGCTCGACCTGCCGGGGCAGCCCGGGCGCAGCGCGCTGCTGCTGTTCTATCTACTGCTGGTCGTGCAGATGAGTGATGTCATGCAGTACGTGTTCGGCAAGCTGTTCGGCCGGACGAAGATCGCGCCGCTCGTGAGTCCGTCGAAGACGGTCGAGGGTTTCGTGGGCGGCGGCCTCGCGGCCACCGGCATCGGCGCGGCGATGTGGTGGATCACGCCGTTCACGCCACTGCAGTCCGCGGCGATTGCCGCCGTCATCGTCGTCATGGGTTTCCTCGGCGGCCTGACGTTGTCGGCCGTGAAACGCAGCCTCGGCGCGAAAGACTGGGGTGTGATGATCGAAGGGCACGGCGGCATGCTCGACCGCACGGATTCCATCTGCTTCGCGGCGCCGGTTTTCTTTCATATCGTGCGGTTCTTCTATTCGGCGTGAACCATTCAGGGGCACCCCGGTCCTAACTGTTCCCGCCAGGCAGGCAGGAGCAAACAAGAATGAAAATGCGGGGTGCGGCGCCGGTCGCCGCCATGACGATCCTGTTTTCGACGGGCCTCGCGGCTCAAACTACCGGGGAAGCGAACACTGACGAGACTGAGACCATTCTGGTCACGGGCGAAGGACCCGGCCCGGGATTGTGGAAAGTTTCGAAGGGCGAGAACGTGCTGTGGATCCTCGGCAACTACGGCATGTTGCCCAAGGGAATGGTGTGGCGCTCGCGCGAAGTCGAAGCACGGGTCGCAGAATCGCAGGAGATTCTGTATCCCGGCGGCACCAGCATCGGTGCCGACGTCGGGCTGTTCAAAGCGCTCACGCTGATACCGGCCGCGTTGAAGGCTTCCAGGAATCCGAACGGCGCCACCCTGCGGGACCTGCTGACACCGCAGGCTTACGAGAAATGGCTCGTGATCAGGAAGAAATATCTCGACGACGACAAGGGCGTCGAGAAGCGACGGCCGATAGTCATCACGGAGCGGCTGAACAACGCGGTGCCCGGCAGGGGCGAGCGCGGCGACTCAGGTGTGATGTGGGTGGTGAATAACACCGCGAACAAGCACAAGGTTCCCATCCACCGGCTGCCGTCGATCGAGCGCAAGTTCGACTTCGGAAATATCCGCAAGATGCTCAAGGAGTCCAGAAAACTCGATTTCTCCGAGGCCGAGTGCTTCACGACGAATCTAGATCGCATCGAACCCTTCGTGGAGGCGTGGAAGGTGGGCGCCAATGCATGGGCCCTCGGTGATATCGACACGCTGCGTAGTGCCATGAAAACACCGCGCCTCATCGATTGCTCCGAGGTGGCGATGAACGGCCTGCGGGACGGCACCGTCCCCGACATCGCGGGAGCGCGCGCGACCCTCGAGCGCCTCGATGCCGAAACGAAGTCGATGCAGAATGAGTGGGAACAGACCTTGCTCGCAGCGGCCGAGACCGCGCTCGCGAGCAATCGATCCACCTTCGCCGTGCTGGACCTGGACTACGTGCTGGCCCCCGAAGGCTTCGTCAAGTTGATGCTCGACAGGGGTTACACGGTCGAGGAGCCACAGTAGAGTCCCTGGCATGCGCCACTCGTTGACCTCGCTACTGATGCTCGCCGTCTTCGCCACGCTCGCGTGTCCCCGCGGGCACGCGAGCGATTCCGTGCCCGTCATCTTCGACACCGATATCGGCACCGACATCGACGACGCGTATGCGCTGGCCGGGCTGATTCATCGCTCCGACCTCGACGTGCTCGGCGTCACCACGGTCTCCAGCGATGCCGCCGCGCGCGCCAGGCTCGCCGCCAAACTACTCGCCGTTGCGGGCGGAAAGTGGGCGCAGGTGCCCGTGTACGCTGGCATCTCGACGCCGACTCAGTACATGAAGCAGGTCGAGTGGGCGCAGGGGTTCGAATCGCCGAGCCTGCACAATTCGGGGGCCGTGGATTTCATGCGCCGCGCAATCAACACCCGGCCCGGCGAAATCACGCTGATCGCCGTCGGGGAGCTCACGAACATCGCGGCCCTGCTCGAATCCGAACCCGGCATCGGCCGCAGGATTCGCGCGATCGCCTTGATGGGCGGGGCCATCTACCGCGGCCATGCACCGGGTTCGAAGCCCGAGCCCGAGTGGAACATCAGGTCCAACGCCACGGCGGCGCGCACCGTGTTCACGTCCGGCGTGCCGCTGCTGGTCGCGCCGCTCGATTCGACCGCGGATCTCAAGCTCACCCCGGAGATGCGCGTCGCGATCTTCGCGCATGGCACGCCTCTCAACGACGCGCTGGCCGCTCTCGACCAGATCTGGCGATACACGAATCATTGGCAGGGCGACCTGCCGACTTTGTTTGACGTGCTGGCCGTGGAGCTCGTGAATCCGCGCCAGCCTTTCGCGCTGGAATCGCTGCATATCGAGCTCACACCGGAAGGCATCACGCGCCCGGTGCGGGGCGCGAAGCCGAATGCGCAAGTCGCGGTCACCGTGAATGTGGCCGATTTCATGGCTTCATTCGTCCGGCGCCTGACGCATTGATGGTGAGCAGCGCGTCACGACGCGGGCACATATAACGGATATGTAGGAAAAACCCTGTAGGTGGCCGAAAGATCGCGTGCCATAGTTTGCTAGTCCAGCGCTTTCTAGATGGGCTACCTCGCTGCAATGAGCCTTCGCTTTCGGACAACTTTGGCATTTGCCATGGGCGCGATGTGGCTCGCGTCTGAGCACGCACGCGCGAATCCCGTGGACCAGCTCGCCGAACTCAAGCGGATGTCGGTCGACGAGCTGCTCAATGTCGAGATCACCTCCGTATCCAGGCATGAAGAAGGTCTGCGCGATGCCGCCGCGGCCATCGCGGTGATCACGCGGGAAGATCTGCGGCGCAGCGGCGTCACGAACATGCCCGACGCGTTGCGGCTCGTGCCGGGCATCCATGTCGGTCGCCGCAATTCCAATTCCTGGGCGGTCAGCTCGCGCGGCTTCAGCTCCATCACGTCGGAGAAACTGCTGGTGCTTTCCGACACGCGCAGCATCTACACGCCACTGTTCTCCGGAGTGCAGTGGGACGTCCAGGATTTCCTGCTCGAGGATGTCGAACGTGTGGAGGTCATCCGCGGGCCGGGTGCGACCCTGTGGGGATCGAATGCCGTCAACGGCGTCATCAACATCACGACCCGCAGCGCGCGCGACACACACGGTGCGTATATCGAAGCCGGCGCGGGCACGCTGGAACGCTACTGGATGAACGCGCGATATGGCGGAGAAACCAGCGGCGGGGTGCATTACCGCGTCTTCGGCCGCTACTTCGACCGCGAGGGAACCGTACACCCGAACCCCGCGGTGGATGATGCATGGAATCGGGGGCGCATCGGCTTCCGCACCGACTGGGATTCGGGCGCGCAAGACTCGTGGACCGTGCAGGGCGATGCCTATGCCGGCAAGATCGGTCAGTTCGGACCGGCCGTCACGATCATCGGCCGTGATCCACCGCAGCCGCCGTACGACGTGAATGTGAGCGGTGGCAACCTGCTCGCCCGCTGGCGTCATCGCACCGGCGAGGAATCGGACATCCAGGTGCGCGCGTATTACGACTACACGCGCCGCGACGATCCGAGCTTCCTGGACACACTGCACACCTTCGATATCGATCTGCAGCAGCGGCTCGCACCACTCGGACGGCACGAGGTTCTCTGGGGCGTTGCCGTACGGCAGACCTCGAATCGCAATCGCAGTGGCGGTATTTTCGCGGTCGACCCCGAGCGGTCCGATGACCTGCTCTACGGCGGCTTCATCCAGGACCGGATCGCGTTCACCGATGAGCTGAAACTCACGCTCGGCACGAAACTCGAACACAACGATTTCTCGGGATTCGAAGTGCAGCCGAGCATGCGGCTCGCCTGGGCGCCCACCTATGAGCAGACCTTCTGGGCATCGATCTCGCGCGCGGTGCGCGTGCCGACGCGCCTGGAGCGCGACATTTCGATCGATCTGAGCGGCAATCCGGCGGAGAACCCGACCTTTCGGCTGCTCGGCAATGACGCGTTCGGCTCTGAAGAACTCATCGCGTACGAAGCCGGCTACCGCTGGCAACCGCTGGAGAATGTGTCGTTCGATCTGGCGCTCTTTCACAACGACTACGACGAAATTGCCTCACTCGAGCTCGGTGATCCGTTCGTCGACGTGGACGGCCGCACGGTCTATCCAGTCCTCAACCAGAACCTCACGAGTGGGCGCTCGGTTGGCGCGGAACTGCTGGCAGAGTGGGCCCCCTTCGATAACTGGCGCCTGTCGGCCAGCTACTCGCACGTGGATCTCGATCTCGAATCCACGGGGCTGGATCTCAATCGCGGCGTGTGGCTCGACGGTTCGACGCCGCGCGAAATGGTCGGACTGCGTTCGCTGCTGAGTTTCGGGCCGTTCGAGCTGGACGCGCAGTTCCGCTACCTCTCTCGCATCGTCCGCATGCCCCAGGAAGTCTCGGGCGAAGGCATCGATGGCTACTCGGAACTCGACCTGCGATTCGGCTGGCTGGTTTCACCTCGCTGGCGGCTCTCACTCATGGGGCAAAACCTCTTGAATGACGAGCACTTCGAATTTGGAACCGCGGAATCGCGCGGCGCGCTCGAGCGTGCGGTCTATATCAAGGGCGAGTGGCGTCTCTAGTGAACATCGGCAAGACACTGCTGCGCGCGGCCGCGACGGCATTCCTGCTGCTGCACGTTTCGTGGGGCGCGAGCACCGCGGCGCCGGGCGAATACCAGGTCAAGGCGGTGTTCCTGTTCAATTTCGGCCAGTTCGTCGAGTGGCCATCCCACGCATTCCAGAACTCCGGCGCGCCGTTCGTGATCGGTGTAGTGGGTGATGACCCGTTCGGAAAGAATCTCGACGATGTCGTGCGCGGTGAATCGCTTGGCGCGCACCCGCTCGTCGTCAAGCGCTTCAAGAAGGCTGAGGACATCACGGCCTGCAACATCCTGTTCATCGGCCGCAATGAAGCCGACCGGCTGACAGAGGCGCTGGCCGCAGTACGCGGACGCAGCGTGCTCACCGTCACCGATATCGACGGCGCGGAACGCGAAGGCGCGATCATCGTGTTGTTCAACGAGAACAATCGCATCCGCATGCGCATCAACCTCGCCGCGGCGCGCGCCAACCAGCTCGTGATCAGCTCGAAACTGTTGCGGCCCGCCGAAGTCATCGGAGCCGAAGGGAACTGATGTGACGGCGCCACCCGTCCCGATCCGCCGGAAGCTGAGCGCGATCACACTGACGACGTGCGGCATCGCGTTGCTGATCACGACGCTGCTGTTCCTGCTGGGCGAGGTGCTGGTATCGCGCCAGTCGAGCCTGCAGCAGCTGCGGATCCTGAGCGAGGCAATTGCGTCCAACAGCACCGCGGCACTGGCATTCGAGAATCCCGACGACGCGCGCGCCGTGTTGTCGGCGCTGCGCTCCGATCCGCACATCGTCGCAGCCGCCCTCTACAAGGAAAGCGGCGCATTGTTCGCGACCTATCCACAGCAGGTGCCCGCGGGTGTGTTGTCCGCGAAGCCGGGCGCTCCCGGTCATCGCTTCGAGCAGTCGCACCTCGTGGTCGTTTCCGCGGTGCGCGAAGGCGAACGAACGCTGGGAACGTTGATGGTGCGCGCCGACATGATCGCGATTTACGAGCGGGTCGGCGTTTATGCGCTGATCGCGACGTTCGTGATCGCGCTGGCCTTGCTCGCGGCCTGGGCGATATCCCGCCGTCTGCAGCGCCAGCTTTCCGAACCCATCCTCGCGCTCGCCGCCACCGCCGAGGTCGTCTCGACTCGGCACGATTACAGCGTGCGCGCGGTGAGCCCAGGCATCAATGAGCTGGATACGCTCACCGGCGCGTTCAACCACATGCTCACGCAAACCGAGCAATACGAGCGGCGCCTCAGCACGCAGGTGAGCCGGCTCGCGCTGCTGCAGGAGATCACGCACAGCATCGGATCGCGCCACGATCTGACCAGCATCTTCCAGGTGGTGCTCGGCAGCCTGGAGCAGCACCTCCCTATCCACTTCGGCTGCGTGTGCCTGCATGATCCGGCGAGCGAGACGATCACCGTGGAGGCCATCGGCACTCTGAGTGGCGAGCACGCCGCGGAGACCGGACTCACACCGAAAGCATCCTTGCCCGTCGGGCAGAACGGCCTGTATCGCGCGCTGCAGGGCATGTTGATCCACGAGCCCGATGCCGAAAAAACTACATCACCGTTCACGCAGCAATTCGCGCGCGCCGGATTCAATTCGGTGGTGCTCGCGCCGCTGGCGGTCGAATCGAGTGTGTTCGGCGTGATCGTCGCGGCGCGGCGCGGCGCGCACTCGTTCTCGAGCACGGATTGCGAATTCCTCAAACAACTCAGCGAACACGTCGCGCTGGCCTCACACCAGGCGCAGCTGTACCTCGCGCTGCAACGCGCCTACGACGATCTGCGGCAGAGCCAGCAGTCCGTATTGCAGAACGAACGCCTGCGCGCGCTCGGCCAGATGGCGAGCGGCATCGCGCACGACATCAACAACGCGATCTCGCCGGTTTCGCTGTACACCGAGCTGCTCCTGCAGCAGGAAGCGCAGATCAGTCCGGAAGGACGCGGGCGGCTTGCGACGATGCAACGCGCGATCGAAGACGTCGCGGGAACGATCGAACGCATGCGCGAGTTCTACCGGCCGCGCGAATCGGCCGTCTCGTTCCATCGTATGGACGTCAATGTCGCGGTCAACCAGGTGCTCGATCTGACCCAGCCACGCTGGCGCGCGTTGCCCCAGGAGCGCGGCATCGTGATCGATCTCATCCGGGATTTCTCCCACTCCAAGGTCGAGATCTTCGGCGACGAGGTCGAGTTTCGCGACGCGCTGACGAATCTCGTGTTCAACGCGGTCGACGCCATGCCCGAGGGTGGGGCGCTCACGATCTCCACGCGTGTTCGCGGCGGGGCGGCGGATACGAAGAGCGTCATCATCGAAGTCTCCGACACCGGCATCGGGATGGACGAGGAAACCCGCCGGCGCTGCGTCGAGCCGTTCTTCACCACGAAAGGCGAGCGCGGCACCGGTCTCGGTCTGGCGTCGGTGTACGGAATGCTCCAGCGTCACGACGCCGAGTTCGAGATCGACAGCTCCGCGGGCCAGGGCACGACGGTGCGCATGATTTTCCCGGGCTTCGTGGAACGTGGCGCGGGCGGACCGCCCGCCGTGCCGACGCTGACCATTCGCCGCCACCTCAAGATTCTCGTGGTCGATGACGATCCGGTATTGAGCCGCTCATTGAACGACGCGCTTACTACCGACAGTCACCAGGTCCAGCTGGCCCCGGGTGGCCAGGCAGGCATCGAAGCCTTCACCGCCGCGCATCGGTCCAGCCGCGGCTTCGACCTGGTCATCACGGATCTCGGGATGCCGCGCGTCGATGGCCGCAAGGTCGCCGACGCGATCAAGGCACTGTCGCCGAATACCCCCGTGATCCTGCTCACCGGTTGGGGACAACGGCTGATCGATGAAGGCGAAATACCGCCCAACATCAATCTGATCCTGAGCAAGCCGCCGCGGCTGGCGTTATTGCGCGCGAGCATCGCCCAGCTCGTTCCGTAGCCTCTCCGTCTTATATTCCGCCGGCGACCGTCGGCCGACACTCGTCCGCCTCACAAGCCGGAGGCGCGCCATGTTCAGGACGAACAGGTTGAGGACGACCGAGTCGTGGGTCCGGCTCATCTCCTGGGTGGCGGCGCTGTGCCTCACGGCACCGGCCTTCGCGCGCGAGAAAGTCGATGTCGTGCACCTGAAGAACGGCGACAGGATCACCGGCGAAATCATCGGCCTCGAATTCGGCGAGCTGCGGATGAGCACCGATTCGATGTCGAAGGTTGCGATCGAATGGCTGGACGTCGTACGCGTCGAGAGTCCGCAGAATTTCGTGGTGGAGGACGACGTGGGCGGGCGCTTTCATGGGACGCTCGGCGAGAGCCGCGTGCCGCGCACGCTGAAGGTTCAGTCCGTGATGGGTGGGCAGCCGCTCGAGTTGCCGCGCGTGACGCGGATCGCCGCGGCCGAGCGAACCCCGCTGACGCGGCTCGAGGGTTCCTTCTCGGTCGGCTTCGACTATGCCAAGGCCAGCGAAATCACGACGCTCGGGGGCTCGGCCAACCTCTCGTACCGCGCGCCCAACTTCGGATGGGGCCTCGATCTAGACACGAACTCGACTAAAGATCCCACGCAGGGAACACTGGATCGCAGCAATGCGGGCTTTCACTACCAGTGGTATCGGCCGAACCGGCGCTTCTGGTCGGGCATCGCGTCGCTCGAGCGAAACGAGGAAACCGGCATCGAAGCACGCGTGATCCTCGGTGGCGGTCTCGGGCGGTACTTCTACCAGAGCGCGCGCACGGAATTCTCCGGCGTCGCCGGACTCGTAACCGTGGACGAATGGGCCACGGGTATCGAGGACAGCCGGACCAGCCTGGAAGCTCTGGTCGGCGCGACCTGGCGGATCTTCAAGTTCAACACACCGAAAATTTCTTTGAACTCGGCCCTGCTTCTGTATCACAGCCTGACCGAGTCCAGCCGCAACCGCTCGAAGCTGAATTTTTCCCTGCGCCAGGAATTGATTTCCGATCTGTTCATCGACGTGTCGCTGTATCACAGCTACGACACCGATCCGCCGGACGTGACGGCCGAGAAGGACGACTACGGCGTGACGACTTCGCTGGGGTATTCGTTCAACTAGCGCGCCTGCTCGAACGCGTAGCCGATCCTGAGCAGGGTCTTTTCCGACCACGCGGGACCCATGAAGGAAAGACCCACCGGCAATCCCGAAACGTCGCCCATCGGCACCGTGAGGTGCGGATAGCCGATGACGGCCGAGAGCATCGTCGAGGATGCGATCGACGGGTCGCCGTTCACGAGGTCGATGGACCAGGCCGGTCCGTAAGTCGGTGAAACCAGCGCGACGACCCGGTTGTCGGCGAGTAGTTTGTCCAGGCCTTCCTTGCCGGCGATGAGACGCGCGCGTTGCAGCGCGTTCACGTACTTCGGATCGTCGAGGCCGCCGGTGGCCTCGGCCTGTTCGAACAGGTCCTGGCCAAAGTAGATAGTCTCGCGCGGCTCGCCGCGATTGAACGCGATGACGTCCGCGAGCGTGCGTGTCTTTACCGCGGCGGGCGCCGTTGCAAGATACGCGTTCAGATCGACCTTGAGCTCCGTGAGCAGCAGCGTGAGTTCATGCGCGCCGATGTCCTGGAAGTCGAACTCCGGAATCTCCACGAGTTCGGCGCCCTGGGCTTTCAGGATCTCCAGCGCCGCGTTGAAGGCGCTCTCGGTCTGCGGCGAAAAGCCCTTGATGAAGCGCGCGACACCGAGGCGCGTGCCTTTCAGCGCGTCCGGCGCCAGCGCCGCGCGATAGTCTTCGACCGGCCGCTTCGGATCCGCGAGCGCCGCGAGCAGCAGTGCGTTGTCGGCGACGGTCGCCGTCATGGGGCCCGCCGTGTCCTGGGTGTGGCTGATCGGCACGATGCCTTCGCCCGAGATGAGGCCGACCGTCGGCTTGAGTCCGACCAATCCGTTGACGGAGGACGGGCAGGTCACCGACCCATTCGTCTCCGTGCCAATGGCCGCGGGGGCAAGCCGCGCGGCGACCGACGTGCCGGAACCCGAACTCGATCCGCAGGCGGTGCGGCGCGGGTCGCGCGGATTGACCGCAAGCCCGCCCACGGCGCTCCAGCCGCTCGACGACCAGTTCGAACGGATGTTGGCCCACTCGGAGAGATTCGCCTTCGCGATCACGACGACTCCGGCCGCAACGAGGCGATCTACCAGCGGCGCATTCCGTTCGCGCAGGTTGTCGACGAGCGCCAGCGAGCCGGCCGTGGTCACCGTGCCGGCCATATCGATGTTGTCCTTGATGACGATGGGCACACCGTGCAGCGGGCCGCGTAATTTGCCGGCCGCACGTTCGGCATCGAGGCGTTTCGCGTCTTCCAGCGCGGACGGGTTCAGCGAAATGATCGCGTGCAACTTGCCGTCGCAGTTGCCGATGCGCTGCTGGTAGGCGCGCACGAGGGCCACCGAAGTGATGCGTCTGGCGCCAAGCGCTGCCGAGAGGTCTTCGAGTGTTGCGGTCGTGAGATCGACCGGCCCGGTTTTGGCGGGTTTGTCGCAGGCCAGCGTGGTGGATGAAAACGCCAGGGCCGCGGCGGCGATCCAGGGCGCGAGCATGTGTGAGCGGGACGCGGGCATTGGATTGCCTCTTGGGTTGTCGTCGATCATTGTCACCGGAATCGTCGGATCTGCAAATCACGCGCGATAAAAAGCCCGCGCAGCGGGGGCCTGCGCGGGCTCTTTGAGTCAACGACTATTCGCGCGGCGGTTCGGCACCGCTGGCCGGATTGCCCGAGTTCGTGGTCGGATCGTTGGTCATGCCGCGATGCATGTATTCGCTGCTGTCGAGGTACCCGTCAGCATTCTTGTCCGCCGACGAGAACACGATCTTCGAGTCACTGGCCGCTTCGGTGCGCGAGATGCGCCCGTCGCGGTTCGTATCGAGCGTGTTGAATTGCTCGCTCGCACCCATCGCGGTCTGGCTCTTGTCTTTGTCGCCGGCGACGGCCGCCAGCGGTATCAGCGCGACGACGGCGGCCGCGATCAATGATTTGGAAGTTTTCATGAATTCTCCTGAACATTGCCTGGAAGGACGATGACCAGTACACGCGACTCTGTTTGCGCGTTCGTCATCGAGTGCACATTGGATGCACGCGTCCGTGCATCGTTCGCGGCGGTTCCGGCACCGCATTGCCGCTGATTCGCGACATCGGCCAGCCGGGCGACGGTGATCGGCGACAGCGGGCCCTTACCTAACTACAACCATTCAAGCGGGAGCCCGCAGGTACGATAACGGCCTCGCGACGCGAGCTGTCGGACAATGCCGCGCGTATGCGAGTCGTGCTACGGGCCCTCAGCCGTCGAGCGTGCGGGCGTGTGCTCAGGCCGCGGAAAGCCCGCGCAATGCATCGACGATTTCATTCGCGGCGCGAACCCCGCTGTCATGAGCGCCGTGCGCGGTCGAGAAATCCTCCGGGCTGGTCGCCTCGCCGGCGAAGAACACGCGCGCGTCGAAAGGTTGCGCCAATGTCTTGCGCGCATTCGCCTGGCCCGGAATCGCGTAGCTGTACGCGCCGCCGACACGGATCGAGCGGTTCCAGCTCGAGGCGAACAGAGGACGCAGCGCGCGGCGCGCCTGCGACCCGAACAGTGCGCTCAGCTGATCCAGCGCATACGCGAAGCCCGCGGCGGCGCCGTTTTCCTCCACGACGCGCGCACCTTCGCCGCCGAAGAACGCCTCGACGACGGGCCGGCCCATGGGGCGCAGGTAATAGGCGCCGGTCGTAAGCTCGTGCGGATTGCCGATGACCTGGGTTTCCGTTTCGAAAGGCGCATCGCCCACGATCTCGAGGAAGAATTTTTCGTTGAGACCGAGAGGCAGCGCGCTTGCGGCTTCGCGCCAGGCCGCGAGAGCTGCAGGTAGTTTGATCGTCTCGCCGGCCAGCACGGTGCTGGAGACCGTGAGCAACACGGCGCGCGCGCGGATGGCGCCGGCGGGCGTAGAGACCCGCGCTCCGCGCTCATCCAGCTCGATGGACTCCACCGGCGTTGCGAGCCTGAGTGCAACGCCCGCGGGAAAGCTGCGCGTGATCAGCGCGCCATAACCGATCGGCACCCGCCAGTTCGTCTCCGTCGAGGCCTGGTCGTATAACGCAAAGTCAGCCGCCGACATGCTCTCCGGTGCGGCGCCGCTGATGAAGCCGACGATCGAGCGGATGTATGTATTCCATTTCGAAGCCGGATCGAGGGCGTCCGACGCGCGATCACCAAGGGGCGGCGATACGGCGAGGCGCCGGCCCCAGTCGGACAAAGCCGTCCGAGCTTCCAGTTGTTCCGCTTCCGAAAAGCCAAGGCCGCGGTACTGAACGCCCCACGCGGCGGGCGACTGGTCGATGCGAACTCCTGCCGCTTCGGCGATGCGAGCCCAGGCGTTGTGCTCGGCCGAATGCAGCCAGCCGCAACCCATGTCCAGATCCATCCCGCCGATCTCGTGGGTCCAGGCGCGACCGCCGAGCCTGACGTCCGCCTCCAGCAACAAGGTCGAGAGACTGGTTTGCGCCAGGCGCCGCGCCGCGCCGACTCCCGCCGCTCCACCCCCGACGATCACGACGTCGACGTTGCTGCTCAAGCGAGTTTGATTCCCGTCAGTTCCCCGAGTCGGGTGAGCAGGCGATCCTGGAATTCCGTGTCGAGCGCCGCGGATGCGGGCGCGCGCTGCTGGCGATGATGCCAATACTTGCCGGAGACTTTGGCGGCGGGATCGTCACTGACCGCGAGCCAGGTCTGCGTGAGATGGCCCTGCTCCAGGTCGTCCGGCGCGCCGGCGCCGCCCATCTTCGTCGGCACCCAGCCCGGGTCGACGGCGCTGCTAACTACCTTCGGCCAGCGCCGCGCCACCGCGAATGCGAGCGCCGTGACGTAGAGCTTGCTTTCGGAATAGGCGCGGTTCGTGTCCCAGCGGCGCTCGGTCCAGTCCATGTCGCGCAGTGAATCGTCGCCGCCGTGATGCATGCCGCTGCTGAGATAGATCAGCCGGTCGGGCCGTTCGATCAGCGCCGTGAGCATGTACGGCGCGAGCACGTTCACCGCGAGAACTTTCGCGTGGCCTTCGGGAGTCGGTCCTCGCGCCGGTTCGCGATAGATGCCGGCGTTGTGTATGACCGCGTCCATGCGCCCGATCTTGTTGACCTGGTCGGCGACCGAGCGGGTCTGCGCTGCGCTCGCGAGATCGCCGGTCACGACGCCCGCGGCACGCGGCGCCAGGTCCGCAAGCGCCTTGGCGCGCTCCTTCGAGCGCGCGTGGAGCACCACCCGGTGCCCCTCGTTCATGAGAGTGATGGCCGCGGCACGGCCAAGTCCATCCGTGGAGCCGGTGATGAAGATGCGACGCATAGGGCCGTCCTTGCGGGGTGAATCCTTGCCGAATGAAACGATGGGCGTGGCCGCGACAGCCAGGGCGAGATGCAGGACCCGGCGCCGTGAGCTCGAAGTGGGTCTGGATTTCATCCTTGCCTTGACCCGCTTGGGCTTCCGCCAGTTCAGCGCGGCGTCGCGATATTCCGCGTGCGCCGACGCCTACGCGAGCCAGCCGGGCCGGGAGGCCGCCTGTTTCACCCAGCTCACCATCTGTTTCTCATCGAGCGCGTCCTCGTAAATGTCGTAGTAGCGCACGTCCTTGCTCTTGCTCGTACCGGGCGGCAAAGGCTGCAGCGACATTCCGCGGAACCAGGTCACCCTGACAAAGCGCGTGAAGACATGCACCGCCAGGAACCAGCCCTGACCCGCGACGCCGTAGAACGGGGAATTCCATTTCACCGCTTTGTTCACTTTCGGGACAGCCTTCACGATGAGCGCGTCGAGGCGCTTGCCGATCTCATGTTTCCAGCCCGGCATCGCGGCGATGTAGGCCTGTACCGGCGCGTCACCATCGCCCTTCGCGATCTGCGGATTGCCACCCGAAAGCAGGACGACTTTTGCGCCGCGTTTCGCTGGCGGGTTGCTCTTCACCGCCGAACGCCTGGCCGCGGGCCTGCGTTTGGCCTTTGCCTTGTTCGCGGTTTTTCTACTTTTTGGCTGCGACATTGCGAGCTACCGCCGCTTTGATGAGCGCCTTGAATGCGCGGGTGTTGACCGTCTCACCTTCGGCGATGTCGATCGCACGACGCATGTTTCCCTCCAGGCTGGAATTGAACAGGCGTGAGGGATCCGGAAGGCTGGCGCCGTGGGCGAATGTGAGCTTCACGGCTTTCTTGTATGTCTCAGCGGTGCAGACGATGCCGTCATGCGAGAACGTCGGAACGCCCGCCGGATTCGACGGCTTCTTCCATTTCCGTTCTTCGATCATTTTCGGATCGGCTTCGAGAATCAGCGCCCGCATGCGCGCCAGAGTTTCCTCGCGCCAGTCTGCTTTCGATCGCATGCTGAAAGACTATACCCGGCCGCCATGAGCGCGCCAGATCCGGGCATTGGCCGGGATGAATCGCTTGGCACCGGCGAGGCGAATCGATAGCGGCGCCCATTTCCATCGCGGAAGCAATGCACGCTGGTTGGCCGCCGGGCTGGTTTCGCGCCCGGCTTCCGCGGTAGCTAGACGTCGAGATTAGAAACCGACAGCGCGTTTTTCTCGATGAACTCGCGGCGCGGTTCCACCTGGTCGCCCATCAGCGTGGTGAAGATCTCATCCGACGCCAGGATGTCCTCGACGCGCACCTGCATGAGCCGGCGTGTTTCGGGATTGATGGTGGTGTCCCAAAGCTGCTCCGGGTTCATCTCGCCGAGACCCTTGTAACGCTGGATCGATTGGCCCTTGCGCGCCTGGTCGAGCAGCCAGGTCATGGCGTGTTTGAACGAGCCGATGTCCTCGCGCGCTTCACCGCGCTTGATGTACGCACCCTCACCGATCATGCCGGCGAGTGTCTTGCCGAGCTCGACGATGCGCAGGTACTCCGCGGACTCGAAGAATTCTTTCGGAAGAGCCTTTTCTGTTACAGAACCGTGCTCGGTCTTGCTGACTGTCACACGGGCGGGATGATTGTCGACCAGGCGATATTCGACTTGATAGCTGCGCGGGCTGTCCGAGAGGCTGTTCAGTTGCGCCGCGAGATCGCGCGCCCAGTCACGCATCCAGTCGGCGCGATCGAATTCGACCGCGGTGACGGACGGCATGTAGATGAGCTGCTCGAGCAGGCGCTCGTCATAGCGCCGTGCCCAGCGACGGATGATTGCCTGCACTTCCATGTACTGGCGCGCGAGCGCTTCGAGACCCTGGCCTGACAACGCCGGCGCGGAACCGTTGACGTGCAACTCGGAATCGTCGAGCGCGGAGGCGAGCAACATGCGATTGAGCTCACCGTCATCCTTGACGTAGGTCTCCTGCTTGCCGCGCTTCACTTTGTACAGCGGCGGCTGCGCGATGTAGATGTGCCCGTTCTTGATGAGATCGGGAAGCTGGCGATAGAAGAACGTCAGCAGCAGCGTGCGAATGTGCGATCCGTCGACGTCCGCGTCGGTCATGATGATGATGCGGTGATATCGCAGCTTGCCGATGTCGAAGTCGTCCTTGCCGATGCCGCAACCGAGCGCGGTGATCAGCGTGCCGACTTCCACCGACGACAACATCTTGTCGAAGCGCGCGCGCTCGACGTTCAGAATCTTGCCCTTGAGCGGCAGGATGGCCTGCGTGCGACGGTCGCGGCCCTGCTTGGCGGAGCCACCGGCCGAGTCACCCTCGACGATGAAGATTTCGCAAAGCGCCGGATCCTTCTCCTGGCAGTCGGCGAGTTTTCCAGGCAAGCCCGCGATATCGAGCGCGCCCTTGCGGCGAGTCATCTCGCGCGCCTTGCGCGCCGCTTCGCGCGCACGCGCGGCGTCGATGATCTTGCCGACGATGGCCTTCGCTTCGGCCGGATGCTCGAGCAGGAATTCCGACAGCTTCGCGGTCACCGCCGATTCGACGATGCCCTTCACTTCCGACGAGACCAGCTTGTCCTTGGTCTGCGAGGAGAACTTGGGGTCGGGCAACTTGACGGAGAGGATCGCGGTGAGACCTTCGCGGGAATCGTCACCCGTGGTCGGGATCTTCTCCTTCTTGGTCGCCATCTCTTTTTCGATGTAGTCGTTCAGCGTGCGCGTGAGCGCGGCGCGGAAGCCGGCGAGATGCGTGCCGCCATCCTTCTGCGGAATGTTGTTCGTGTAGCAGAACATCGATTCGGTGTACGAATCGTTCCACTGGATCGCGACTTCGACGCCGATGGGTCCATCCTGCGTACGGAACCAGAACACGGACGGATGAATGCCCGCGCGCGTGCGATTGAGGTGTTTGACGAACTCCTGCAGGCCGCCTTCATGCTGGAACACGTCGGACTTCGCTTCGCGCTCGTCGATGAGCTCGATGCGTACGCCGGAGTTCAGGAACGAAAGCTCACGCAGCCGCTTCGCCAGGATCTCGTAGACGAACGTGATGTTCGTGAAGATCGTCGGGCTGGCCTTGAAGCGCACGGTCGTGCCCTTCTCGGTGGTGTCCCCGACAACGGCCAGGGGCGCCACGGGCTCACCGAGGCGGAATTCCATCTTGTGCGACTTGCCGTCGCGATTGATCGTCAGCCAGAGGTTGTCGGACAGGGCATTGACCACCGACACGCCGACGCCGTGTAAACCGCCGGAGACCTTGTACGACGTGTCATCGAACTTACCGCCGGCGTGCAGCACGGTCATGATGACCTCGGCCGCCGAGCGTCCCTCTTCGGGATGGATGTCGGTCGGGATGCCGCGGCCGTTGTCCGAAACGGTCACCGATTCGTCGGCATGGATGGTCACGACGATGCGGTCGCAGTACCCCGCCAACGCTTCGTCGATGGCGTTATCCACAACCTCGAAAACCATGTGGTGCAGGCCGGTGCCGTCATCGGTGTCACCGATGTACATGCCGGGTCTTTTGCGCACCGCATCAAGACCCTTTAAGACCTTGATTTTGCTGGAATCGTAGACGCCGTCGTTGGCCATGACGTACTCGGGAAAACGGGCCCGAATTATAGCCGGTTTACCCTTCCCTGTTCCACGTGAAACGTTGCTTTAGGTGCTTGAAAAAGCGCGGTTTCTGGAGTCAACGAAGTCGCGATCATCTGGCATCGGAGAGACGCCAATTCGTCGAACAATCGGTGCAAGTTTTTGTCGTCCAGCTCGGCTGCCGGATCGTCCAGGAGCAGCACTGCTCGCAGGCCAAGTTCATCCTGCAGGAGCTGCATCTGGGAAATGATCATGGCGATGGCCGTGAGCTTCTGCTGCCCGCGGGACAGCGTCTCCCGCGCGATCCGTCCGCTGCGCCGCAGGGCGATATCCGCGCGATGGGGACCTGAGGTCGTCGTCCCGCGAGCGCGATCATTCTCGAGATGGGATCGCAGGGATTCCTCGAGCGTTGTACCGGCGGCCCAGCCCGTCATGAAGCTGGGGCTAACGCCGAGACCGCCGAAACGTTCGAACATCTGTTCGAGGCGCGGCGTCAGGCGCTGAACCGCCTTCAGGCGCGATTCGGTCATCGCCTCGCCGTTCCGGATCAATTCCGCGTCCCAGGCCGCCAGATCTCCAGCCCCGCTTCTGAGTGCCGCGTTGCGCTGCTTCAGCGCGCGGCTGTACCGCGCCCAGTGGAGACCAAAGCTTGGTTCCACGTGGAACACCAGCCAGTCCAGCCATCGCCGGCGCCGCTCCGGCCCTTGATCGACGAGCTTGTGGATCTCCGGGTCAATCGCCTGGACCGGCAGGACGCCTGACAACTCCAGCAACGATTGGGCGTTTTCACCGTTGATGCGGGCGCGGGTGCCGCCGTCGGCCGAGATCTCGATCCCGGCTTGCTGAGGTGGGTCATCGTCCGTACGACCGAATACGGTGAGCGCAGGCTGCCCATGACGTATGAGCCGTTCACTGCTTCGAGTACGGAACGAGCGTCCACGGCCCAGGAGGAAGATTGCTTCGAGAATGGAGGTCTTGCCGGCGCCATTCTCGCCGGCGATGAGATTCAACTCCGAAGAGAACTCGAGCTGTGCCGATTCGACACAGCGGAGATTCTGGATCCGCAGCTCGGCAAGCGACATGCGAGGCCGCGGAGCTGCGCGGCTTAGAGCCGCATCGGCATGACGACGTACTTGCAGTTCGGAGTTCCGGAGGCGCGCAACAGGCAGCTGCTGTTCCCGTCCGTCAGTCCCAGCACGACCTTCTCGGTTTCCACCGCGGCCAGCGCATCGAGCAAGTAGGTCACGTTGAAGCCGATCTCGACCTCATCTCCCTGATAAACGACCTCAACCTGATCCTCGGCTTCTTCCTGTTCGGGGTTGTGTGCCTGGATCGTGACGAGATCTGACTTCAAATTGATGCGAACTCCGCGGTACTTCTCGTTTGAGAGAATCGCGGTCCGTTGCAGCGCCTGGCGCAGGCCCTCGCGGTCCGCTTCAACCTGCTTGGTCGGATTGGCCGGGATGACGCGCCCATATTCCGGGAAACGGCCATCAATGAGCTTCGAAGTGAAACGAATGTCGCCGATCTGAGCGCGAACGTGGCTGGATCCAATGGCCAGATCCACCGTCCCTTCTCCGCCCAGGATGCGCTGCAGCTCGAGGACGCCCTTCCGCGGCAGGATCACCTGCTGGTTGTTCTTGGCTTTTGTCTCGAGCTCAGCCTCGCAAAGGGCCAGGCGATGACCATCCGTCGCGACCGCGCGCAGAATCTTTCCATCGGTTTCCAGCAAAAGTCCGTTCAAATAGTAGCGAACGTCTTGCTGTGCCATCGAAAAATGCGTCTTGTCGATCAAACGTCTGAAATCTCCTTGCGACAGGGTCAGCGTTTGCTGCGCATTGATCTCCTCGACCACGGGAAACTCGGTGGCAGGAAGCGTTGACAGCGTAAAACGCGATTTTCCCGCCTTGATCGACACACGTTCGCCTTCAGTCGCGACCGTTACCGTCGTTTTCTCGGGAAGCGCTTTGAAGATGTCCAGGAGCTTCCGGCCTGGAACAGTGACATCGCCGGGTTGCTGCACGGTGCAGGCGCTCGATGCGACCAGCTCCACCTCGAGGTCCGTGCCGGTGACGCTGATGCGGTTATTCCGGGCTGCCAGCAACACATTGGAAAGCACGGGCATCGTTTGCCGGCGTTCCACCACGCCGATGACGCTTTGCAGAGGGGCGAGGATTTCCTCGCGGGTCGCGGAGAGCTTCATGCGAATGCCTTCTGTTCTTAATGATTTAAAGTCAGTAGTAGCAGTTATAGAGCCTGTGGACGACGGGGATTAATCCATTTCCTACAGAACAATCAGATGTTTATACCCAGCTGTCTCACTGAACGAACTTACCCACACCCTGAAGGAACCCTGTGCACGAACTGTGGATGATTTTGTCCACAAAACTATCCACAGGCTTTCCACCGTCATCCGGTCAGGGTTCTCAACAGGTTTTGATAATCCTCACCAACGCGCTGCTCCGCCACGCGTAACTCGCGGATGCGACCGCAGGCATGTATCACAGTCGTGTGGTCACGCCCGCCGAAAGCATCCCCGATCTCCGGCAGGCTGTGCGTCGTCAATTCTTTTGCGAGCGCCATGGCAACCTGGCGCGGACGAGCGATGGAACGACTACGGCGTTTTGAAAGCAGATCTGCCACGCGCACTTTGTAGTAGTCAGCGACCGTCTTCTGAATGTTTTCGATAGTGATCAATTTCGCCTGCAATGTCAGCAGGTCTTTCAATGCTTCCTTGGTGAAATCGACCGTGATCGGTCGGCCGGTGAAGCGTGAATTTGCAACCACGCGTTTCAACGCACCTTCGAGCTCGCGCACATTCGAACGGATGCGTTTCGCGATGAAGAACGCGACCTCCTCGGGAAGCTGCACGTTCGCGGCCTGTGCTTTGCCGATGAGAATCGCCACGCACGTCTCGAGCTCGGGTGGTTCGATCGCAACCGTCAGGCCCCATCCGAAGCGGGATTTCAAGCGTTCTTCGAGACCCGAGACTTCTTTCGGATAACGATCGCAGGTCACGATCACCTGCTGCTGCCCTTCGAGCAGCGCGTTGAACGTATGGAAAAATTCTTCCTGCGATCGGTCCTTGTTCGCGAAGAACTGAATGTCGTCGATCAACAGCGCATCGAGCGAGCGATACGCCGTCTTGAACTCGTTCATCTTGTTGTGCTGAAGCGCGATGACCATGTCACTCACGAATCGCTCGGAGTGAATGTACGCAATACGCGCATCCGGATCGCGTCCCTTGATGGCGTGACCCACGGCCTGCATCAGGTGTGTCTTACCGAGACCGACACCGCCGTAAATGAACAACGGGTTGTACGCCCGGCCCGGATTTTCGGCGACCTGCACCGCCGCGGCTTTCGCGAGCTGATTGCTCTTGCCCTCGACGAAACCGTTGAAGGTGAAATCCGGGTTCAACCGGACGCCAACGACAATGCCTTCGCTGCGCTTCGGTCGCGACGGCGCACCGCTGCTTTCCGGTTCACGGATCTGGACGACCTCCGGACCCCGGGAACCGACTTCGACGGTGACGATGGGCGCGTCGCCCTCCACGAACTGGCGGACGATCTCACCCAGACGCGACAATAAGTGGGCGTTGACCCAGTCCACCGCGAACCGGTTGGGCGCCAGGAGCTTCAGGGCGCCGCTGCTTTCGACCGCCTGCAGTGGCCTCACCCAGGTGTTGAAATGCTCACCCGGCAACTCCTCCTCGAGCGCACGCACGCAGCGAGCCCACAGCCCGCTTTCCACGGCCGTGGGTTCACCCGATGTTGATGGACGAGAAGCCGCGGTCACGGGTGGAGATTTTCCGTCGGTAAGGGGGCCGGGAAAAAAGGGGTGCGAAGTCTAGCCGGTTCGAGCGGGATTGTATTGACACCCGAAGGGCCCGCTGCTTACCCTTCCCGCCCTTTTTTCCGAGAGATCAGCGGCTTCGGGCCGATCATCATGAAACGCACTTATCAGCCCAGCAAGATCAAGCGCAAACGCGCCACCGGTTTTCGCGCCCGCATGAAGACTACCGGCGGAAAGAAAGTTCTCGCGCGCCGCCGCTCCAAGGGACGCAAGAAGATCGTTCCCTGACGCGCAAGCGTCGCATCTGAGCGCGGGCCGCCATGCAGCCCAGTAAACGATTGCAGTTCGGCGCCGAACTGCGTCTGCGCAGCAAGCTTCAATTCGATGCGATCTATGCCGGCGGTCGCCGCGTCGACGACAAGCTCTTTGGCCTGCGATTCAAGCCCAATGGCCTCGATCATCCGCGCGTGGGCCTCGCTGTCGCGATCAAGACGATGGGAAACGCTGTCGCGCGAAATCGACTGCGCCGCGTGGTGCGCGAATCATTCCGGCTCGCGCAACACGATTTGCCCGCGGTCGACATCGTAGTGGCCGCAAAATTTCCGGCCCGCGAAGCGCTCACGCCAACGTTGCGTGCTAGCCTCGCGACCCTTTGGCAACGCGTCGCAACCACATGCGCCACGTCCTCAAAATCCTGATCCGCGCGTACCAGCTCGTGTTGAGCCCGCTGCTCGGGCCGAGCTGCCGTTTCTATCCGTCGTGTTCGCACTACGGCCTCGAGGCGATCGAGCAGCACGGCGCATTGCGCGGCACGTGGCTCACCATCAAACGCATATCCCGTTGCCATCCCTGGAACGAGGGCGGTTTCGATCCTGTCCCGGCCTGTCACAAGCATTCTCATGACTAACAACATTCGCGTCTTTCTCTGGCTGGGTCTCGCGCTCGCCCTTTATCTGAACTACACGCAGTGGCAGGTCGATTACGGCGCCAAGCCGGTCACTCCCACCGTGAATGCCGACGGTTCTGCGACGATCCCGTCGTCTCCTGCCGATACTGTGCCTCAGGCGGCCCAATCTATTCCCGGCGCGGCAAATGCCGATGCGACGGTTCCCACTCCGGCGACAGCGGCGGCGACGCCGGGCGTCGACTCCACGGCTCTGGAAGCCTCGGGCGCCGGCAAGGTGCGCGTCACCAGCGACGTGCTCGTACTCGACATCGATCTGAAGGGCGGCACGTTGGTGCACGCCGAACTGCCGGGTTACCCCATCGTGAAGGGAGAGTCGCAGCCCGTCGTTCTCTTCAATCGCGACAGTCCGCTGACCAAGTACGTCCTGCAGTCCGGTCTCGCGGGTACGAAAGCCGACGATGCGCGCCCCAGTCACGTCGCCGTGTTCACCAGCACGCAGGATCGGTACACGTTCGCGCCCGGTCAGAAAGAGTTGCGCGTGCCGCTCACCTGGACCGATGGCGCCGGCGTCACCGTCACGAAGACTTTCATCTTCCAGCGCGACAGCTTCGCAGTCGGCCTGGAATACCAGGTAGTCAACGCGGGCGCCTCGCCGTGGGTGATGCATTCGTACGCGCGCATCGTGCGCACGGATCCAGAGCACGAACGTTCGATGTTCAAGGTGGAGAGCTTCGCGTTCCGCGGACCGGCCTTCTGGGGTCCGGCCAAGCCAGGTGAAAAGCTCACCTTCAATAGAGTCCCGATCGAAGACGCCGACGACAAGAAACTTCCATCCGGCGTCGAGGGTGGCTGGGTCGCAAGCCTGCAGCATCACTTCGTCAGCGTCATCGTTCCCGATCCAGCGCGGAAGTACGACTTCTCGCTGGGCGTCAATGATCGTGAATTCATTCTCGGCGTGTTCGGTCCGGCCCTGAGCGTCGCGCCGGGCAGCACCGCGGTCGTCAGAGAAAACCTGTTCGTCGGACCGAAGCTGCAGAGTCAGCTCACCCAACTGAACCCCGACCTGGATCGCGTCGCCGACTACGGAATCCTCACGCTGCTGTCGCGGCCGTTGTTCGTGCTGCTCGAGTTCCTCCACTCGATGGTGAACAACTGGGGCCTTGCCATCATCCTGGCGACCTTCCTGCTCAAGCTCGCGTTCTATCCACTGTCGGAAAAGGCCGGGCGTTCGATGGCGCGCATGCGCGCGCTCGCGCCGCGCATGAAGCTGCTGCAGGAGACTTACAAGGACGATCGCACGAAGCTCGGCCAGGCCACGATGGAGCTGTACAAGACCGAGAAGGTCAATCCGCTCGCGGGCTGTCTGCCGATGCTGATCCAGATGCCGGTGTTCCTCGCGTTCTACTGGGTGCTGCTCGAGAGCGTTGAGATGCGCCAGGCGCCGTTCTTCGGCTGGATCAACGACCTGTCTTCGCGTGATCCGTTCTTCATCCTGCCGGCGCTCAACGGCGTGGCGATGTGGCTGCAGTACAAGCTGAACCCGCCGCCGCCGGATCCGATGCAGGCGAAGATCTTCCAGTTCATGCCGATCATCTTCTCGGTGATGTTCGCGCTGTTCCCCGCCGGCCTGGTTCTGTACTGGGTGACCAACACGGGCCTGTCGATCCTGCAGCAGTGGAACATCAACCGGAAAATCGCCGCCGAGGACAAGGCGCGCAAAAAGTAGGGCGTCCAACGGCGTAGACTCGCGGGCACACGGCGGGAAGCCGACACGCCCATGAGTCACCCGGACACCATAGTCGCAGCGGCAACGCCTCCCGGACGCGGGGGCGTGGGCGTCGTGCGAGTCTCGGGGCCCAAGGCCCCGGAGATCGCCGCGACGATCCTGGGGGATCTGCCGCAGCCGCGGCAGGCGAAGCTCGCGCCATTTCGCGACGAGACCGGCAACCCGATCGACATCGGCATCGCGCTGTTTTTTCCCGGCCCGCATTCATATACCGGCGAACACGTGCTCGAACTGCAGGGGCACGGCGGGCCCGTAGTGGTCGAGCGTCTGGTCGAACGCTGTCTCGCGCTCGGCGCGCGCCGCGCGCGCCCCGGGGAATTCACCGAGCGGGCCTTCCTCAACGACAAGATCGATCTGGCGCAGGCGGAAGCGGTCGCCGATCTCATCGACGCCGGATCGCGCGACGCCGCGCGCGCTGCCATGCGCTCGCTGCAGGGTGAATTCTCGGGCATGGTGCAGGGCCTCACCGAAGCCCTGATCGATCTGCGCACCTACGTCGAGGCCGCGATCGACTTCCCGGAAGAAGAAATCGATTTCCTCGCCGATGCCGAGCTGACCGAACGTCTAGCTACCGTGCGCGGCCACTTCGACGCCGTCGAAGGCGCGGCGGGTCAGGGCCGGCTGTTGCGCGACGGAATCACGGTCGTGCTGGCCGGGCGTCCCAATTCCGGGAAGTCCAGCCTGCTCAACCGTTTGGCCGGTTACGACGCGGCCATCGTCACGGCCATCCCCGGCACCACGCGCGACGTGGTGCGCGAGCGCATCGATATCGACGGGCTGCCGCTGCACGTGCTCGATACCGCGGGCCTGCGTGACTCGGATGACGCCGTGGAAAAAGAAGGCGTGCGCCGCGCCGCGGCGGAAATGTCGCGTGCCGACCGCGTGTTGTTCGTGATCGACGCGGCCGCCGATGCCGGAGCACGTGCATTCGAAGACGAACGCGCGCGCCTGCCCACCGACGTCCCCGTGACGCTCGTTTTCAACAAGATAGATCTCGCCTCGGGGTTACCGGTAGGGGAGACCATTTCAGGACCACCGCGCGTGCATGTATCCGCGGTGACCGGAGAAGGTCTCGACATGCTGCGGCTGCACCTCAAGGATTGCGTGAGTTTTCAAAGCGCCGGCACCGGCAGCATCTCCGCGCGGCGGCGACATCTCGAAGCACTGGCGCGCGCGCGGCGTTGCGTTGAAACTGCGGCGCAAGAACTACAGCAGCGCCGCGCCGGGGAACTCGTCGCGGAAGAATTACGCGCTGCACAACAGGCCCTCGAGGAGATCACCGGAATATTTTCCGCGGATGACTTGTTAGGCCGTATCTTCGGATCGTTCTGCGTAGGAAAATAGCCGCATGTGGGTTGGTAATCAGTGTCAGCCGCCAAAAGACGTGCAACAGGCTCTCGAGAGCCTGTTCGGCGGGCCTGTCGGCCACATCAAGGTGATCCAGTACTCTATCTACGTGCGTTTCCACTGGCGCGCGATCGCCACCACGCGTCCGAACCGCATCTATCTGCGCGGCAGCGGCAAGGAGTTCTTCGCCGACGGCCCGCTCGTCCTGCACGAATACTTCCACGTGATCCGGCAATGGGGTCCCGGCGACCTCACCATCCCGGCCTATCTGATGGAATGTTTCCGCCGCGGCTATTGGGACAACCGCTTCGAGGTGGAAGCGCGCGAATTCACGTCGACGGAAATCTTCCGCTACCGCGCGCTGCTCGCGCAGCACCGGGCTTCGGAGCTGCCGCCCGGCGTGCGTACGCTGCGCCGGCGCAGCGCCTAGATTTCGGCCATTGGCATATAGACGCGTCTCCGACGTCCGCCTTGTGGCAATTCTCCCGCCAGAAGGACGCACATCCCCCCAGGGAAAGAGTTAGACGTGACCGGCCCGGTCGGTGGTCTGCTGCTATTGGGAGGTCTCGTGGGATTCATCGCGACCCTGGTAGTAAAGGTGCGGCTAAACAAGCAGCACACGTGGCCGACGGCTTCAGGGGTCGTAGACGAATCAAGAGTTGAATACCGGAGCGAAAATTTCTACCCGATAGTCAGCTATTCCTACACATACCAAGACCGCGGCTTTCGCGGCAAGAAGATAGCCTCATTCGAGATCACGGGAAATTGGCGCAGTACCGCCGACAGATGGGTTGCCCGATATCCCGAGGGATCTACCGTGACCGTCTTCGTAGATCCAGAAAATCCTCGGAATGCGGTGCTCGAACCGGGGGGAGACAGGAAGTTTCTACCAATCGCGTTGTTTGCTTCGGCAACCTTCATCGTCATCGGGGGCTTGTATCTTTTTCATGCTTGACCCCGAATGCGCGACCTTGCGTCGCGAGACAGCTCATCGATCGTGGCTCGACCTCACGATTCAAACTTCACTAGCCTAACAAGCCTTCGCGCCGGTATAGACGCCCGGCGACATACGTCAGGATCAGGCCATACACGAGAGTGCTCGCGACCGAGATCGCGACGTGCAGCGGCAGGATCTCCTCGGCCCGCACCAGAGTCGTGAGCAGCAGGTGCTGGCTCAGGAATGGCACGAACATCAACGAAGTCTTGGCCTGCAATCCCAGCATTCCCGCGAACATCAGCGGCAGGGTCGGAATGGTGATGACGAGACCCAGGTAGGTCTGGGCCTCCCGGTAACTCTTCGCGAAGCCCGAGACGATGCTCAGGTAAGCCGCGCCGAACAGGATCAGTGGCGCGCAGCAGGCGATCATCCGCACGACCGCCGACGGACCGAGGTTGGCACTGCTTCCGAGCCGCTCCAATCCGACGAAGCTCATCGCGACCGCGAACATGCATACGGTGAGCACGAGCGAAATGAACATGTAGGCCGCGGCCGCCAGAACCTTGCCGTACACGAGATTCTCGCGCGGCACCGGCGTCGTCAGCAGCACCTCGAGTGATCCACGTTCACGCTCGCCGGCGGTCGCGTCGATGGCGAGGTACAACCCGCCGAACAACATCGACAGCAACACCAGGTAGGTCATCATGTTGAGCACGAGCACCGAGCGGCTCGTGGGCGTCGATACATCTATCTCCTGCACGGAGATCGGCAGTACGGAAATCGGATCGATGCCGCGCGCGAGGAAACGCAGTTGCGCGATATCGAGGCCGTATTGCGAGACCAGCATGCGCACCCGTTGCACTCCGGCTCGATCGAAACCGCGCGAACTGTCGGAGTAGAGCGCCACCGGCGCGGGCTGACCTTCCTGCAAGCGCGCGCCAAAATCCTCGGGGATGTCGAGAATGACCTTGTGCGTTTGCGCGACGATCGCGGCGCGTGCGCCGGCCTCATCGAATTCGACTTTGTCTATTTCGACGCCACGCGCTTCCAGGTACGCGAGCAGATTTGGTGCGCGTTCCGCGTGATTCACCGCCACGCTGATGTTCTCGTCGGCCTGGACTTCGTAGCGCGAAATCATGAATTGCACCAGGCCCGCGAGCAGCACGGGTCCCAGCACCGGGCCGAACACCAATGCGGACAGCAACGTGCGCCGGTCGCGCAGGTTTTCGCGAAACTCCTTGCGGAAGACCGCCCAGACACCGCGCAGGCTCAAGGCGACTTCCCTTCGCCGTTGTCGTTCATGAGGCTCACGAACGCGTCCTCGAGCAGCGCGCTGCCCGCGAGCGCGCGGATGTCGGCGAGCGCTCCGGCGGCGACCACCTGGCCATTCGCGATGACGACGACTTCATCGCAGAGCTGTTCGACTTCCTGCATCACGTGGCTCGAAAACAGCACGCAATGACCCGCGTCGCGCAACTGCCCGAGCAGCTTGCGCAGGCCACGCACTGCCATGACGTCGAGACCGTTGGTGGGTTCGTCGAGCAACACGTTGCGCGGCTTGTGCACCAGCGCACGGGCAAGCGCGGTCTTGAGTTTCTGGCCCTGGGAGAACCCCTTCGCCAGGCGATCCGCGAACGGCTGCATCTCCAGCAGCTCGATGAGCTCGGCCGCGCGTCGCGAACGATTCTCGCGCGACAACCCATGCAGCTCGCCGAAGTACTCGATGTTCTCGCGCGCGGTGAGATGGCTGTAGACACCCGCGCCATGCGACAACACACCAATGGAAC
Source organism: Alcaligenaceae bacterium (assembly GCA_036677145.1). GTDB lineage: Bacteria > Pseudomonadota > Gammaproteobacteria > Steroidobacterales > Steroidobacteraceae > CADEED01. Next base: position 278,477 of record JAKFFF010000101.1, read on the forward strand.
GCCGCGCGGCCAGCGGATCCGCCAATACGCTCACGCCGTCGACAAACGCGTCGCCCGAATTCGGCCGCAGGACGGTATACAACATGCGCAACGTGGTCGACTTGCCGGCGCCGTTGGCGCCTAACAAGCCGGTGATCTGCCCGTCGCGCGCGGTGAAGCTAACGCCGCGCACCGCGGCGACACTGCCGAAGGATTTGGTGAGGTCTCGTGCTTCGAGCATCGTTTACGGCGCCGGGCCGGAGAGTGTGGTGAAGAACGGCATCGGCCGGAGTTTCTCAGTACACGAGACGTCGAGATCTTTTGCCGTACCCGCGATGATGAAGCTGGCGATGATGCGGTCCACGCAAGGCGCGATGAGCTGTCCGTGGCCATGGCCGGCAACGATCACGTGTTTGCTGTCGACGAACGCCTTCTGCGCGACAGTCGCGTACTCCGGTGGCGTCACGGGGTCATCGGCTCCCGACAGCAAAAGGGCCGCGGCCTTGCTGGTGAGCGGCGCATGCAGATCCGCATCGACCACACCTCGCGGCCATTCGCGGCAGGCCTCGATGAGCTGTTCCACCTGTTCGGCGCCCATATGCGTGGAGCCCAGAGCCGCGCGATCGAGCTTGCCGGAATCGATCAATGGTGTGTCCTCGCTGCAGGCCACGCTGTTGTGCATGCCGTACGCGAAGGCTTCGTCGAGCGTGCGCGCGAACACGCGGAACTGGTTGGCCAGCGGCGTGTAGTTGCCCTCGTGCGCCGCCAGGTGCACCGACAGCGGCAACAGCGCCGCCTGGTCGTCGTTGTAGCTGGCGAATCGCAACACGGCGGACAGGTGCCGCGAGGTGAAGTCGAACTCGAGCGGCTTACCGGAAGCATCCTCCACGCGCACGCGCGGCGGGCTCGTCACGAGCTTCGCTCGCAGGTTGCGGTAGTCCGCGAGGGGATCGGCGAAAGCCTTCGTGCAGGAAGCATCCTTCATGCAGCGCGCGAGGATGCGTTCGAGGGCGCGTTCCGCGTCGACCGCGATCGCGGGGCCGAGCACGGTGGCCGGATCCACCACGCCATCGAGGATCAGCGTGCGCGTCGCATCCGGAAAGCGGCGCGCGTAGTGCTGAGCGACCCGCGTGCCGTACGACTGGCCGTAGAGATTGATGCGTGAGTACCCGAACGCGCGCCGCACCGCGTCGAGATCACGCACCGCGACACTGGTGGTGTACTGGCGCAGGTCCGAGTTCTTCAGTAGTTCGTCCCGGCAGCGGTTCGCTTCCGCCCGGATCTCGAGGTCGGAGAATTTCTGGAACAGGTCCGCATCCGAGTTCGGGCAGTCGAGCCGGTGCGATCGCCCCGTGCCGCGCTGGTCGACCACGATGATGTCGCGGTCCCGGCGCACGCGCTCGAAAGGCGCGGCCGCCGAGGTGTACAGGTCCACCGCGGATCCGCCGGGACCCCCCGCGATCAGGAACAGCGGATCCTTCGCCTTGTTGAGGCTGATGGCGGGAACACGCGCGACGAACAACTCGATCGTGCGCCCATTGGGTACGGCGTAATTTTCCGGAACGGTGAAAGTCCCGCACTCGGCGGGCAGCGCATGAATGCGGGCGGGATGTTCGAGCCGGCAAGGTTTCAACGACAACGCCGGGGACGGCGGCGTCTGCGCGTACGCGAAAGGAGCGAGAGTCAGGATCCCTGCCAGCAGGCGAAGTCGCAACATGCGGCGCGCAGGATACACGAGGCCTGAAATTGAAAACGGGCGCGGTGTGCAATCCACCGCGCCCGCGTGTTCCGATGCTCCCTGCTCAGTTGCGATTCTGCGCGTCGTGTTTCTGCCGATGGATGCGGCGGGATTGCTGGTTCGCTTCGTGACGCAGGTGGGCGCGTTCGCGCGTGGTCACCACACCATCGGCCTTCGCGCGCGCCTCGACGCGCCGCAAATGCACCTGGCCGGCCGCGAGGCGGCGGGCTTCGGGACGAGTGAGCTCGCCGCTCGCGACGCCGTTGTGAATGCGCGCGCGCTGGTTATGTTCGCGTGCATCGATGCGCGGAGTCCCGGCATGGGCGGCGCCCAGGACGAGGCTGAGGATCAGGCCGATGCCGGCCAGGGTCGTGGATTTCATCCTTCATCTCCCAAGCGCCGGAAATCGGCGCGCCTGGCTGAAACAACGGCCCGCCCGCGGTGGCGTTGACTCCGGGGCGGGCCTACAATGCGCGGCCTTAACTCTTTGATCTGGCGACCTTTCCTTGGGCACTTCGGCTTCATTCGATGTAATCGTGATCGGCGGCGGGCACGCCGGCACCGAGGCGGCGCTCGGCGCCGCGCGCATGGGCGCGCGCACGTTGCTGCTCACGCAGTCCATCGAGACGCTGGGACAGATGAGCTGCAATCCCGCGATCGGGGGCATCGGCAAGGGACACCTGGTCAAGGAGATCGACGCGCTCGGCGGCGTGATGGCGCGCGCGGCCGACGCCGCGGCGATCCAGTCGCGCACGCTGAACGCCAGCAAGGGCCCCGCGGTACGCGCCACACGCATGCAGGCGGATCGCCAGCTCTACAAGGCATTCATCCGCCGCGCGCTCGAAAACCAGCCGAATCTCACACTGTTCCAGCAGGAGTGCGGCGATCTGATCGTCGAGGGTGAACACGTGCGTGGCGTCGTCACGGTCACGGGTATCGAGTTCCGTGCGAGCGCCGTCGTGCTCACGGTGGGCACTTTCCTTGGAGGCCGCATCCACGTCGGTCTCGACAATTACGCCGGCGGCCGCGCGGGCGATCCGCCTTCGAACAAGCTGGCCGAGCGTTTGCGCGCGCTGCCGTTTCGCACCGGCCGTCTCAAGACCGGCACGCCGCCGCGAATCGATGGCCGCAGCATCGATTACTCCGGCCTAGCCGTGCAGCACTCCGACGAGCCGCATCCATTGTTCAGCTATCTGGGCCGGCAGACCGACCATCCGCGTCAGCTTCCCTGTCACGTCACCGCGACCACCGAGCGCACTCACGAAATCATTCGCGCCGCGACGGATCGCTCGCCGATGTTCACCGGCAAGATCGAAGGCGTGGGCCCGCGGTACTGTCCGAGCGTCGAGGACAAGGTAGTCAGGTTCGCCGACAAGACCTCACACCAGATCTTCATCGAACCCGAAGGGCTCAACACCCACGAGGTGTATCCGAACGGCATCTCGACCAGCCTGCCGTATGACGTGCAGACCGAATTCGTGCGCACGATTCGCGGTTTCGAGAACGCGCACATCACGCGTCCGGGCTACGCGATCGAATATGACTTCTTCGATCCGCGCGATCTGCGGTCCTCGCTCGAAACAAAAGCATTGAAGGGCCTGTTTTTCGCGGGCCAGATCAACGGCACCACCGGTTATGAAGAAGCCGCGGCGCAGGGCCTCATCGCCGGCATCAACGCGGCGCGCAGCGCGCGCGGGGCCGAGGCCTTCGTGCCGAAGCGCAGCGAGAGTTACGTGGGCGTGCTGATCGATGACCTGGTGACGAGCGGTACGCGCGAGCCGTATCGCATGTTCACCAGCCGCGCGGAGCACCGCTTGCTGCTGCGCGAGGACAACGCCGATCTGCGCCTGACGCCGATCGGCCGCGAGCTCGGACTGGTCGACGACGAACGTTGGGCATTCTTCGAGGCGAAGCGCTCGGGCAGCGAGCGCGAACTCGCGCGCTTCCGCGCCACGCGCATCAAGGCCAGTGACATTCCGTTGGAATGGCAGTCGCGAGTGCTGGGCGATTCGGCCACGCGCGATGCGTTGAGCGCATTCGACCTCCTGCGTCGGCCCGAGGTGGACTACGACGACGTCGTCGAGCTGGTCGGGCCGATGCCAGTTTCGGCGGAAGAACACGTCGACGACCGAATCGCGCCGCAGATCCGCGCGCAGCTCGAAGTCGCCGCCAAGTACACGGGCTACATCGAACGACAGGAAGAAGAGATCGCGCGGCTGCGCCGCAACGAGGAAACCCGCCTGCCGCCGGACCTCGACTATTCGCGCGTCGCGGGACTGTCGAACGAAGTGCGCCAGAAGCTCGAGCAGATCCGGCCCGCCACAGTGGGCCAGGCGGCGCGGGTTTCAGGCGTCACCCCGGCGGCCGTGTCGATCCTGCTCGTGCATCTCAAGAAATCCAGCCGCGCGGCCTGATGGCGCGCGAAATCACCCGCCGGCACCTGTTGCTGTCCGCGCCCGCGGCGCTGGCGCTCGCCGCCTGTGCCGACAAGGGTCGCGACACAAAAAGCGCGAATGGCGAAGCAATCCTGCTGCGCGGCAACGGGCCGGATCCGGATTCGCTCGATCCGCATCGCGCACGTTCCTGGGAATCCATGGTCGTGCTGCGCGACCTGTTCGAAGGCCTCACACGCCTCGACCGCAACGCCGCTGCGATTCCCGCCGCGGCCGAAAGCTGGACCACGAGCGACGATGGCCGCGTCTACGTGTTCAAGCTGCGGCCGAACCTGCGCTGGTCGAATGGTGACCCGCTGGTTGCCGAAGACTTCGTCGCGGGAATGCGGCGCCTGGTCGACCCGGCCACCGCATCGCAATACGCGCAGGTGATCGACGTCATCCTGAACGCAGCCGAAATCGTCGCGGGGCGCAAACCCGTCGACACGCTCGGCGTGACGGCGCCGGATGCCGGCACGGTGACGATCACGCTGACGAATCCGGCGCCTTATCTACCGGGGCTCCTCTCGCATCCGGCGACGTCGCCGCTGCATCGCGCCTCGCTGCAGAAGTCCGGCGACCGCTTCGCCCGTCCCGGCGTGCAGGTCTCGAATGGCGCGTTCGTGCTGACCGAATGGCTGCAGGGTAGCTACATCATCGCGCGCCGCAACAAACAGTACTGGAACGACGCGGCCAACAAGCTCGATGCCGTGAAGTACCTGCAGATCGCCGACGAGAATGCGGAGCTGCGTGCGTATCGCGCCGGCGAACTGCATTCCACGGCCGTCGTGCCCCGCGGGCAATTCGGCTGGATCCAGGAAAATCTCGCGGCCGAGCTGCATGTCTCGCCGCAACTCAGCACCTACTACTTCGGCTACAACCTCGATCGTCCGTTGTTCGCGAAGAATCCGCAGCTCCGCCGCGCGCTGTCGATGGTGATCGATCGCGAGCGCCTGGCGAACAGCGTGTTGCGCGTCGGCGAGTTGCCGGCGTACAGCTGGGTGCCGCCGGGCGTGGACAACTACACGGCGCAGACCTTCGACTATGCCGCTATGCCGATGCCCGAGCGCATCACGGCGGCGCGCGAGCTGCTGCGCGAGGCCGGGTACACGAAGGAAAAACCCCTCGTGTTCGAGCTGCGCTACAACACGGGCGAGGTGCACTCGAAGGTTGCGGTGGCGGTGGCGTCGATGTGGAAGGAAGCGCTCGGCGTCGAAGCCCGGCTCGCGGCGGTCGAATTCAAATCGCTGCTTCAGGACATCGACCGGCGTGAAGTCGACGTCTTCCGCATGTCATGGATCGGCGACTACAACGACCCTTACACGTTTCTTCAGTATCTGAAGGGCGGCTTCGGCATCAATCTGCCGCGGTATTCGAGCACTCGATATGACGCGCTGCTCGCGGACGCGTCGCAGCAGGCCGATCCGGCGCGGCGTCGCGGCATGCTCGAGGAAGCCGAACGCACGATGCTCGCGGAGCATCCGTTGATCCCGCTGTACTTCTACGTGAACAAACATCTCGTGAAGCCCAGCCTCGCCGGCTGGTATGACAACGTGATGAACGTCGTCTATTCGCAGGACCTCGCGGTGACGGGTCCGCCGCGCTGACCTGTCGACGCATTCCGACAGCCGGCACGTTCGCCGATCCGACACGAAACCGTCACGCCGCCGACATCCGCACTACACGGCGCTCTTCGAGAATCCTGACACCGGCGAATGTTGCCGGGGTTGCCGAGGATTCACCGTGAACGAAATCTCCGCCGCGTTCATCTCGTCTGGGCACATCGGCGCACTGCACGTTCCGACTCATTTCGACGAAGTGATCGATACGGCCGAGTGCGCGCTCGATGGCCAATTCGAACAACTGCAGCGGCAGTACGCGGCGGCGACGCGTGCCGCGGTGAAAGCCAACATCGAGCTGGAACTGCTCGAGCTGCGCGACGACATTTCCGCGAACGTGTTGACACAGGCGCGCCGCCAGCAGGCAGCGGCCGATACCCGCTGCCTGCGGCTCCGGCGCGCCATCACCGCGCTGGAGTGCCGCGCGGAGAACCGGTGATGCGCCGCTCGCTGGACGACTACCGGCGCGTGCTCTGCTCGGCGATCCAGGCGCGTGTTTCGGTGTCCAGGACCGACAGGGGCAGTGCGCCGTTGCCGAGGATCTGGTCGTGGAACGCGCGTGCGTCGAAGCGGTCGCCGAGTGTCTTTTCGGCCTCGGCGCGCAGCGCCTGGATCCTGAGCTGACCCATCTTGTACGCGAGCGCCTGACCCGGCCAGGAGATGTAGCGGTCGACTTCGTTGGCGATGTCGAGTTCGCTGCGGCCGGTGTTCTGCCGGAAGAAGTAGATAGCCTGCTCGCGCGTCCACTTGAACGCGTGCATGCCGGTGTCGACGACCAGGCGCGCGGCACGCCACATGTCGTAGTTCAGCTGGCCGATCTTCGCGAAGTCGTCCTGGTAGAGGCCGAGGTCGTAGCCCAGCTTCTCGCTGTACAGCGCCCAGCCTTCGACGAAGGCCGTATACCCGGCGTTGCGGCGGAATTCCGGCAGGGCCGTGAGCTCGTACGCCCGCGCGATCTGCAGGTGGTGACCGGGAACCGCCTCATGCGCCGTCAGCACGTCGATTTCCCAGATCGGCCGCGTCTCGGGCTTGTAGAGATTCACGAAGAACACGCCGGGGCGCGAGCCATCCATGGTCGGCGGCAGGTAGTAAGCCGTGGTCGTCGTCGGCGCGCTGGCGGCGGGAATCGGGCGGATCTCGAACGGCGTCTTCGGCACCACGCCGAACAGCTTCGGCAGCTGCGGCTCGATGCCGCGCGCCGCCTTCTGGTACGCCGCCATCAGCTCTTCGGGCGTCTTGTAGTAGAAGCGCGGATCGGTGCGGATGAAGCTCAGGAACTGGTCGAGCGTGCCGAGGAAGTTGATGCCTTCGAGCACTTTCTCCATCTCGCCGCGGATGCGCTTCACCTCGTCGAGACCGATGTTGTGGATGCGCGCGGCATCCAGGTTGTCGAGCGTCGTGAAGTGCTTGATGCGGTTGCGGTAGTACTGCTCGCCGCCCGGCGTGTCGTAAATGCCCACCGTGTCGCGCGACGCCGGTAGATAGACCTCGCGGAAGAACTTGTCGAAGCGCTCGAACGCCGGCACCGCGACGACCTGCACCGCGGCCTTGCCGGCCGCCTGCAGCCGGGCCTTTTCCGCTTCGGGAATGCTGGCCGGCATGTTCTTGAACGGGGCGTAGAACGGGCTCGCTTCCGGATCGCTGACCAGCTGCGGCTTGATCTGCTCGAGCACCTTGTTGATGGTGATGCGCGGCTGCGTGAGTTTCTCGACGGTGGCCTGCGTCAGCAACACGATCCACTGGTCGATGAAGACGCCCGTCATGTTGAGACGGTTGATCCAGTTGTCGTAGTCCTTGACCGTCTTGAACGGCGTGAACTCCGTGACTTCGGCCAGCAGCTGCGGACCGTCGAAGGTGCGCGTCGCGAACAACCAGGGCTTGAACTGGTACTCCTCGATACGCGACTTGATCTCGCGCTGGAAGAGGTCGTAGTTGAGCTGGTCGGCCTTGTCTAACTTCTCGCGGTTTATCTTCGCGAGCGCCTGCAGGCGCACGTAGTTCTTCTTCTGCCGGCGATCGATCGCTTCGAGCGACATGTCCGGGAGTTTGTCGTTGAAGCGTGTGTCGCCGAGCTGGGTGGCGCCGACGGGATCGTCGGCGAGGTCCTCCTGCCAGGTCGTCTCGAACAGCTTCGTGAGCGGTGCGTTTGCCGACTTCTTGGCGGCGGACGCGTCAACGGTGAGCAAACCCAGAGGGGCCAGAAGAGCTATGAGTATGTTGCGGCGCATGGCCGCGCATTCTCAGCTACCCAAGCCGGAAGCGGCAAGGGGCTCGCTGCGCACGTGCCCCATGGCGGGACGAAAGCGCAATATCCGCGGCTGATCGACATGAACATCGCAGGAAACGAGCTTTACCTTCGTGTCTGCGAGAAATGCCGAAAGGAAACTCTGGACGCCATCGAAGCGTTCGCGCGCACCCGGTGAGTCCTGCACCTGGCCCACGACCTTGGCCTGCCAGTGCTGCGCACGGGGTTCCGTCTTTCGCAGATCGGCGAAGCAGCGGTCCAGCAGCAGCAGATCCGTGGAAAGTGAGGTGTCCGTGAGCTCGGGATCCTGCACCCGGCCCGGGGGACCGACGCGCAAGTGCACCAAGGCCCCCGATTCGAGCACCGCGTCGTACAGACATAACGCGAAGGTGGATTCGAGGCGGGCGACCAGCACGACATCTCGATTTACGACGTCGAAGTGATCGGGATCGACTCGGACTTCCGGAATGGGGGCTTCTGACACGGCGACCTGATACTTAACGGTTTCCCGGCGCGCGCCCGCTTCTGTGGCTGGCGTCATCGCTGGCATCCCTGGCAGACGAATCATCGCAGACTCGTCGGTCCATTCCCATGTCGCCGTGCAGCTACGTACGGATTCTGCGACCCGGGCGTATGATCTTCGGGCCGCGGACACCTGCCGGAGGTCGAGATGCTCTCCGTCCAACAACTGCTGGATCACAAACCAAAGGCGATCTACTCGGTGTCACCGGGTGATCCGGTGATCGTCGCCATCCGCAAGATGGCGGAGCACCATATCGGAGCATTGTTAGTCATGAACGGTGACCGTCTCGCGGGCATCGTTTCGGAACGCGACTACGCCCGCAAGGTGGTGCTCATGGGACGGTCGTCCGAGGAGACCCGGGTCGACGAGATCATGACCTCGAAGGTGATCACGGTGACCGCGCAGCAGGATGCGAACGACTGCATGCGCCTGATGACCGACAAGCGCATCCGCCATCTGCCCGTCGTCGCGGGCGACCGCGTGGTCGGAATCCTGTCGATCGGCGACCTGGTGCGGGCGGTGATCGAGGAGCAGGAGCGCACTATCGCGGACCTGGAGACCTACATCCGCGGGTGATCGTCCCGCGTATTACTTGCGCCAGAACGTCGCGGTGAACAGCACGACGACGGCGAAGATCTCGAGACGTCCGACCAGCATCGCGACCGAGCAGATCCAGGTTTGTGCATCGGAGAGCGACGAGAAGTTGGTCGCCGGCCCCACGGCCCCGAGCGCCGGGCCCATGTTATTCACCGACGAGACGATGGCCGAGAACGAGGACACGAGGTCGAGTCCAGTGGCGAGCATCGCGAACGTGAGCACGAGGATCGTGATGAAGTAGAGGAAGATGAACGCCAGCACGGAATACACGATGCGGTCGGGAACGACTTGGCCGCCTATCCGGATCGGAACCACCGCGCTCGGATGCACCAGCAGTTTGAGTTCGCGGCGCGCGTGCCGCACCAGCAGCAGCGTACGAAACATCTTGATGCCGCCACCGGTGGAGCCAGTGCTGCAGGTGATGCAGCTCAGGAAGATGAGCCAGACCGGCAGGAATGCGGGCCACAATTCATAGTTCTCGGTAACGAAGCCGGCCGTGGTCGCGATCGACACCACGCTGAACGCCGCGTGACGCAGTGAAGTGCCGAAATCCGGGTACGCACCCTGCAGCCAAAGCAGCACGGTCGCAAACAATACCGACGTGCTGAGCAGCACCATCACGGCCTTGCCTTCCGAATCGTGCGCATACGGCCTGAGTGACAGTGAGCGCATCGCAAGGAAATGACGAGAGAAGTTGCAGGCGCCTACCAGCATGATCACGATGAGGATGAGCTCGATCGTCACTGAGTTGTATGCGGCAACGCTCGTATCCTGCGTAGAAAAGCCGCCGAGCGAAATCGCCGAGAAAGCGTGGCAGACGGCATCGAGCCAGCTCATGCCGGCCATGCGCAGCAGCAGAATGGAAACCGCCGTCAGCACCAGATAAGTGAACCACAGCGCCTTCGCCGTTTCAGTGATGCGCGGGGTCAGTTTTTCGTCCTTCACCGGACCCGGCATCGAAGCCTTGTAGAGCTGCATGCCGCCGACGCCGAGCAAGGGCAGCACGGCGAGCGCCAACACGATGATCCCGATGCCGCCGATCCAGTGCATCGTGTGACGCCAGAGGTTCAGCGACGGCGGGAGATGTTGCAGATCGTTGAGCACCGTTGCGCCGGTGGTCGTCAGGCCCGAGGCGGCCTCGAAGTAGGCATCGGTAAACGACAGTCCGGGAATCGCCAGCATGAGCGGCACGACGGCGGACAAAGACATGAGCGTCCACGACAGCGTCACCAGGATGAATCCGTCGCGCGGCTTGAGCTCGCGGCGGAACCGCCGTGTCGCCGCGGCGAGCCCAAGGCCCACCACTGCGTTGATCGACATCGCCGCGAAGAAGACGCCCACCAGGCCGTCACGCGCAGCCAGCGACCAGGCGATCGGCAACAGGTACAACAGACCAAAACAGGCCGTCATGGTGCCGAGTACGTGCGCGACGGCTAACAAGATCGGAGTCCGTCGAGTGTCAGCGGCCGCCGGGACCGGAGAACAGGCGTTCGACCTGCTCCACGTGACGACGGTCGGAGAGGAATACGATGACGTGATCGTCGTTGTTAATCATCGTGTCGTGGTGGGCGATCATGACGGCCTCGCCGCGCACCACCGCGCCGATCGCGGCGCCCTCGGGCAGCGGAATGTCGCCGACTCGGCGGCCGACGACGCGCGAAGTGCGGTCGGTGCCGTGCACCACGGCTTCGAGCGCTTCGGCCGCGCCGCGGCGCAACGAATGCACCCGCACCACGTCGCCGCGCCGCACGTGCGCGAGCAGCGAGCCGATCGTGATGGTCTGCGGCGAGATCGCGATGTCGATGCTGCCGCTCTCCATGAGATCCGCGTACGAAGGCTTGTTGATCAGCGCCATCACCTTCTTCGCACCCAGGCGCTTCGCCAGCATGGCGGAGAGTATGTTGGCTTCCTCGGAATTCGTCAGCGACGCGAATACGTCGCAGCTGTCGATGTTTTCCTCGATCAGCAGTTCCTCGTCGGCCGCGTCGCCGTTGAGCACGATGGTGTTGAGCAGCAGCTCGGAGATGCGCCGCGCGCGTTTCGGATCGCGCTCGATGAGCTTCACGTGGTGCTGCTCCTCGAGCCGCCGCGCGAGCGACAGGCCGATGTTGCCGCCGCCGGCGATGACCACCCGGCGCGCCGGCGATTCTTCCTTGCGGATCTCGCTCATGAATTTGCGGATGTCTTCGCGCGCGGCGAGGAAGAATACTTCGTCGTTTTCTTCGATGACCGTGTTGCCGTCGGGCGGCACGCTGCGCCCGGCGCGGTAGATAGCCACCACGCGCGCTTCGGTGGAAGGGTGATGTTCCTTGAGCGTGCGCAGCGCCTGGCCGACGAGCAGGCCGCCCTTGCGCGCGCGGATGCCGACCAGCCGCACGCGGCCGTCCGCGAAATCCAGCACCTGCAATGCGCCCGGATACTTGATGAGCTGGGCGACGTATTCGGTGACGAGCTGCTCGGGGCTGATCCACACGTCGACGGACAGCGCTTCGTCACTGAACAGTTTCGGATGTTTCGTGTATTCGGCGGAACGGATGCGCGCGATCTTCGTGCGCGTGCGGTACAGCGTGTACGCCACTTCGCAGGCCATCATGTTCACTTCGTCGCTGGAGGTGAGCGCGACGACAATATCGGCGGAGGCGGTGCCGGCCGCCTCGAGCACGGATGGATAGGCGGCGTTGCCGGCGACGGTGCGGATGTCGAGCCGGTCCTGCAGGTCGCGCAGGACTTCCTCGTTGGTATCGACGACTGTGACCTCGTTCGATTCCTCGCGGGACAGGTGGTACGCCGCGGTGCGCCCAACTTGTCCGGCGCCGAGTATCACGATCTTCATGGGGGCGGTATTGTAGCCGCTCGATGGAACCCGCGACACGAACAGCGCCTGAGCGCCTGCCGGATGGATCACTGCGCTTTGCGGTGCGCTTCAGTCCCCCGGGTGCGCCGCGGTCCGGCGAGGGTGAACCTAATAATCTGAACCTGATCGCCGCCGGAACCGTCACGGTCAACCCGGAAGAGGCGGTTTTCGCCGACAGCGTTTCGGGCGACGGCAAATCCCGGCGGATCGATGAGCGTCACCGGTTCCGGATGGCCGACATCGCGAATGTCGGTTATGGCGAGGATCAGCACATGGTCGTGGTGCGCACCCGCACCGACGACCGGTATGTCATCGTCTGGATGCAGACGCGTGAAGACGCCTTGGCGCTGCTGTCCTTGCTGCCGCGCGCCACCACGGCGGAATTCATCGAACAGCAGCACAAGACCCGGACCTTCCAGGAGCGCATGCGAACCCTCGCGCCACGCGCCCCCGTCACACCGGCCATCGTGGCGCTCAACGTCGCGGTGTTCGTGCTGATGCTGATGGCGGGTGCCGGAATGGCGGCGAGCGACCCCAGCGTCCATATCCGCTTCGGATCGAACTACGGGCCGCTGACCTGGAGCGGCGAGTACTGGCGCCTGCTGACGTCGGCCTTCATCCACTTCGGCGTCTTCCACATCGCGTTCAACATGTACGCGCTGTACAACGGCGGCGACCTGACGGAGCGCCTGTATGGCAGCGTGCGTTACGCGGTCATCTATCTACTGTCGGCTGTCGCGGGCAGCGCGGTCAGCGGCTGGTGGAATCCGAATGCCAACAGCGCGGGTGCGTCCGGCGCGGTGTTCGGCGTGTTCGGCGCGCTGCTGGTGTTCCTGGCGGTGCGCCGCTCGGATATTCCGCTGCACCTGCTGAAATCCGCGGGCAAGGGCGCGGCGTTGTTGTGCGTGTATTCGCTGGGCTTCGGGATCGCGAGCGCATTTTTCGACAGCCCCGTGCACATCGACAATGCGGCGCACATCGGCGGATTGTTAGGCGGCGCGTTGTCGGGACTCCTGCTGGCGCGCCCCTTCGAGCCCGAAGCGCGCGCGCGGCCGCAGCCGTTGCGGATCATTGCCGTGGTGCTCGGCATCTGCGGATTGCTCGCGTTGCTCGTGGCGCCACTCGCTTCCCATGAAGGAACCCGCGGCGCCGAGCTGAAATTGAATCGCATCATGCGGGAGCTCGATGTGTCCGAGAGCCAGGTGGTCGGGCGGCTCAATGCAATCTCCCAGGACCTGACCGCGGGCAGGATCACATCCGCGGCGGCGGCGGATGCGATGCGCCAGCAGGTGCTCTTGCCCTGGGAGCGCGCCACGCGTGAGTTGCGCAACCTGCCGCCGATCGAGCCAGCCGACTCTCTGACAGCGCGCCGGCTTGCGGTCGCCCAGAATCTGGTGGTGGCGTACGAACGCGCGTTGTCGCTGACCGCCACCGCGTTGGCCAGTGACGACGCCGCCCCGAACCCGGATTTGCAGCAAGCCTGGGAGCGGCGAAATGCGCTCGCCGCGGAGCTGCGAGAACTCGAGGAATCCGCCGGTCGGTAACCCGGGCGGAACTCGCCCGGGATCGCCAGGGTCGCATTGGGGCCAGGGTCACGTCAGAAGAAGTAGTTGGAGGCGCCATGCGATTGGAATCCGCAATTGCCTTCCTGATACTCGGTGGAGCCGCGTTGGCCGCCGATCCTCCCATCGCCATCGCGCCAGAAAGACCGGCGAAGCCCGCGGTGGCGGCGCCGGCGCCAAAACCCCTGGATTTGCGCGTGGGCAACGTGCGCAACTACATGATGCCGCATGAATTAAAGGCAGCGATCAACGCGCCCGATGCGGAAAAGAACACCGTCGTCGTCGAAGGCGAACGCGAGCTGCCGCCACTGAAATCGCAGCAACCCGTCCCGAACGCGATCATGGCCCCCTTCTGGGCAATCGCGAACCCGCTGCAGGCGTGGCGGATCTTTGTCCCCGACCCGAACCGCCCACCCGCCGGCCCCCCCGACGTCGTACCACCCCCCGTCTTCCGCTGGGGTCCTTGAAAGGTCGGTGCCGGGTGAGAAAAGACTGAGTTAGCTATCTGGATGACTAACTCAGTCTTTTCTCACCCGGCACCAACTATCGGTGGGAGTTGATCGAATCGCGCAGGTCGGTCGCGGCCTTGCGAGCGGCATCGGCGAAGTCGGCGCCCGAGCTCGCGTAGAGAATCGCGCGTGAAGAGCTGATCACGAGCCCCGTGCCGGACGCGGTCTTGCCCTTCGCCATTACCTTCGCGACGTCGCCGCCCTGCGCGCCGACACCGGGCACGAGGAAGGGCAGATCGCCCACCTGCGAACGGATGTCCGCGAGTTCATCGGGATAGGTCGCGCCGACCACCAGCATGCAGTTCCCCGCGGTGTTCCACTCTTTCGCCACGCGCTCGGCGACCACCTGGAACAGCTTCCTGCCGCCGACGTCGAGATCCTGAAAATCCTTCGCGCCGGGGTTGCTCGTGCGGCACAGGATGATGACGCCCTTGTCCTCGTGCTTGAGGAATGGCTCGACGGAATCGCGTCCCAGATACGGATTCACCGTCACCGCGTCCGCGCCATAACGCTCGAACGCCTCCTGCGCGTACTGCTCGGCAGTGCTGCCGATGTCGCCGCGTTTGGAATCCAGGATCACGATGGCATTCGGCGCCGTCGTCTTGATGTAGGCGATGGTGTGTTCGAGCTGGTTCTCCGCGGCATGCGCGGCGTAGTGCGCGAACTGCGGCTTGTACGCGCACACGAGATCCTTGGTGGCGTCCACGATCGCCTTGTTGAAGGCGAAGATGCCGCCCGGGGCGTCACGGAACTGGTCGGGAAACTTCTTCGGCTCCGGATCGAGCCCCACGCATACCAGGGAATTGGTCGCCTGCCAGGCGGCGGCGAGCTTTGCGCCGAATGATAGAGCAGCCATTATCTAACTACCTCGAGGTACTCCAGCATCATGATCTTGCGCCCGAGAGACGCGAAGTTCACTTCGATGTTCGCCTGCGGCCCGTGACCTTCCACTTTCAGGATCACACCTTCGCCGAATTTCTTGTGCCGCACGCGCGCGCCGAGTTTCACGCCCGGCGCGAGCTCCTCGACCGGCGCGCGGAAGCGCCCCGCGGCCACGGGCCGCGAAATCTGGATGCGCGGCCGCACTTCTTCGATGAGTTCTTCCGGGATCTCCGCGATGAATCGCGACGGCGTGCCGAAACTGTCCATGCCGTGCAGCCGGCGCTGCTCGGCATACGTCATGTACAGCTGCTTCATCGCGCGCGTCGTGCCGACATAACAGAGACGGCGTTCTTCCTCGAGTCCTTCCGGATCATTGAGCGAACGCTGATGCGGGAACAACCCGTCTTCCATGCCCGCGAGGAACACCACCGGGAACTCCAGGCCCTTCGCGGTGTGCAGCGTCATCATCTGCACGCAGTCTTCCCAGGCTTCCGCCTGGCCTTCGCCCGACTCCAGCACCGCGTGCGCGAGGAACGACTCGAGCGGCGGTAGCTTCTCTTCATCGGAGGGACCCGTGGTGTCCGGCTCGAAGCCGCGCGCGGCGGAAACGAGTTCGTCCAGGTTCTCGATGCGCGCTTCGCCGCGGTCGCTGGCCTTTTCTTTCTTGAAGTGGTCGACGAGCCCCGAGTTGCTGATCACGTGATCCACCTGCTCGTGCAGCTCCAGGCCCTGGATGTCGGCGCCCAGCTGTTCGATCAGCTTCAGGAAGCCGTTCACCGCGGCCTCGGCTTTCGGACCCAGCGCGCCATTGGCGATGCAATGCGCTGCGGCGGTCCACAAATGCGTGCCGGCGGCCTTGGCCTGCTCGCGGATCACATCGAGCGACTTGGCGCCGATGCCGCGCACCGGCAGATTCACCACGCGCTCGAACGACGCATCGTCGGCATGGTTCGTGATGATTCGCAGGTACGCGAGCGCGTCCTTGATTTCCGCGCGTTCGAAGAACCGCAGGCCGCCATACACCTTGTATGGAATGCGGGCCGACATGAATATTTCTTCGAACACGCGCGACTGCGCGTTGCTTCTATAAAGAATGGCCACGTCGCGTCGCGCGCCGCCCTGGTTCACCCAGTCGCGGATGCGGTGCATGACGAACTCGGCCTCGTCGCGCTCGTTGAACGCGGCGTACAACCTGATGTGTTCGCCCTCCGCGCCCGAGGTCCACAGATTCTTGCCGAGCCGGCCCGTGTTGTTCGAGATCAGCGCATTCGCGGCCTTGAGGATGTTGCCGGTCGAGCGATAGTTCTGCTCGAGGCGGTACATCTTGGCCGCCGGGTAATCCTTCGTGAACCGGGTGAGGTTCTCCACGCGCGCGCCGCGCCAGCGATAGATGGACTGGTCGTCGTCACCGACCACGAACGGCGCGCCGTCGGGCCCCGCCACCAGCAACGCCCACGCGTACTGAATGGAGTTCGTGTCCTGGAACTCATCGATGAGCACGTGGCGAAAGCGATGCCGGTAGTGCTTGAGAATCTCCGGACGATCGCGCCACAGCTCGTACGCGCGCAGCAGCAGCTCCGCGAAATCCACCACGCCGGTGCGCTGGCACTGCGCCTCGTATTCCTTGTAGATCTTGATGAGCTGCGCGCGGGTCGGATCGCCGGCATCCTTCAGTGTGCCCGGACGGAAGCCTTCATCTTTATTGTGGTTGATGAACCACTGGATTTCGCGCGGCACCCAGCGGGTGTCATCGAGCTCCATCGCTTTCACGATCTTCTTGATGAGGCGCAACTGATCCTCGCCATCGAGGATCTGGAAGCTCTGCGGCAGGTTGGCGTCGCGCCAGTGCAGGCGCAGCAGGCGATGCGCGATGCCGTGGAACGTGCCCACCCACATCGCGCTGCCCGGGATGCCTAACAACCTTTCGATGCGCGAGCGCATCTCGGCGGCGGCCTTGTTCGTGAACGTCACCGCGAGGATCGAATGCGGCGACGCGCCCTCGTTCTGGATGACCCACGCGATGCGATGGATGAGTACGCGTGTCTTGCCCGAGCCCGCACCCGCGAGCACGAGCACCGGACCAACGGGAGCGCTGACCGCCGCGCGCTGCGCGTCGTTGAGGCCGGAAAGGAGTGCGGAGGTGTCGTTCATGGGGGCGCGAATGATAAGGGGTCCGGCTCCATTTTTCGTCCCCGAAAAATGATGCCAGACCCCAATTTCCTGTCGCCGATTTCAGCCGCCCGGTTGCGCCGGTTCTTCCGCCTGCGCATCGAGCTGTGGCTTGTTCGGCGTAATGACCTTTTCATCGAAGTAATCGACGATCGCCGCGGCCAGCGCCAGAAAGACCGGTCCCACGACCACACCGATTGCACCGAACGCGCCGATGCCGCCGACCACGCCGACGAACACCGTGAATGCGGAGACCGGCGCATACCGCGACACGAGTATCGGTCGCAGGATGTTGTCCGAGGTCGACACGATCACGCCGAGGACCAGCAGAAATATCGTCATGCCCCATTCGCCGGCATACGCGAGGTACAACGTGCCGGGTATCCACACCATGGCGGCACCGCCCGCGGGCAGTAGCGCGAATATCGTCGCGAGCACGCCGAACACCACCGGCGACGGCAACCCCGCGATCGCGAAACCAATGCCGACCATCGCGCCCTGCAATATCGCGGTGAGGCCGATGCCGTAGAACACGCCCCGCGCGACACTCGACAGATGGTTGAACAACTGTTCGCGATGCTCGGCCGGCACCGGAATCAGCCGCTGCAGCCGGTTGAACATCGACGCGCCGTCGCGAAGCATGAAGAAAAGGATGAACAACATGAAAAAGAAGCCGACCAGCGTGCCCAGCGCCGACAGCACGAATCCGCCGCCGACCGTGGCGGCGTTTTTCAGCAGGCCCTGGGCCGAGTTCGTGATCCAGTCCTGGATATCCGTGCTGCTCACCATGAGCTGCTCCCGCGCCATGCGCGCGGCCGGGCCGATCACCGGGTACTTCTCCAGTTGCAGCAGCAGGCTGCCGTCGAGCTTGAAGTCGCGCTCCTGAACGTAGTCCACCAGCGCGCGCGCCTGGTTCGCGAACGCGATGCCGAGAAACGTGAGCGGCACGAGCAGCACGAACGGCGTGAGGCCAGTGAGGATGCCGGCCGATACACCATTGCGGCCCCGGAGCTTGCGCGTCAGCCAGATGTGCAGTGGGTAAAGAATGAAGGCGAGGAATATCGCCCAGGCCATCGAGCCGGCGAAAGGCTTGAGCACGAGCAGCAGCAGATAGCCGATGACGGCGGCGAGAACCACGAAGAATGCTTTGGTGTAAAACTCCACGCACGGGCTCCCTGGCGCTCGGCTAACGGAATGTACGCGAATGAAGGGCGGCGGTCATTCGTTGTCACGCATCGGTAGCTCCGGTCAGATAACAACAACTGCCAAGGAGAAGTCATGCTCACGTTCCTGCTCGTCATCTCGGTCATCGTCGCGCTGGTCGTATTTCCGGTGATGATCGCGGCCCGCTGGGTCGGGGCCGGCAAGACCGGGTTTGGATCCGCCCTGCTGGCGGTCATTCTCCAGGTCTGTCTGGCGAACGTGGTCGACAAGTTCGTTACAAGCGAAATAGTCTCGATAGCGGTGTCGCTGGTGGTCGGCGCCGCGATCTACGCCATGGTGCTCGACACGACCATGCTGAAGGGATTTCTCATCAGCATCCTGGCGACGATCATCGCGTTCGTGGCCGCGTTCGTGCTCGCCGGTACCTTCCTCGCCACCGCGGGCCTGCCGGCCTGATCGCCGGCGCAGTGGCCCTAACCACCCCCCGGCGTTAGAGTTCGCCCTGTAAATCGAATGCCGACGGGGAGTTACTGCGGTACGCATTCGATCACCGGCCGGGCGAAAATTTCCTGAAATGATCACGCGTGAAATCCTCCAGCAGATGTTCGACAGCGTCGCCGAGGAAGGCCGCTGGGACATGTCGCAACCGCTGTTGTGGGGCTATTTCTTCACGCATTGGGAGAAAGGACCGCTGGAGAAGGCCGTGCCGCTGCTGCGCGCGCGCGACTACGAATTCGTGGACCTGTACCTGAGTGACAAGGAACATCCGGACGACGAAGATCTCTGGTGGCTGCACGTGCAGCGGGTGGAAGCCCATTCGGTCGACACCCTGTTTGCCCGGAACGAGCAGCTCTACGAATTCGCGGCGGCGCACGGGCTCGATTCATACGACGGGATGGATGTCGGTCCCGCAGAATCGTCCGACTCCCGGAACTGAGCAAAGCCATGACACCGCACCAGATCGTCGTCGTCGTTCTGCGCCTCGTGGCGATGGTGTGGCTGATCCACACCCTCACTCACATGTACGGCCTGTTCGCGGTTTTCGACGATGCGTCGGGCGTCAGCCTGAGCCGTCCCATCGTGCTGCTGTCCGCCGTGGTGCAGGTCGCCGTCTGCCTGGGGTTGTGGTTCTTCCCGTCGACGGTCGCGGCGAACCTGCTGCGCTCCGGACAAGCCCCCCACGAGCCGGCGCCCGCCCGGCCCATCATCGAGTGGCAAACGCTCGGCGTGGTCCTCGTCGGCATCTGGGCGCTGACGCAGGCGATCCCCGACACCGTCTACTGGGTGACGTATTACGCCATGCTGTCCGGCAGCGACATGAGCTTCTTCGATCTCGATCCGGATCAGAAGGCGAACGCACTCGCCACCGCCGTGCAGCTCATCATCGGAGTGTGGCTGCTGCTGGGTGCCAGGGGTTTCGCGGCCAGGTTGTTCAAGACGCAGCCGTAATCACATGCCGGACCGGATCATCCACCACGTCGATTTTTCGGTGAACGATTTCGCGGTGAGCCGCGCCTTCTACCAGGCGCTGCTCGCACCGCTGGGCCTGGCGCTCGTGCTGGAGTTCGATCGTGGCGGCGGGCGATTGCTCGCGGGCTTTGGCTCGCCGCCGGACCCGGTGTTCTGGATCCGTTCCGGCAAACCCTTCACCGACCGGCAGCACGTGGCATTCGTCACGGATTCGCGCGCCGCGGTGGATGCGTTTCACCACGCCGGGCTTGGGGCGGGCGGAACGAGTAATGGCGCTCCCGGCCTTCGCCCCAACTATGCCGCTAACTATTACGCGGCCTATGTGCTCGACCCCGACGGCCACAACATCGAAGCGGTTTGCCGGAACGGTTGAGAATCGTCGCCGGACCGAGGCGCCGGATGTAGTCTCGCCGTAACGAGTGCAGGTTGAAATGCGCGCATGAGCTTTCTCGTCATCTGTGCAGTCGCGCTACTGGCTTCGGCGCTGACATTTTTCTCCGGCTTCGGGCTCGGCACGTTGTTGCTGCCGGCGTTTGCGTTGTTCGTGCCCATCGAACAGGCCGTGGCGCTCACCGCCATCGTCCATCTGCTCAACAGTCTCTTCAAACTACTGCTGACGGGCCGACACGCCGACTGGCGGGTCGTGTTGCGCTTCGGTTTGCCGGCCCTCGTGATGTCGTTCGCCGGCGCCTGGTTGCTGCTGTGGCTCGCGGGTGGCGCGCCATTGTTTACCTACGCGCCGTTCGGCCGCGTCGTCAGTGTCATGCCCGCGAACTTCGTCATCGGGCTGTTGCTGCTCGGGTTCGCGCTGCTCGAGTTCCTGCCGGCCTTCCGCGAACTCGCGTTCCCGCCGAAATATCTGCCGGTGGGCGGCGCGCTCAGCGGATTTTTCGGCGGATTGTCCGGCATGCAGGGCGCGTTGCGTTCGGCGTTCCTGGTGCGCGCCGGACTGTCCCGGGAAGGTTTCATCGCCACCGGCGTCGTGCTGGCCTGTGTGGTCGACCTCGCGCGCCTGGCTATCTACTCGAACCTGGAGTGGAAGAGCTTGACTCCGAACCTTCCCCTGCTGGGCGCCGCGGTCTGCGCGGCGTTCGCCGGCGCGGCTCTCGGCAACCGCTACCTGCGGAAAATGACGTTGCCGGGCATTCAGCGATTGGTCGCGGTGCTGCTGGTCGCCGTCGCGCTGGGATTGATGTCCGGCTTGCTCTGAGCGGCGCGCATCGTTCCGAGAATCGATCCCAGGATCACCAGCGGAAAGCCGATCGCCATGCCGAGCGTGAGCGGCTCGCTCAGCACCAGCGCGCCGAGAATGATCGCAACCGCGGGGTTCACGTAGGTGATGACCGTCGCCCGCGCGGGCCCGACCTCGGCGATCAGCGCGAAGAACACGATGAATGCCACGACCGTGCACAGGACGCCGAGCCCAACGACCGACCACAGGGATTGCGCGGAGAGCTGTTCCGGCCAAAGAAATGGCGCAAAAGGCGCATAGATCAGGGTCGCGAGAATCAGCGACGCGGTGATCACACCCATCGCCGGCACGTCGCCGAGCTTGCGGTCGATGATGATGGGGCCGATCGCGTAACAAAGCGCCACGACAATGATCGCGGCGACGGCGAGGAAATCCGAGAAGTGGATATCGAGTCCCACCAGCAGCGCCACACCCGCGAAACCGAGTCCGAGTCCGAACATCCGGCGCGGCTCCAGCCTCTCATGCCCGAGCTTCGTGACGATCAGCGCGGCGAACAGCGGCACGACGGCGATGAGCAGACCGGCCGTCGAACTATTCAGGCGTGTTTCCGCATGACCCAGCAATACCCAGGGGACACTGATTTCGATCAACGTGAACGCCAGCAACCACTTCCACTTGCGAAAGGCGGGGGCCAGAGCGTTACGATGCAACGCGATGGGCAGCAGCAGCAACGCGCCGATCAGCGTGCGTCCACCCGCGACGATGAGCGGGTCGAGCTCGACGACGGCGATACGGATCAGCAGATAGGGCATGCCCCACAACAGGCCCAAGGAAAGGAACAGGATCCAGCCACGTTTCGTCATCACGCAATTGTGGCAGGCGCCAAGGCGTGCGTGGTGGCCTATGGCTAAGGAGTTCTTGTGCAGGCAAAAGCTTCACTAACCCCGTTCGGTTCTCCCGTGCCCGAGTTGCCGGTGCGCGACGTCGAACGCGCGCAACGGCACTACCGGGACGCACTCGGATTCGAGATCGGCTGGACGCATCCGGGTGTGGAAACTGGCGGCAACGAACTCGGCTCGGTCCATCGGCCGCCGGCCGTGATCTTTTTTCGCCGGCGCACCGGCCCCTTCGAACCCGCGGTGCACTGGATCCACGCGCAGGACATCGCCGCGACATACGCCGAGTTGCAGGCATCCGGCGCAAACATCGTCGAGCCGCTCGAAAAGAAACCTTGGGGCCTGACTCAATTCACCGTCCAGGATCTCGACGGGAACCGGTTCCACTTCCATCACGATTGAAGATGCGTCCATGACCCCGCGGTTGCGCGCAATCCAGGCGGACATCACCACGCTCGATGTGGATGCGATCGTCAATGCGGCGAACTCATCTTTGTTAGGCGGCGGTGGCGTCGACGGCGCGATTCATCGCGCCGCGGGACCGGAGCTGTTGCACGAGTGCCGGCTGCTCGGCGGCTGCCAGACCGGCGATGCAAAACTCACGAAGGGTTACCGCCTGCCGGCGAAGTTCGTCATCCATGCGGTCGGTCCCGTGTGGCAGGGCGGCGCCGCCGGAGAACCCGCGCTGCTGGCCTCCTGCTACCGCCGCTCGCTCGAGATTGCCGCGAGCGAAGGGATCGCTACCCTCGCATTCCCCAGCATCAGCACCGGCATCTACGGCTATCCGATCGAGCTTGCCGCGCCAATCGCGGTTGCGACGGCCGGCCGGATCGCGCGCGAACTCGGCGGCGTCGGCGAAATCACCTTCTGCTGTTTCTCCGCGGCGGACTTGCGGCACTACTCGCGGCTGCTCGCGGATACGTGACGTCACTGTGCGGAAAAACCGCACACAGAGTCCGGCAAAGCCCACTTGTGATCCGTCCACGCAGCGCCGATGCTCATCGTCACCCGCGACGCTAGCTAGGGAACCCACGCGTGCCATTCGAGTATGTGAGCGTAGAGGACGCCATTTCCCGCCCCGGCCTGCGCATGGTCGTCGTCGGCAATGTTCCCAGTCCGTGGGGCGAGGCGGCCAAGGGCATCTTTCACGTAAAGAAGCTCGAGTGGGTGGCGGTGCGGCTGGTCTACGACAACGACGCGCTCAGGAAATGGGCCGGCGAGCTGAGCGGCCCGGTGGTGGTTTACGAGAAAGAATTCCAGCGCACGAGCTGGGCGGAAATCCTCATGCTCGCGGAGCGGCTCGCCCCGGAACCCTGGCTGTTGCCGCCGGATCCGCTGGAAAAATCGCGCGTGCTCACGTTATCGGACCAGTTCTGCAACGAGGGTGGTCTGG
>JAKFFF010000102.1:0-3956 GCA_036677145.1 Alcaligenaceae bacterium
CGGGCGAAGTGGCAGCCGCCCATGCGCCGTGGTTTGATATCGAGCCATTCGCGACACGCGACGGGTGGACGGCGCTGACCGGCGTCCGTAAACGCTGAGCCGTCGAGCACGAGAAGACTCATGTTCACTGTCTGCCCCAAATGCACTCTCACACTGGTTGTCACGACCGTGGATCTGCGCGCGGGCCAGGGTTACGTGCGCTGCGGCCGTTGCGCGAACGTTTTCAATGCACTGGTCGCGCTGCGCGAAGGCGAGCCGGGTGGCGGCACCTCGGACTCCGCGAAGCGCCGCCTGCTCGAGACGGAGCCCAATCAACCGGTCGAGCCCGCGTTGGGATCGGGTGTGGCGATGGACCCCGAACCGGAACCGGAAGCGCAGCCGGAGCCCGAGCCCGAGCCCGCACCTGCACCCGCGATCGAACTATTGCTGGATCCCGAACCAGAGCCTGCGCCCGAGATGCTCGCGGAAGAGTCACTCGAGTTCGACGCTTCCTCGACCGACGTTTCGGAGATCTTCATCGAGCCGCCCGCGGAAGGTGAAGGCTCGGGCAACTATGAAACCGTGGTGCTCGGCGAAGAACCGCCGGCCGAGGCGGCATCAATGGAAGCCGAATCAATAGAGGCCGAATCAATAGAGCAAGTAGCGCTCGAAGAGCCGGCCACCGAAGAGCCGGTCCTCGACGACGACGCGCACACCCAGACTCACACGCCCGGCGGCGAGTGGTCGCTCGATGACGAACTACCCGAGCAGCCGTATCTCGACGAGGATTCCGCCAGCGCGGAACTGCCCGGCCTCAGCGAAGAATCCAGCGCGGACGCGGAATCCGGCGGCGCGGAAGAGCGCACGTCCGATCCTGCGTGGGTGGAGCAGATGTTCGCCGAAGCGGAGGCCGCCGCCGAAACCAAGCGCCAGCGTACGGGCGAACACGCGGCGCGGCTGGCCGAGGCGCCCTTTCCCGAGCCTGCCCCAGAAATTGCACAAGAGCCCGCCGAAGACCCCGCGCACGTGGAACCGCACCTGGAGCCGCTGCTCGCCGCTCCGGCGAAGGTCCGCGCTCCCTGGCAATACGTCACGGGAGTCGCGCTGCTTGCACTCGTGCTGGGCGCGCAGGTCATTCACCACCATCGCCAGGCCCTGGTGCTGAATCCCACCTTCGGCGGCGCCATCGCGAAGGTTTATGGATTTTTTGGCGCGACGCCGGCGCCGCGCTGGGATCTGACGGCCTACACCGTCAAACAACTCGGCGCCGAGGCCGAGGGCGACGAGGGGGCGCGCCTGCGCGTGCGTATATCGGTGCAGAACTCGAGCGAGCGCGTGCAACCGCTGCCGCTCGTGCGTCTGACGTTGAAGGATCGCTACGACAACCCGGTCGCGACGCGCGATCTCGAACCGCGCGAATACCTGCCCGCACGCGCCGCCGATCAGCGCCTGCTCGAACCGGATCAACGCGTCGATGCCGAATTGCACGTGATCGACCCGGGCCGGGCGGCGATCGGCTTCGAAATCGATGCCTGCCTGCGCGGGCCGAACGGCGCCGTCGGCTGCGCCAGCGACGCGCGCAAAAATTCCGCGGGCTGAAATGCGTATCGGACCCTACGAGTTGAACTCGCAGGTGCTGCTCGCGCCGATGGCGGGCGTCACCGACCGTCCCTTCCGCCAGCTCGCGCGCTCATTCGGTGCGGGACTCGCCGCCTCCGAAATGATCACCAGCGATGTGCGACTCTGGAGTACGAAAAAGACCCAGCGGCGCATGGATCACATCGGCGAACCGGAGCCACGCGTGGTGCAGCTCGCCGGCGCCGATCCCGAACCGCTCGCCGAGGCCGCGCGGCGCAATGTCGATCTCGGCGCGCAGATCATCGACATCAACATGGGCTGCCCCGCGAAAAAAGTTTGCAACCGCCTGTGCGGATCCGCACTGCTCACGGATGAAGCGCTGGTTGGAAAGATTCTCGAATCCGTTGTGACCGCGGTGAACGTTCCCGTGACGCTCAAGACGCGCACCGGCTGGAGCCGCGATCAGAAAAATGGCGTGCGCATCGCGCAACTCGCTGAATCGTGTGGCATCGCAGCGCTCGCGGTGCATGGCCGCACGCGCGAAGATTTCTACGACGGTACAGCGGAGTACGAAACCATTCGCGAAATCAGATCGCGAATAAAAATTCCGCTGATTGCAAATGGTGATATTGATTCGCCGCAAAAAGCGCGCGACGTGCTTGATTTCACGGGCGCAACAGGAGTAATGCTCGGCCGCGCAGCACATGGCTCGCCGTGGATCTTCCGTGATGTCAATTATTTTTTATCTCACGGAAAAAATGCGCCCGCACTTCCACTTCGAAAAGTTGGTGATACCATCCTCGCGCACCTCGAATCCCTCTACGCATTTTACGGCGAAGAGACTGGAGTTCGGGTCGCACGCAAACACCTCGGTTGGTATTTAGAAAAGTTGCAGGATGCACCCGATGTTCGTCGGGAGTTGATGGCAGCCGCAACGTCGGCCTCGCAGTTTGCGTTGTCGAAAAAAATTCTCGATCACTGGATAGCCAGGGACGAGAGCGTCGTTGCGACCTGGGGAGGTATTGCAGCGTGCGTATGAGAAGAGTGTTCAGGCTCGGGCACAGACGATGGGGCGTTGTTAATGACGGCGAAAACTTCACGGACTCGCAAGGACTCCGGTCGTAACGGCACTTTCGAAGTGCCACTCAGAAATCACGCCGAGCGCGCACTCTCTGACTACTTTTCCAACCTGAACGGCCACAAGCCGGCGCACCTGTACGACCTCGTGCTGCGCGAGGTTGAAGAACCCCTGTTCCGCGCCGTGCTGGATTACTCCGCCGGGAACCAGTGCCGCGCCGCGGCAATCCTCGGCATCAACCGGGGCACTTTGCGCAAGAAACTGCGCCAATTCGGCCTTTCGGGCTGACCATGCTGGTAACGATTCGCAGGGCCCTGCTGTCGGTTTCCGACAAGTCGGGGCTGGTCGATTTCGCCCGCAAACTCGTTGCGCGGAAAGTCGAATTATTGAGCACGGGCGGCACAGCCCAGGCCCTGCGGGACGCGGGCCTCGCTGTAATTGACGTCAGCGCCTACACGGGCTTCCCGGAAATCATGGACGGCAGGGTCAAGACTCTGCATCCGCGCGTGCACGGCGGTCTGCTGGGCCGCCGCGGCGTCGACGACGCCGTCATGGCGAAACACGACATCCCGCCCATCGACCTGCTGGTCGTGAACCTCTACCCGTTCGCGCAGACGGTGGCGAAACCCGACTGCACATATGCCGATGCCATCGAAAACATCGACATCGGCGGGCCCGCCATGGTGCGCGCCGCGTCCAAGAATCATGAGTCGGTGACGGTGGTCGTCGACCCGGCCGATTACAACGACGTGATCGAGGATCTGGAAGCCAACGCCGGCGCCACCAGCATCGACACGCGCTCGCGGCTGGCCGCCAAGGCATTCGCACACACCGCGAAATACGACACGATGGTGTCGAACTACCTGTTGAACCGCGAAGGCAACGAGCGCGAGACCTTCCCGCAGACGCTGCCGCTGGTGTACGAAAAGATCCAGGACCTGCGCTACGGCGAGAACCCGCATCAGAAGGCGGCGTTTTATCGCGAGCCGCAGGTGCAGGGCTCGTGCATCGCGAATGCGAAGATGCTCCAGGGCAAGGAGCTGTCGTTCAACAACATCGCCGACACCGACACCGCGATCGAATGCGTGCGGGTGTTCGCCGAACCGGCCTGCGTGATCGTCAAGCACGCGAATCCCTGCGGCGTGGCCACGGCGGAATCGCTGCTCGATGCTTATGACCGCGCGTATCGCACGGATCCGACCTCGGCCTTCGGCGGCATCATCGCGTTCAATCGCGAGCTCGACGAAGCCACGGCCAAGGCCATCACCGAGCGCCAGTTCGTCGAGGTCATCGCCGCGCCGTCCGTTTCGGCGGCCGCGAG
>JAKFFF010000103.1:0-3988 GCA_036677145.1 Alcaligenaceae bacterium
CGCGCAGTTCGTCTTCCGACGCGTGCGCGTCGAGGCGCGCGCGCAGCACCGCCAGCGGCGTTTTCAAGCTGTGCGCGAGATCGGCAAGCGTGTTGCGCTGGCGGTCGAGGTTCTCGCGTTCGCTCTCGATCAAGGCATTGATGCTTTCGGTCAGCGGTTCCAGCTCGCGCGGGTGGCGCGCGCTCATCCGCGCCAGCACGCCGCGCTGCACGCGCTTGAGTTCGGCGATCACCTGCCGCAACGGCCACAGACTCCAGCGCAGGATCAGTGCTTGCAACAGCAACAACACCAGCCCGGCGCCGCCGAGGTAACCCCACAGTGCGCGCCGGAACACCCGGACCTGCGCGGCCAACCCGCCAGTGTCCTCGGACACGTACACGGTGTACGGGAACTCCGCCTGCGGCCCACCTTCTTCCGGGGCCCACACCACGCCGATGCCGTAGCGATAGATCTCGCTCGGGCTGTTGTTGATCTGGGTGATCGGCAATGGGCCTTCGAAACGATCTTCTTTCGGCTTGAGCATCGTGCCTTCGGGTAATCGCGGCCCTTGTGCCGAAGGCGAGTCCCAATGGTCGTTGGGCAACACGATTTCGGCATACAGGCCGCTGCCAGGACGGTCGAAACGCGGCTCGGGCGAAACTTCCGGCACGTACAGCGAGCCATCGCGGAGGAAGTCGACGCGCTTGACGTAGTCGAGCGCATAGCTCTCCAGTCGCTGGCGCAGGCTGTTCTCGGCGGTTTCGATGAAGGCGCGATCGAGGGCGTAGCCGGCGAGCGCGAGGAAGGCGATCAGGCCGAGGCTGGCCGCAAGCAACTGCCGCGACTGCAGCGACCGCGAACGCCAACCCCGCAGCGACCTGCGCTCAGGCCCCATGCCCGCCTCTGCTCAGCACGTCCCCAGTCACCTCGCCGCTCCGCGTCGTGCGCGGCGGCATCAACCCTCGCCGGTGCGGGCGATGGCGAAGCGGTAGCCGCGCCCGCGTACGGTCTCGATCGGCTTGAGTTCGCCGTCGGGATCGAGCTTCTTGCGCAGGCGGCCGATGAAGACTTCGAGCACGTTGGAGTCGCGGTCGAAATCCTGCTGGTAGATGTGTTCGGTGAGGTCGGCCTTCGAGACCAGCTCGCCCGCGTGCATCATCAGGTACTCGAGCACCTTGTACTCGTAGCTGGTGAGATCGACGTTGCTGCCGTTGACGGTGACCGTCTGCGCGGCGAGATCGAGCACGACCGGGCCGCATTCCAGTGTCGGCTTGCTCCAACCGGCGGCGCGGCGCACCAACGCATTGATCCGCGCCAGAAGTTCCTCGACGTGGAAAGGCTTCACGAGATAGTCGTCGGCGCCCTGTTTCAGCCCTTCCACCTTGTCCTGCCAGCTCGAACGCGCGGTCAGGATCAAGACCGGGAACTGCTTGCCCTCGTCGCGCAGGGCCTTGATCAGCTCCATGCCCGACATCTTGGGCAGGCCAAGGTCGATGATGCCGAGGTCGAAGGGGACCTCGCGGCCCATGTACAGGCCTTCCTCGCCATCCTGGGCGGCATCGACCGCGAAGCCTTCGCGCTTCAGGCGCGCGGACAGGGTTTCGCGAAGCGGGGCTTCGTCTTCGACGAGCAGAATGCGCATGGAGACTCCGTCTGCAGGGCGGCCATCAATGGCCGGAGGCTGTTCAGCTTAGTCGCTGTCGTCGTCTTCGTCGCGTGTACGCCGGGGTTTGCCGCGGCTGTTACCGGACCCGGTATCGTCCTGGGCCTGGGGATCGTCCCAGTACACCCGTACCCGGCCGCGCTCGTCGACGACCTTGACGCGATTGACGTCACGGCCGTCGAACTGGACGCGCTCGGCGCTCAGGACCTGGCCGCGGGTGGCGCGTTCGGCACGACGGACCGCATCGGACAACGCGCTCTGGTCATCGCGCCGTTCGTGGTCGCGCGGCTGGTTCTGGCCCTGATCGCTGCGCCCACGCTGCGGCTCCGGACCGCGGCCCTGGGGCTGCGGCAACGCCCACGCGGACGCGCTCGCACCCGTCAGGATGGCGAGCAACGACAGCGAACGCAGGGCACGGGACACGGACATGGGCAGGAAAATCCTAGGGACTGCGGAGGTAACAGCGCGCCGAATGGTACCGGCCATGGGGCGCATTCTTGGAATGTGGCGGTGAATCCGGTCTGAACTTTTTCTTCACACGATGGCCGCGG
The DNA here is from genome assembly GCA_036677145.1 of Alcaligenaceae bacterium. Classification (GTDB taxonomy): domain Bacteria; phylum Pseudomonadota; class Gammaproteobacteria; order Steroidobacterales; family Steroidobacteraceae; genus CADEED01. Next base: position 2,194 of record JAKFFF010000103.1, read on the forward strand.
TTCAGCCGTGGCGACGTTAGCGACGTCAAAAAATCTCACCCACGCAGCAGCGAAGCGAGCCGCCGCCGGCCTCGATCGCATCGAGTTCGACGCTGCGCACGGCGAAGCCGGTCGCGGCCAGCGCCGTGCGGCTGGCATCGGTCAGCATCCGTTGGGCGGTGGCGCTCATCCACACCGCGTCCTCAGATAGCGCAATCGAATTGCCGACGAAGGCCGCATGCTCCTCCGGCGACAGCAGCACCGCATGCGGTGCGTACAACGCGGCGATCGCATCGACGACCGTCGGATCGGCGAACCCCTTCGGACAGATCAATGCGGCACGGCCGGCCAGCACCGCCAGCACCACGTTGGTGTGGTATTCGCCTGCGGCTAGATCGAACAGCAGCGTCGCGCGCAGGCCGAAGGCCTCATGCATCAGCCGTGCGCCCGCCTCATCGCAACGTTCGGACAGGCCGCACAGGCCGATGCCACGGGCGCGATCAATCACCAGCGCACCGGTCAACTCGCAAGGGTGGGATTGCGTGGACAAGTCGATCTCGGCGTAATCGAGCACGCCGCCGAAAAAGCCGCGAATGTCTGCACGTGTTGCTTCGCGCTGGCGCACTGGATGGCGCATGCGGCCGACGACGTAGCGGCCGGCGGTGGTGCCGAAGGCATTGTTGGGAAACAGCGCGTCCGGAGTAGCGGGATCGCCGGCGAAGCAGATCGTCGGCACGACTCCAGACAACGCCCGATGCAATTCACGATGCTGCTGCGCGGCGCGATCCGCATCGAACGCCTGTGCATCGGCCATGTAGCGATTGTCGGCCGCGGATTGCTCGGCCAACGCGAAACCATCCGGCGCGACCAGGAATGCCGCGCGCGCGGTGGCCGGACCGAAGTCGGGCGCAAGACTGCGTGCATGCGCGAGAAAGGCTTTAGTGTCGTGCGTGATCATGCGGCGTCGGCACGCGCCTCCGGTTCGAACTCGGTCATGGACAAAGCGCGTTCGACCAATGCCCAGTCGGCACCCGGCTTGTGCGCGCCTTCGCTCAGCACCTGGCGAAACGCGCGACCGCCACGTTCACCATGGAACAGGCCGAGCACATGCCGGGTGATGTGCTTGAGCGCGATGCCCTGCGCGAGCCATGCCTCGGCATGCGGACGCAGCGTGCGCAGCAGGCCGGCACGCGTCTGCAGCTCGCCATCGAACCATTCGACATCGAGCCGATGCAGCAAATAAGGATCATGGTACGCGGCGCGGCCAAGCATGGATCCGTCGGCATGCTCGAGATGCTGCATGGCTTCGTCGCGCGTCGCGATGCCGCCGTTGACGATCACCTGCAATTCCGGCCGCTCGCGCTTGAGCCGCCACGCCCAGTCGTAACGCAGCGGCGGCACCTCGCGGTTCTCCTTTGGCGACAGGCCCTTGAGCCAGGCATTGCGCGCATGGACCACGAACATCCGGCAACCCGCTTCGGCGATGCTGTCGACAAAATGCAGGAAACGATCGTAGTCGTGGTCGTCATCGACACCGAGGCGGCACTTCACCGTCACTGGCACGTTGCACGCTTCAACCATCGCCGCGACGCTCTCGGCGACCAGGTCCGGTTCGCGCATCAGGCATGCACCGAACCGGCCTGCCTGCACGCGATCCGAGGGACACCCGCAATTGAGGTTGATCTCGTCGAAGCCGTGTTCGGCGCCGATGCGCGCCGCCTGCGCCAGCAACGCCGGTTCGCTGCCACCCAGCTGCAACGCGACCGGATGTTCGATCGCGTCCAACGCCAGCAGATGTCTGCGGTCGCCGTGGATC
>JAKFFF010000104.1:0-10391 GCA_036677145.1 Alcaligenaceae bacterium
CGTGCGAAGGACATCTGCGCCGCCACGGGCATCACGCCCACGACCAAGGTGAAAGATCTCACCGAGGCCGAGGTGAACGCGATCCGTTCCGTGCTCGCGAAGACCGCGGTCGAAGGCGACCTGCGCCGCGAGAACTCGATGAACATCAAGCGTCTCATGGACCTGGGTTCCTACCGTGGCATGCGCCATCGCAAGGGCCTGCCGGTTCGTGGACAGCGCACGCGCACCAACGCGCGCACGCGCAAGGGCCCGCGCAAGCAGGCCGTGAAGTTGAACGCTCCTCCGGGCAAGGTTTAAGAGGCTAGATAGAACATGGCTGAAGAAAAGAAATCAGACGCCGCTGCCCCGGCAGCCGCTGGCGCCGCCGCCGCGGGTGGCCCGAAGAAGCCGAAGAAGGCGCGCAAGAACGTGCTGGACGGCATCGCGCACGTGCACGCGTCGTTCAACAACACCATCATCACGATCACCGATCGCCAGGGGAACACGCTTTCCTGGGCGACCTCGGGCGGTTGCGGCTTCCGCGGCTCGCGCAAGTCCACGCCGTTCGCGGCGCAGGTTGCGGCCGAGAAGGCCGGCAATGCGGCGCAGGAACACGGCGTGAAGAACGTCGAAGTGCGTGTCGGCGGTCCCGGCCCGGGTCGTGAATCCGCGGTGCGCGCGTTGAACGCGTGCGGCCTCAAGATCACGAGCATTTCCGACATCACGCCGATTCCGCACAACGGCTGCCGCCCGCCCAAGAAGCGTCGCGTTTAAGCAGGACAAATACAGATGGCAAAGTACACCGGTCCCAAGTGCAAACTCTCGCGTCGCGAAGGCACTGATCTGTTTCTGAAGAGCGGCGTCAAGCCGCTCGAGAGCAAGTGCAAGTTCCAGGTGCCGCCGGGCGGCATCAAGGGCGAGCGCAAGCAGCGCCTGTCGGATTACGGCTTGCAGCTGCGCGAGAAGCAGAAGCTGCGCCGCATGTACGGCGTGCTCGAGCGCCAGTTCGCGAACTACTACGTCGAAGCGGCGCGCCGCACCGGCTCCTCGGGTGAAAACCTGCTGAAGCTGCTCGAGTGCCGTCTCGACAACGTCGTGTATCGCATGGGTTTTGCCTCGACGCGCTCGGAAGCGCGCCAGCTGGTCTCGCACAAGTCGATCGCGGTGAACGACGGTGTCGTCACCATCGCCTCCTACCAGTGCAAGGCGGGCGACGTCGTCACGGTGCGCGAGAAGGCCAAGAAGCAGCTGCGCATCCAGGGTGCGATGCAGATTGCGACGCAGGTTGGTCTGCCCGATTGGGTGGATGTGAACGGCACGGAATTCCGTGGCGTGTTCAAGTCGGTGCCGGGACGCGATGAGATCCTGCCGGACATCAACGAAAACCTCGTCGTCGAGCTTTATTCGAAGTAAGTAATTTTGGGTCCACCCCGCTGGGGTGGGCTGGAGCGTTAGCCCGTTTCCGACGGGAAGGTGAAACGAATGCAAGGTTCAGTGAGCGAATTTCTCAAGCCCCGTGTCGTGAAAGTGCAGCCGACGGCCCCGCGCCAGGCTCGCGTCGTGATCGAACCGTTCGAACGTGGCTTCGGCCACACGCTCGGCAACGCGCTGCGTCGCGTGCTGCTCTCGTCCATGCCGGGCGCCGCGATCACCGAAGTGGAGATCGAAGGCGTGCTGCATGAGTACACCTCCATCGAGGGCGTGCAGGAAGACGTGGTCGACATCCTCCTGAACCTCAAGCAGGTTGCGTTGAAGATGCACACGCGCGACAGCGCGGAGCTGCGTCTGTCGAAGAAGGGCCCGGGCCCGGTGACGGCCGGCGACATCCACACGGACCACGACATCGAAGTCGTGAACCCGGAACTGGTGCTCGCGAACCTGACCAAGGCCGGTGAATTGACGATGACGCTGCGCGTCGAGCGTGGCCGTGGTTATCGTCCGGCGTTGAATCGCGCCGCGTTCGAGGAGCAGAGCCGCCCGATCGGCCGCCTGCAGTTGGACGCATCCTTCTCGCCCGTGCGCCGCGTGACCTACATGGTCGATGCCGCGCGCGTCGAACAGCGCACCGACCTCGACAAGCTCGTGATCGACATCGAAACCAACGGCACGATCGACGCGGAAGAAGCCATCCGTCGCGCCGGCGGGATCCTCAAGGATCAGCTGTCGGTGTTCGTGGACCTGCAGGGCGAGGAAGAAGCCAGCACGAAGGTGTCCGAGATGCAGTTCGACCCGCTGCTGCTGCGGCCCGTCGACGAGCTCGAGCTCACCGTGCGTTCGGCCAACTGCCTCAAGGCCGAGAACATCCACTACATCGGCGACCTCGTGCAGCGCACGGAAGTCGAGCTGCTGCGCACGCCGAACCTCGGCAAGAAGTCGCTCACCGAGATCAAGGAAGTGCTGCAGAGCCACGGCCTCATGCTGGGCATGCGCCTGGATGGCTGGCCGCCGGCCGGCCTGAAGCACGACACCGACCGTGGAATGATCTAACAAGCAATTCACGGAGCCGGCCCCTTGGGCCGGCTTGAAGAGTTACGGAGTTTTTAAATGCGTCATCATCTTTCCGGTCGTCAACTGTCGCGCAATGCGCCGCATCGCCATGCGCTGCTGCGCAGCCTGTCGGTCGCGCTGCTGCGTCACGAGACCATCCGCACCACGGTGCCGAAGGCCAAGGAACTGCGCCGCGTCGTCGAGCCGTTGATCACCCTCGGCAAGGAAGACAGCGAAGCCAATCGCCGTCTCGCGTTCGCGCGCCTGCGCGACAGCGAAATCGTCGCCAAGCTGTTCGACACCATCGGCCCGCGCTTCAAGGCGCGTCCGGGTGGCTACACGCGCATCCTGCACATGGCGCCGCGTCCGGGTGACAACGCCGAGATGGCGCTGATGCAGCTGGTCGAGCGTTCCGCGCCGGTGGGCGTCGAAGCCGCGCCGGAAGACAAGAAGGCGAAGAAGGCCGAGAAGGCCAAGTCCGAGGCGGCGCCGTCGAAGGAAGACAAGAAGGCGAAGGCCGAAGCCAAGAAGGGGCGGGAAAAGGCCGCGAAGGCCGCCAAGGCGGAGAAGACCGCCAAGGTCGCCGCCGCGAAGGCCGAGAAGAAGGCCGTCGCGCCGAAGAAGAAAAAGACTGCTGCCAAGAAAAAGAAGTCGTCGAAGTAGTTCGACGCTTCGTTGATCAAGAACGGGCGCCCCTCTCGCGAGAGAAGGGCGCCCGTTTTCTTTTCCGGCGTCGTTATTGCTCGGGATATTTCCAGGTTTCCCAGTACTTCTCCCAGTAACGCGTGTCCGAGTTGATCATGCGCCGCGTGCCGCTCTCGTTGACGAAAACCTTGGCGATCGCACGGGCTTTCTCGACCTGGTTCGCGCAACCGGATGACCACGATGCTTCCTGCGTCCCCGAGTCCCGAACCGATTGAACGGTCACGACGGTGGGGTCGCTCGTGGCGCCGGTGCAGTCCGCGGGCGGGGAGAAGGCGCCCGAATCCTGCAGGTACTTCTCGATCCGGCCATGAATGGCGCGCATGCCATTCTTGTACGCCACGCCCTTCTCGCTGGTGTACGAGTTGTTGGAGCGAAAGGTAATGCGGCCAGTGTCGAAGACCACGATTTCGAAAGAGGGGCACTTGTCCGCGCAACCCTCGACCTGGAGTGAGACGAACGAGTCTCCTGGTTTCGTCAACGGTTCGCGCGCCGCGGGTTCTTCCGCGGCTGACGCGAATGACAGGCATGTAATGCAAACTAGCGCGAGCGCCGCGGCAATCGGTTTCGGATGGTCCATGACAGTTACCTCGTGAGTGAGCCCGAAACGCGAGGAGTTCGAGTCTAAGTCCGTCGAACATCGCGTCTCGTCAGCGCGCAGCACCCACACAAGTAGTCCGAATCAACGTAATGAAGGGCGCTTGTTTTACTTGTGTCCCAGTACGGGCTTAAGCTGGCCCGCACCGCAAAAATCAACAAGGGGTTGCCATGGGTCTCGCAGCAGAATTCAAACAATTCGCGATGAAGGGCAATGTGATCGACATGGCCGTCGGTGTGATCATCGGCGCCGCGTTCGGCAAGATTGTCTCGTCCCTCGTAGAAGACGTCATCATGCCGCCGCTCGGCAAGGTGATCGGGGGCGTCAACTTCTCGGATCTATCCGTGGGCCTGGGATACGGACCGGATGGCACGACGGAGATCCTGTGGAAGTACGGCAACTTCCTGCAGGTGGCGTTTCAGTTCCTCGTCGTCGCGTTCGTCCTGTTCATGCTGATCCGTACCCTGAACAAGCTCAAGACGCCGGATCCGTCCGCGCCGCCGCCGCCGCCGAATCGCCAGGAAGTGTTGCTCGAAGAAATTCGCGACCTGCTCGCGAAGAAGTAACGGCCGGCAACCTCACGCGCCGAATGCCGGGCGCGTGAGGTTTTCCGGACCGTGAGCACGCGCGACGACGTCGTCCTCGATACGCACGCCGCCGAACACCTTGAGCTGATCGACGCGCTTCCACTCGATCATGCGTCCGATAGGTTTCGCGCGAGCCTCGTTCAGCAGCTGGTCGATGAAATAGAACCCCGGTTCGACGGTCACGACGCAGCCATCTTCGAGCTTGCGCGTGAGACGCAGGAACGGATGGTTGTACGGCCGTTCGATGACGCCGCCGCCGGCCTCGCGCTGCAACCCACCCACGTCATGCACCTGCAGTCCCAGCAGGTGGCCGATGCCGTGCGGGTAGAACACGGTGGTGAGCGCGTTGTCGATGGCTTCGTCCGCGCCCACGTTGATGACGCCGATTTCCCGCAGGAACTCGCTGATCGCGCGATACGAGGCGGCATGGAAGTCGCGCCAGTCGAGGCCCACGCGCACCTGCGCGCACAGCCCGAGCTGCAGCTCGTCGAAGCGGTCGATGATCGAGGCGAATTCCGCATCGGCAAACGAATGCGAACGCGTGATGTCGCTGGCATAACCCCCGAACTCGGCGCCGGCGTCGATGAGCAGCGAATGCATCCTGGCCGGGCGGGTGCGCTGCTGAACCTGGTAGTGCAGCACGGCGCCGCCTTCGTTGAGCGCGACGATCGGGTTGTACGGCAGTTCGCACTCGCGCTGCCCGCAGGCGGCCATGAAGGCGAGTGCGATCTCGAATTCGCTGGCGCCACCACGGAATGCCTTTTCCGCCGCGACGTGGCCGCGCGCGCCCAGCACGTTCGCTTCCCGCAGGCACGCGATCTCGTACGGCGTCTTGGCCGCGCGCGCGTAATCGAGTTGCGCGATCAGGTGTTCGGGATTGATCGCGGCCGGGCCCCAGGCCATCAATTCCTGGAAGGGCGCGCCGATGAACGCGGTGCGCGACAAATCCTTGGGCAGCGCCGCCCGGGCGGCATTGCGATCCGCGCAGCTCACGATTTCGAAGGCGTCGGACCAGTAGTTTCGCGGGAGCGCGGGCGCCTTGTGCCAATAGTCGGCCGGCTGATGAATCAGCAGCAGCGGTTTGCGGCCGGGCGTGAAGAAAACGAAGGAATCCGGGGCGTCCGTGAGGGGAGCCCACACCTTGAAGGGCGCCTGGACGCGAAACGGCAGGTGATGGTCGTCCAGGAACAGCAGCGGCGGCGTGCCCGCGTGAACTAGCAGGCTTTGGTATCCGGTGGACTCGAGGGCCGCGGCGCTTCGAGTCATCACGACCTCGATATGCGCGGCGAAAAGGGCGGACCAGGAGGTTGCGTTCTGTTCAATGGCGGATGAATTCATACGCTGATTCTATGTGCCGGGGCGGTTCCGCGGGATTGACGCATTGCAACAAAACCTGGATTGCGGGGCGTTCAATCTCTCGACAATCGTTAGCCCGATGATGCGGAACACACGAGTAATGTTGTCGCCACCAGCGGACAAAAATTCCGCTTGTTTCAAATAGTTCGAGGAATCGCTAAAATCGCGCCGCGATGCAAATCGCAACAAACGTTTGTTTGGTCCTGGTCTCACTTACCACTAGAAATTTTGGGGTATCCCTACATGAAGATTAATGTCGCTCTTGCCGCTTCGATCGCGGCCCTCGCGCTGATGACCGCCTGCAGCAAGCAGGAAGCCGCTTCGACGGACGCTGCCGCTCCGGCTGCTGACGCTGCTGCTGCCGCTGCGGATTCCGCTGCCGCCGCTGCGGATTCCGCCGCCACCGCGACGGACGCCGCTGCTGCCGCCACGGACGCCGCCGCTGCTGCTCCGGCTGATGCCGCTGCTGCCACGGACGCCGCCGCTGCTCCGGCCGATGCCGCTGCCGCTCCGGCCGAGGCCCCGAAGCAGTAATCGATCCGATTATTGCTTCGAGCCATCAGGCTCAATGACGGCCCGGGCAGTTCGTAACAACGTCTGCCCGGGCTTTGTCTTTTCTGGAGGTACCTCCGCGTGACGGTCAGTGTTCGTGATGCGCGTGGCGCTGCTCGTGATCGCGAGTGGATAGAGAGCGTTTACCGCGATTACCTGGATGATCTTTCGCCGCTGAATACGGGCGTGTTCAGCACGACCTCGCTCGGCGAAATCGGCTACAGCGAATCGGATCAGCTCGCGCGCTGGTTCGGAGATTCGTCCGTCAATCCACTCGTCATCCTGCGCGGCGCCGAGCCGGTGGGATTCGCGATGGTCGCGCGCGGCGCGACACCCGGCCGTCCCCCGGTCGATTACCGCATGGCCGAATTCTTCGTCGCGCGCACCTTCCGGCGCCGCGGCGTGGGCCGCCTCGCCGTCGAGCTGATCCTCAATCGTTTCGCGGGGCGCTGGGAAATCATCGAGTACCTGCGCAATCCCGTCGCCGTTTCGTTCTGGCGGCGCGTGGTGTCTAACTACACACAGGGCCGTTTTCAGGAGCGCGTGACGAACGGCGAGGTGCGCCAGGTGTTCGACTCCGGCAGCGCCCGCGCGGCGAGCGCCACCAAGTGACGCTGGGCCGCCGGCGCCTCACGGCCCTGGCGGCATTCAACGGACTCTGCGCACTCATGGTCATGGAAGGTTCCGTCGCTGGCCCGCGTCCGAGTGGATCGCTGGTTCCGACACGTTCTGAAGTCATCGCCACCCATGGCATGGCGGCCACCAGCCATCCGCTCGCGAGCCAGGTTGCGCTCGATGTGCTCAAGCGCGGCGGCACGGCGGTCGATGCGGCGATCGCGGCGAATGCGGCGATAGGGCTCATGGAGCCCACCGGCAATGGCATCGGTGGCGACCTGTTCGCCATCGTGTGGGATGCGAAGACGCAGAAACTCCACGGTCTCAATGCCAGCGGCCGCTCGCCGAGCTCGTTGACGTTCGAGAAGCTCAAGAGCGAGCTCGCGAAGCTGGGCTCAAAGACTATTCCGCCGTACGGCCCACTGCCGGTTTCGGTGCCTGGCACCGTCGATGGGTGGTTCGAATTGCACGGCAGGTTCGGCAAGCTGCCGATGAAGGATCTGCTGCAGCCAGCGATTGCCTATGCACGCGATGGCTTTCCCGTCACCGAGGTCATCGCCGACGGCTGGGCCGCCAATGCGAGCGTGCTCGCGAAGTTTCCGAATTTCGCGAAGACCTTCATGCCCAACGGCCGCGCGCCCGCCAAGGGCGAGATCTTCCGCAATCCACTGCTCGCCAACACGCTGAGTGAAATCGCTGCGGGCGGCCGCGATGCGTTCTACCGGGGCGCCATCGCGCAGCGCATCGACAAATACATGCGTGCGAATGGTGGCTATCTCACCGCCGCCGATCTCGCCGCGCATCGCTCCGAATGGGTGGAGCCGGTGTCCACTAACTACCGGGGCTACGATGTGTGGGAGTTGCCGCCGAACACACAGGGAGTGGCCGCCCTGCAGATGCTCAACGTGCTCGAGGCATATGACCTGAAATCCATGGGTTTCGGCAGCGCGGATTACCTGCACCTGCTCATCGAGGCGAAGAAACTCGCGTTCGAGGATCGCGCGCGGTATTACGCGGATCCGGAGTTCGCCCGGATTCCGATGCGGGGGCTGCTGTCGAAGGAATACGCCGCGAAGCGCCGGGCGCTGATCGATCCGAAAAAGGCCGCGCTCGAATATCCCGCGGATCCCAAGGCGCTCGACCAGAGCGACACGATCTACATGACCGTCGCCGATGCCGCCGGCAACATGGTTTCGCTGATCCAGAGCAACTATCGCGGTTTGGGTTCGGGCATGACGCCCGACGATTGCGGCTTCATCCTGCAGGACCGCGGCGAGTTGTTTTCACTCACGCCCGGGCACGCCAATGTGTATGCGCCCGGCAAACGTCCGTTTCATACCATCATCCCGGCGTTCATCACGAAGGATGGAAAGCCGTGGGCCGCGTTCGGGGTCATGGGCGGCGGCATGCAGCCGCAGGGTCATGCGCAGATCGTCGTGAACCTGATCGACTTCGGCATGAATCTGCAAGAGGCCGGTGATGCGCCGCGCGCGCGGCATGAAGGGTCGAGTGAGCCCACGGACGAGAAGATGCGCGATGGCGGCGAGGTGTTGCTGGAGCAGGGCTTTTCACCCGAAGTCGTGAAGACGCTGCGGGCGCGTGGGCACAAGGTGACCGTGGGCAACGACGGCGGCTTCGGTGGTTACCAGGCGATCCGACGGAATGCGGACGGTGTGTATTTCGGGGCGTCGGAGTCTCGCAAGGATGGCGCGGCGCAAGGTTACTGACGACTTCAACGATCCGGGAACCGTCCCCCGATGTGAGGCCACTCACGTCTGTTGGCGTCGGTGGTTCGGATCGCACGGGCCTTGTTTACCGATTGCGAGCGCCCGGGCTTCCATTCCGTAGGGGGGATCCGGGTCACCGGCGCCAGCGCCAGTTGTTGCAGCGCGCTCGAGTAGGTAGTTGGAGTAAACCTCAAGCTCAATAACTAGCGAAACACACCAAGAATTCGTGCACGTGTCACGAGTCGCGAATTTCTCTCACCTATTTCGATAAATATATTTCGCGCGCGCCCCATTGCTCCGAAATTCCGTCGCGGTTATCAATGCGTCATCGGGGGCGGAAAAAAAGAACGCGGTGTGACGAAGCAAAACGCGGAAGCCGGCGCGGAAGCGCAGCCAGAAGATTCGGGACTTGCGTCTCTCGCGATCGTCGGGCGCTTTCATGGGATTCCGGTCGATCCGCGGCAGCTGAAGCACGATTTCGCAAAAACCCGTGAACGATTTGACGCCGCCGATCTCGTTCTCGCCGCCCGACGGCTTGGGCTCAAAGCCAGGGAACTGAAGTCCGACTGGGCACGGCTCACGCAAACCGCGCTTCCAGCACTGATCCAGCAGCTGGATGGTGCTTTCCTGGTCGCCGCCAAGATTGTCGAAGACCGGATCCTGTTGCACGACAGCGCGACAAACTCGCCCGTGGCGCTGACCCGCGCGGAGTTCGAGCAGCGCTGGGGCGGCGTCGCCATCCTTGTGACCAAGCGTAGCCTGTTGCCGGAGATGACCGGCAAGTTCGACCTGTCCTGGTTCATTCCGGCGATCGTCAAGTATCGAAAGCAGTTCGGCGAAGTTCTCGCCGCTTCGTTTTTCCTGCAGATACTGGCGCTCATTACTCCGCTTTTCTTTCAGGTGATCATCGACAAGGTGCTGGTGCACAACGGCCTGACTACGCTGGATGTGCTCGCCGTCGGTTTGTTGATGGTGGCGATATTTGAAGTGACGCTCGGTGGTTTACGCACTTATCTTTTCTCACACACGACCAACCGGGTAGACGTAGAGCTCGGCGCGCGGCTCTATCACCACCTGCAGCGTCTGCCGATCGCATTCTTCCAATCGCGTCCGGTAGGTACCGTGGTTGCGCGTATGCGCGAGCTGGAGACCGTGCGCTCGTTCATTACGGGTTCCGCGCTCACCGTAGGCATCGACGCCGTATTCACCGTCGTGTTCTTCGCAGTGATGTACTACTACAGCGCGACGCTGTTCTGGATCGTGTTCGCGACCGTCCCCTGTTACGTCGCGCTGTCGTATTTCTTTACCCCCATTCTGCGCAAGCGCCTGGATGACAAGTTCGCGCGTACAGCTGAAAACCAGGCGTTTCTCGTGGAGTCTGTACACGCTGCGGAAACCGTCAAAGCGATGGCGGTCGAGCCGCAGATGCAACGGCGTTGGGAAGAGCAACTTGCCGGCTACGTCACCGCGGCTTTTCGCGCCGGACAGCTCGGCAACGTGGCTAACCAGATCGCGACACTAATCAGTCGCGTGGCGACCGTGTTTACCCTCTGGGTGGGCGCGCGCCTGGTCATCGGCGGCGAACTCACCATCGGCCAGCTGGTGGCGTTCAACATGCTGGCCGGAAGAGTGAGTGGACCGATCCTGCGCGTGGTGCAGCTCTGGCAGGACTTCCAGCAGGCGCGTGTGTCGATCGAGAAGCTGGGCGAAATCCTAAATACGCCCGCGGAGCCGGGTTATGCCGGGCAGCGATCAAATCTCGCGCGCGTGCAAGGACGCGTGACTTTC
>JAKFFF010000105.1:0-21307 GCA_036677145.1 Alcaligenaceae bacterium
GCTGCGCGCGCCGGCTGAACGCCAGTCTCGTCATCATGGGCGCGGTTTCGCGCAGCGGACTCAAGCGCCTGTTCATCGGCAACACCGCCGAGCGGGTGCTGGGCGAACTGCCCTGCGACGTGCTCGTGATCCATCCGGCGCGCAGTGCCGCGCGGGTCAAGGCGCGGCGGCGCGGCATGCGGGTCGTCGCGGCGCCGCCGCTGATGCCGATGCCGGTGTGAGCATCGCGCCGCGGTAGTTAGTGATGATCAGCGGGCGATCGCGCGCCAGATCACGTTGCCGACGTCGTCCGCGACCAGCAGCGCGCCGTGTTTGTCGATCGCGACTCCGACCGGGCGACCCCAGGCATCACCCCTCGTGCTCACGAATCCGGTGAGCACGTCGAGGGGCTCAGCGGATGGGCGGCCATTCGTGAACGGCACGAACACCACCTTGTAGCCGACGGGTGGCTTGCGATTCCACGAGCCGTGTTCGCCGATGAACATGCCCTGCGAAAATCTCGGCGGCAATTTGTTGTTGCCGGACGCGGCGAGCCCGAGCGCGGCCACGTGCGCGCCCAGCGCGTAGTCGGGCACGATGGCTTTCGCGACCAGGTCCGGGCGCGGCGGCACGACCCGTGCGTCCACGTGCTGACCGAAATAGCTGTAAGGCCAGCCGTAGAAACCGCCGTCCCGAACCGACGTCAGGTAGTCAGGCACGAGGTCGTTGCCGAGTTCGTCGCGTTCGTTGACCACGGTCCAGAGCACGCCGGTGGCCGGCTCCCAGGCCATGCCGACGGGATTCCTCAAGCCGGTCGCGAACAGTCGCTTCTCGCCGGATGAAACATCGATCTCCCAGATGGCCGCGCGGCCATCCTCCTTCTCCACGCCGTTTTCGGCGACATTGCTGTTGGAGCCGACGGTCGCGTACATCTTTGTTTGCGCCGCGTTGACGACGATGTTCTTGGTCCAGTGATGATTGAGATCGCCGGCCGGCAGATCGGTGAGCTTGACCGGCGCGGCCGTGATCATCGTTATCCCGTTCCGATAGGGAAATTTCACGATGGCGTCGGTGTTCGCGACGTACAGCGTCGAGCCGATCAACGCGATGCCGAAGGGTGAATGCAGGTTTTCCAGGAACACGGCGCGCACTTCGGCGACGCCGTCGTTGTCGGTATCGCGCAGCAGCGTGATGCGATTAGCCGAAGGCGCGCCGGCGCCCGCGTGGGCCTGCATCGACTTCATCACCCGGCCCATGATGCCCTTGTGTTCCTCGGGGCGCGGCGGCGCGTTGGTTTCGGCGACGAGCACGTCGCCGTTCGGCAGCACGTAGAGCCAGCGCGGATGTTTGAGATGGCGCGCGAAGCCATTGACGAGGACGCCGCTGGCGGCGACGGGTTGTTTGCCCTTCGGCCAGCCGCGGGCTTTCGCGATCTGCACGACGGGCAGCAGTTTTTTTTCCGGCGCCGGCAGTACTGGATTCGGCCCCACGCTGTGCGGGGGCGAGGGAACGGGGCCGACTTCCGTAGGACCGACGGAAGCACACGCGGCAAGCAATGAGGTCAATGCCAGCAATGCGAGGCGAGGCATGCGGGCAGCGTGCGGCTTGTGAGGACAGGCCACCGTCGGGGTGTGGTGCGCCCACTTGTAGGACTCCCGGAATATCCACCCACGGGCTCGGCTTGCGGGCACCGGAGGCGTCCGCGCAAGGCGACAAATGTGAAATCGAAGCATCCCAGTCAATGCGCTCATGGCCCTACTGCCTCGCTCCGGTCGATCAGCTACAAATTGACGATGCAGACTCCGTCGACTAACTAGTCGTGCCGCTCGACGCGAATCGCCGGCGCTTTCTTGGTGCAGCGGGATTTGGCTTCGCGCTGGGGCAACTCGACGTGTCGCTGGCCGGATCCGGACACCACACCTCGCTCCCTCCCGCGAAACGGATCGCCGCGGGACTGCTGGACGTCGAGTATTTCGAATCGGGCCCGGCCAACGGCCCGGTCGCGGTGCTGCTGCATGGCTGGCCTTATGACGTCTACAGCTTCGCGGATGTGATTCCGTTGCTGACGTCCGCGGGGTTTCGCGTGATCGCGCCATCCCTGCGCGGTTATGGCGCGACGCATTTTCTTTCCAGCGGCGTGCTGCGCAATGGCCAGCAATCGGCGCTCGCGCAGGACGTAATCGACCTGCTCGATGCGCTGCACATCGAAAAGGCAACGCTCGCGGGGTTCGACTGGGGCGCGCGCACGGCCTGCATCGTGGCGGCGTTGTGGCCGCATAGGTGCAAGGCGCTGGTCTCCGTGAGCGGCTACCTCATCGGCAATCCGGAAACCGCCAAGGTGCCGTTGCCACCGAAGGCGGAGTATCAATGGTGGTACCAGTACTACTTCGCCACGGAGCGCGGCAGGAGCGGCTACGAAAAATACCGGCGGCAGTTCGCCAAGCTCATCTGGCAACTCGCCTCGCCGCGCTGGATTTTCGACGACGCGACCTTCGCGCGCAGCGCAAGCGCGTTCGACAATGACGATCACGTCGACATCGTGATTCACAACTATCGCTGGCGCCTGGGGCTCGCGCCGGGTGAGCCGCGTTATGACGATTTCGAGCAGAAGCTGGCCGCGGGCCCAGTGATCCCGGTGCCCGCCATCACGCTCGAAGGCGACGCGAACGGCGCGCCGCATCCGGACCCGGCGTCGTACGCGGGAAAGTTCACCGGCAAGTACAGGCATCGAACGATCACCGGCGGCATCGGACACAACCTGCCGCAGGAAGCTCCGCGGGCTTTCGCCCAGGCCATCATCGACCTTGAAGAGGAATCTCCATGAACCGCTTTCGCAAGTTCACGACCGCATCGGCCAGCGCATTGCTGGTTTTCGCCAGTCACATCGTCGGCGCCGCGGATGATCCGAAGTACTCGCTGAAATCGCCGAGCGGCATCGCGTTCGCCGACTTCAAGGGATACGAGGACTGGGCGGTCGTGTCATCGGCGCGGACCGACGAAGTGCTCAAGGTGATCGTCGCGAATCCGACGATGATCAAGGCCTACAAGGCCGGCATCCCGGGCAACGGCAAACCGTTCCCGGATGGTTCGAAGATCGCGAAGCTGCAATGGAAGCCGAAGAAGAGCACGGAGGCGCCGTTCGCCGTGGACGTGCCCGATGTGTTCACGCAGGCGTTTTTCATCGAAAAGGACAGCAAGAGATTTCCAAAGAGCGCCGGATGGGGATATGCGCTGTTCAACTTCGATGCGAAGACCGAAAGGTTTTCAGCAGACGAAAAGAGCCTGTCGGATTGCGGACACGCGTGTCATTCGGTGGTGAAAGCGAAGGACTACATCTTTCACCCGTATCAGAAGCGTTGAATCGGCCGAGGCCTGTCCCCTTTTGCTAGGAAACGAGGAATGTCCCCATTTATTCGCGTTCGAGTTCGATCTCGAGGCCGGTGACGGAGGAGTTCACGAGTGTGAGTTCGAAGGGTTTCGTCTTTCCCTTCGTCTTGATGAGGACGTCTTCGCCGTCGTCGACTTCGACGACGTAGCCCTTGCCGAGCGCCACCTTCAGCGAATCGCGCAGCGCGTGGGCAACTTCGTTCTCGGTCTTGCCCTTCGGGATCGCGGCTTCGGCGTCGATCGGCGCGCCCTCCTTCGGCGCAACCCGCAGCACGATCGATCCGTCCGATTTCGCGCTGTGGTCGAGTTCGATACGCCACTTGTTGGAAGTTTCCGCGTGGGCGAGCGGAGCCATTGCGCCGGCGAGAATCACGCTCCCCGCGATGGCGATGCGATGGATATTGCGCATGTGACTCTCCGCGACGTTTTCAGGTCGGGAGATTTTCGAATCGGCCTGGGGTTACGGTAGTGGACCTAAGTCTCACGGCGTGCAGGGCCTCGGCGCAGCTCAGTACGGCTCAGTCAGCGGCTCGGTGCCGCCATCGAATCTCGCCCGCAGTATTTTGCCGTCGCGGATCAGCAGGCTTTCGAAGCTGACCTGCCCCGCCTCATCGCGCTTCGGATAGACCTGCACGGCGATCACCTTGCCGCCAAAGAGCGGTGTCACTGTGGGCACGGTGGTGTGCCCGACGAAGATCCTGCTGACCTTGAAAGCCTCGAGCGTCAGATCGACGTCCGCCGGCGTCGCGCCGGTGAAATCATCGGGCTTCGCGAAATAGCCGCGATACCACAGCGGACCGAGACCGCCGAGCAGGAAATCCGCCCGCTCCTGTTCCTTGTCTTCGAGCGGCTGCGCATCGAGCGCCTTGCGCATCGTCGTGTTGGCGGCGGCCAGGGTGAACTTCTGATCGAGCAACGCGCGCGAGATGCCACCGTGCAGGAACAACTGGTCGTTGATCTTCATCACCGTCGCGCGGCTGCGCAGCCATTGGCCTAGCACACTTTTCGCATCGAAGAGGCGTTCGTACGAGGCAATCCCGAACACCTGCGTGGCTTCGCGGTACTTGGCGTGCAGATATCGCAGGTCGCCGCGCAGCACCATCGTCTCGTGGTTGCCGAGCACGAAGTGCACGCCGCCGCCCGCCTGCTGTGCCTGCGCCTCGAGTTCATACAGGAGCCAGAGGATTTCGGTCTGATTGGGGCCGCGGTCGAACACATCGCCTAACAAGACCAGTTGTCCCCGGCCGAACTTCCATTCGAGCCGGGGACCGACGACGCCGTGTTTCTGCAGCATCTCGGCCAGGAGCTCGAACTCACCGTGGGTATCGGCGACGACGAAGATCGGCGATTTGACCGGCACGGACACGGCATCCAATGCCGGCGGAGCGGGCGCGCGCAGCTTCACCGGGAATGCGGGAAATCTTCCGACCGCGGCAACCGTGATCGTGGCGTTGGCATCGAGGGGCTGCACGCGTTTGCGCGCCATTCCGTCCCTGACTTCCACCGACCAGCTTTCGAGGCGCCCATCGTGGAGAAGAACGTACGGGCCGTCCGGTTCGGCGGCGAAGATGCTCGCGGCGAACAGCAGCGCCATGAGTCCGGCGGCGGCGCGCCAGCGGGATAGCTGAATCATTCGCGGAATCTACCCCGGCGCGGCTTCACACGCCGGATCAGGTTCGCGGTTTTGCTCCCGCGCGCGGCCATGGCACGAATGCGCTGGTCTCGCGGATGTATCGCGCGTAGTCGGGGCGCCGATCGCCGATGTCCGCCTCGAGCAGCGTGACGCCGGACACCTTGAGCAGCAGGAGGGTCATCAACAGCGGACTCGCGAGACTCCACCACGCGCCGGCCGCCAGACCGAGCAGCCCGAATCCCCACCAGGCGCAACACTCGCCGAAGTAGTTTGGATGGCGCGAGTAGCGCCACAGACCACTGTCGAGCACACGCCCCTGCGCCTCCGGCCGCGCCTTGAAGCGCGCGAGCTGCGCATCGGCCAGCGCTTCGAACAGGATTCCAAAAGCCGCCAGCGCGATGCCGAGCAGATCCAGCATTTCGAGCCCGGCCGGGCCGCGCGACGTGGCCATGAGGGGCAGCGCCACGACCCACGCGAGCGCAGCCTGCAGCAGGAACACGATGTACAGACTCTTGAATTCGAAGTTGGGCTGATTGTTCGCGCGGATCTTCTGATATCGCCGGTCTTCGGGCTCGCCGTGATTGCGCGCCGTGATGTGGATGCACAGGCGAGCCGCCCAGAATGTCAGCAGCGCCATCGCGAGCCAGCCGCGCAGCGTCAATTGTGGCGCCGTCCATGCGTAGACCATTCCGCCGGCCCAGATGAACACCGGCCACATGCCATCGACGATGCTGACATCGCGCTTGCGCAGGCTCACCAGCCACGTGACGGCGGCGAGCGTCGCGATGACGGCCAGCGCCCGCAATCCAGTGTGGAGATCGAACACGTCGCCAGTTCCCGCCGTCAGACCGGCGGCCGCCGGTTGCCGGGCTTGACCAGCAACATCTGCACGTCGCCGATCACACGCTCCATGAATCCACCTTCGCAGTAGCAGAAGTAGTACTCCCACATGCGGATGAATTCCTCGCCGTAACCCAGCGAGCGCACCTGCGGGAGATTGGCCCGCAGGTTGCTGCGCCAATGCGCGAGCGTGGTCGCGTAATGCGGCCCGATGTCGTCGAGGTGGAAGACCCGCAGATCGCTGGCGCGCGCGATGGATTCGCTCAGTGCCGCGACCGAGGGGATGCAGCTCCCCGGAAAGATGTAGCGCTGGATGAAGTCCACCGAGCGGCGCGCGCGATCGTAGCGCTGATCGGCAATAGTGATCGCCTGCAGCAGCATGGCGCCTTCGGGCGCGAGCAGCGCGGCGCACTTCGCGAAATACGTGTCGTAATACTGGTGGCCGATGGCCTCGACCATTTCGATGGACACCAGTTTGTCGTAACTGCCGGACAGATCCCGGTAGTCGGTGCACAACACGTCGATGCGGTCTTCGAGTCCGGCCTCGCGCACCCGGTCGCGCGTGTGGCGCCACTGTTCCTTCGAGATGGTCGTCGTCGTGACATGGCAGCCGAAACGCTGTGCCGCGTGCAGCGCGAGGCCACCCCAGCCGCTGCCGATTTCGAGCAGGTGATCGGTGGGCTTGAGGTCGAGCTTCGTGCAGATGAGATCGAGCCGCGCCACCTGTGCGTCGTGCAGCGACTGCCGCGGATGCTCGAACGTGGCGGCCGAATACATCATCGTCTCGTCGAGGAACAGCCTGAAGAAATCGTTGCCCAGGTCGTAGTGCGCGGCGATGTTGCGGCGCGAGCCGGTGCGGCTGTTGCGGCGGAATGCATGCACGATTTTTCGCAGTGGTGCGGTGAACCGCGCGAGCCCGGTCTCGAGGCCGTCGAGCGCATCCATGTTGAGCACGAACAGGCGCACGACATCGACGAGCTGCGTCGTGGTCCAGAAGCCGCGCATGTAGGCCTCGCCCGCGCCGATCGATCCACCAAGCGCGACGTCGCCGTACATGCGCGCATCGTGCACGTGGATCACGATGGGCTCCGGCAACGCGGCGCTCGGCTTGCCGAAGCGATGGCGCTCCGCGCCCTCGGCAAGCACCAGGCAACCGCCGCGCAGGGCGCGTAGTTTGGCGAGGACGGCGCGTTTGGCGAATGCGTCGAGCACATTCGCGCCCGCGCCCGATGCGCGCAGCGGCGGCATTTCCGCCGCGGCGTCAGGAGTGCGAGGTGACGTCATCTGCATGTGCGGGAACCTTCGAGGGATGAGAATGAAAGGGGATGCGCTTCCACCACAGTTTCAGCGCCTGGATGTAGATGCCGGCGATGACGCTCAGCGTCATGCACGGAAACGACAGCAGCGCCCGCGCGAGCGCGGCGCCGCTGATCTCGCGGCGCGACAGGTCGAGCGTCGCGTCGAACACGCGTTCGCCTCCCTGGTAGTTCTGCATGTGCACCGCCAGGCATTTGCCCGGCGTGCCGAAGCGCCAGTCGTAGACCGCCTCCATGGGCATGAAAGGCGACACGTGGAATTCCTTCGCGAATCGATACCGCAGCACCCGCGCCCTCACCTCGGCTTCGGGATCGGTGAGGACGTAGGCATGCCGCTCGTTCCACGGCGTGTTCGTGATCTCGGCGACGATGTATTCGACGTGCGTGTCGGCGGCGTCGAAACAGTAGTAGAACGTGACCGGGTTGAAGCCGATGCCGAAGTAACGCAGGTGCGCGAGCATGCGGATCGGCCCCGTGGGACGCACGCCGGTGCGGGCGGCGATGCGATCGCGAACGACGGTGTCGATCGGCAGCGATGGATCGCCGATGTAGTCGGCACGCCGCAGCCATGCGAGCGCCGGACGCCGCACCGACCAGAGCCAGCGTCCCTCGAACAGCCGGTCGAGCTCCGCGAGATCCACGTACATCATGAACAGCCGGTAGCTGAACTGATGCTCGCGCGGCGCGAAGCGGCGGTGACTAAGCCGTCCGGTGTAGAGCGCGCTTTTCATTTTCGATGAGCCGGAAGTGTTCGAGCGCGGCAAGCGCGCTCACGACTCCGTCCTCGTGGAAGCCGAAGCGCCAGTAGGCGCCGCAGAAATAGGCGCGGTTCGCGCCATTGATTTCGCGCTGCCGCGCCTGCGCCGCGACGGCCTCGGGCGTGAAGACGGGATGTTCGTAAGCGAGCGACTTGATGACGCGTGCGGGGTCGACGCGATCCGGCATGTTGAGCGTCACCAGCAGCGGCACGCGCGTGCCGAGGCGCTGCAGGAAATTCATGTTGTAGGTGACGGCGACGCGCTCGGAATCGCGGCCCGGCAGACCATCCAGTAAATGATAGTTCCACGCGGCCCAGGCGAGCTTGCGGCGCGGCAGCACACTCGTATCCGTGTGCAGCAGCACGTCATTGCGCTGGTAGCGGATCGCGCCGAGCACCGCGCGCTCGGCTTCATCGGCATCGCCTAACAAACGCAACGCCTGGTCGCTGTGGCAGGCGAAGAAGATCCGGTCGAAGCGCTCCGACTCGCAGCCCGCCGCCTTCACGAATACGCCCGCCGCGGTCCGGCGCACGGACTCCACGGGTGTGCGCAGGCGGATACGTTCGCGGAACGGCGCCGTGAGCCGCTCGACATACCGCGCGGATCCACCGCGGATGGTGAGCCACCGCGGCCGGTCGTCGACCGACAACATTCCGTGGTTGTGGAAGAAGCGCACGAAATACACCGCGGGAAAAGTACGCAGCGTGGCCGTGCCGGCGCTCCAGATCGCCGCGCCCATCGGCAGGATGTAGTGCTCCACGAACTGCGGTGAGTAGCCGTTCGCCTGTAGATAGTCGCCGATGGAAACCGGATCGTCGGGCCGCTCCAGCAGCCGCGGCGCTTCGCGATTGAAGCGCAGGATGTCGCGGATCATCCGCCAGAACGACGGCCTGACCAGATTGCGGCGTTGCGCGAACAGGCTGTTCAACGTGGTGCCGTTGTATTCGAGCCCGCCCGCCGTCTGCACCGAGAAGCTCATCTCGCTCGCCTGCAGCTCGACGCCCAGTTCATCGAGCAGCGCCAGGAAGTTGGGATACGTGCGGTCGTTGCAGACGATGAAGCCGGTATCGACCGCGATACGCCGGCCCTCGTGCTCGATCTCGTGGGTGTGCGTGTGGCCGCCGATGTGATCACCCGCGTCGAACAGCGTGATCTCGTGCTCGCGGTGCAGGTGATACGCCGCGACGTTGCCCGCGATGCCGCCGCCGACAATGGCGATTTTCACGAGCACTCCCCCGCCGGACGCGGCGCGGCTTCCGGCCACTGCTGCGGCACGCGGCGCACCGTGCGGATGTCATAACCCTCGCGTTCGATCATCGCGAGCATTTGTTCGTAGTCGGCATCGGAGATCTGCGGCGTGCGAGCCATGATCCACACGTAGTCGCGCTTCTCGCGTCCGACGATCGTGTGCTCGTAATCACCGCTCACGTACACGACGCGGTAGTCGGCCTTGATGGGCCAGACGAAGCGCATGCCCCACACCGCGTTCGAGCGCGTGTCGAGCACGAAGCCGCGCGGGCAGTAGGTCTTGAGCGGTCCGTCGAAGGCGCCTTTGCGGAACGCGAACGTGGTGGCGATGGTTCCGTCCGCGTCGAGGGCGTACGTCTCCACGGCGTTGAAGGCCTCGCGCTCGATGGAGGTCGGAATGTTCCCGATGACGTACCAGGGACCCATGAATCGCGCCAGGTCCACGATGGGCGCCGTGGTGATGGGCGGATGCGCGGATTTGCATCCGCCGAACAGCGTGAGCATTCCCATCGTCAGGATCGCTGCGGGTCGTGTGCGCACTGGGTTACTCCTTCGAATAACGCAGGGTGCGGCCGTCGGGAGTGAGCGATTCGAGCGCGAGCCACTCGCGCGCGGGCGTGTACCAGAGGTCGATCTGCATCGGCTTGCCGCGCGACGCGCCGAGCAAGCGGTAGCGCTGGGCATCGGCATGTCCGGCGATCGCCGCGCGACCCAGCGGGAGCACCTGCACCCGCTCGTATTCGCCGGTCTGCGGGTTGAGCAGGCGGGTCGCATCGAGAATGCGTGGATTCCAATATGCGAAGGTCAGCACGCAAGGTTCGATGCCCGCGACCGCCTCGCCGGTCGTGACGCGGAACCCGCGTTCGGCGCGTTCACCGGACACGACGACTTCCTTGCCATTGTCATCGGTGCGCGCGTCGAGCGTTTCGAGGCAATCGCCGCGCCAGACCTCGTGCGCGCGATGTTCGTAGCGATACGCATCGATGAACAGGAAGCGCACGCGAAAATTCGCCTCGCTGGTGAGCTCGCGCAGGTCGTTGCGTTCACGCAGGACGAAGTGATGTTGGCCGATGGGTTTGCCATCGAGCGAGACGGCGAAGCGCCACTCCCGCGGAGGGCTTTCCGATGCCGGGGCGCCGGACGCGACGCATATCGCCAGGCACAGGAAACCGTGACGCAGGACGAGTGGAAGTTTCATGCGGGTAACCTCCGCGGCGCGAATCCAGCGCGAGTGCCCGCAACCATCGACAGGATTCCCATCGCGGCCGCCCAGAACACGGCGATGAGCGCGAAGCCGGTGAGCGGCGCGGAGATTTGCAGCGCGCCGAGCTTCGCGCCCGCCGCGTAGGCAAGCGGTCCGCCGGCCGCCCCGGCGAGCGCGGCGATCCATGGCCGGCGCGTGAGCCAGCTCAGGGAATGATTCAGCGTGGTCGCGAACGCGATCCACAAGCTCACCATCCACAGTGGCGCCCATGCGGCCATTCCCGCGGCGAACTCCACCTGGTGCGTGCGCACCAGCGCGCTGTCCACGACGAATCCGACCAGTGCCGCCACCGCGATCAATTTGATCTCCCTCTTCGTGGGGCGTAACGCGAGATGCAGCGCCGCGACGGTGAGCGCGAATGCCGCTCCGGCCCACGCCATTCCGTGCGCCGCGCCGAGCACGCAGGCGAACCAGGCGAGCTGGTAGGCGATGAAGTTGAACAGCCGGAACACGTGCGCGCCCTCACGACCGCTGCGGCTGGAATAGATAGTGGCTGACGAACCACTCACGGCCATCGCGGAAACCCCACAGTTCCGCGCACGCCATGAAGAAGATGCGCCAGCGCTGCAGCCAGATCGCGGCGCCCTCGCGGCCATAGTTCGCTTCCAGGATCGGCAGCACCCGCGCGCGCCGCGCGTCGAGATTCGCGAGCCAGGCATTCGCCGTCTTCTCGTAATGCTGGCCGTTCCAGCTCCACTGGCGTTCGAGCCGCAGGTGCCGCTGGAAGTGCAGTGGCAACGCGGCGCTCGGCATCATGCCGCCCGAGAAGAAGTGCCGGCTCATCCAGTCGTCGGCGTCGAGATCCTCGAACGCGTAGGGCACCGAGCGGTGCACGAAGATGTGCATGAAGAACTTGCCGTCCGGCGTGAGCCAGCCGCGCAGGCTTTCGAAGAGGCGCGAGTAGTTGCGCATGTGCTCGAACATCTCGACCGAGACGATGCGGTCGAAATGCCGCTCGATCGCGAACGAGTTCATGTCGCGGGTGATCACTTCGATGTTGTCGAGCGAGCGCCGGCGCGCCTCGGCGACGATGTAGTCACGCTGCGGAACGGAATTCGAAACGGCCGTGATCGTCGAGCGCGGGAAACGCGCGGCCATGTACAGCGTGAGCGAGCCCCAGCCGCAACCGAGTTCGAGGACATGCTGGCCATCCGCGAGCTGCGCATGTTCACAGGTCAATGCGAGCGCCTGCTCTTCCGCGGCGGCGAGATCCTGCACGTCCGCGCCCCAGTAACAGGCGCTGTACTTGCGCTGCGGACCGAGCGCCTCGGCGAAGAACTCCGGCGGCAGCTCGTAGTGCTGTTCATTGGCCTTGTGCGGCAGCGGGGCGATCGGCCCGATGTTCATTTCCGCGATGAAACGCGCGGTAGTCTTGGCGGCCTGTTCGACATCATCAGCGCGCAGTTCCGCGAGGCGCGAGCGCAGCAGACGCCGGATGCCGCCGCGAATGACGCTGTCGGGGACGAGTCCCTGTTCTGTCCAGCTGATGGCTTGCTGGGTGGCATAGTTCATGGCGTTCTCTCTGTGTCGGAAACGGGGACGATCAATGAGCGACTACGTCGCCTAGCGCCAAACGGATGCGTTCGATCGCGGACGGGATGTCGGTGCCCAGCACCTCGGCGCCGGCCGCCAGGATTCCGTCACGCTCGCGCGATGACGCGAGGCCGCCGACGAATACCGGCACGCTGGAGGCGGCAACCATCGCAGGCAGTCTTTCCGCGACGACATCCGGCGGCGGCGTGACCGTGGAAGACAGCACGATCGCGTCGCAGCGGGCGCGTTTTGCCGCGACCGCGAGGTCTTCGAGCGGTGTCTGCGCGGCGAGTATCACGACGCGCATGCCGCGTTCGTGCGCCGCCAGCGAGAAGATGAGCAGCCCGAGCTCGTGTTGCTCGTTCGGAAAACAGGCCGCGAGGATGCGCGCGCCGTTCCGCGTGCGCGCGCGGTGGTGGAATCGCGCGCCCAGTTTGTTGCGCACGTAGATAGAGAAGAAATGTTCTTCCGCGACGCTGCCTTCGCCGCTCTTCCAGCGCCGCCCGAGCTCCTGCAGCACGGGGAGCAGAAGACGGTCCGTAACCGTCTCGATCGGATAGAGGCTCAGTGCCTGCGAGTACACCTCCTCGAGTTCGTCATCGTCGTAGCGCGCCACGGCGGCGACGATGCGTTCACGATGTGAATTCCACGGGCCCTGCTCCGCGCCCGAACGTGCGGCGCCCGGCGCGGCGAGCGCGCGTTCGACCTGGCTGATCGGCAGACCCTTCTCGAGCAGACCCAGGATCCGATGGATCACTTCGATCTCGCCGGGTCCGTAGAGACGGTGACCGCTCGGGGTGCGCTGCGGCTTTATGAGTCCGTGGCGGCGCTCCCAGGCACGCAACGTGACCGAGTTGACACCGGTGAGGTGCGAAACCGTGCGGATGGGAAAGAATTCGCCGGTTTCAGCGGAAGAGCGATGTTTGGTACGGGGCATGGCGCGAACACTATCTGATACAATTCTTGTACACCATGGTTCTTTTCTATCGGGTTTCCCTGATATTTGCCGCATCAATACTTATACAAGTCATGTACCATTCTTGTACAAATTCCCGCGCCCGCCGACCCGTTTCGGGCGCCCGATGAATGGCTCTATAGTCGGCGCCTGGGCTGAATCACCACCAAGAGAAGAACAACCCCATGAAACGCCGTGACTTCCTGAATTCATCGCTGCTGGCCGCCGCGGTCTCGGTCCCCGGAATCCGCACCGCTTACGCCGTCGTGGGCACCGGCCCGGTCGCCGATGTGGCCGCCATCACGGGAGATGGACGCCAGATCACGCTGCGCGGCAAAGACATTCGCGACCTCGCCAGGAAAATGCGCGGCACGCTGCTGCTCGCCGGTGAGGACGGCTACGACCAGGCGCGGCTCATCCTCAATCCCTCTTTCGACAAGCACCCCGCACTCATCGCACAACCCGTCAACGCGGCGGATGTCCAGGCGGCCGTGCGTTTCGCGCGGGCAAACAACCTGCTGGTCGCGGTGAAATGCGGCGGCCACAGCAATTCGGGTCAATCGACCTGTGACCGCGGCATGCAGATCGACCTGTCGCATTTCCGCGGAGTGCGGGTGGATCCCGGCGCGCGGCGCGCATGGGTGAAAGGCGGCACGTTGCTAGGACAAGTGGATCACGAAAGCATGGCGCACGGCCTCGCGGCGCCGCTCGGCACTGTTTCGCACACGGGCGTCGGCGGCCTGACACTGGGCGGTGGTTTCGGCCGTCTCGCCCGGAAGTTAGGTATGGCCATCGACAGTGTCGAGTCGGTGGACATCGTCACGCCGGACGGACAACTGCGGCATGCGAGCGCCCAGGAGAATCCGGATCTGTACTGGGGCGTGCGCGGCGGCGGCGGCAATTTCGGCGTCGTCACGAATTTCGAGTTCCGCCTGCATCCGATGCAGCGCGAAGTCGTCGCCGGATCGCTGACTTTTCCGATCGCGAAAGCTCGCGACATGTTGAGCATGTGGAGCGAATACGCGATCACCGCGCCCGATGAGTTGTACATGGACCCGGTCATGGCGCAGCCGCCGGGCGGCGCACCCGGCTATGTTTCGGTGGAGGTTTGTTACAGCGGTCCCCAGGCTGAGGCCGAACGCGCGCTGGCGCCGCTGCGCAAACTCGGCACGCCCGAACGCGACACGATCAAGCTCAGCGACTACGTGGAAGTGCAGCGCTGGAACGACTCGGGTGATTCACGCGCGATGGGCTCGTACATGAAGAGCGGCTTCATCTCGACGATGCCCGACAAGTTCGTGTCCGCCATCATCGAGAGCTTCCAGCCCGACCCGGGCCGCATGACGCTGGTTTTCTTCCAGCACTGCGGCGGCGCCGCCGGGCGCGTCGACGAAGCGGCGACGGCGTTCGCGCAGCGTGACTCCATGGCCAACATCATGGCCGTGGCCGGCTGGCGCATCGGCATCGACGAGGCCGCCGGACACATCGCCGCGACGCGCAAATACTGGTCGGCGCTCGAACCGTTCACGCGTGGCTTCTACGTGAACGACATCCCGCGCGAAGCGACCGCGGGCGACATCAACGCCAACTATCGCGGCAACTATCCGCGGCTGGTGGCGCTCAAGAAAAAATACGACCCGACGAATCTGTTCCGCCTGAACGCGAACGTGCAGCCGCCGCAGGCTTGAGCTGGGGCCTGACCCGCGGCCTGAGCCGCGGGTCAGCGCTTCGACAACGACTGCCTCTGACACACCTGCGCCGCATCCATGAGAGCAGGCTCATCGCGAACAGCGTGGGAATCGCGGACGGATGATGATGAAGCGCATCTCAATCGCTCGCCCGCAATCGCTCGAGCCACTCGCGGACCGCGGCCGGATCATCGAGATGCCAGTCGGTGGACACGCGCTCACCCACGCCGATCGCGATGCCTTTCAAGCGCTGCACGACCGCAAAGCCGTCGATGTCCGTCGTGTCGTTGCCGATGAAGATCGGCGTGCGCCCGGCGAAAGGTGTCTCGCGCATGAATGCGTCGATTGCTCCTCCCTTGTTGGTCTCGGACGCCTTGATCTCGATGACGCAGTCGCCTTCCAGGAGCTCGAATGCCGGAGTCGCGGCATCGATGATCCGCGTCAGGCCAGCCCGGATCTGTGGCTCGAGGTGCGGCGCCTGCCGGAAGTGCAGCGCGAAGGCGTACTCCTTGTCTTCGAACAGGCCGCGCCCGAGCGAGTCGGCGAAATTGCGCAGGTCGTGGCGCAGGCGGGCGATCTTTGCGGGCTGGATTTCCGGCCGGGTCAGACGACCCAGCGCGGAACGGCGTTCCAGTCCGTGCACGCCCGCCACCGGCAGCCGCAACGGACGAAACAACGCGTCCAGGTCCGCGATTGTCCTGCCGCTGATCAACGCGACCGCGCCACCACTCGCGCGATCGAGTTCGCGAATCAGCGCGACGAGCCGTGCATCGACCGAAACGGCCTGGGGCGTGGGAGCGATTTCGAGCAATGTTCCATCCACGTCCAGGAACAGCGCCCACGACCCGGGCCGCGGCAAAACCTCGATCGCGCCGGCATTTCTCTGCATCCGCCGATTCTACTCATTCGCTTCCGCCGGCGTTCTGCGTGGGCAGCTCGAATTCCCCTTTCGTCTGGAATCGCACCGTGTTGAACGCCGAGCCATTGAGTTTTCCCTTCATCTCATAAGCGATCTTGTCGATGTTGGCGCCGTCTTTCATGAGTCCGAGCGCCTGGCGCGCCATGCGAAATCCGGAGATGGTGACCGGAACCTCGATGACGGATTCGCCGAAGCGCGGCACGCTGCCGCGTGCATCGCTGACTCCCGAGGCGAGAGTCTTGCCCTGCACGATCATCTGCAGCGCGACACCGTCATAGTCCACCGGAACATCGTTGGGGTTCTGCACGCGTAGTTTGACGCCCAGGCGCAGTTCCATGCCCTGTCCCTGCAGCGGCTCGATACCCGCGACCGTCACTTGCAGCGGATCGCGCGTTTGCAGGGATGCACACCCCGCGAGCGCGAGAATGAGCGTGGGCAGCAACGCGGCACGTAGATAGTTCACAGTCCGGACTCCTCGATGATGGATCCTGCTTCGAACTCGCACGGCTCCGCCTGCGCGCAGGTGCTGCGCGGCGGCATGGGTGTGCGCGAATACAACTCGGTCGCGCGGACGTGGCTCATCATGACACGGCCCATCACTTTCATCTGCGTCGCATGCGAACGCACAGCGCGCAATTTCGCGTCGGTCGCTCCGGGGTCGAGCACGAATGACTCCCAGCGCATTCCGGCGCCGCGCGGCGCGACGGTTTCAGGAATCTCCGTCCGTAACGCTCGAGGCTTCGGCCAGCCGCGGCCGCCATGCACGATCCAGTAACGGATGTTCTGCAGCTCTTTGCGCGCGCTCATCGCGCGCCAGGCGAGCAGGCCGGCGCCACGATGATCGGGATGAGTGTCCTGCGGACTCGGCGCCAGCACCAGCGTCGGCCGCACGCGGTCGAGTACCGCGCGGAAATCACGCTCCAGATTTTCGCCGTCGTAGTTGGCGCCGGGATTCACGGCATCCTCGTACACGACGGAATTCTCGCCGGTGAATTTCGATCGCCATGGCGTGCCCGGGTAGTAGTAGTCGAGCAGCAGCGCCAGCACGCCGCGATCCGGGTATCCCAGGAAAAAGAGTGAGGCCTCATCCACGTCCAGCACCGCGGCCGCCGCGCGCGCCTCGCCGCCGCGGCGTCGCGCGAGATCCTGGTACGCGCCTGCGCGCGGACGCAACTTCCGTTCGACGACCATCGCATTCCACTTGAAGCCGTCGCCATATGTGATCCAGACGATCGCCACACGTGCGCCGCTCGCGCGCGCGGATTGAATGAGTCCGCCGCAACACAACGACTCGTCGTCCGGATGCGGCGCGACGACCAGCAGCGAATCACCCGGAAGAATCGGCCGCAGTGATGGAAACGCGTCTTTCGCGCAGGCAAACGCGCACGACAGCGTCCACACGCACAGTGCGCCGGCCGGCCACCAGGCCTGGCGTATCACTGACGAACGGTCACCTCGACGCGCCGCGCCTGATCGGCGGACCCACCACCCTCGGTCACGCTGGGCTTCTGCATCTCGATCCGCGATGCGTCGATGCCGGACGCGACCAGGGTCGCCTGCACCGATTCCGCCCGACTCTTTGCAAGCTCTTCATTCGCCGCCAGGTCTCCGCTGGAATCGTGAAAGCCCGAGACGACTGCGGTCGCGGCGGGATTCGTTTTCAGGTAGTCGATGACGGGAATCAGCGCCGCCTGTCCGGCTCCCGGCATCGCGGCCTGGTCGACATCGAAGTACACCGTGCCGGAAGGCGCGGCCGTGGGCGCCGTTGTCGTGGCGGGAGTATTCATCACGGAGGTGACCGTCGACTCCTTGCGCCCGAACATCGGCACTATCAGCGCGAGCGCGATCACCGCGGCGGCCGCCGGCAGCAGCCAGCGCCAGATCGACTTTTTCTCTTCGGCGGGCCGTTGCCGGTACATCTCGCTCGACATCGCCGGCGTCGACGTCCCCGGCGCATCCGGCCGGATGGCGGCGCTCGCCAACGGGCCGGGCATGGCCGCGGCAATGGAGTCCTTTTCGTTGCGCAGCATGCCCGCGAGCGCGGTCGGACTTGCGGCTTCACTGCGCGCGCGTTTGCCCAGGAAGGCGAGCACGATCGGAGCCGCGACGTTCAGCAACGTCATCGCGCTCGAACTCTTCACGCCGGCGTATCCGGCGAGATTGTTGGAGACGTTGGAGGTGCCGCCGCCGAACAGCGAGCCTAACAACTTGTTGCCGAGGCTCATCATGGGCGAAGTGCCGCTGGCGCCGAACAGGCTGCCGACATCCTTGAGGACACCGCCGTCGTTCAGCGGCGATTTCACGAGATCGTACAGTGACGAGGCGAAGCCGGGATCTTCGGCGCGGCTCGCGACCCCGCCGAGCAGCGCCGGAATGGCGGCGCCCACGCCCTTGCTGATCGCGGAGTCGGACTCGCCGAGCACCGATGCCGCCTTGTGGACCACGTCCGGAGTGAACAGGCCGGTCACTCCATCGAGTATTGTTGCAGCCATGTGATTCTCCTTAGCGCGTCGACCTGGGGGGTGGCCGAGTCCGCTATTGCAATCCGCGACTCCGGGCGGCACAACGGACTTTGGTCGCATGCGCCAACCGCGCACGTCGATCTGCTCATCGACTTACAACAATTGGCGCTTAGGGGCTCGCAATCCTTATCTTATGATCCCGCAATGAACCAGATACGCCGCAGCAACGAACGTGGGTTCGCCGATCATGGCTGGCTCAAATCCTTCCACACTTTTTCGTTCGCCGATTACCAGGATCCCGACCGCATCCAGTTCGGACCCTTGCGCGTGATCAACGAAGATCGCGTGCAGGCTGGCGCCGGCTTCGGCACACACGCGCACAGCAACATGGAGATCATCAGCTACGTGTTGTCCGGCGCCCTCGCCCACAAGGACTCGCTCGGCAATGGGTCCACCATCCATCCCGGCGACGTGCAACTCATGAGCGCCGGCACCGGCGTGCGGCACAGCGAATTCAATCCGTCGGCGAACGACGGCGTGCATTTCCTGCAGATCTGGATTCTGCCGGGCGTCCAGGCGATCGCGCCCAGCTACCAGGAGAAGCGTTTTCCCGCGGACGAGAAACGCGGGAAGTTGCGGCTGGTCGCCTCGCCGGATCGCGCGGACGGATCGCTGCTGATCAACCAGGACGCCCGCGTCTACGCGGGCCTGTTCGAAGCAAACGAAGCCGCGACTCTCGAGCTGGATCCGGAACGGCTCGCGTACGTGCACGTGGCGCGGGGCACGTTGCACGCCAATGGCGTGACACTGGAAGCCGGCGACGCACTCGAGATCAGCAGTGAGACTTCACTCGAATTGAATCGGGGGCGGGAAGCCGAGGTGCTGGTGTTCGATCTGCCGGCGGAATGAGCGTCACAGAGATTTGCGCTGAATGACGATCTGACGCCCGTGCGCATCGACCTCGAAGCCGCGGATCTGAAACCCTGACTTGAGATTGAGGATCAGCATCGCGCTGTTCGCCGAGCGCGTGCGCGTTTCGATTTCCTGGTAGCCCTGTGTGATGGCCCAGTCGTGTTGCCGGCGCATGAGCTCGGCCGCGACGCCCTGTCTTCTCCCCTGTGGATGCACACCACCGAGCCATGAGTAGAAGAGGGACGCGCCCCGGCGATAGCCGAGCTTGAATCCGGCGAGCGAATCATCCGTGAAGCGGGCCATCGTGATCGACGGCCCGTCGACGTGCGGCAGGCGGCACGTCAGGTAGTCGGGCGAGAACTCATCGAACGCGACCAGGCAGAACGCCAGCAGTTCTTTTGTCGCGCGCGCGGCATCGCCGCTCACGGTTTCGTATCGGATCGTCATGCCCGCGTCAGCGATGCTTGATCTTGTCGCCCAGCGTGAGCCCGGAGACTACTTCGATATTGATGCCATCCGACAAGCCGGTCTTGATCTCGCGCTTTTCGAAGATCTGCGGCGCCGTCTCCACTTCGACGAAGGTGCCCTTTTCTTCCACGAGCAGGTTGCCCTCGTTGATCGCCAGCGCGTCTTCCCGCTTGTCGAGCACGATGTCCGCATTGGCGCTGTAGTTGGAGCGCAGGAACAATTCCTTGTCGAGCACGACGGCCGCGCGGATCGTGAACTTGATGGTGCCCTGGTCGGTCACGCCCTTCGGCGCGATGTATTCCAGCGTCGCCTTGAACGGCTTGCCCGGCAGCGCGCCGATGTTGAGGACGAGTTCCATGCCGTGTTTGAGCTTGCCGATTTCCGATTCGTCGACCAGACCCTCGAAGATCATGTCGTTCATGTCCGCGAGTGTCGCGAGCGAGGTGCCCGACTGGAAGGTGCTCGACTCGAGGATGAAGGAACCTTCCTTGTTGGGCACGTCGAGCACCGTGCCGTCAATGGTGGCGGGAATCATGTTCGACACCATGCCCGAACTCTTCGTGGCGCCGGTCTTCAGAAGGTTCACGGTGTCCTCCGCCGAGGTCACCGCTTCCTTCTGCAGGTTGTAATTGGTTTCGTACTGCCGGAATTGCGATTCCGAAATCACGCGGTCCGCCCGCAGCTTCTGATACCGCTGCATGTCGGTCGCCTGGTTCTGCAGGTTGATGCGGGCCTGCAGCAGCTGCGCCTCCGCCGAGGCCACATTGATCATGTTGGGCCGCAGCGTGATGCGCGCGATGATCGCGCCTTTTTTCACGGTCTGGCCGGCGACCACGTAGAGCTTCTCGACCACTCCCGATACCTGCGACTTCACTTCGATCTCGCGGCGCGGGATGACTTTTCCGGTGGCCACGGTCTTCTTGATGATCGCCATGCGCGCCGGGCTGTCGAGTTGATAGACCACCGGCGGCGTCTGCGACTTCTTGTAGAGGAACACGAAGGTGCCGACGAACACCAGGCCGATCACGCCGAGAATGCAGTACTTGATTATTCGCTTCATTGTCTTTCCTGTTTCATTTCTATCTACTCGTCCCGGGTTCATTCGTCTTGCAGGGCGACGATGGGATTCACCGCGGCGGCCTTGGCCGCCGGCATCAGCGATGCCAGCAAGCCGGACGTCACCAGGACGGCCAGCGCGACGATCGCGGTCGTGAACTCCACCTCCGGCATGCCGAAGAAGCCCGCCTTGCCGCCGTTCGCCTTGAGCAGTTGCGCGATGGATTCGATCAGCAGCGTGCCGACGACCAGGCCCGCGTATCCCGCGACCGCCGTGATGAACACCGATTCCTGCATGATCATCGCGACGATGGAACCCGGCGTGGCGCCGAGCGCCTTGCGTAGCCCGATCTCGCGCGTTCGCTCCTTGACCACGATCAGCATGATGTTTCCCACGCCGACGGCGCCGGCGAAGATCGTGCCGATGGCGACCATCCAGCTGAATACGCTGATTCCGGTGAACAGGCCCTGCACCTTGTCGTACTGTTGCTGCAGGTTGAAGCTGCCGAACACGCCGCGATCGTCCGGGCTGATCTTGTAGATCTGGGCGAGATATCCCTTGACGTCATTCTCCGCCACACTCGCGTGCACTCCCGGTTTCGGCACGAACGCGAAACTGCCGATCTCGCCGGTCTGGTTGAAGGAATACCGCAGGGTGTCGTTCGGCAGGTAGATCCGCTCGTCTTCCTGCTGCTGGTTGCCGTCCTGGATCGACTCGAATACGCCGATCACCTGGAACGTGATTCCGTTGATGGTGATGTCCTGGCCCAGCGGGTTCTCATCCTTGGCGAACAGCTGGTCCTTGACGCGCATGCCGATCATCACGACTTTGCGGCGTTCCCGCTCGTCGAGTTCGTTGAAGGGGCGTCCGGCCACGACGCGCAATGCG
>JAKFFF010000106.1:0-42966 GCA_036677145.1 Alcaligenaceae bacterium
AAAGGGGGCGCCTTCTTCAGCGCCTACGACGCGGACTCCGAAGGACACGAAGGCAAGTTCTACGTGTGGTCACGCGAGGAAGCGCAGGCTGCATTGACGCCGCTCGAGTGGAGCGTTTTCGCCCGTCGATTCGGCTTCGACGAGCCGCCCAACTTCGAGGGCGCGTGGAATCCGCACGTGTTCGTCTCGATCGAACAGATCGCGAAGGAGCTGCAGCTCGCGCCCGACGTGGTGGAACGCGAGATCGATTCGGCGCGCGCGAAGCTGCTCGCCATCCGTGGCAAACGTGTGTGGCCCGGGCTCGATGACAAGTTGCTCACGAGCTGGAACGCGCTCGCGATCCGTGGACTCGCCATCGCGGCGCGTTCGGTCGAGCGGCCGGATTTCGGCGCGGCGGCGGACCGCGCGCTCGATTTCCTGCACGCGCATGCCTGGCGCAGTGGCAGATTGCTCGCGAGCAGCAAGGGCGGCGTCTCACATCTCAACGCCTATCTGGACGACTACGCCTATCTGGCCAACGCCCTGCTCGAGATGCTGCAGCTTCGCTGGCGCAACGAGGACGTCGCCTGGTTGCGAGAAATCCTGCGCGCGATGCTCACGCATTTCGAGGACCGCAAGGATGGCGGGTTCTTCTTCACGTCCGACGACCACGAAACGCTCATCCATCGCAGCAAGAGTTTCAGCGACGATGCCATTCCCGCCGGCAATGGAATCGCGGCGCGTGCCCTGCTGCGGGCGGGCTATCTGCTCGGCGAACCGCAATGGCTCGAGGCGGCCGAACGCACGCTGCGCGGCGGCTGGCTCGCGATCAACCGCTATCCGCATGGTCACGTGAGCCTGCTCGAAGCGCTGGCGGAATATCTCGAGGCGCCCGAGATCGTGATCATCCGCGGCCCGGCGGACGAAGCCGCCGCCTGGCAACGCGAGCTCGGCAAGTTGTACGCGCCGCACCGCCTGGTGTTTGCGATTCCCGCGGATCTGACGGGACTCGACGCCGCCGTCGCTGACAAACACGCGGGCACCGTGACGCGCGCCTATGTGTGCCGCGGAACCACGTGTTCGGCGCCCATTGAAACGCTGGCGGATCTCATGCGCACCGCGCAGGCGCGGCTCGCGGGCTGAGCGGGCGCGCGGCTCAGCGTCGCGCGGTTTTCTTACGAAGTCGCGACTTGCGCGGCGACTTGCGCGCCGCCTGTTTCGCCTGGACCTTCTTTTTCGATTTCTTTGTCACTTTCGTTCCGGCGAACTTGGCCTTCGGCGACTTCGCGGCCTTCAGTGCCGCCGCGACCGCAATCGATTTGCGCGCCCACTCGATCAGCACTTCGCTGTCTTCCATCACGTCGGCCGGCACCTGGTGATATCCGAGCACGGCCTCGGGCCGGTCGGGAAACGGCATGAAACGCGGCATGCGCCGCTCGCGGTAGCCGGCGATGTTGCTGTCGTCAGTCTTGAAATACAGCGTGTCGTCGTCGATGAGACCGAAGAACACTTCGTTGCGGTAGAGCCCGACGCACCCGAACATGCGGTTCGAGCGCAACGAACCCAGGCCTTCGAGTTGCTCGAGGATCCAGGTGAGAAATTGCGGCTGGACTGCCATCACGAACCCTGTGGGGAGTTGGTCAACGTGCCGAGCCGCACGAGTTCCCTCCGCAGTGCCTCGATCAACGGCGCGGAGGCCACCGGATCGAACACCGGCGCCGCGTTCCAGTCGTACGCCCACGGGTGCTGGGTCTGCAGGTGTTCGGGCTCGGAGCGAAAACGCGGTATCACGTGCGCGTGCAGCGCGGGCTCGACGTTGCCGAAGATCGCGTAGTTGACGCGCACCGGTGACATCACGTGCGTCAGCGCATCGCCGAGCCGCGACATGTCGAGCAGGAACTGCGCGCGCGGCGCGGGCGCCAGCGCGTTGAGATCGGGAACCACCGGATCTGGCAGCAGCAGTAGATAGCCCGGCACGATCTGCTGATGGCCGAACACCGCCCAACCCGAAGCGCATCGTCCGAGGACCGCCGGGTCGCGGCCGGCGCGCGCGGCGGCGACGCGGCGGTGGATGGCGGTATCGGTGCTCACCTCAGCCCACCCAGGTCCGGAAACGGCCCGTGTCCAGGTGCACGAAGTTGGAACGTTCGTAATAACCGACGCCGCCCCGCTTCGCCGCCAGCGCGAGATCGCGCAGGTCGGCGCAGGAATAATTCTTGAGGCGCACATCGATGGCGCGGCCGCTCATGTGCAGCGAATTCTTCGAAACGCCATTACCCGCGGCGGCCATCCTGGCGTTGCTCGCGGGCGAGCGATAACCGGAGATGATTTCGTAACTCGGCGCGCGTTGCGCCGCGATCGCAAGATCCGACAACTGTTCGTACAACCCGACGTCGATGTCGTGTGATTCGCCATTGCGGTGATCGCGCAGGATGTTGCGCAGCGTCGCGAGCGAAGCGGCGTCGTATTCCTTGCCGCGCCGGAACACGACATTCGCGGTTTCACGGGTATGCGTGTTGAAGAGCTCGATTCTTCGCTCGTCGACCGGCGCGTCACCTTCCGCGAACACAACATTGCCGAGCGCCATGCCGGCGCCGCCGGCGATGAGCGTCTTCAGCAAGCTCCGCCGCGAACTGAACATGCTCAGAAGGCGAGCGGCATCACGGAGCCGGTGTCACCCGGCTTGCGATTGACGGAAACGACAGTTGCCTTGGGGAAGAAGTTGAACTCCGAGGCGCTGGCCCAGGTGTATGCACCCATCGCGCGGCCAACGATCAGGTCGCCCGCCTTGAGCGCGGGCAACATCAGGTTCTCCGCGATCACGTCGATGCTGTCGCAGGTGGGTCCGGCCAGGACCGACGGGAATTTCTCGTCGCCCTCTTTCATGGATTCGACCGGGTACTTCGCGTGGTCGAACATCTGCCCGCTGTAGGAGCCGTACACGCCGTCATCGAGGTAGTACCACCAATGGCCCTCGCGCTTGGCGCGGCCCATGACCGACGACACGCCGATGGCGGCGGGGCCGGAAATATAGCGGCCGGGTTCGGCGATGACGCGCACGCGCGCCGGGAGCTTCGCCAACGCCGCGCGGATCGGCGCGCAGAAGCGGCCGATGTCGGCGACCTTCTGGCCGTATTCGATCGGGTATCCGCCGCCGATGTCGAGCGTGTCGAACACGCCTAACTTCTCGCGGCGGGCCTGCGCCATGAGTTTGGTGCACACCTCGATGGCCTCGACGTGTTTGCCCGCGTCGGAAGCCTGCGAGCCGACGTGGAAGGACAGGCCGCGCACCGGAATCCCGAGTTTGCGCGCCAGGCGCGCCAGCTCGATCAGGTCTTCCGGATCGCAGCCGAATTTCCTCGACAGGTCGCACACCGCACCGGGCGAACGGAACGACACACGCAGCAGCAACTCGCATTCGTCGCGATACGCCTCGAACTTGCGCACCTCGTCGGGATTGTCCGCGACCAGGATCTTCACGCCCATGTGCAGCGCGTTGCGGATGTCGATGTCGCGCTTGATCGGGTGCGTGTGGATGCAACGCGCCGGGTCGATTCCCAACCGGGTGACGAGCTGCGTCTCACCGGTGGTCGCAAGATCGAGCCAGCCGCCGAGTTCGACGATGGTCTCGACGACGGCCGGATGCGGCAGTGGTTTGAGCGCGTAATGCAGGTCGACGCCGGGCAGCGCTTTCTGCAGCTTGCGGTACTGCTCGCGCACGCGCTGGCAGTCGATGATCAGCAAGGGTGAACCGAATTCGGCCACCAGTCGTTTGATCTCGCTCGGGGTGAACGGATCGATGTACGACCGGGTGGCTTTCGATTTCCGGGTGCGTGTCAGCAATGCCAGGCTCCCATGGCCATTCCACAATTGGAAAAGGGGGCGGATTGTAGGCAAGAGGGCCGAGTGTGTCATGACTTCCGTGACCGCTGTTGTCCAGAAGCCGGAAGGGTTTTGATAGAGTGCGCCGCACATGAAATCCCCGGGTTTCGACAGTGGCTTCGATAGCTCCCCGGCCACGGAGCTCCAGACCTTGCTGGCGTCCCGCGTGGCGCTGGTGGTCATCGAAAGCCGGGAAGAGGCGCGCGTCCTGGAAGCGGTCCGCGAAGCGGCCATGAAGGCGCAGCGCGGCCGGAACTGGGGTGTGTTCCAGTGGACCGTGACGGAGGGGCTGCTGCGGTTGGACGTCGATCTCGGCGGCGCGCAGCGCACGCTGGCCCAGCCCGAGCAGCTGCTGCGGCACATCAAATCGACGCCGATGCCCGGCATCTACGTGCTGCTCGATTTTCATCCGTACCTGGAAAGCCCGTTGTTCGTGCGGACGATGAAAGACATCGCGCAGGAATACCCGAAATGCGCCCGCACGCTCGTGCTCATCAGCCACGAGATGAAACTGCCGCAGGAACTCGAGCACCTGGCGGCACGCTTCACGATGCGTTTGCCCGACAAGCGGGATCGTCACGGAATCGTCATGCGTATCGCGCGCGAGTGGGCGCAATCCAAGGGCGGCATGCCGCGCATCGACGTAAAGGCTGTTGAGAAGCTGGTCGACAACCTCGCGGGGCTCGCGGTGCACGACGTCGAGCGGCTGACGCGGCAGGCGGTCTTCAATGACGGCGCATTGACCGAAGAGGACATCAGGCCGCTGCTCGCGGCCAAGTACCAGTTGCTCAATCGCGGCGGGACTTTGTCCTTCGAGCCCGACACGGCGCGCTTCGCCGAAGTCGGCGGAATGCGGAACCTGCGGCGCTGGATCCTGCAGCGCAAGGCGGCATTCGACGGCAGCGCGCCCGGGCTCGATGCGCCCAAGGGCGTGTTGTTGTTAGGCGTGCAGGGTTGCGGCAAGAGCCTCGCCGCGCGCGCGGCGGCGGGTGTGCTCGGCGTGCCGCTGGTGCGCCTCGACTTCGGCGCGTTGTATTCGAAGTGGCATGGCGAGTCGGAGAAGAACCTGCGCGAATCGCTGACCTCCGCCGAGGCGCTCGCGCCCTGCGTGTTGTGGCTCGACGAGATCGAAAAGGCCCTGTCGACCGGTGAGGGCGACAGCGGCACGTCGCGGCGCGTGCTCGGTGCGTTCCTGACCTGGCTCGCGGAGCAGCGCTCGCGGGTGTTCATCGTCGCGACCGCGAATGACATCACCGCCCTGCCGCCGGAGCTCGTGCGCAAGGGACGTTTCGACGAGATCTTCTTCGTGGATCTGCCCTCGCCCGCCGCGCGCGCGGAGATCCTCGGCATTCACTGCAAGAAACGCGGCGTCACCGTATCCGAAGGCGACATCAAGGTCCTCGCGGCGCGCAGCGACGGCTTTTCGGGCGCCGAACTCGAGCAGGCCATCGTGTCCGCCCAGTACACCGCGCACTCCGGCGAGAAGGTCGCCGATGCTCGGCTCATCGCCGCCGAACTCGAAGCGACTCGCCCCCTCTCCGTGGTGCTCGGCGAAAAGATCGCCGAACTCCGCGCCTGGGCCGCCGCCCGCACCGTCCCCGCGGACTGAGAAGAGCCGACCAACTACTTCTCGGAGCCGTTGGGGGCGGGCAGTTCGCTCGCCCTCACGTCACCGAGGTACTTCGGCAGATCGAGGCCGGCCATCGCGGCCACGTCGTGCAGCGGCGGCAGGCTCTTCACCATGCCGGCGAGGAAGTTCGCGGTGGTGCCATTGCCATTCGCCCCGGCGCCCGCGTCCCAGACCGTGACCTTGTCGATCTTGATCGCCTTGATGGCCTCCACCTGCAGCGTGACGATCTGCTCGAGCTTTTCGGTGAGAAGCAGCGTGGCGGCCGCGCGCGCGTCATTGCCGGCGCTCTGCACGAGAGCCTGGTAACCCATCGCCTTCGCCTCGAGCACCTGGCGGATGCCCTTCGCCTCGGCTTCGTACTTGAGCAGCGTCGCGTCGGCGACACCCTGCGCCTCGCGCCGGGTCTTCTCGGCCTCGGCCTCCGCGGCGATGGTGACTTTGCGCTTGTCGATTTCCTGTCGAACGATCTCGACTGCGTTCAGGCGCTGCAGCTCGGCGCGTGCCTGCGCTTTCTGGATCTCGGCCTCCGCGTCGAACTGCGCGACTTGCCCGCGTTGCGAGGCGGTGGCCGCCTGCACGGACAACTCCGCGTTGGACGCCGCGATCAGCGCCTTGGCGCGGTTCTCGCCGGCAATGGCCTCGGCTTCCTGCGCCTCGATGAAGATGCGCTTCTCGGCCTCGGCCTTCTTCTGACCCTGCGCGGACGCCGCATCGTTCTCGGCGATCTTGATCTCCTTGGCGCGCATGGCCTCGGCTTCACCGATCGCTGCCAACGTCTCCTGCTGCTGCACGTAGACGCGCTGATCCGCTTCTGCCTGCTTCTTGCCCTTCTCGGACTCGGCGAGGTGCTGCGAAACCTTGATGGTGCGCTCGCGCACCTGCTCGGCTTCGCCGACCGAACCTTTACGGTCCTGGTCGGACACGTCGATCTTCGCCTGGTTGATCGCCTCGGACGCCGCCTTCTTGCCGATGCTTTCGATGTATCCCGACTCATCCGTGATGTCGGTGATGTTCACGTTGATGAGGTACAGGCCGATCTTGTTGAGCTCGGGCGCGACGTTGCGCCGGATCGCATCCAGGAATTTTTCTCGATCCTGGTTGATCTGCTCGATCGTGAGCGACGCCACCGTCAACCGCAGCTGACCGAAGATGATCTCGCGCGCCATGCTCTCGACGTCATCCTGGGCGAGATTGAGCAGCCGCTCGGCCGCGTTGTTCATGATCACTTCTTCGGTGCTGACACCGACCGTGAACGTGCTCGGCACGTTGACGCGGATGTTCTGCAGCGACAGCGCCTTGGTGAGCGGAATCGGGATCGTGAGCGGCGTCAGGCTCATGTACGTGTAGTCCTGGAACAGCGGCCAGATGAACGAGCCGCCACCGTGAATACACTGCGCCGATTGTCCCTTGCCGACCTTGCCGTACTTCACCAGGATCTTGTCGGACGGACAGCGTTTGTAGCGCGTCGCCAGAAACACGATGGTGAAGAACACCACGATGACCAGCGACAAGACTGGCACCAGCGCCATTGTGAGATCCATGCGAAGCCCTCCGCGCGCGTACGCGCGCCAACTAACTAACTACTGAAGCAATGCCCGCTCGACCGGCGCCACGACCAGCGTATTCGCCGTCACGCTCTGCACGCGGATCGCGGTGCCGGTGGGCAGCGTCGATCCGTCCGCGGACACCGCTTCGAACTCCCGCAGCCGGTTGGCGAAATTGATCTGCACGCGCCCGCCGTCCTTGCCTACCGTGAGGTAAACCGATCCCTCACTGCCTACTGCCGCGTACAGGCTGACTGTGCCACTCGATTGCAATTTGAGCATCGCGCGGAACACGCGATGAATGAGCCACATCGAGAGCACGCCCGCGGCCAGCGCGCCGGCGAGCGCCAGAACCACTCCGAGCCCCGCGTTGTGAAACAGCGTGAATCCCACGATGCCGAACATCGTGAAGAACGAGGAAATACCCTGGATGGTGAGCGCCTGGAAGCCGACGTCGCTGTCGACGTGGACGTCCGCGCCGTGATGGTCGAGCCCCGCGATCATCAGGACGAGCCGCAGGACGAGAATGAGACCACCGACGAAGGAACTCAGCAGGAACAGCTGCTCGAGCCCGTTGTGCGAAGCAAACCATTCGATCATGGCTTCAGTCCCCCGCCGGTTGTTGTGATGTGTGTCCCGGCAGTAGGGACTATATCGGGGAAAACAAGAATCGATAACTGCTGAACGCGAGATCGAGAAGGAAATTTTCTTCGCGATATGACACCTCGGCCGGCGCGCTGCGCGCATCGCCCAGCGCGCCGTGCGGATGCGCATCGCGTGCCGCAGTAATAGCCTCCCAGGCGGTCAGTAGTTTGTTCCGATGCCGTGGGGTCACCTTGCCCTGGAACGCCGCGCAGCCAGCGTGGAATTCACAATATGGGCCTCTTCCCCGGCGACTGGAGAACTGCCGCAAGTTGTTGCGAGGGACCGCTACCAGTGCTCAGGGTGCAGGCTTCGCGGCGGCACCGAGGGGCCAGGACGCAATGTCATGCGTCCACAGTGTACGCTCCGTGCGCAGGCCGGTTTGGGAGGGGTTTCATGCAATGTCGATTCGGCGGTATCGCACGCGCGTGTTTCCTGCTCGCGGGCATGTTCGCGTGGGCTCATGCAACGGCGGCCGAGAACGCGGCCGAAATCACGATCCGCGTCAATCGCCCGGATGAGCGCATGGAATTCGCGGCGCGCGAGATCGCCGCGGCGCTCGATTCGCGTGGC
The DNA here is from genome assembly GCA_036677145.1 of Alcaligenaceae bacterium. Classification (GTDB taxonomy): domain Bacteria; phylum Pseudomonadota; class Gammaproteobacteria; order Steroidobacterales; family Steroidobacteraceae; genus CADEED01. The sequence goes on from JAKFFF010000106.1 coordinate 8,251, forward strand.
CAGCGCGCCCGGATTGAATTGATCCGTGACGAACCTGTCCGCGCCACCGAACCCGTTCCGCCGCGTATACATGTTTCGTTCGTCCCGATCACGACCGCGCACGTAGTCACTGACAACGCACTCGCGAGTCTGAAGCCCGAAGGTTTCATCCTGCTCGACAACGACCGCCCGCATTTTGGAATCTGGGTGGTCGGCAAGGACGAAGCCGGCGCGATGTATGGCGGTCTCGAGCTCGCCGAGCAGATCCGCATCCACGGCGCCGACCACGTACAAAAAACCGTGCGCAGCCCGCACATGTCCATGCGCGGCACGAAGTTCAACATCCCGCTCGACCTGCGCACGCCCAGCTACTCGGACATGGGCGATTCGGCACAGGCGAACATCCCCACGGTCTGGGATTTCAAGTTCTGGACCGCGTATCTCGATCAGCTGGCGCGCGATCGTTACAACTTCGTTTCGCTGTGGAACCTGCACCCGTTTCCATCGATGGTGAAGGTTCCCGAATATCCCGAGGTCGCGCTCGACGATGTCTGGCGCACGAAAGCGAAACTCGCCGAGGACTATTCGACGCGCACCACGGACCTGCTCACCTCCGCGATGCTCGCCGACAAGGAAGTGGTGAAGAAACTCACCATCGACGAGAAGATCGCGTTCTGGCGCCGCGTGATGGAATACGCGCGCGGCCGGAACATCCAGTTCCACGTCATCACCTGGAACATCTTCACGTACGGCGTCGGCGGCAAGTACGGCATCACCGACGCGATCGACAATCCGAAGACCGCCGACTACTTCCGCGCGAGCGTGCGCGAAATGTTCCGCACGTATCCCCTGCTCGCGGGCATCGGACTCACGGCCGGCGAAAACATGGGCGAGGTGCGCATGTATTCCGGCGGCGTGGATTCCTTCGACGCCAAGGAGAACTGGCTGTTCGCGACCTACGGCCAGGGCGTGATCGACGCCGCGCACGCGGAACCCGACCGCCGCTTCCGGCTCATCCATCGCCAGCACGAATCACGCGCGCAGGACATCGCGGCCACGTTCAAGCCGGTCATCACACAGCCCAACGTGGAATTCCTGTTCAGCTTCAAGTACGCGCAGGCGCATGTGTTGTCTTCGACCACGCAGAACTTTCATCGTGGCTACCTCGAATCGCTCGGCGACCTCAAGACTCTCTGGACGCTGCGCAACGACGACGCATTGATGTTCCGCTGGGCCGCGCCGGATTTCGTGCGTGAGTTCGTCGCGAATATCCCGACCGAAAAATCCGCGGGTTATTACCTCGGTTCGGACATGTGGGTGTGGGGGCGGGAGTTCCTGGACAAGCGGCCACGCGCACCGCGGCAGCTCGAAACCGACAAACACTGGTTGCACTTCCTGCTCTGGGGCCGGCTCGGCTACGACCCGGCGCTCGACAACGAACGCATCACCGCGCTCGTCGCGCAGCGTTTCCCGGGCGCGGATGCCAGCGCGTTGCTCGCGGCCTGGCAGAACGCGTCGATGACCTATCCACTCGTCACCGGCTTTCACTGGGCGGACTTCGATTTCCAGTGGTACATCGAAGGCTGCCGCAGCCGGCCGGGTCCAGCCAATACCGCGAGCGGCTTCCACAGCGTGGAAACTTTCATCAACCAGAAGGCGCACCCGGGCACGGATAACCTGACGATCCCGAAATACGTGGCCGCGGTGATCGCGAATCAATCGCCGGCCGGCACGACGCCGCTCGCGGTGGCCGATAAACTGGACGCGCACGCGGATGCGGCGCTGAGCGCCCTCTCGCCACTGGCGAGCCATGCCGCGGCGCGCAAGAACCCGGAGCTCGCGGCGACGCTGAATGACATCCGCGCCATGGCGCTGCTCGGCAAGTACTACGCCGCCAAGATCCGCGGCGCGACTGAACTTGCGCTCTATCGGGCCTCGCGCGTCGCCTCGCATCAACAGGGCGCCGTCGAGCACCTCACGCGCGCCGCGGGATTCTGGAAGGACTACAGCACGCGCACTGTCGCGCGGTACCGCAATCCGCTCTGGACCAACCGCGTGGGGATCGTCGACTTCCGGGAGCTCGACGCGGAAGTGCTGGCCGATATCGCCATCGCGAAGGCGGCGGGCGCTCCGTAAAAAAGGCCGCTGCGACGTAGCGCGCCGGAAGCCGCGAAACAGGCCTTCGGAGGGCCGGATTACGCCATCCAAGCTGAACGAACCTGAACGGAAACGTTCAGGCTCCGCTCAGGTCGCGAATCCGATACTGGCGCCGCAACGGATCGAAACCGATCCGCTAAGGAGACCTCGATGAAACGCCCCATGACTCTGGTCCTCGTCGCCACACTGTTCGCGAGCACCGCTGCCTTCGCCGCCAAGAACGACGAAGCGCTGTCGAACAAAATCGCGCGCGAAGTTGTCCGCAATGACCACGGCAATCGCGGCAACGATGGGCGTGGCGGCAGCCATCGCGGCAATGATCGCGGCAACAACCCGCGCAACGACAACCACCGCGGCAACGGCAATCACGCGCCGCCGAGCCGCGACCACGGTCACGATCGCCGTGACGACCGCCGTGACGACCATCGCGATGGCCGGCACGACCGGAACGACTACCGTAACGATCATCGTCGCGACGGCCACAGCAACGGCAACCGCAACAACTGGAACGGCCATCGCGGCTGGGATCGCCCGCGCAACGACTGGCAGAACCACCCTAACTACTGGGACAACCGCCGTCACGACCGCCGCGACCATGCGCGCTACCGGTACCACTTTGGCCACTACCGTCCGCCGATGGGCTACCACTACCGTGTGTGGCACCGTGGCGACCGCCTGCCGCACGCGTACTACGGCCGCTCGTACATCGTGTATGACTGGCGCCCGTACCGGCTGTACTCCCCGCCGTACGGTTACCACTGGGTGCGGGTCGGCAACGATGTGTTGCTGACGGCCATCGCGACCGGCGTCGTTCTCGATGTGCTCTACGACATCTGGTACTGAACGCAGTACCTGCCTGAACCCCGCTAGCGGGTAATTGCCGGCGCCCCGGAACGGATTCCGGGGCGCCGATGTTTTTGGGAAATGGGGACATTCCTCATTTTGCTGTCACAATCGAGTTGGTCACCCGGCGTAGAAATGCCCTGGGCCGATTGTGACAACTAAATGAGGAATGTCCCCATTTCCCGCCTCGACGCAATCGAAGAAAAACTCGCGCATCTCGAACGCGCGCTCGCCGAAATCAGCGACGTGGTTGCGCGTCAGCAGAAGGAACTCGACCGGGCGCTGGACCGCAATCAACGGCTCATGGACAAGGTCGCCGCGCTCGAATCCGACTTCGTCCCCAGCGCCACCGCGCACGAGAAGCCGCCGCACTACTGATCGACAACGCGGCGGCGCATGCCGCTACCGCGGGTTTTTCACGAACCTGAGCGTCAGCTCGAGGGCATCGAGCGCGCCCTGCATCAGGAACTCGCCCCGTGGCAGATCGCCGCGCTTCTGTCCCTGATTCCCAAGCACGAAGTCGTGATAGCCGTGCTCGTACACTTCCATGCGCACCGGCTTCCCATGTTTCGCGAGCTCATCGTGCAGGCGCGTGTCGAGCGGCAGCAGTCGATCTTCGGTGCCGACCAGGATCAGCACCGGCACCTTGATCGGCGCGATGTTTTCCTTCGAGATCACCGGATCGGGCGGTGTGGTCGCGAAGTCCGGACGCACGCCATTCGCGCCAACCTCGTAACCGAGGAACCAGATCGGCGCCGGCGCGCCCGCGACTACCGCATGCAACGTCGGCACGCGCGCGGCGAGGTACATCACGAGATTTCCGCCGAGACTCACGCCGTACACACTCACTGCGTCGCGCTTCACGTACGGCAGGTTCTGCACGTAGTCGACGACCGAAATGCCGTCATCGATCGCGGTGACGAGACCGGTCGACGACGGCTTGTTCATCTGGTTCCAGTCCCCGCCGCGGTAATCCGCGACCGCAACCACGTAACCTTCCTGCAGGAACCGCTCCCAGACTGGACCGCCGTGATCGCCGCGCGACCAGCCCACCAGTTGCTCCATGCCGCGCCCGCCCGGCGCGCCGTGAAAAATGATGACCGCGGGAAATGGCCCCTCGCCTTTCGGCTTGCGCACGGCCGCCGCGATGTACAGGCCGTCTTTCGCCTTGATCCAGGTTTTCTGCACCGGCGAGTCGGTTTCACTGACGACGTGAATGTATTTGTCGTGCGGCAGTGCTTCGTTGCTGCCTGAATGACGCGTGATCTCCGCGTTCGCTGGCAGCATGAACAGGATGAGCAACAGCGAACCCGACATTCCGCTCAATTTCACAGCGCCCCCTGCATCCAACCAGCGCGATCCACTCGCGGCTACGGTAATACTGAGAATCCGCCCGATTCCGCGAACTGATCGCCTTCGGTCGCCCCGCTCACGGCGGCGCCGCGGCTCAGGCGATCGCGGATGGCGGTCCACTTCTCCTCGCTCGGCACGTCCTGCACGAGGATCTGCTCGCAACCCGCCTTGTCGAGCGCGCGCAGGTTCGAATACAGATCGTGCGCGTAGGAGTCAGGCCGGCGCCCGGCATTGATCCACGTGACCGACGTATAGGTCTTGAGCGGCAGCCGCATTGCCAGCACGGCCACGCGCCGGCCACCTTCTGAAAGCTGCTCGGCGCGCTTGTCGATCTCGTCGACGGGCACGATGGTCATGGGAGTGAGCGGCGCGTAGTGCGAAGACCTGGCGCCGGGAACCCGGGGCGCGGTTGCGCCCGCGCCGACGATCACGTCCCCCACCACTTCCTTGAGTTGTGAATAGGTCACGAATCCCGGCCGTAGCAGCCGCACCTGCTCGCCCTCGAAGCTCACGATGGTGGATTCGAGGCCGATCTGGCTTTCGCCGCCATCGAGCACCACGCGCACCCCGTCGCCGAATTCCTCGCGCACGTGTTCGGCGCGCGTCGGGCTCACGCGCCCGAAGCGATTCGCCGATGGCGCCGCGATGCCACCGCCGAAGGCGGTCAGCAGCTGTTGCGCCATCGGGTGGGAGGGCACGCGGATCGCCACGGTGTCCTGGCCACCGGTAACCACGTCGTGCACGCCCTCGGCGCGCGGCAGGACCATCGTCAGTGGGCCGGGCCAGAACCGCGCCGCGAGCTTGCGCGCGTTTTCGGGCACTTCACGGGCCCAGCGATGCAGGTATTTCGGGTTGTCGAGATGGACGATGACCGGGTGATCGGCCGGCCGGTCCTTGAGCTCGAAAATGCGCCGCACCGCCGCCGGGTTCTGCGCATTCGCGCCGAGGCCATAGACGGTCTCTGTGGGAAATACAACGAGTTCGCCGTCACGCAGAGCCGTGACGGCGTTTTCGAGTTCTACGGGAGTTGCGCGAACGACACGGACCATTCGCCAATTCTACTCAAGATCGCTGCGCTCCCAGCCCTCACTCGTGCGACGTAGCTCATAGGTCGGCCAATAATGCTTGTCGAGCTTGAGGGTGATCACTTCCGGCGCGTTGTTCCAGGTGATGGTACGCAGGCGGATCGCCGAACGATCCGGACGCCCGGATACCACTTTCAGGAACGAATCGAGGTCCGGCGTGGGCTCACCGTCGACTTCGACGATGCGGCGCCCCGGAAACAAGCCGTAACGGGTCGCGGGCGAGCCATAGGCGAAGTACCCCACGTACACGCCAACGGGCGGGATGCCGCGCTGCGCGAGCATGGCGCGATGCGGCGACTGCAGCGTCGCGCCGGCCCACATGACGATGCGGTCGATGTCATTGCCGTTCAGCGCGGCGGTGGGCAGGGGCACGATTTCTTCCGCGCCGTCGCGCCATACGGTGACATTCACCTCCGGCTTGTCGGCCACCGCGAGTTCCACCTCGCGAAACTTCGTGACGACCTTCTCGTCGATCGCGAGCACGAGGTCGCCCTGCTTGAGACGGCCCACGGCCGGCGATCCACCCACGATCCGCTGGATAGACAGGACCTGGCGCTGGTTGGGATTGGCCGTCTCGAGTTTGCGAACCCAGGAATCCGGCAGGCCCAGGCGGCGCGCGGCGGATAGCGGCTGCGGCACGAGTTCGGCCTCGAGCGAATAGACCGACTGCTTGTTCTGCACGCGGCGGAGCATGTCCTGCACCACTCCGATCGCGACGCCGCGATTCTCCTGCTGCAACTCGCGGCCCTGCTCCCAGGCGAAGCTCGACCACATGCCGATCACCGCGCCGGCGGAATCCGTGAGCACGCCGTCGAAATCGGTCGGTCCGTTCACGAGCTGGACGGTTTCGAGGTTGCTGTCGCGGAACTGCATGGTGCGCGACAGCGGCAATGAAATCGGAGAGAGCGTCGCGACCTGCGTCGTGCGCGCGTTGATTTCGCCCTCGGCATCGAGGCCGACGGCCCAGACGGTTTCGCCCGGCGCGATGCGCCGGTCGAGCAGCTTGGCGCTGCGCACCGGTGTGCTGCCGATGAGCTTGGGGTCGTAGCTCACGATGGCGAGGTTGTGCAACGGATGCACGAACTCGACCTTGCCGGGAATTTCGAGCGTGCCCGCGAAGACGAGACGCACGTCGCCCAGCGACACGGGCACCGTGTTGCGATCGACCACGACGAGGCCGCGCTTGGCGTCGACCACCAGGCCCGTACCGCGATAGTTGCGCTCGGTGATGCCCGAAACGGAATACGGCATGTCGAAGCCAACCCCGACCAGCGACGGCGCGAGCACCGCGGCGCGTGGGTCCTCAGGTGTGCTGAAACGCGTCGCGCCACCGACTTCGGGCTTCGGTGCGCCGAGCGCCGGGAGCGGCACGCATTGCCAGACACCGGCGGCGTCGTCGCGCAGGCAATGCCGCGCCGGGAACCAGCGGCGATCCATGCGCGCACTGCGCACGCTGGAGCCGTTCGGGTCATCGACCGTCGAATAACGCACCGTGAAACGCTCGCCATCGGCCAGGCCGGTGACCACGGCTTCGAAAGCCGCGAGATCCGGCGTGGGCTTGCCATTCGCGCTCGCGATGACCGCGCCGCGCGGTACCCCTGCGGCGCCGAAGATGTAGCCCGGGCTCGCGACGTACACGCCCTTCACCGCGACGTTGAAATGCCGCGCCTGCTGGTAGGACACGGTGTGCACCACCGAATCGCCGAACTCGAGATACGCATTGGGAGTGATGGCGTGCAGATCACCGACCGTCAGCGAAGCCGTGAGGGGCTTGCCGCCGCGCTCGAGTTGCAGCTCGACCGTCTTGTCGACCGAATCGTCGAGCACTTTGTCCAGCGGCTCGAACTCGGACACGAGCTTGCCGTTCACGTGCGTGAGGATGTCGCCGGCCTGCAGCGTGCCGTCCGCGGGACCGCCGGGCAGCACCTCGTTGACCACCAGCATTCCGGTGAGCTCGGGGAACGCCTTGCGCGCCGCTTCTTCGGTCTTCTCGTTGAGGCCGAGGCGGCGCAACTCGTCATATGGCGTGTACTTGAACAGGACCTGCAATGCACCGCGCGTAACCGGTTTGCCGGCCTGGATCAGCTCCAGCGCGCGTTTCACTCGTCCGAGCGGTAGATAGAAGCTGGAGGCCGCGCCCGTGGCGCCGCCCGCGTTGAGCGCGACCACGCGGCCCTGGATGTCGATGACCGGTGAGCCCGACGAACCACCGGAGGTACCGGAGGCGGCCTGCAGATAGAACGTGTTGAAATCGTTGTACTTGCCGATGCCGTATTCGGGCGCGTCGCGATCGAGCTTGGCGATGGTGCCGGCGAGGATCGAGAGCTGTTCGCCCGCGTTGTTGCCGATCACACGGATCTCGCGGCCGATCTGCGCGCCGTCGGGATACAGCGGCAGCGAGCGCGGCTTGATGAAGCGCAGCTTCTTCGGGTCGTAGCGATAGATGCCGAAGTCATGGATCGGATCGCGATAGACGGGATAGAGCTGCACTTCTTCGCGGTTCAGGAACGTCGCCTCGGAGGTGACTGGACCCGGCGTGACGACGTGACGGTTCGTGAGGATCAGTCCGCGCTCGGCATCGACGACGAAGCCCGTCGCCTGCGAAGAGGAATTCCACTCGGTATCGAATGCGCGCGTCTGGTCGATCTCGATGGCGACCACGCTCTGCGCGACTCGTTCGAGCGTACCGCGCCACGCGGAGCTTTCACCTTCGTACTGCGGAACGGCCTGCTGCACCGGGACTGTCGCTGCGGGAGGCATGACCTGCGGCGGTCCGTTCTGTGAAAAAGCGGGGACTGTCCCGCAAAGGGTCGCGATCAAGGTTGTCAGAACGGCGGCGAGTCCGGCGGGTCGGCGTACGTGCATGCGGGATCCTTACGGCAGTTGGTGGCGCTGCGTGCTCAGCGCCACAAAACGAGAATCCACACCACTGCGAGCAGTAGCAAGGACATGAGAACGGCGGCAGAGCCTATGTCTTTCGCGAGGCCCGAGAGCGTGTGGCGCTCGAGGCCGATTCGATCGACCGTGGCCTCGATGGCGCTGTTGATGAGCTCAACGACGAGCACGAGAAACATGGGGGCGATCAACAGGGCCCGTTCGAGGCCATTACGGCCTAACCACAAACCCAGTGGAATGACCACGACTGCCAGGGCGAGTTCCTGCCGGAACGCGGCCTCTTCGCGAAACGCGCCCGCCAGGCCCTTCGAGCTCGCGCCGAAGGCGCGGAACAGCCGGGTGAATCCCGTAGGCTTGAAGCGGTCGCCAGCGTCGTTCATGGGGATTGATCTTATCAGGGGCTGCGCCCCGTATCGGAGAACGCCGTCCCAAGCGACGGCGTCCGTCAGATCAAGCCCCTAAATCGCGCCCTTCACGCCGTGGCGACTTTCCAGGTCAGGTCCAGCTGACGAGCCGCGCGAACGTCATCGAGACGGCGCACGGTCATGGTATGCGGCGCTCCCTTCACGATTTCCGGCTGCGCCTCGGCTTCTTTTTTGATAGCCACCATGGCATCGACGAAGCCATCGAGCGCTTCCTTGCTCTCGGTCTCCGTGGGTTCGATGAGCAGGCACTCGGGCACGAGCAGCGGGAAATACGTCGTCGGCGCGTGGAAGCCGTAGTCGAGCAACCGCTTGGCGATGTCCATCGCCGTGACGCCGAGATCGCGCGCTTCCTTCTTCGCCGTGATGATGAATTCATGGCTCGCGCGCCGCTCCGGATACGCAGGATCGAATCCTTCCTTCGCGAGGCGGGCCATCAGGTAGTTCGCGTTGAGCGTGGCGAATTCACCGACGCGTTGCATGCCATCGCGGCCGAGCATGCGCATGTAGATGTACGCGCGCAGCAGCACGCCTGCATTGCCCATGAACGCCGAAAGTCGGCCGATGGACTGCGGCAGATCCTTCTCGCTGAGCCAGCGGTACTTGTCGCCGTCCTTGCCGACGACGGGAATCGGCATGAACGGCAGCAGCCGGGTGCTCACACCCACGGCGCCCGCGCCCGGTCCGCCGCCGCCATGCGGCGTGGAAAAGGTCTTGTGCAGGTTCATGTGGATGACATCGAAGCCCATGTCGCCCGGACGGACCTTGCCGAGAATCGCGTTGAGGTTCGCGCCGTCGTAGTACAGCAGCCCGCCGGCGTCGTGCACGATTTTCGCGACTTCCTTGATGCGGCGTTCGAATACACCACAGGTCGAAGGATTGGTGAGCATGATGCCGGCGGTGTTCGGACCGACGACGAGCTTCAGCGCTTCGACGTCGATGTCGCCGTCATCCTTGGTCGGGATCTCGCGCACCACGCAGCCGCACATCGTCGCGGTGGCCGGATTGGTGCCGTGCGCCGCATCGGGCACGATGATCTCGTTGCGTTTCAGATCACCGCGCGCGCGGTGATACGCGCGGATCATCGCGACGCCGGCGAATTCACCGTGCGCGCCGGCCATGGGCGAAAGCGCCACGCCCTGCATGCCGGTGACTTCCTTCAGCATCTCCTGCAACTCGTACATGCAGGCGAGGAAGCCCTGTCCCGTCGCATCGGGCGCCAACGGATGGCGATTCAGGAACCCCGGCAGCATCGCGTACTGATTGCAGGCCTTCGGGTTGTATTTCATCGTGCACGATCCGAGTGGATAGAAGTGCGTGTCGATGGAAAAGTTGAGCTGCGAGAGGCGCGTGAAGTGGCGCACCACTTCGAGTTCGCTCACCTCCGGCAGCAACGCGGCTTTCTTGCGGCGCAGATTCTGCGGGATGTCGGCGGCGGTTTCGTTCGGCGTGCCGGCCTCGGTGGGCCACTGGCCAAACGCACCGCGCCCGGGGCGCGAATATTCGAAGATGATCTTTTCAGGATGTTTGAGCATTGCCATGTTGTTGTCCTTCTCTAGGCGGCGCGCACGGCGGCCTTGAGAGTTTCGGCGAGCGCATCGGCATAGGTCTTGATGTCGGCCGGCGTGCGCGTCTCGGTAGCGCACACGAGCAGCGCATTGCCGAGTTCGGGGTAGTCAGTCGAAAGGTCCAGGCCGGCGATGATGCCGCGGCGCGCGAGCTCGGCGATCACCGGCGCCACCGGACGATCGAGCTGCAGCACGGCCTCGTGGAAGCGTGGCCCCTCAAACGCCAGCTTTACACCTTTCACGCGAATCAGCGCGGCCACCAGTTCATTCGTGCGCTGGTGTGATTCGTTGGCGACGCGCGCGAGGCCCTCGGGACCTAACAAGCTCAGGTAGATGGTCGCGGCCGTGACCAGCAGTCCCTGGTTGGTGCAGATGTTCGAGGTGGCCTTGCCGCGGCGGATGTGCTGCTCGCGGGCCTGCAGCGTGAGCGCGAAGCCCTGCTTGCCGTTGAGGTCGACCGTGCGGCCGACGATGCGGCCCGGCATCTGGCGCACGTATTCCATCCGGGTCGTGAGAAAGCCCGCGTACGGGCCGCCCGATGACAGCGGAACGCCGAGCGGCTGGCAATCGCCGCAGGCGATGTCCGCGCCCTTCGCGCCCCACTCGCCCGGGGGCGTGAGGATGCCGAGCGAGGTCGGATTCACCGACGCGATGACCATGATGCCGTGTGAATGCGCCCAGTCGGTGATGGCGTCGACCTCCTCGAGCACGCCGAAGAAGTTCGGCTGCTGGATCACGATCGCGGTGACGTCTTCGCCCTGGTACTTGGCGAGATCTGCGACGGCGAGCGCGCCGCGCGGACACGGGATCTCCTCGAAGCGCACGCCCTGCCCGCTCGCGGTCGCGACGGCGACCTTGCGGTAGTTCGGATTCACGGTGGTCGGCACGAGGATGCGCTGCGAGCGCGACTTGCGGTGCGCGCGAATGGCCATGAGCGAAGCTTCCGCGACGCCCGAGCCGCCGTCGTACAGCGACGCGTTCGAGACTTCCATGCCGGTGAGCGAGGAAATCATCGTCTGGTATTCGTAAATGAGCTGCAGCGTGCCCTGCGAGGCTTCGGCCTGGTAGGGCGTGTAGGCGCTGTAGAACTCGCCGCGCGTCGTGATCGCCCACACCGCGGAGGGGATGTGGTGTTCGTACGCGCCGGCGCCGATGAAGTTGAGCGGCGTGCCGTCCTGGGCCGCGCGCGCGGACATCAGTTTGCCGATCTGCATCTCGTTGAGCGCGTCGGGAATTCCGGTGAGCGCGGCGGTGCGCAGCTCTTTCGGAATCTCGTCGAACAGATCGTCGATCGACTTCGCGCCGATGGCGGCGAGCATCTGCTCGACGTCACCGGGAGTATGTGGAATGAACGGCATGATCAGCCCTCCGCGGCGAGATGCGCCGCGTATTCGGCGGCGGACAACAGGCCCGCGGCCGGAGCACCAGGTTTCAGACGCATGATCCAGCCCGCCGCGTAGGGCTCGGAATTGATCAGCTCCGGCTGGCTGCCGAGCGCGGCGTTGCCTTCGATCACGGCACCCGCGACCGGCGAGTACACGTCCGAGGCGGCTTTCACCGACTCGACCACCGCGAAGCTGTCGCCGGCGGAGAGTTGCTTGCCGGCTTCCGGCACTTCGACGAACACGAGATCGCCGAGCGCGCCCTGCGCGTGGTCGGTGATACCGACTTCGATGTTGCCGTCCGCCAGCGTGCGCACCCACTCGTGCGACTTGGTGTACTTCAGATCGGCCGGGATGTTGCTGCTCATTAAAATTTGCTCCGCTGGAGGATTAGCTGACCAATACTTTGCCGTGACGCACGAACGGCGCTTTCACGACACGTGCGTTGAGAAGTTTGCCGCGTACGTCGACCTGCACCGTGGCGCCGGTGGCTCGTGGTACTCGGGCAAGCGCGATGGATTTCTCCATCGTCGGGGAGAAGGTTCCGCTGGTGATCTCGCCCTCATTCGAACCGGGCGGCTGTTCCGCGACGATCACTTTCTGGTGACCTCGCAGGACGCCGCGGTCGTCGAGCACGAGGGCGACGAGTTTGCGCGCGAGGCCCGACGCCTTGAGTGCTTCGAGCGCCTTGCGCCCGATGAAGTCGCGGGAGGGATTGTCGAAGGACACCGTCCACGCGAGGCCGGACTCCAGCGGATTCTGGCTCTCGTCCATGTCGTTGCCGTAGAGGTTCATCGCGGCCTCGAGACGCAACGTGTCGCGCGCGCCGAGGCCGGCGGATTTCACGCCCAGCGCGTTCAGCGCCTGCCACACGCGAACGGATTCCGCGACGGGCAGCATGATTTCGAAACCGTCTTCACCGGTGTATCCGGTGCGCGCGACGAACCATTCGCCCAGCTGATGGCCGGAGAACACTTCGAGCGCGAGCGCCGCGGCGCGGTCATCGGCGGGCAGTAGTTCGGCCACCCTTGCGCGCGCGTTCGGTCCTTGCACGGCGAGCATGGCCAGATCCGTTCGCTCGGTGAGCTCGACGCCGAATGACGCGGCAACCGGGCGCATCCAGGCGAGATCCTTGTCGCGTGTGCCCGCGTTGACGACGATGCGGAACCAGGACTCGTTCAGGAAGTACACGATGAGGTCATCGATGACGCCCCCCGCCTCGTTCAGCATGCAGCTGTAGAGCGCCTTTCCGGGAGTAGTTAGTTTGGCGACGTCGTTGGCGAGCAGCCGTGAGAGAAACTCGCGCACGCGCGCGCCGCGCGCGTCGATCACACACATGTGTGATACATCGAACACGCCCGCGTCGCGGCGCACCGCGTGGTGCTCCTCGATCTGCGAACCGTAATTGACCGGCATGTCCCAGCCGCCGAAGTCGACCATGCGCGCGCCGAGCGCGACGTGCAGGTCATATAAAGGTGTGCGTCTGCCCAAGAGAGTCTCCCGGTGCGCCCGCGCAGGCACCAATGAAAAAGGCGGGGAGGAAATGGGGACATTCCTCATTTCGTTGTAACAATCGCCAAGCCAGGCGCCACCCGGCACTCGACATCGATTGTTACAGCGAAATGAGGAATGTCCCCATTTCGTCCCCGCCCCTCTGTCCTTTGACCTGAGAGATCGGGCCCGCACACTCTCTATAGTGTGGCGTGCCGCACCCCTTCGGTGGATGGCATCGGGCCTTGCGGTCCGCGCCATCACTCTCCAGAGCCCGCCGTCAAACCCTGCCGTACATTTGCCTGAGCGTTTCCGGGCGGAAACTTGCGCCTTCGGCGCCCCCTTGCGGAGGTCTCTCGGACTGAGTCTGGTCAATTGGCGAGCGGGTGGCATGATAGCAGCCCCTTTCCGGACGGCCCAGCGAGACTTTCATGCAGACGCACGGCAATTCCCCAATCCTTGGACGAATCCTCGTACTAATTGCTGTCGCGACAACGGCCTCGATGCCTTCCTTCGCGAAGGATCCCGTAAGTGACCCCGCCCGTACGGCCGCCTTGCGCAGTGCGGAGCTCACACGCTTCCAGGCCCAGGTGGATGCCGATGCCGAGGTTCTCGGCGAATTGCTCGACGACAGCCTCGAATACACGCACTCGAACGGCGAACTCGACACGAAGAAGTCGTTCATCGAATCACTCACCACCGGCCGGCGCGACTACGTCGCAACCACACCCGACATCCTGAGCATCCGCATCAATGGCGACATCGGCATCATCCGCGGCAAGGCGAAAGTGACCGTGGCGGATAACGGCCAGTCGCGCGATCTCGATCTCGGTTATGTCGACGTATGGGTCTGGAAAGACGGCCGTTGGCGGATGACCACCTGGCTTTCCGCGCGTTATCCCGGACCGGCCGCGCAGGTGCCCGCGCCGCCGTCGGCTCCCACGGTCAGGTAGTTAGCGATGCCCGTCACCCGCACGCTGTCGATCCTGCTGGTTGCACTCGGCGTCGCGACCTGCGCATGGGCCGCACCGCGGGGCGACGAGGCCTCGGCGCGCGCGGCGATACTCGAGCGCTTCGCCGCCGCGCAGCGCAACGATGTCGCGGCACTCGACCGGATGCTCGCCGACGATCTGGACTACTGCACGGTTCGCGGTGTTTGCCAGACGAAGCAGGAGTACCTGGGGCGGTTGAAATCGGGCGCGATGAAGTACCAATCGATCGACCCCGTGGTGGATCGCGCGAAGTTGTTTGCGGACTCCGCGGTGATCTCGGGCCGCGCCACGGTTACCGCGACGCGCGATGGGGTCACACAAAGCATCCGCTTTTCCTTTGTCGGTGTTCTCGCGTGGCGCGACGATCGCTGGGTGCTGACCACCTGGTCGGCAACTCCGCTCGAGGGAGCGTCATGAGCCGCCCACGCCGCAACACCCTCGCCGTGCGCGTCGGCCGCGTGACGGTCGGCGGCGCCGCGCCGATCGTCGTGCAGTCGATGACGAACACCGACACCGCCGACATCGAGGGCACCGCGCAGCAGATCAAGGCGCTGGCGCGTGCCGGCTCCGAGCTCGTGCGCATCACCGTGAACGAAGCGTCGGCGGCGGCGGCGGTCGCGCCGATCCGTGATCGCCTCGCGCAGATGGGCATCGGCGTTCCCATCATCGGTGACTTCCATTTCAACGGTCACAAGCTGCTGCGCGAACATCCGGAATGCGCCGCGGCGCTCGCCAAGTACCGCATCAATCCAGGCAACGTCGGACGTGGATCGAAACGCGATCCGCAGTTCGCCGAGATGATCGAGTTCGCGTGCAAGTACGACAAGCCCGTGCGCATCGGCGTCAACTGGGGCTCGCTCGACCAGGAACTGTTGACGCGCATGATGGACGAAAACAACGCGCGCGCGACCCCATTGTCCGCGCAGGAAATCATGCGCGAGGCCGTGGTGGCGTCCGCGCTGGAAAGCGCCGCGCGCGCCGTCGAGCTGGGTCTGCCGCGCGAGCGCATCATCCTCTCGGCCAAGGTCTCCGGTGTGCAGGACCTCATCGCTATCTACCAGCGCCTCGCCGAGCGCTGCGACTATCCACTGCATCTGGGCCTCACCGAGGCCGGCATGGGCAGCAAGGGCATCGTCGCCTCCACCGCCGGCATGTCCGTGCTGCTGCAGCAGGGAATCGGCGACACCATCCGCGTCTCTCTCACTCCCGATCCCGGCGGGGACCGGACCAACGAGGTCATCGTCGCGCAGGAGATCCTGCAGACCATGGGCCTGCGGTCGTTCATCCCGATGGTCGTCGCCTGCCCCGGCTGCGGCCGCACCACCAGCACGTATTTCCAGGAGCTCGCGCAGTCCATCCAGTCCCACATCCGGCATCGCATGCCGGAATGGCGCAAGTCCTACGAAGGCGTGGAAGACATGACGGTTGCGGTCATGGGCTGCGTGGTGAATGGTCCGGGTGAGAGCAAACACGCGAACATCGGCATCTCGCTGCCCGGCACGGGCGAGCGCCCCGTGGCGCCCGTATACGAGGACGGCGAGAAGACGGTGACACTCAAGGGCGAGCGCATCGCCGAGGAATTCCAGGAGCTGGTCGAGAAATACGTCGCGCGCCGTTTCGAGCGCAAGGACGTGGTCTCCTCCGGCACGGAGATGAGCGCATGAGCGGCGACGAAACACTGGTCAACAAACATTGCGTTCCCTGCCATGGCGGCGTGAGCGCGCTCAGCGCGGACGAAGCGAACAGGATGTTGGGCCGGTTACTCACCGGCGGCGCCGCTGGCTGGCAAATCGTCGAGGATGGCAAGGCGCTGAAGCGGGAGTTCAAGTTCACCGACTTCTATCGCGCGATGAGTTTCGTGAATGCGGTCGCGCATATCGCGAACGTCGAGGATCACCACCCCGACATCGAATGCGGCTGGGGTTACGCGCGTATCCGCTACCAGACCCACGCGATCGGCGGACTGCACGAGAACGATTTCATCTGCGCCGCCAAGATCGACAACATTCCGCGCTGACAGGCACGAGTAAAACCCGCGCGGTGGATAGATAGTCGCGGGTACCGCGATCAGGCGCGCTTGAATCGCAGTTTCAGTCCATTCGCAAACGACGATACCGCGCGCGACAGCGAGCCCGCCCCGCTGCCATAAGCCGACTGTGCGAAGGCCTCATGGCAACCGCCCTTTCCCAGGTAGATCCGGTAGTGATGCAGCAGTGCGGCATCGCGCCGCGACAACGCTGCCTTCTGTACGTAGGCCTTCAGCGCCGGGGAGTCTTCGACTTCGGCGACCGCCATGTCGCAGCCCTGGATCAGGCCGGGCTTGCAGTCGGCGAATGGAGTGAACCGGTGCCAGCTCAGCCTATGGAAATGGATGACGTACGGCGGCAGGTCGCTCATCGAAATCGTCAGCAACGACTCGGCATCGCTCAACGAAAACGAACAGCGCTCGAAGCGCTCCGAGTCCATGGTCGGCAGCAGGATGACTGGCACGACATTGATAGCCATGCGCGGGAGTATCCCCAACGCGGTTGTCGCCTGCCGCTGTGGCACGCAAGAAATCGGCGCTGGTTCTCGAAATCCAGCGGCCCACGCAACCTAACTTGCGCGTCTTGCCTCGAAACGCAGCAGGTACAGCCCGCTGCCGATGATGACCGCGGCGCCGGCGAGCGTGCTCCAGGTCGGGATGGCGGCCCAGACAAAGAAATCGATCAGCATCACCCAGGCAAGGCCCGAGTATTCGAGCGGCGCCACGCTCGCCGCTGGAGCGCGCCTGAACGCTTCCGTGACGCCCCATTGCCCGATGGCGCCGGTGAACGCCACGCCGAGGATTATCCAGTAGTGATCGCGCTGGATCGGTTGCCAGTTCGGCAATGCGAGCGCGGTCGCGCCGATCGACAACATGCCGGTCATCCAGAACATCATCGACTGCGTGGTGTCGGTTCGGCCGAGGATCCGCACGATCACCGACGAGAGCGCGTAACACAGCGCGGTGCACAGGATGGCGAGAGTGCCCGCGAGACCGAATCCGGTGGTCTCCGGCTTGAGCACGATCAGCACCCCGGCGAATCCGATGCAGATCGCCAGCCACTGCGCGCGTCCGACGCGTTCGCCCAGCATGAAGATGGAGAACACCGCGATCAGCAAGGGCGCCACGAAAAACAGCGCGTAGGCCTTGGCGAGCGACAGCTCTTTCAGCGCGAACGTGAAAGTCACCATCATGAGAACCGACATCACACCGCGCGCGATGTGCAGCGGCCAGCGGATCCGAAACAACTGGCCGACGCCGCCCGCATACAACACCCAGGCGAACACCACGGGCAACGCCGCCAGGCCGCGCAGCGCCGCGACTTGCGCCGCCGGATAGTGGGCGGTCAGGAGCTTGAGGCCCGCATCCATGAATGCGAACGCACCGACGGCGATCAGCATCGCCGTCATGCCGGCGACGCGGTCGTGTTTCGTCGATGTCATCCGCGGGCCGCGTCGGGCAGTTCACCCGCGAGGCCTAGTGCGCGCTCGATGAACACACGTTTCGCCAGCGCCGAACGTCCGACCCACGGCAGCCCGCTTTGCGCGAGCTGTGCAAGGCGTCCGCTGCCGCGCGCGAGCAGCCGGTCGAACACGTCGATGGCGCCGCTCATCAGATCGTTCTCGCTGCGCCGCCAGCGCTCGTAACGGCGCAATAGCCGCTCGGCTCCGGGATCCTCGTGTTCGCGCGTGCCACCGGCGATCACGTCCGCAAGCGCCGCGGCATCCAGCAGGCCGAGATTCGCGCCCTGTCCCGCGAGCGGATGCACTACGTGCGCGGCATCGCCAACCAGCGCGACTCGCGCGCTCACGTAGTGTTCGGCCTCGAGCCGCCACAATGGAAACTCGATGCGCTCGCTGATGAGCTGCACCGCGCCCAGTGCGCCGTCGAAATCCTCGAACAACGCGCGCTCGAACTGCGCCGGCGCCGCGGCCATGAGCTGCTGCGCACGCAGCGTCGGTATCGACCACACGATTGAGCTCGCCCCATCTGCGAGCGGCAGGAACGCGAGCGTGCCGTCGCCGAGGAATCGCTGCCACGCGGTGCGCTGATGCGGTTGCGCGGTGCGCACCATGGCGACGATCGCGGTCTGTCCGTAATCGGTGCGCCGCGTCCCGAGCCCGGCGAGTTCGCGCACGCGCGAACGGGCGCCGTCCGCGCCGACCACGAGCCGCGCGCTGAATTCCCGCGCGCCACTGCGCAGGCGGACCACGTCATGACCCTGCTCGAGCGCGTCCACCTCGCATTCCTCGAGCGCGATGCCGGCGCGCCGCGCGGCGCCGGCCAGCGCCGCCTGCAGCGTGTTGTTCTGCGCAATAGCGCCGAGGTCGCGCTCACCGGCTTCGGCGGCATCGAATACCAGCGCGTCGCCGCCGTGTGGCGGTACGTCCGCATGCCACACCTGCATGCGCTCATAGGGAGTGGCCTGGCGCGCGACATCGTTCCACGCGCCGGCGGCGCGCAGGATCCGCTCGCTGGCGCGCGATAACGCGAATACCCGCAGATCCACCGGGGGTGGTGAGGCTTCATCGAACGAGGCAGGAATGCGCCGATCGAGCACGGCGATACGCGCGCCCGGTATTCCCGACTGGCGCGCGAGCAGGACCGCGGTAGCGAGGCCGATGGGCCCGGCGCCGACCACGGCCACGTCGACTTGGCTCTTCATCGGGGTTTCATTCCAGCGGCAGACCGCGCGCCAGGCGCGGCATCCGGCCCGCGAATCCCCAGCTCACACGCGACAACGCGCGCTTTGCGCCGGGACTCATGTCGAACAGCAGCAGCCCGAAGTTGCGCACGACACCCAGGCCCGGCGCTTCGCTGCCGAAAAGTTTCACGAGGCTGTCGGTGAAACGCGTGACGCCCTTGCGGTCCTCGGCGCGCCACGCGGAGAAACGTTCCAGCAATTCGGTGATGCGCTCTGGTTCGCCGGACTCGCGCGCGGTGGCAGCGAGCATCTCGGCCAGCGTCGCGGCGTCCCGCAGGCCGAGGTTGAAGCCCTGCCCCGCCACCGGATGCAGCGCCTGCGCGGCGTTGCCGATGAGCACCACGCGACCGGCCACGGTCTGCGCGGCTCGCGACAGCGCGAGTGGATAGGTGTTGCGGCGGCCAACCTTCGTGAAACGGCCCGCGCGCCAGCCGAACGCGGACAGCAGCTCCGCGGCGAAGGCTTCGTCATCGAGCGCCGTGAGCTGCGCGGCGCGCTCCGGCCGCACGGCCCACACGACCGTATAACCGCCGCCGGCCACCGGCAGCACCGCGAGCGGCCCGGACGCCGTGAACCGCTCGAACGCCTCGCCCTTGTTAGGCCGGTCGGTCGTCGTGTTGACGACGATCGCGACCTGATCGTAATCCTCGACGTCCGCATCGATGCCGGCGCGGGCGCGCAATACGGAACCGGCGCCGTCGGCCGCCACGGCGAGCGCGGCCTGCACCTGCTCCGTCGCACCCCCGCGCGTCACCTCCAGCAATACGCGATCGGGGTGCAGTGTCGCGCCCGTCAGCTGGGCGGGGACGGCGAGCTCGATGTTGGGGGCGCTGCGCAACTCCTCCCACAACACGCGCCCGATGACGCGGTTCGGCACGACGTAGCCGAATGCGGGCACGCCCTGTTCCTGGCTGTCGAGCCGCGCGACGCCGAAGCGGCCGGCGTCGGAGACGTGAATCGAACGGATCGGCGCGGCGTCCGGCGCCATCGCCGTCCAGCATCCCAGGGAATCGAAGATCTGGCGCGAGCCATTGCCGAGGGCGGTGGTGCGCTCATCGAAGCTGGGCTGAGAGGCCGAATCCGGCGGCACGCCCTCGATCAGCAGAACTTTCAAGCGCGTGCCGCGCAGCGCGAGCGCGAGGCTGGCGCCGACCATGCCTCCGCCCACGATCGCGATATCGCACTCCTTCATGCAGCGGAGGCCATGAGACGTTCGATCGCCACCGCATCCTTCGGCACGCCGTCGGTGAGCACTTCGCAGCCGTCGCGCGTGACGACGACGTCGTCTTCGATGCGAATGCCGATGCCGTGATAGGCCTTCGCCACGCCCGGGGTTCCCGGCGCGACATAGATGCCGGGCTCGATGGTCAACGCCATGCCCGGTTCGAACACGCGCCACTCGTCACCGATCTTGTAGTCACCGACGTCGTGCACGTCCATGCCGAGCCAATGGCCGGTGCGATGCATGAAGAACTTCCGATACGCGCCGCTCTCTTCGAGCTTGGCGACACGTCCCTTGAGCAATCCCAGTTTCACGAGCCCCTGCGTGATGACACGCACGGCCGCCTCGTGCGGCTCGTTCCAGTGATTGCCCGGCTTCACGCGCGCGATCGCAGCATAGTTGGCTTCGAGCACGATTTCGTACAGCGCCAGTTGCGCGGGCGAGAATCGCCCGTTGACGGGGAATGTGCGCGTGATGTCCGAGGCGTAACACTCGACTTCGCAGCCCGCATCGATCAGCAACACGTCGCCGTCGCGCAGAGTCGCGTCATTTTCGCGGTAGTGCAGGATGCAGCTGTTCGCGCCACCGCCGACGATGGGCAGGTACGAGAGGTCGGCGTTGTGCATGCGGAACTCGTGCACGATTTCGGCGGCGATTTCGTATTCGTGCCGACCGGGGGTACAGGCCCGCATCGCGCGTATGTGCGCCTGCGCGGCGATACGCGCGGCGCGGCGCATCGTGTCCACTTCCGCGCGGCTCTTGAACAGCCGCATGTCGTGCAACACGTGATCGAGCGCGACGATTTCCTGCGGCGGATGACGGCCGTTGCGCGCCTGTGTGCGCAGGCCATTCACCCAGCCGACCACGCGCTGGTCGAACTCGGGGTGTGTGCCCATCGCGTAATAAACCTTGGCGTGATTCTCGATCAGGCCCGGCAGGATTTCGTCGATGTCGGCGATCGGGAACGCGTGATCGGCGCCGTAGTGACGTACCGCGCCATCGGGACCGGCACGTTTGCCGTCCCAGGTTTCGCGCGCCGGATCGCGATCGCGCACGAACAGGATGTATTCACCCTGCGGGCGGCCGGGAATCAGCACCGCAACGGATTCAGGTTCGTTGAAACCGGTGAGATAGTAGAAGTCGCTGTCAGGGCGATACGCGTATTCGACGTCGTTGTTGCGCAAGCGCACCGGGGCCGTGGGCACGATGGCGATCGATTCGCGGCCCATGAGCTTCATCAACGCGCGGCGGCGGCGTTTGAATTCGTCGCGCGGCATCGCCGCGGGTCGCGCCGGATTGAGCGGTGTGCGGGGACGCGTGCCTGTCTGCTTCTGCATCAGATCCTCAATGAAGCCCCTTCAATGGAGCGACACGCCGCCTGGCGATGGCTCCGACCCGCGCGCCGGCGCGAGTTCGACGAACAGCAATTGCACGCCGACACGCACGAACTCGACGACCTCGGCGAACGCCGTTTCGTTTTCCTCGGTCTGTTGGTCCACGTCGACGCCGACATGTGTGATCTCGGTCAGGTCGCGAATGATTTCGCCGGCCTCCGTGGACACCTTGCCGGGATCGCCCGTGGTTCCGGAACCCAGTCCGTATAGAAAACCCTGGCACCACAGCGACAATGCATCCGCGCGTTCGCTGAGTGGCGTTTCGTCGTCGGGCAACAGCAGCGCGAAGTCCGCATCATTGCCGACGAGCGTGCGCACCATCGAGTCATAGACACTCTGGAGTACGGAGCTCTTGAGCGCCGCCTCGTCAGCCGATTCATCGGGCAGGATTTCGCGCAGCCACTCGATGAGTCCGTAGTCACGGGAACTGCATAACGCGCCCGCCAGGGTGCCATGCGCCTCGGCCGGTTCGGGCAGGGCGTGCGCCTCGCGCAATACGCGCTCGAACTCATCGTAAGTTGCGGCCAACATGGAGGAATTATGCCCGAGGTCGCCCCTTGGGGGCGGGTGCGAATTTGCCCCCGGATCAGCGGAGCCCTATAGTCCTGCGCCATGAACGAAAACAATAAAACCGGTTTCGACGCTGAATTCGCGCGCTTGGAACGCCGCGTCGAAGAACTCCTGCTCGTGGTCGAAGCTCTCAAGGAAGAGAACCGCGCCCTGCGTCAGCGCCAGGAATCGCTCGCCGCCGAACGATCCGCGTTCGCGCAGCGCAACGACCAGGTGCGCGCACGTGTCGAGGCCATGATCGGCCGCCTCAAGACGATGGAGCACACTGCGTGAGCGACAAGGAACCGGCGCACGTCGCCGTGCGCATTCTCGAAAAGGAATATTTCGTTTCCTGCCCCGCGGATGAACGCGCCGACCTGCTCGACTCCGCCGAATACCTGAACAAGAAGATGCGCGAGATCCGCGACACCGGAAAAGTGGTGGGCGCCGATCGCATCGCCGTCATCGCCGCGCTCAACATGGCCAATGAGCTGCTGCGCCTGCGCAAGCAGGACAGTGAACTGCAAGGCGCCGTGAGCGGCCGCGTGAAGAACATGCGCGAGCGTGTCGAAAGCGCGCTTCAAAGAACACGTCAATTAGATCTTTGAGGAAGAACTCACAGATTCTCACGGACGCCGTCGCTTCGACGGCGTTTTCCTATGTGGCGCTTGCGCCTGAAAAGTGTAGAGTGACTCGGCGCTGCCTGTGGTGTTCGACAGTGGGTCGGGTTACCTCTCGACCGTAATGTAAACGCCCAGGGACCATGCTTTTCCGGCAGTACTGTGCAGGTCCGCCCTTGGGCGGAAAGCCTTAAATGTCGGGGCCGGTCCCACCTTGTTGCTCTGGTTCGAGAGCAACGACTCGCACCGGCATTTACGGGTAGCGCTTTTCTCTTTCACGCTGTGACGACGAAGCAAATTCTGCGCAAGCAGCTCCTCGCACAACGCCGCGCCGTCCCGCGCGGCGAGCGCGCCCGCGCGGCGCGCTCGGTGGCGCAGTCCATCGCCCGCACTCCCTGGCTGGCACCTGGCAAACGCATCGGGCTGTACGCATCGATGCCACAGGAGCTGGGCACGCAACCCCTGATCGAACTCGCCTTGCAACGCGGATGCCAGGTCTACCTGCCCCGCATCACCAGCATGCGCATGCGGCGCATGCGTTTCGTACGGCTCAATGCGCACGCGCAGCAGCACGACTTCGGGATGCTGGAACCCGAAGGGCACGACACGATCGGCGCCCGTTTTCTTGACACCATTTTCTGCGCGGGCGTGGGCTTCGATCGCCGCGGCGCGCGACTCGGACATGGCGCGGGCTTTTACGATCGCGCACTCGCCTTCCGGAACCTTCGCTCTCATTGGCAGGGTCCCCGCCTCGTGGGTGTCGCCTATTCATTCCAGGTCGTGGACCACATTCCGGTGATACCCACCGATGTGTTCATGGACCTCATCGTCACGGACAGGGGAATCGATGAACCATTGGCTCATGAAGACCGAGCCATCGACATTCGGAGTCGATGATCTCGCGAAAAAGCCGCGTAAACGCGCGATGTGGGACGGCGTACGCAACTATCAGGCGCGCAACATGCTGCGCGACGACTTCAAGAAGGGCGACCTCGCGTTCCTCTATCACTCGAGCACCGACGAGACAGGTGTGGCCGGCATCATGGAGGTCGTGCGCACCGCGTATCCCGATCCGACCGCCTTCGAAAAGAAGAATCCGCACTTCGATGCGGGCAGTGATCCGGCGAATCCGCGCTGGTATGTGGTCGACGTACAACTCAAACGCCGCTTGAAGCGCGTCATCACGCTCGATGAGTTACGCGCGTACGAGAAGCGCGAACTAGATGGAATGCTGTTGTTGAAGCGCGGTAACCGGCTGTCGATCACACCGGTGAGCGAGTCTCATTGGAAGTTCATCCTCTCGCTCGAGTGATGGTGGCGATGAGCGTCGATGTGATTGCATCGTTCACTCTCGACAACACTCGCTTGAATTTTGTCAACGCCTGCGTATACTCGCCCTCGGACTAACCCGTAACTACTGGAGACGAGCCATGGCGAAAGCCAAGAAAAAGGCCAAGAAGAAAGCCAAGAAGAAGTAGTTCTTCTGGCCTTGTGCCAAAAGGCGAGCGAGATCACTCTCGCTCGCCGCTTAAAATTCGAAGACACTGCCCGCTACCAAGCGGGCAGTGTCGTTTCAGGCATCGGAAATCTCGGAGCGCTCGATGAACGCGCAAAACACTGGAAAACAAGCCGCGGCGCGCGCTGCGCTCGAATTCATCGAGGCCGGCAAAGTGCTCGGTGTCGGCACGGGATCCACCGTCAACTTCCTGATCGAAGAGTTGGCCGCGCAGCGCGTGCGTATCGCCGGCGCCGTGTCGAGCTCCAACGGATCCACCGAGCGATTGAGGTCGGCCGGTATTCCGATCCTTGATCTCAATGACGTCGGCGAGATCGATACCTACATCGATGGCGCCGACGAGACCAATCATCAGCGGCAGCTCATCAAGGGCGGCGGCGCCGCCCTCACCCGCGAGAAGATCATCGCCGCGGCATCCCGCCGCTTCGTATGTATCGCCGATGAGGCAAAGCTGGTGGATACCCTGGGTGCGTTTCCATTGCCGGTCGAAGTGATCCCCATGGCGCGAAACCTTGTCAGTCGGCAACTGGTGTTGCTCGGCGGCAAACCCGTGTGGCGAGAAAAGGTCGTCACCGACAATGGCAATCACATTCTCGATTTGCATGGCATGCGCATCACCGATCCGGTCGCGCTCGAGAACACCATCAACCAGATCACCGGCGTGGTGACGGTGGGATTGTTTGCCGCAAGACCGGCGGACGTGCTGATACTCGGCGGCCCCGGCGGGGTGCGACGCATATAGAAGCATGGGGGCAGCCCCCATTCATCGGACGTCCGCGCCGGTGTCCGCTGTCCGCTCGCGGACAACTCCAAACCTCCTGATTCACGGCACCGCGCGATCACAGCGCCGGGAATTTCAAGCGCTTAGCAACTCGCGCATCACCTTGGCACGAAGCGTGCTTTGTCCAGGGCATGACACTTCTTTTGCGCGACGTTTCGATGCGAGGTACCCAGGCCCAGGACAGCGTGGTCGCCGCCGTACCGGGTGCCCGCTACAGATTCCTGTTGCGTCGATACGGTCTCATCGCGGGGGCCGGCATCGTGACGCTGTTGCTCCTGATCGTGGCGGCGCGCACGTGGCTCGCATCCGAGAAAGTGATTTCCCGCGATCGCCTGCGCACCGCGGTGGTCGAACGCGGCCCATTCGTGCGCGACGTCGCGGCCACTGGTCTGGTGGTGGCAGCGGTGAGCCCCACTCTGTTCGCGGAGGCCCCCGGCACCATCATCTATAGAGTGCGCGCCGGCGATGTGGTCAAGGCCGGGGACGTGTTGGGCATCGTCGAGAGCGCGGCACTGACGAACGAATACGAGCGCGAGCGGGCGGAACTCGCAGGCGCTGAGGCCGCGCTCAACCGGCAGACCATCGAAGTGCGGCGCCAGATCCTCAAGAGCCGGCAGGACAGCGATCTCGCGAAGGTGCAGATCACCGCCGCCGAGCGTGAGTTCAAGCGCGCGGAAGAGGCCTGGGGCATTCACGTGATCCCGGAGCGCGACTTCCTGCGCGCGCGCGACGAACTCGATACCGCCAGGCTGAACTACACACACGCCGTCGACACCGCGAACCTGGAGAAGGACAGCCTCGAATTAGAGCTGCGCAGCCAGCGTGCCCAACGCGATGCGCAGGCGCTGCTCGTCGCACGGTTGCGCCAGCGCGTCGACGCACTGGCGCTCAAATCACCCGTCGACGGAATCGTGGCAACACTTGCGCAGGTGGAGCGCTCGCAGGTGGCCGAGAACGCCCCGCTGGTCACCGTCGTGGACATGTCGGCGCTCGAGATCGAGTTTCAGGTTGCCGAGAGTTACGCCAACGAGATCCGCCCCGGCATGAGCGCCGGCGTGACACTCGACGGACGCCGGCTGATCGGCACAGTCGCGGGTATCTCGCCCGACGTGCGCAACTCACAGGTTACGGGCCGCGTGCGTTTCGCCGAACAACCCCAGGGCTTGCGCCAGAACCAGCGCGCTTCGGTGCGAATCGTCCTCGACGAGCGCAACGACGTGCTGAAGGTGACGCGCAGCCCCTTCCAGGATTCAGACACCCGCTTCGCTTACGTGGTGCGCGACGACGATGCCGTGCGCGTACCCGTGGAATTCGGCGCCGCCGCCATCGGCGAAATCGAGATTCGCGGCGGGCTCGACGTCGGCGACGTGCTCGTGCTCACCGACATGCGTGATTTCAAAGACGCGCCCAGCGTACTGATTGCCAATTAAGGGGAATTTTCATGTTATCGATGACCAACGTCAGCAAAGTCTTTCGCACCGACCTGATCGAAACCCATGCCCTGCGAAATTTTTCGCTGTCGATGAAGGCAGGCGAATTCCTGGCGGTCACTGGTCCTTCCGGATCGGGCAAGACCACGTTTCTCAATGTCGCGGGGCTGCTCGAACCCTACGACACCGGCACCTATCAGCTCGATGGGGTGGACGTCACCAAGCTCTCCGACGATGCGCGCTCGAATCTGCGCAACCAGAAGATCGGCTTCATATTCCAGAGCTTCAATCTGATGCCGGACCTCAACGTCTTCGACAACGTGGATGTGCCGCTGCGTTACCGGCGCATGAAGTCCGCCGAGCGCAACCAGCGAATCACCAACGCGCTGGAGATCGTGGGCCTGGCCTCCCGTATGAAACACCTGCCGGCCCAGCTCTCGGGCGGTCAACAGCAGCGCGTCGCCATCGCACGCGCGATTGCCGGAGACCCCAAGCTCGTCCTCGCCGACGAACCCACCGGGAACCTGGATTCGCTGATGGCGCGGCAGGTGATGGACCTGCTCGAGAAGATCAACGAGATGGGCACCACGATCATCATGGTGACGCACGACCCCGAGCTCGCGCGTCGCGCACATCGCAATGTGCAGGTGGTCGACGGACAGATCTCGGATTTCAAACCCTACGAACCGCACGCCGCGGCTTCGACGCCAGTCCACGGCGGCGCCGCTGGCGCCTTCGCCACGTCGGGAGCCTGAGATGTTCGCCTATTACCTCGGGCTCGCGCTGCGCAGCCTCAAACGCAATCCCGGCCTCACGGCGCTGATGGTGTTCGCCATCGCGCTCGGCATTTCCGTGTGCATGATCACGCTGACCACGTATCGCGCCGCGTCCGCGAACCCGGCCGGCGATCGCAGCGGCATCCTGTTCGCGCCGTCGATCGACAGTTGGGATCCGGATCAAGCGTACGACGAGGACGACAAGACCCTCGCTCCCAACATGCTCACCTACCGCGATGCGCGCGCGATACTTGCCTCCGATATCCCGGATCGCAAAGTCATCATGTACAAGTCCGGGGGCACGTACACGCGCGCGGACAAGGGCATGGATCCGCAGTACTTCAGGACTCGGCTGACCACCGCGGACTTCTTCGCGATGTTCGAGGCGCCGTTCTTGTATGGACGTCCGTGGGATGCCAGGGCGGACGCCGGACCTGAACCGGTGATGGTTCTCTCCAAGGACGCCAACGAGAAGGCATTTGGCGGGATCAACAGTGTCGGCAAGACACTGCTATTCAAGAACCGGGAATTCCGCGTGATCGGTGTGCTCGATGACTGGGAACCGATGCCCAAGTACTTCGACGTGAACAACGGCGCGTTCCAGGACATGGAGGGCGCGTACGCGCCCTTCTCCTGGGGCCAGGTGATGGAGCTCGGCAGCCACGGCAACACCAACTGCTGGAAGACCGAGGTCATCGACAGCTACCAGGCATTCCTCAACTCGGAGTGCATTTCATTCAACGCCTGGGTCGAGTTGCGCACGGCCGGGAAGCAGCGCGCCTTCCGCGAGTACCTGGACAACTACGTCGTCGAACAAAAGAAGCACGGCCGCTTTCCGCGGCCTCTCAACAACTACCTCTACGACGTGGATGGCTGGCTCGAGCGCAACGAGGTCGTCCAGGACGACAACAAGGCCATGCTCACGATGGCGTTCGCATTCCTCGCCGTGTGCCTGGTGAACACCGTGGGGCTGCTGCTCGCGAAATTCCTGAACGCGGCGCCAAGCGCCGGAGTACGCCGCGCGCTCGGCGCCAGTCGTCGCGACATCTTCTGGCAACACCTCACCGAATCAGGTGTGGTCGCCCTCGCGGGTGGCGTCGTCGGTGGGTTGTTGGGAATGGCCGGTATCTGGGCCCTGCGTGCCTGGTATGGACGCTTCGTGGACGAAGCAGCGCGCGTTCTGCCGTTCGACCAGGCCAACTTCTTCATCGTCGTCGCCATTGCCATTGCCGCTGGCCTCGCCGCGGGACTTTATCCCGCATGGCGCATCGGGCGTGCGGCTCCCGCCTCTTACCTCAAGGTGCAGTGACATGGAAATCCGTCCCATCCTCTCCGCGCTGGTGCGCAATCGCGCGGGCGCCATCCTCGTCGCGCTGCAGATCGCGATCACGCTCGCCATCGTGGTCAATGCAGTCTTTCTCACCTACCAACGGGTGAGCCATATCGGCCGACCGTCGGGCATCGACGATCAGAACATCTTTTCCTTCTGGGTCACCGCCTATGAAAAGGACGCCGACTTTCTCGGCATGGTCCGCGAGGACATGGCGATGCTGCGCCAGATGCCCGGCATCGTCGATGCAGCGCCGATGCAGCAGGTGCCATTGTCTGGTAGCGGCAATTCCAGTTTGTTTTATTCGCTTCCTAACAAGAAGGGCGAAAACTCGCCAGCGAATACCTTTGCGACGGACGACCACGCGGTAAAGACGCTGGGGGTCACACTGTCGGCGGGCACGACATTCGATCCCAACACGGTCGAATACAAAACGAAGGAAGCACCTGGCTGGCCACCGACCGCCGTCATCAGCCAGGCAATGGGCAAGGCCTTGTTCAAGGATCAGCCCATCCTCGGCAATACCATGTACGACGACCAGAGCCATCCCATCAGGATCGTGGGTGTCATCGAGCACATGCAGGGCTCCTGGGTGGGTTGGGACAAGGTGGATCGCACCATGCTGTACCCGAGCGTGGGCCCCGATCCATCCACGCAATACGTGGTCCGCACACGGCCCGGTGAGCTCGACCGTGTCATGGGGGCCGTCGAAGTCGCCTTGATGAAGCGCGATCCGAGCCGGCGGTTGGACGAAGCCAAAAAAATGTCCGATATGAAACGCGGTGGTTACGCGGGTGACTCGCTGATGGCCGTAACGCTTTCGACCGTCACCGGCCTGGTACTCGTATTCAGCTCGCTGGGAATCTTCGGGCTCGCGACGTTCAACGTGAACACGCGAACCCGACAGATCGGCACGCGACGCGCCGTCGGCGCGCGCAGGCGCGACATCGTGCGTTACTTCATGACCGAGAACTGGCTGATCACGACCATGGGCGTAGTCGTGGGCTGCGGCCTCGCGCTTGGCATCGGATACTGGCTGTCCACCCAGTACGAACTGCCCCGACTCAACCTCTACTACCTGGTAGGCGGGGTGCTGGGCCTGTGGTTAGTGGGTCAAGCAGCCGCCTGGCAGCCCTCGTTGCGCGCCGCAAAAGTGTCCCCGGCCATGGCGACACGGAACATCTAGGCGGGTACGCGGAGTGAATTCATGGCGACCGTTTGCAACCCGCGGACGATCCTCAACGTCTCAGGCATGACCTCAGTTACCTCTCATGTCGAGGATCGCCTGGCTCACCGCACCGTACTGGTTGCCGACGATAGCGAGGCCGTACGCACGGCCTTCCAGATCCTGTTGTCCCTGCACGGGGCGCGAGTGCTCGGCGCTTCATCTCCCGCCGAGGCACTCGCGACCGTGCGCTCCCAGGAAGTCGACCTCGTGATCCAGGACATGAACTTCCGGCGCGACGCGACCTCGGGCGAGGAAGGCGTCGCACTGTTCAAGGAACTGCGCGCCCTGCACCCCGATGTTCCAGTCATCCTGCTCACTGCCTGGACGCACCTGGAGACGGCCGTCGATCTCGTGAAGGCCGGCGCCGCCGACTACATAGCCAAGCCCTGGGACGATGCGCGACTGTTGACCACCGTGCGCAACCTGCTCGAGCTGCGCGCGGCGGTCGAAGAAAACATCCAGCGGCGCGCTAGCCGCGCGGAGGCGCGCGCGACGCTCGCCGAGCGTTATGACTTGCGCGGCTTGATCTACGAAAGCGAGGCCATGCACACCGTCGCATCCATGGCCGCACAGGTGGCGCATGCGGACGTCTCCGTGCTGATCACCGGACCCAACGGCGCGGGCAAGGAAGTCCTCGCCGACCTCGTGCACGCCAACTCCGCGCGCCGCAACCAGCCCTACATCAAGGTCAATGCGGGCGCCCTGCCCGACCAGCTCATCGAAGCCGAGCTCTTCGGGACCGAGGCCGGCGCGTTCACGGGCGCCAAGGCCCGCCCCGGCCGCTTCGAGGCCGCCGACGGCGGCACGTTGTTCCTCGACGAGATCGGCAATCTGCCGCCCGCGGGCCAGGCCAAACTACTGCGCGTGTTGCAGACCGGCGAATACGAACGGCTCGGCAGCAATACGACCCGCAAGGCGAACGTGCGCGTGGTCGCGGCGACCAACCTGCCGCTGCGCGATGCGATGCGGGTCGGCCGATTCCGCGAAGATCTCTATTATCGTCTGTCGGTCATCGAACTCACGCTGCCGCCGCTCGCCGAACGTCGCGACGACGTGTTGCCGCTGGCGCGCGCGTTCCTCGACAAGGGTGTGCGCCTCACGAGTGACGCCGAACGCGCGCTGCTCAACTACTCCTGGCCGGGAAACGTCCGCGAGCTGCGCAACGTGCTGCAACGCGCCGCGCTGCTCGCGGGAGCCGCGCCCATCACCGCCGCGACATTGAACCTCCCGGCCGTTTTCCCCGCGCGCTCGGACGAGCCCGTGCTCGATCGCGCTTCGATCGAACGCGTGTTGACCGAGTCGGGCCACATCGTCGCGCAGGCGGCGCGACAGCTCGGCATCAGCCGCCAGGCTCTCTACCGCCGCATGGAAAAGCTCGGGATCAAGGAGTCCCCGGGCCGCTGAGGCCCGCACCCCGGGGCCCCGCCGAATGCGCTGGCGCTTTTCCATGGCCGGCTGGGCCACGTTGTGGCTGAGCGGAGGCGCGGTACTGGGCGCGATCGCCTATGCCCAGGCCGCGCATTACATCGCCTCACGCGGAATGGCCGCGGTCGTCGCCGCGCTGGTCCTGACGCCGCTGGTCGTGTGGGCGGGAACCACCATGACGCGCCGCTGGAGCCGCGTCGCGCGCGCGCTCGCTGATGGCATATCCAGTCTCAAGGACCGCGACTTCAGCGTGAGCGTGACCAACCGCACGCGCGACGAGCTGGGGGAGGCGGTCGACGCCTATAACGGCATTGGAGACCGCCTGCGGGTCGAGCGCCACAGCCTCTATCAACGTGAGCTCATGCTCGACACCGTCATCCAGGCCACGCCGCTCGCGCTGGTGCTGACCAGCGACTCCGACGCGGTGCTGTACACGAACGCGACCGCACGCAAGTTGTTTGCCGCGGGCCGCCGGCTCGAGGGTGGCCGCTTCAGCGCCTACCTCGACGCGGCGCCCGCGCCGCTGCGCGAGGCCGTCGCCCGCGGCGGCGATACCCTGTTCACACTCGAACTCGCCGGCGAGCCCGAGGTCTTTCACGTCTCGCAGCGGCGCTTCCTGCTGAATGCCATGCCGCATCGCCTGTTGCTGTTCAAACAACTCACGCGCGAGATCAATTCCCAGGAAGTCGCCACCTGGAAGAAAGTGATCCGCGTGATCGCCCACGAACTGAACAATTCGCTCGCACCGATCTCCTCGCTCGCGCACTCCGGACAGATCCTCGCGAACGCGCCCGACCCGGAGCAGCTCAGCCGCGTGTTCGCCACCATCGAAGGCCGCGCGCGGCACCTGGCGGGTTTCATCGACGGCTATGCGCAGTTCGCGAAGCTGCCGCGTCCCCGCATCGCCCCCGTCGCATGGCCAGTGTTGCTCGAGAGACTGCGGATCGTGGCCGAGTTCAGGCTCGCCGGAACGCTGCCGAGTAATGCCGCGAGTGTCGACACGGCGCAGATCGAGCAGGCGTTGATCAACCTGCTCAAGAACGCGCGCGAATCGGGGTCGCCGGCCGCGGACATCGAACTCGCCGTGACCCCTGCGCCGGGCGCCTTCGCCATCGAAGTGCGCGACCGCGGGCCGGGCTTCACCGCGTCAGCCCTCGAGAATGCGCTGGTGCCGTTTTATTCCACCAAGGAGACTGGTACCGGCCTGGGCCTGACGCTCTGCCGCGAAATCGTCGAAGCCCATGGGGGGCGCCTGCGCATCGGCAATCGCGACGGCGGCGGCGCCGTGGTCGCGCTCTGGTTCCCGGACGGTAGTTAGTCAATACGGCCGCGACGTGCCTGAGCGCACCGCGGGCAGATCGCTTACACTCAACGCCACCTGCCCCGCCGTGGCGAGCCGCGCGGGGATGAGACGTCTCGGCATCGCGGGCATTGACACATGTACGACCTGTTCATCGGCAACAAGAATTATTCCTCGTGGTCGCTGCGGCCCTGGGTGCTGCTGCGCGAGCTCGGCATTCCGTTTCGCGAGCGGCTCGTGCCCTTCGGTGGTGGTGATCCGGAGACCTTCCGTGCATTTTCTCCTACCGGCAAAGTCCCCTGCCTCGTCGATGGATCAATAACCGTCTGGGACTCGCTCGCCATCACCGAGTACGTCGGCGAGCGCCACGCCGGGGTGTGGCCGTCCGAAGCCGCGGCGCGCGCGTTCGCCCGCTCGGCGGCGGCGGAGATGCACTCGGGGTACTTCGCGTTGCGCGACGTATGCACGATGAATTGCGGGATCCGCGTGAAGTTGCACAGAGTGAGCCCTGCCTTGCAGCGCGATCTCGCGCGACTCGAGGAACTGTGGGCCGATGGCCTCGGCCGCTTCGGCGGGCCGTTCCTGACGGGCGCGCAGTTCTGTGCCGTGGACGCGTTTTTCGCTCCCGTCGCCTTCCGCATCCAGACTTATGAGCCACCCGTGAATCCCGCCGCGCGCCGCTATGCCGCGCAATTGCTGGCGCTGCCGTCGATGCAGGAGTGGTATGCGGCCGCGCTGCGCGAAACATGGCGCGACGATCCGCACGAGGCGGAAGCGCGCACGGTCGGAGAATGGACCGCCGACCTGCGGGCTTCTTGATCGCAGGCCGGTTGCGATAACCTTCGGGCGCCGGCGGTTGCCGGTGCAGGGGGAATCGCATGTCGAAGAAGTTTCTTGCGGCGGCCGTCGCCGCGCTCACGTTCGCATCCTCACAACCCGCGCAGGCCGACACGCTGCGCAACGGCTTTTCGGTCGAGCGCCTCGCACGCGTGGATGCGCTGCTCGACGGCTACGTGAACGATGGCCGCATCGCCGGCATCGTCGCGCTTGTCTTGCGCGACGGAAAGCCGGTCTACCAGAAGGTGGTGGGCTGGTCGGACAAGGAAGCGAATCGCAGGATGGCACTCGACACCGAGTTCCGCATCGCGTCCCAGACCAAGGCGATCACGAGCGCCGCCATCCTCATTCTGATGGAGGAAGGGAAGCTTTCGCTGTTCGACCCGGCGGGCAAGTACATCCCGTCGTTCGCTGCGACCACGGTCGCAACGCAGGGCGACACGGCGTCGAACACAACATTCGTTGGCGCGAAGCGCCCGGTAAACATCAAGGACCTGCTCACGCACACGTCGGGCTATTCGTACGGAACGAGTCCAGGATTCGCATCGCAGTACGAAGCGAAAGGACTTGGACCCGCGGCCGGCTTCGGGTGGTACTTCGCCGACAAGGACGAGCCGATCTGCGATTCGATGGAGCGCCTCGGGACCCTGCCCGCGTACGCGCAGCCCGGCGACGCGTTCGTGTACGGCTACAGCACGGACATCCTCGGTTGCATCGTCGAGAAGGCGTCGGGCATGTCGCTCGCCGACTATCTACAGAGCCGGATCCTCGGGCCGCTCGGCATGAAGGACACGTACTTCTTCGTGCCGCAGGATCAGCGCGATCGTCTCGCCACCGTGTATGGCAGTGACGCGGACGGCAAGGCCGTAAGACAGCCCGAGGGGCAAAAGGGCCAGGGTCATTACGTCGACGGTCCGCGAAAGAGTTTCTCCGGCGGCGCGGGCCTCGTTTCCACGGCTCGCGACTACGCTACGTTCCTCGAGGCGATGCGCAACGGCGGCGCACTCGGCAAGGTACGTATCCTGTCGCCGCATGCGGTGCGGCTCATGACGACCAACCAGGTCGGCACGATCCGCGGCGCGAATACGACCGGGTTCGGATTCGGCTTCGAGACTCATGACCGTTACGGCCCAGGCATGGAATCCGTCGGTTCGTTCGGCTGGGGCGGCGCGTACGGAACTTACTACCGCGTCGACCCCGAAGAGCGCCTGACCACCGTGCTGATGATCCAGCAGCTGCCCAACAGCACGGACATCCGCGACAAGTTCACCGCGGCGGTCTACCAGGCACTGATCGACTAAGCCCTTCACGCTCAGGGCTGAAAAACAGCCTCGGAATCGTTGGTTTTGACATGTGACCAAAAGGTCACATATAGTCGCGCCATGGTCGACGAAGATCTCGTGTTCAAGGC
>JAKFFF010000107.1:0-3843 GCA_036677145.1 Alcaligenaceae bacterium
TGCCTGCTTCGTCTCCGACGCCGAGCGGCTCGCCGGCTCGGTACGCGTGCGCCTGTGGATACACGGGCACACCCACGACAGCTTCGACTACGACCTTCGAGGCACGCGTGTCGTGTGCAATCCGCGCGGATATGCCCAGGCCGGCGTGAACGAGAACCCGCGGTTCGACCCGGATTTCATCGTCGAGGTCTGACCGTCTCTTTCGAGGAAGATCGATGATCGCTACGAAGCTGACCGAGATGTTCGGACTGATGCACCCGATCGTGCTCGGACCGATGGGCGGTGTGTCGGGCGGTCGCCTCGCTGCAGCCGTGTCCAATGCCGGTGCGCTGGGTTTCGTCGGTGGCGGGTACGGCGACCCGGCGTGGTTGCGCACGGAGCTGTCGCGCGTCAAGGGGGAGACCGAGAAGGCGTGGGGCGTCGGCCTGATCACCTGGTCGGTGGATGAGCGGGTCGTCGAACTGGTGCTCGGCTACCGGCCACACGCGGTCCTGCTTTCGTTCGGCGACCCGAGGCCGCATGCCAGGATCATCAAGGCAGCGGGATGCAGGCTGATCTGCCAGGTGCAGGATCTGGCAGGTGCTCGACTGGCCGCGCAGGCCGGTGCCGACATCATCGTGGCGCAGGGCACCGAAGCCGGGGGACATGGCGGCGGGCGATCGACGTTTCCGCTGGTGCCTGCGGTGGTCGATGCGGTGGCGCCGATACCCGTGGTGGCTGCCGGTGGTATTGCCGACGGCCGCGGACTGGCGGCGGCGTTGATGCTCGGTGCCCATGGGGCGCTCATCGGCACGCGTTTCTATGCCAGCCACGAGGCCTTGGGCCACGACGAGGCGAAACAGTTCATCGCTGCGGCGCACGGAGACGGGACCGAGCGCACCACCGTGTTCGACACCGTGCGGGACCTGGCATGGCCGTCCCCCTACACCGGGCGCGCGCTGCGCAACCGCTTCATGCAACGCTGGCAAGGCCGCGAGCGCGAGCTGAGCGCAGCGCTCGCCACCGAGCGGGGCGCTTATCGAGCCGCTGCCCAGACGGGCAACCTCGACACGGCGGTGGTCTGGGCCGGCGAAGCCGTGGATCTGATCACGAGCATCGAGCGGGCGGGAACGCTCGTTCGGCGCATCGGCGCGGATGCGCAAGCGCGCCTGGGGTCGTGGGCAAAGTCAGAGAGATAGCGCGCCCACATCCGCGGCTGCCCCTGCGCAGTGCGGGCGTGGCACGAACGTCGCACGGGCGTTTTGTGCTCATTCGCCGACCCCTTTGCAACTTTGTGGCGACGCCAATATGATCGACCGCATGTGCGCAACTTCCTCCCTCCGCACGCATTGCGCCGCAATGTGCCGGGGATTCGCGAAAACCGCCGGCCGCTCGCGCGCGCCGGCTTTGCATGCCGGGAGCGGCATGCCTCCTCGACTGCCGGCCGCACATCTCTGAGCCCGGCGATCACTTTCTTCCCCTGTTGCGCAAAACCTCCGATCGCCGGGCCATCTAGCCCGCGCTGTGTCGTGCGTCTGCCCCGTGCAGTCGTCCGCCACCCATCGAAAGGAGTGCTCCATGGAAGTCTTTGCCACCGAACGCACGCTCACCGAGCTGGATCAGGTTCGGCTCACGACCCTCATCCACAATCAACATCGCCACACGCCGCCGTCGCCACAGACCGAGCAGATTGCGCAGACGCTCGACATGGCGGACATCGTGCCGTCGCGTCAGGTTGCGCCCGACATCGTGACGATGTATTCGCAGGTCGTCCTGCTGGACCTCAAGACCGGCCAGCGCAGCAAGTTGACGGTCTGCTATCCGCAAGATGCCGAACCGGCGGCCGGTTTCGTGTCCGTGCTTTCCCCGGTGGGCTCGGGGTTGCTCGGCCTTCGGGTCGGCTCGGTGTCTCGCTGGCACCTGCCGACCGGGGAGGAAAGAGCAGCGCGAGTGCTCGAGATCCTCTTTCAGCCCGAGGCGAGCGGCGACTATTCGATGTAGTCGCGACGTGCTCGCGAGGACGGCGGTATCCGGCAGATTCCACCTCCTGCCGATACCTGCAGACACTCCGCCAGGCCGTTCACGCTTGGTTCGGCTCATCGACCGGCGAACAAGCCTGACCGGAGAGGCGCTGCAGGGGTCTCACGCAATGGACCGCACCACCCCGCCGTCCACCCGCAGCGCCGCACCCGTGGTGGCCGAAGCACACTGGCTGCACACGTAGGCGATCATCGACGCCACCTCCTCCGGCGCGGCAAAGCGCTTGAGCACCGACGATGGCCGGGCCGAGGCGAAGAACTCGCGCTCGAAGGTGGCCACGTCCACGCCTCGGGCTCTGGCCAGCTCGGCGACGAAACCGCCGACGCCTTCCGACGAAGTGGGGCCGGGCAGCACGCTGTTGACCGTCACGCCCGTGCCCGAGAGCGTTTCGGCCAGGCCGCGGGCGACGGCGAGCTGGGCGGTCTTGGTCATGCCGTAGTGAATCATCTCGGTGGGAATCTGCAGCCCCGATTCGCTGGACACGAACACGATGCGCCCCCAATTGCGCGCGCGCATGCCGGCCACGTAGTGGCGCGACAGGCGGATGCCGCTGAGCACGTTGGTCTCGAAGAAGCGCAGCCAGTCTTCGTCCGGTATCTCCTCGAAGGCCTTGGGTTCGAATATGCCGAGGTTGTTGACGAGGATGTCGACGTCAGGGAGCTGCTCGACGAGTGCCTTGCAGCCCGCGGCGGTGGCGAGGTCGAGTGCGAGGCCGGACACCCGGGCATTCTTCTGGGCAGAAGCGATGCTCGCCACCGCCTCGTCCACGCGCCGCTGCGTGCGGCCGTTGACGATGACATGAGCGCCTTCGCGAGCGAGTGCTCGTGCGGTGGCCAGGCCGATGCCGGCGGTGGAGCCGGTGACCAGCGCGCGCTTCGATTCGAGACCGAGATCCACGGAAGTTCCTTGTAGCGTTGCGGAGAATGCTGGTTGTAGTCCGGCGCGGTGCGGCAGGAGTCGAGCCGGCGGCAATGGCCGTGCGGGCGGTCGGGCTTTGTCGGTGACCGCTCCGAAATCGCCCCCCAAGCCCGTCGGCGCGGCGGGCGCGCAACGCAGATGGATGCACAAGTTCTCGCGCACGGCGACTGTGCGCTGCGCAATGTGCCGGACGCCCCCTCTGGAGCGGTACAACCGCTCCCGTGGCGCTGGTGGTTGCCACCCCATCTTTCCGGAGTCCTCATGCGGATCGTTCGCATCAACAACCTGCAGCTCGTCGCGGCGCTGTCCGGCGCGGTGCTGCTGGTCGTCGGCTATTTCGCGGTGGTCGATCCCGCGGAACGCACGCCTTCTGCGCTGGCGGTCGGCGTGCTGGCGCTGGCGTCGCTCGTCGCTTCGCTGTTCGCCCTGTTCGTGCGCAGCGTCGACGAGCGCCTGTTCCGCGTGAGCGAATACGAGCAGCGCCAGGCCGGCGCATCCTCGCAGTTCCGCCCCAGCGGCTATCAGCCACGCGACGCGCAGGACAAGGCGGTGAGCACGCCCTAGCGTCGGCGCTCGTGGCGCTCGCCGCCCGACGTTCGATGGTCGCGGCGGGCAAGACCGCGCCCGGCCGGTCGCTTCCTCACAGCAGTGCGAGCGTGCGCGCGTCGGCCCGGCCGCCATAGAACTTTTCCAGCACGCGAGCGAACAACGGCTCCCGCGGCGCCGCCGCGGCGAACAGCGTCATCGACGAGCACAGCTTCAGATCGTCGGGCGAGCCGAAGATCTCGTTCGCCGTCCGGCCCTCGATGGCCAGCACGAGCCCGCAGCATTCACGCAGTCGGGCGCCGAGCACGGCGTGCTGCCAGTAGGCAAGCGCTTCGGCGCGTGAGGCGAGGCCGTAGCGCG
>JAKFFF010000108.1:0-1596 GCA_036677145.1 Alcaligenaceae bacterium
GGCACCACCCACGAACAGCTCTCGAGCTGCTTCCTGCTCGACTCGCCCGAGGATTCGCTGGAAAGCATCTACAAGCGCTACATGGACGTGGCCAAGCTCAGCAAGTTCAGCGGCGGCATCGGCTTGAGCTACACCCGCATCCGTTCGCGCGGCTCGCTGATCCGTTCGACCAACGGCCTGAGCAACGGCATCGTGCCGTGGCTGAAGACGCTCGACGCGTCGGTCGCGGCGGTCAACCAGGGCGGCAAGCGCAAGGGCGCGGCCTGCGTGTACCTGGAGCCGTGGCATGCCGACGTCGAGGAGTTCCTCGAATTGCGCGACAACACCGGCGACGAGGCGCGGCGCACGCACAACCTCAACCTGGCCAACTGGATCCCGGACGAGTTCATGCGCCGGGTCGAGGCGGATGCCGACTGGTCGCTGTTCGACCCGCACAAGGTGCCGCAGCTGACCGACCTGTACGGCGAGGCCTTCGAACGCGCCTACGCCGCGGCGGAAGTCGCCGGTCTCGCGCACAAGAAGGTCAAGGCGCGCGAGCTTTACGGCCGGATGATGCGCACGCTGGCGCAGACCGGCAATGGCTGGATGAACTTCAAGGACAAGTCCAACCGCGCCTCGAACCAGACCCTGCGCGATGCGAACGTCATCCACCTGTCGAACCTGTGCACCGAAATCCTCGAGGTCACCTCGCAGGACGAAACCGCGGTGTGCAACCTGGGCTCGATCAATCTCTCGCACCATGTCGAGCTGTACCGGGAAGGTCCGATGCACGGCGAGGCCGGACGCTTCGACTTCGACAAGCTGGCCGAGACCGTGCGCCTGGCCGTGCGCCAGCTCGACCGCGTGATCGACCTGAACTTCTACCCGATCGAGACCGCGCGCCGCGCCAACCTGCGCTGGCGCCCGGTCGGGCTCGGCGCGATGGGCCTGCAGGACGTGTTCTTCAAGCTGCGCCTGCCGTTCGACTCGGAGCCCGCGCGCAAGCTCTCGCGCGAGATCGCCGAGGCGATCTACTTCCACGCGCTGTCGGCATCGAACGAACTGGCGATGGAGCACGGCCGGCACCCTAGCTTCGACGACACCCGCGCCTCGCAGGGCGAGCTGCAGTTCGAGGCCTGGGGTGTAACGCCATCCGAACCGTCGCGCTGGGACGCGCTGCGCAAGCGCATCGCCGAACACGGCCTGCGCAACTCGCTACTGATCGCGATCGCACCGACTGCGACCATCGCCTCGATCGCCGGCTGCTACGAGTGCATCGAGCCGCAGGTGTCGAACCTGTTCAAGCGCGAGACGCTGTCGGGCGATTTCCTCGTCGTCAACAAGTACCTGGTCGAGGAACTGAAGACGCTGGGCCTGTGGACGGCGGAACTGCGCGACCGCATCAAGATGGCCGAGGGTTCGATCCAGGGCATCGAGCAGATTCCCGAATCGCTGCGCGCCGTCTACCGCACCGCGTGGGAGCTGCCGATGCGTTCGCTGATCGACATGGCCGCCGAGCGTGGCGCCTTCATCGACCAGTCGCAGTCGCTCAACCTGTTCATCGAGAGCCCGAACATCGGCCAGTTGTCGTCGATGTACATGTACGCGTGGAAGCGC
>JAKFFF010000109.1:0-75514 GCA_036677145.1 Alcaligenaceae bacterium
GTTGCGCGTCCACGGCCTTGGCGGCGCCGGCGCGCGGCGTTCGAGCATGGCCGCGACCTGCGACGGGCTCTTCTCGGGAGCATCCATCGCGCCCACGTTGTAACCGGCGATGACTCCGATCAGCCCGTGCGCCTGCTCGACGATTGCCTGGCTCGCGGCCGCGGCCTGCTCCACCAGCGCCGCGTTCTGCTGCGTGCTTTCGTCCATCTGCATGACGGCGCGATTGACCTGTTCGATGCCGGCGGACTGCTCGCGGCTCGCCGCGGCGATTTCCGCGACGATGTCGGTGACACGTTTCACCGCGTTCACGATTTCCTCGAGCATGCGGCCCGATTCATCGACCAGCCGGCTGCCCGCATCGACCTTCGCGACACTGTCCTGGATCAGCGATTTGATTTCCTTGGCGGCGGTCGCCGAACGTCCGGCGAGATTGCGCACCTCGGTCGCAACCACCGCGAAGCCGCGGCCCTGCTCCCCGGCGCGCGCGGCCTCGACCGCGGCGTTGAGCGCGAGCAGGTTGGTCTGGAACGCGATCTCGTCGATGACCCCGATGATGTCGGCGATCTTCTTGCTCGCCGCGTTGATACCGCCCATCGCGGCCACCGCGGAACTGACGACGGCGCCACCCTTCTCCGCCTGCTGGCGCGCGGCCATCGCGAGCTGATTCGCCTGGCCCGCGTTGTCGGCGGTTTGTTTGACGGTCGAAGTCATCTCTTCCATCGACGAGGCGGTTTCCTCGAGGCTGGAAGCCTGCTCCTCGGTGCGCTGCGAGAGATTGCCGTTGCCGCGCGAGATTTCCTCGGCGCCGTTTTCCACTTCGTGCGCGGCGGTCTTGATCTGCTTGACCACCTGCATCATGTTTTCGACCAGCGAGTTGATGCCGGTCGACAGGTGTTCGAACGCGCCCACCTTGCCATCGAGCGAGATGCGCGCCGTGAGATCGCCCTGCTGGCCGAGCTCCACGGTCTCATTCACCTCGGCAACGATGTTCGAGATCGCCTCGAGCAGCGAGTTGACGCCGGCACACAACACCGCGACGTCACCGGTCTTGCCGGCGGTGTCGATGCGGCGCGTGAGGTCGCCGTGACTTGCCGCGTCGATCGTCGCCCTGGTCTCCTGGACTGCGCTTTCGAGCTGCTGCGAGATGCGCACCTGCTCCGTCACGTCGGTCGCATATTTCACGACCTTGTAGGGTTTGCCGTTCGAATCGAGGATGGGGTTGTACGAGGCGTGCACCCACACTTCGCGGCCGTCCTTGCCGATGCGCTTGAACTGTCCCGCGTGCCACTCGCCGCGGCCCAGCAGTTCCCACAACTCGCGGTACGCAGGCCCGGCGGCGAATGCCGGCTCGACGAACATGCGGTGATGTTTACCGCGCACTTCTTCGAGCTTGTAACCCAGCATGTCGAGGAAGTTCTGGTTGACCGACACGATCGAGCCATCGAGTTCGAACTCGACTACGCCCTGGGCGCGATCGATCGCCGCCATCTGGGCGCGCAGGCTCTCGAGCTCCTGACGATCCATGGCAGCCTTGATCTGGGCCGCCTTGAGCTCGGCGTTGACCTTCGCCTGGGCCGCCTTCGCAATCGCGGCGGCTTCTTCCGCCTGGGAGGCCGCCTCGGCCGCCTCCGTCGCGGCCTGGAGCCGCGCGGCATCGGCCATGGCCGCGACTTCGGCGTACCTTGCAGCCTCGGCGCGTTGTGCCGCCGCCAGCTTGGCCGCCTTGCCGTTTGCCGACTTGCCTCGTTTCGCCTTCGCGGCGGGCTTGCCCTTGCGTGTCATCGATATCTCCTTGCGAATCTAGTGTGCGGCCGGCGCGGACGTGCTGTGCGCCAGCCGTCCCGCGTCGAGCAGAATGAGTGTCTTGCCATCGGCGTGCGCGAGGCCGCTGATCATCTCGCTCGCGGCATGGCTTCCCAGGTCCGGAAGCTGGCGCAGCGCCGAGCTTTCGATGTCGTGAACATCGGAAACCGCGTCCACCACCAGGCCCACGGTGCGGTCGTCGAGGCTGGTCGATACCCGCAGCACGATGACCACGGTAGATGGACCGAATTCGGCGGGTGGCAGCGCAAGGCGCCGCCGCAAATCGATGATCGGCACGACGACGCCGCGCAGATCGATGACGCCGAGCACCCAGGGCGGCGCGTGCGGAATGGCCGTCACCGGCGTCCAGCCGCGGATCTCCTGCACGGCGAGAATGCCGAGGCCGTATTCCTCGCCGGCGAGCCTGAAGGTCAGGACCTGCTGATGCGCGCTGATCGCTTTGTCGTGCGTGGAAAGCATGTTCATGCGGCCTCGCGGGCCGGATCGTGGCGTGTCTCGTGGGAACGGAACCGGCTGATGACGCCGGGCACGTCGAGGATCAGCGCGACGCGGCCGTCGCCCAGCATGGTCGCGCCTGCAAAGCCGGTTATCGGCCGGAAATTCGTCTCGAGGCTCTTGATGACCACCTGCTGCTGCGACATCAGTTCGTCGAGGAACAGTCCGACCCGCGTGCCGTCGGCCTCGACGATCATCAGCAATCCATCCAGCAGATCGGTGTGCTCGGGTTCGATGTCGAACAACTCGTGCAGCCGCACGATGGGTAGATAGTCGTCGCGCAGCCGGATGACCTGCGCCCGATTGGCGATCGTGCTGACCTGCTCGGCGCGCACCTGGATGGTTTCGACGATCGAGACGATCGGCACGACGTACACCTCGGTGCCGACACGCGCGAGCTGGCCATCGAGGATCGCGAGTGTGAGCGGCAGCCGGATACGCACCATGCTGCCTTTGCCGGGCGTCGAGTAGATCTGCACGTAGCCGCCGAGCTCGTTGATGTTGCGCTTGACCACGTCCATGCCGACACCGCGGCCGGATACATCGCTCACGACCTCGGCGGTCGAAAAGCCCGGCTGGAAAATCAGGTTGTTCACGCGCTCGTCGGAAAGCTCCTCTTCCGGCGCGACCAGGCCGCGTTCGCGCGCCTTCGCGAGAATGCGCTCGCGATTCAGGCCGCCGCCGTCGTCGCCCA
This sequence comes from Alcaligenaceae bacterium, assembly GCA_036677145.1. GTDB lineage: Bacteria > Pseudomonadota > Gammaproteobacteria > Steroidobacterales > Steroidobacteraceae > CADEED01. The sequence goes on from JAKFFF010000109.1 coordinate 3,014, forward strand.
CTTCGACCACCACGCTGCCGCCCTTGTGATAGGCGTGCAGCTGGATTACGCCATGCGCCGACTTGCCGCCGGCGAGCCGCACTTCCGGCGTCTCGATGCCGTGATCGATCGAATTGCGGATCAGGTGCACCAGCGGATCGCCTATCTTCTCGAGCACGGTCTTGTCGAGCTCGGTGTGTTCACCCGAAATGCGCAGTTCGAGTTTCTTGCCCAGGCGCTGCCCCAGGTCGCGGATCAGGCGCGGGAAGCGGTTGAACACGGAACTGATGGGCAGCATGCGCACGCGCATGACGCTTTCCTGCAGTTCGCGCATGTGACGCTCGAGCTGGCCCAGCGCGCTGCGCAACTCGTGCGCCTCGCGGCCTTCGAGCGGCGCGGCGAGCTGGTTGAGTACGGACTGCGTGATCACGAGCTCGCCGACGGAGTTCATGAGCTCGTCGATTTTTTCGGTGCTGACGCGGATGGAGCCGTGATCGCCCTGCGCCATTGGCGCGGTCGCTGATGGCGCGGCGGCCGCGGCGGCGGGCGCCGACAAGGCAGGCATCAGCATCGTGGCCGCGGGAGATGCGGACACTGGCGACGCGATCGCGGTCTCGGGTGCTGGTTTGGGTTCTGGTGCAGGCTCGGGCTCCGGACGCACCGGTTCCAGGAACTTCGGCGCCGGCATCATGACCGTGGCATCGATGGCCGTTGCCGCCGAACCGAAGGGCTCGAGCTTCACGCAATCGGCTTCGACCCACTCGAACACCGCGCGGATCGCGGCCTCCTTGATGTCGCCGGTCAGCTCGATGCTCCAGGCGAGACGGCACTCTTCCGGATCGAGCTCGGCGAGCGGCGGGACCCACTTGGCATCGACGCGCGATTCGACGGCGCCGAGCCGCGCGAGCTCGCGCAGGATGCGCAGCGGATCGCTGCCGTTGCGCAGTAGTTTGGGGCCGGGAGCGAAATGGATGCGCCACCCCGGCGGACCGGACGAAGTTGCCGGGTCGCTGGCCGCGGGCACGGAAGCCGGCAGCGCCGGAACACGCATGGTCGGCGCTTCGGCGGGCGACTCCAGGATGAGCTCTATTTCCGCGCTCAGCGCCGCGGTGCCGGCGGCATCGAGGGATTGTTTGGCCTGTGTCGCCGCGAGCATCGAACGCATCAGGTCGCAGGAGCGCAGCAACGTGTCGACCAGCGCCGGATCCACGCGCCGCTTGCCGGCGCGCAACTCGTCGAGCAGCGTTTCGAGTTTGTGCGTGAACGCGGCGACTTCGGTGAAACCGAAAGTGGCGCTGCCGCCCTTGATCGAATGCGCGACGCGGAAAATCGTGTTGATCAATTCAGAGTCGACTTCACCGGCTGAAAGCTTCAGCAGTGCCGACTCCATCGAGTCGAGCGCCTCGTTGCTCTCGGCGAAGAACGTGTCGTGGAATTGCGCGAGGTCGAGCGTCATGCCATGCCGCCCGGGCTTTCGAGCAGCGCGCCGACGCCGAGGATCCGGATGGCGTCGTCGAGCGCCGCCGAGCGGCTCTGCCAGGTGTAGTGGATGTTGCGCTCCAGGCAATCGAGCGCGAACGCGAGCAGGAGCTGCACACCGGCGGTATCGATCTGTTCGACGGCGCCGCCTTCGATCACGTAAGGACCGGGGAGCTCGGCCTGTTCGAGCAGGTGCGCGCGCAGCGCCACCGCTTCGTGGAAGGTGCAGGAAACGCCCAGCACGACGCGGCCAGTCCCTTTCGGACCGGGCGCTGCCGCCGCCGGATTGTTCACTGCGTCATTCATCAACGACTCTCTCTCGCGGGCTCACGCCCACAGGACTGTGTCGGCCGCGGGAAGGGATGAGTTGATGAGACGCGCTTCACAGCGCGCGACATCAGGCGGCGTCGAAGGCGCGCTCCTGGTCCGTGCAATGCAGGCGCTGGAGCAGACGGGCTTCGGTGCCGGCCACGCCGCAGGTCGCGACGATTTCTTCGACCGTGGCGCCCGAGCGCGCCAGGCGCTTGGCGGTTTCGTAGCTGCGCATGCCGGGTGCTTCGCGGCGCGGGGCGGGCCGCGGTTCGGCCTCGGCTTTCGGTTCGGTCCGCAGGGGCAGCGCGGCGACCAGCGTCGCGAGCGCGGTCACTCGTTCGGCGAGCGCGCGGGTTTCGGTGAGCGCCTGCTGCTGGGCAATGTGAAGCTTGTCAAGTTGCTCGGCAGATTCGCGCCGCATGCGCAGCAGCGCCCAGGCGAATCCGAGAAATGCGGCTAACAAGAGCGCCGCGCGTAGGACCGGGAATGCCGTTTCGAAATCCATCACCTCTGCTCCTGCGCCGGAATACTGGCGCCTGCACCAACTGTTGCAGGGATAGGAGCAGGTTTCGTGCCAGTCTCCTCGATCGCGGCCGGATCGAGCGGCGCCGCCGGCTCGCCGGGCTGCGCGTAACCCGCGGCGTCACCGGGCGCCGGCGCGCCCTCGCCCGCGAGGATCACGATGATCACGCGGCGATTCGCGCCGCGGCCCGCGGGGGTGTCATTGGCTTGCGCGGGACGGAATTCGCCGAAACCGAGCACGGAGAGACGCGAGGCGGAGACGCCATGTTTGGAGAAGCGGTGCACGACGCTCGCGGCGCGCGCGGAGGACAGTTCCCAGTTCGACGGGAACAGAGTCGTGTTGATCGGGCGATCGTCCGTGTGTCCTTCGACGCGTACGGGATTCGGATATTTCGCCAGCGTCTCTGCGAGCGCGTCGAGCGCCGGGAACGCTTTTTCGGAGAGCACCGCGACGCCGCTCGGAAACAGGATGTCGGTGCGCACTTCGACTTCGAGCCAGAATTCCTGGCGCCGCACCGCGACCAGGTCCGCGTCGATCAGCGCCTGCAGGGCCTGCTCGAGTTCGTCGGCGACGCGCTCGAGTTGTTTGGCATAGGGAGAATTCTTGTCCATGGGCTGGGCATGGCCGGTCTGGCCCGCACCCGGATGTTTCGCCGGTCCCGCGCCCTCACCATCTACGCCATCCACTCGCACGGCTTCGAGCATCTTGCGCGGCTGACCTTCGATCATCGACTGCTGAACGATCGACACGGCGATGTCCGCGCCGGAGCCGCGCGACTTCTCGCCCACCTGGATAGGCTCGAGAGTTTTCGGCGTGCCGCGGAATGCCGCCTGCAGCGAGTCGGACAACACGCGGAACTTGCCCTCGTTGATCGAGGAGATCGCGTACATCACGACGAAGAACGCGAGCAGCAGCGTGACCAGGTCGCCGTAGGGAATGGCCCAGGCTTCGTGGTTGGCGTGCTCTTCGTGCTTTTTATGTCTGCGACCCATGTCGACCCAAGGGGGCTGCCCCTCTAGTGCAGGTAGCCATGGAGCTTGGACTCGATGGCACGCGGGTTCTCGCCCAGCACGATGGACACGACGCCTTCGATCACCATCTCACGCACGTGGCTCTGCTCGGCGATGATGCCCTTGAGCTTGCCGGCGATCGGCAGGAAAAACAGGTTGGCGAAACCGATGCCGTAAACCGTGGCGGTGAACGCCGCGGCAATGCCCGTGCCGAGCTTCGAGGGATCGGCCAGGTTCTGCATGACGGCCATGAGCCCGAGGACCGCGCCGATGATGCCGAGCGTGGGCGCGTAGATACCCATGCCTTCGTAAACCTTCGCCGCGCGCGTATCGAGCTGCTCGCGCGAGTTGACCTCGACCTCGAGGATCGCGCGGATGGCATCCGGCTCGCCGCCGTCGACCACGAGCTGCAGACCCCGCTTCACGAAAGGGTCCTCTTCCTTCTCGATCAGCGGCTCGAGACCTAACAACCCTTGCTTTCTGGCGATATTGCTCCACTCGACGATCTTCTTGATGAGCGCTTCCGCTTCCATTTGCGGCGGTTTGAAGATCCACGAGAACCGCGCCATCGCGTGCTTGAATACGGGCAGCGGCGTCTGGATGAAAATCGAAGCAATGGTGCCCACCACGACGATCATGAACGCGGCGGCCGACAACAGCGCCTTGAGACCCGCGCCCTTGAGCACGGCGCCGACCAGCACCGCGACCATCGCGAGCAGAAAACCTATGGCGGAAAGTATGTCCATGAAACTGAGTCGTCGCGCCCTTTAAGCCGCCGCCGCCTTGCTGGCGAGAATCTTGTCTATCTTTTCCTTGAGCGTAGCGGCCGTGAACGGCTTGATCACGTAACCGCTGACACCGGCCTGCGCGGCTTCGATGATCTGCTCGCGTTTCGCCTCGGCCGTGAGCATCAGCACCGGCAGCTTCGCGAGTTTCGCGTCGGCGCGCACGGCCTTGAGCAGGTCGAGACCGGCCATGCCGGGCATGTTCCAGTCGGTGATGAGGAATTCGAAGGCGCCCTTCTTCAGCATCGGCAACGCGGAAGCCCCGTCGTCCGCTTCGGTGACGTCCGTGTAACCCAGCTCGTGCAGCAGGTTCTTCACCAAGCGCCGCATGGTCGAAAAATCGTCGACCACGAGAATCTTCATTGCATTGCTCACTTCATCACTCCTCTCACAACCGGTCCCGCCATCCCGACAACCGCGCCTGCAGACGCGTCAGGGCCTGGCCGTGGATCTGGCAGATGCGCGATTCGCTCACCTTGAGCACCGCGCCGATCTCCTTGAGATTCAGCTCATCGTCGTAGTAGAGCGACATCACCGTGCGTTCGCGCTCCGGCAGCCCGGCGATCGCATCGGTGAGTGCACTCCGAAACCTTTCATCGATCACGTCCCGGAACGGATCCGCGTCCGGATCGTGCGCGTTGATCTCACCCTCTTCCGTCGTGAGGCTCGCGATCTGGCAACCCGCCGCGTCCTCGACGATCTTGTGATACTCCTCGAGGCTCACCCCCATCTTGGTCGCGACGTCCGAATCGCGCGCCTCGCGGCCGATCTCCGCCTCGAGCTCGCGGATGGCCGTTGCCACCGCGCGCGCCTTGCGATGCACCGAGCGCGGCGCCCAGTCGAGCTTGCGCAACCCGTCGAGCATCGCGCCCCGAATGCGGATGCCGGCGTAAGTTTCGAAACTCGCGCCGCGCCCCGCGGAATAGTTAGCCGCCGCCTCGAGCAGGCCGAGCATGCCCGCCTGGATGAGATCGTCGACCTCGACCGAAGCCGGCAGCCTGCCGGCGAGGTGATAGGCAATACGCTTCACCAGCTCGGCATGGCGCATCACCAGCTGCTCGGTTTCCCGGGCCCCGGCGCGCTGGCTGTAAGCGCTGACTCCTGTCATCGAACCACCTCGAGGCGCACTGAAGGCCGCCGGATCAGGCGCTCGACAAAGAACTCCACATTGCCCCGCGGTCCTTCCGCCACCGGCCACATATCGGCCCGCAGTGCGAGCGTCTTGAGGGCCATCGCGGCCGGACTCGACGGATAGGCCGTCACAACGGGACGCTGTTCACGGATCGAGCGGCGCAGGAACGCGTCCTCGGGGATTTCACCGACATAGTCGAGTTCCACTTCGAGGAAACGGCTCGCCACACGCTCGAAGCGCTGGAACAGGGACTGTCCTAGTCCCTTCCCGCGCGACTGGTTCACGAGCACCCGGAATTTCTTCACGCCGTGATCGCGGCTCAGAATCTTGATCAATGCATAGGCGTCGGTGAGTGACGCCGGCTCGTCGCATAAAACGACCAGCACCTGCTGCGCGGCCTGCGAAAACTGCAGCACCGAACCCGCGATGCCCGGGGCGGTGTCCACCACCATGACGTCGAGACGCGCCGACAAATCACCAAACGCACGCACCAGCCCGAGGTGCGTGAGCGTGTCGAGTTCGGCGAGCTGGGTGATACCCGAAGCGGCCGGCACGACGCGAAAACCCTGCGGCGCGTCGATCACGATTTCTTCGAGCGTGCAGGTTCCGGCCAGCACGTCGGCGAGCGTGAGACGCGGCGTGAGACCGAGAAAGACGTCCACGTTCGCCAGGCCGAGATCGCCGTCGAGCAGCAACACCTGCTTGCCGCGCGAGGCGAGCGAAGCGGCGAGATTCACCGCGACGGTGGTTTTTCCGACGCCGCCCTTGCCGCCCGTGACCGCGATCACCTGCACCGGGTTGTGATTCGCGATGCGCGTGGCGCCGTCGAATCCCGTGCTGGCCTTGTTAGTTCCGGGCATTCGTCGCTCCTGAAATTCTGCGCTGCATGACTTCGTCGTCGGCGGTCGAACCGTTGTGGCTGGCGATCTCCACCGCACGGCTCACGAGACCATGCGCACGGGCAACCTGCAGGTCCTCGGGCACGCGCTGGCCATCGCTGATGTAGGCCGCCGCGAGCTTGTGGCGCACGAGAGCCGAAATGATTCCGCCCAGGCTGACCGCTTCATCCACCTTGGTGATGACGCAGGCGGTGGGTTTGGCGAGCGCGAAGCGCTGCACCACTTCGTCGATGGCGCCGGCTTGCGTGCTCGCCGGCAGCACGAGCGCGGTCTCGACACTGGCCTGCATGTTCTGCAGCAGCCTGAGTTGGCGCGCCAGTTCCGGATCGCGCGGGCTCGCGCCCGCGGTGTCGATCATCACGAACTTGCAGCCGCGGCATTCGTACAGCAGCTCCGGCAACTCGCTCACGTCGTATGCGTTGTGCGTCGTGACGCCGAGCAGGCGGCCGAGCGTGTGCATCTGCTCGTGCGCGCCGATGCGCACCGAGTCGGCGGAAATCATCGCGACCTTGCGCGGGCCATGACGCAGCACCCAGCGCGCCGCGAGTTTCGCGAGCAGCGTCGTCTTGCCGGCGCCGGCGGGACCGGCGAACGCGACGATGCCACCCTGCTCCAGCCAGCGGTCGCCGGTGACCTGCAGCGTGCGCGCGATGGTCGCGAGCGCGAAACGGCGCGCGGCCGCGAAGGTGAGCTCCGCGGGAATCTTGCGCACCAGGGAATTCGACAGGTCCTGCGTGATGCCGATCTGCGCGAGCTCCTTGAGCATCGCGGCCTGCATCGGCGAGCGGCGTGACAGATCGTTCCAGGCGAGCGTCGCGAGCTGGGACTCCAGCATGCGGCGCATGTTCTTCATTTCATCGGCGAGCGCTTCGGGACTCGCGCCGGCGGTCTGCGGAATCTGCACGGCGGGCGCGGCCGGGGCGATCTGCTCGGAAAGTTGTGAGGAGGCGCGGCGGGCGCGGGCCGCTTCGGCGGCGCGGGCTTCCAGCGCGGAGGTGGGCGAGCTGGCCGCGCGCGGCGCGGCTTCCGGACGCAGCGGGGTATCCACTCGCGGCGCGGCTGCGCGCGGGATCTGCGGCGCGGACTCGACGGCGCGCGCGACTTCGAAGTCGACCGCGGCCACCACTTCGACGTCATCGCCGACGCGACCCGACGAGAGGATCACGGCATCGGGGCCGAGCGCTTCACGCACCTGGGCCAGCGCGTTGCGCATGTCACGGGCGATGTATCTTTGAATTTTCATGTTTTCAGATGTCCCTCAAACATTCCCGTCAGCGGCTGCCCACCGCGGTGACCATGCGCACCTTGCGGTTGTCAGGCAGCTCGTTCCAGGCCAGCACATGCAGACCCGGGACGCTCACGCGGAAAAACCTTGCCAGTGCCGCGCGCAGCGCCGGAGGTGTCAGCAACACCGCCGGTTCGCCGCCACGTTCTTGACGCTGTGCGGCTTCCTGTAGACCTCGTTGCAAGCGGTCTGCCAGCCCTGGCTCCAGACCCGGACTTGCGGCCGGATTTGCGAGTCCGTTTGACAATAGGCGCTCGAGATCTGGCTCGAGTGTGATGACGGGCAACTCTTCGGCGAGTCCGACGATGTCCTGGACGATCTGCCGACCCAGGGCAACCCTGACCTGCGCGATGAGCTGCTGTGTGTCCTGCGTGCGCGGACCGGCTTCCGCCAGAGCTTCGACGATCGCCCGGACGTTGCGGATCGGCACGCGTTCGGATAGCAGGCCCTGCATGACGCGCACGATGGTCGCGAGCGGCAGCACCTTCGGCACGAGTTCGTCGACCAGCTTGGGCGACACCTTCGCGAGATTCTTCAGGAGTTGCTCGGCCTCTTCGTGGCCAAACAACTCGTGCGCGTGCATCTGGATCAGGTGCGAGAGGTGCGTCGCGATGACCGTCGCGGCGTCGACCACGGTGTAACCGAGCGACTGCGCATGCTCGCGCATCGACGGCTCGATCCAGGTGGCTTCCATGCCGAACGCCGGATCGTGCGTCGCGATGCCTGTGAGCGGTCCAAACACCCGCCCCGGATTGATCGCGAGTTCGCGGTCCGGATGCACGACGCTTTCGCCGATGGCGACCCCGGCAAGCCGGATGCGGTAAGCGTTCGGTCCCAATTCCAGGTTGTCGCGGATGTGCACGGGCTGCACGAGGAAGCCGAGCTCCTGCGTGAGCTTGCGGCGGATGCCACGGATGCGCGCCAGCAGATCGCCGCCCTTGGTGCGATCGACCAGCGGCACGAGCCGGTAACCGACTTCCAGTCCGACGACGTCGATCGGACGCACGTCTTCCCAGGACAATTCCTGCGACTCGGGCGACGGCGCCGGCTCGGCCTCCGGGGCCACGATTTCTTCGACAACGGGTTGTTTGAGCTTCTGCGAGACGCGCCACGCGCCCCAGCCACACAACCCCGCGATCGAGAGGAACACGAGATTCGGCATGCCGGGGATCAGGCCCATGATGCCGAGCACGGCCGCGGCAACACCGAGCGCCTTGGGCTGGCCAAACAATTGTTTGCCGAGCTCCTGGCCGATGTCCTGCTCGCGCGAGATACGCGTGACGATGATGGCGACCGCGACCGACAGCAGCAGGCCCGGGATCTGCGCCACGAGACCGTCACCAATCGTCAGCAGTGTGTAAGTGCGCCCCGCTTCGCCCACCGGCAGGTCGTGCATCATCGTGCCGATCAGCAGGCCACCGACAATGTTGATGACCAGGATCAGGATGCCGGCGATCGCGTCGCCGCGAACGAACTTGCTGGCGCCGTCCATCGAGCCGTAGAAATCCGATTCGGCGCGCACTTCGGCGCGGCGCTGGCGGGCTTCGTCCTGCGTGATGATGCCGGCGTTCATGTCGGCGTCGATGGCCATCTGCTTGCCGGGCATCGAATCCAACGCGAAACGCGCCGAGACTTCCGACACGCGGCCCGCGCCCTTCGTGACGACCACGAAGTTGATGATGGTCAGGATGATGAACACCACCACGCCGACGGCGTAGTTGCCGCCGATCACGAATTCGCCGAAAGCCGCGATGACCTTGCCGGCCGCATGCGAGCCCTCGTGGCCGTGCATGAGTACGACACGCGTCGAGGCGACGTTGAGCGCGAGGCGCAGGATCGTGACCAGCAGCAGCACGGTCGGGAAGATCGCGAACTCGAGCGGTCTTTTGACCTGGAACACCGCCATCACGATGATCAGCGACAGCGCGATGTTGAACGTGAACAACACGTCGAGCATCAGCGGCGGCAGCGGCAGGATCATCATCGCGAGGATCGCGATGAGTCCGACCGGCACGCCGATGCCCACACGCATCATCGCGCCCATTCCACTTCCTGCATTGTCGTCTGCGAGGGCCATGATTCCTTACTGAATGGTCTGCGGCGGTGCCGGGGGCGGATCAAAACTGGGCGCCGGAGGCGGCGCCATGCCGCGCTCACGCGCGGCGCGCAGCTGGAACACGTACGTGAGCACCTGCGCGACGGCCACATACAGCGCCGCGGGCACTTCACGCCCGATGTCCACGCTGCGATGCAGGGCGCGCGCCAACGGCGGCGCTTCGATGACCGGCACGCCGTGTTCGGCGGCGATCTCGCGAATCTTCGCGGCCAGCAGGTCCGTGCCCTTGGCGACCACGACCGGCGCGCGCATCTTCTTGTCGTCGTACCGCAGCGCGACGGAGAAATGGGTCGGGTTGGTTACCACCACGTCCGCGGTCGGCACTTCCTGCAACATCCGGCCGCGCGACAACTCGCGCTGCGCTTCACGGATGCGGCCGCGGGTCTCGGGCGAGCCTTCGCTTTCCTTGTATTCCTCGCGCACTTCCTCGCGGGTCATGCGCAGGTCCTTCGAGTGCTGCCAGAGCTGGAACGGCACGTCGATCGCCGCGATGATCGCGAGCCCGCACACCAGCACGAGCAGCGAGTACGAGATGAGTGATCCGGCATGCCCGATGGCGGCGTTTACCGGCTCGGCGGTCAGGCCCATGAGCTGCGGCGTGAGCGCCTTGATCAGGATGAATGCGATCACCCCGATGACGAAAACCTTGGCGAGACCCTTGCAGAGCTCGATCAGCGCGCGGGCGGAGAACATGCGGCCGATACCCTTGCCCGGGTTGATGCGCCCGAACTGCGGCGCGAGCGCCTGGGTCGAGAAATTCCAGCCGCCAATCACCAGCGGCGCCGCCAGCGCGGCGCAGAAAGTCGCGCCGAGAATCGGCAGCACGATCAGGATGGCGCGCGAACCGGCCGACTGCAGCGCCGGCCAGATGGCGTCGGCGGACATGGCCTGCGCGTGCGACAGGCTCAGCATGTCGCGCATGAAATCTATGAATTGGCCGGTCGACATCTGCCCCAGGGAGTAGATAGCCGCCGCGGCCGAGATGCACACCGCCGCCATCGACAGCTCGGCAGAGCGCGGCACCTGGCCTTTCTTGCGCGCCTCCTGCAGGCGCTTCGGTGTAGCTTGTTCGGTACGTTCCTGGCCACTCTCGGACATGGCGTCAGCCCCCGCTCAACGCGCGCAGGAACTGGAAGCCCTGCGCGATGAGTGTCGTGATGCCCTCGGTCAGCGGACCGATACCGGCCAGCACGACCACCAGGCCGATGACGAGTGAAACCGGGAAACCGACGGCGAAGAGGTTGAGCGCCGGGGCCGCGCGGCTCACCACGCCGAACGCGAGATTGACGATCAGCAGCGCGGTGATTCCGGGCAGCGCGATGGAGATGGCGCCGGAGAATAACTGCCCGCCCCACAACACCAGCGACCAGAGTCCTTCGCGCCCGAGTCCCGTGGTGCCGATCGGCAAGGTCGAGAAGCCGCCGGAGAGCACGTCGAGCAGCACGAGGTGGCCGTCGAGCGCCAGGAACACCAGCGTCGCGAGAATGATGTAGAGCTGGCCGAGCGCGGCCGTGCTGCTGCCGCGCAGCGGATCGACGTTGAAGGCGAACGACAGGCCCATGCTGTTGGCGAGCAACTGTCCTGCGAGCCCCAGGGCGTCGAAGACGACCTGCATGGCGAAGCCGAGCGCGATACCGATGAGCATCTGTTGCGCGACGACGATGACACCCTGCGGCGAAAACGGCGCGATGCCTGCGTCGGGCATCAGCGGCGCGACCAGCGCGGTCAACGCAACCGCCAGCAACACACGCATACGCGCCGGCACGAACCGCGCGCCGAACATCGGCGCGACCATCAGGAACGCGCCAATACGCGCGAACGGGAAAAACGCGCCCGCCACCCACGCCTCGAGTTGCCCAGTTGTCAGAGCAATGGGCACGGGGTTATCCGATCATCCCGGGAATGCTTTCGATGAGATTGCGCGTGTATTCGACCAGCGTGCGCAACATCCACGGCCCGGTTATCGCGAGCACCGCGGCCATCGCGAGCAGTTTGGGGATGAACGACAGCGTCATCTCGTTGATCTGCGTCGCCGCCTGGAAAATGCCGACGATCAGACCGACCGCGAGCGCGGTCAGCAGCAGCGGCGCCGACAGCGTGAGGGTCATCTCGAGCGCGTGGCGGCCGATGGTAACGACGGTTTCGGGAGTCATGCTCTGGCCCTGCCTGAAGAAACTGTCATCTGAAAAAACTCTGGGCCAGCGTGCCCATCACCAGCGCCCAGCCATCCACCAGCACGAACAACATGATCTTGAACGGCAGCGAAATCAGCACGGGCGACAACATCATCATGCCCATCGACATGAGCACGCTCGCGACCACCAGGTCGATGATCACGAACGGAATGAACAGCAGGAATCCGATCTGGAACGCGGTCTTCAATTCACTGGTCATGAAGGCCGGCACGAGAATGTTGAGCGGCACGTCGTTCGGAGTGGCGAAGCCCTTCCCGCCCGAGATGCGCACGAATGTCGCGATGTCCGACTCGCGCGTCTGCTCGAGCATGAAACCCTTGAGCGGCACGATGGCGCGTTCGAGCGCGACCGTGGTTTCGATGGTGCCGGCGAGATAGGGCTGCGCGGCTTCCGTGTTGATCTTCTCGATCACGGGCGCCATGACGAACAGCGTGAGGAACAGCGCCAGGCCCACAAGCACCTGGTTGGGCGGCGTCTGGCCCGCGCCGAGCGCCTGCCGCAGGATGGCGAGCACGATCACGATGCGCGTGAAGGCGGTCATCATGAGCACGATGGCCGGCAGCAGCGTCAGCACCGTCATCAGGATCAGGACTTGCAGCGTCAGCGAATAAGTCTGGCCGCCGCCCGGGTTGGTCGTCACGGTGACGGCCGGCAGCGTTCCGCCGCCCGTGGCCGCCGCTTCGGCCAGCATCGGCACGAACATCAGGCAAGGCAGCAGGAATTTCAGAATCGCGCGCGCGTTCATCGTCCCGCCCCGCCCTTGCCAAGGCTCTTCATCAGCAGATCGCGGAAGTTAGGCAGCGCAGGTCCCTGCGATTCGGGAGCGGGCGGCGCATTGGTATTGGCGCCCGCGGGGAACACGTGCAGCGGTGTCACATTGCCGCCGGCAACGCCGATGAGGATGTCGGTATCGCCGACGCGCACGAGCACGCAGCGTTCTTTCGGACCCAACGCGCGGTCGCCGAGCACCTGGATGCGGTCCTGCCCGCCGACGCTGATCCGCCGCATGCGGCGCGCCATCCAGGCGAGCAACGCAATGACGCCGAGCACCAGCAGCAGCGCGAAGGTGACCTCGAGCGTGCCACCGGCCGTGCCGGCGTGCGCGGCCGTCGTGGGAGCGGCGAACAGCGTGGGATCCGACATGGGTTACTTGAGCTTGCGGATGCGTTCCGCCGGGCTCACGACGTCCGTGATGCGGATGCCGAATTTCTCGTTGACCACGACGACTTCGCCGTGCGCGACGAGAGTGCCGTTGACGAATACGTCGAGCGGCTCGCCCGCGGCGCGGTCGAGTTCGACGACGCTGCCCTGGTTGAGCTGCAGCAGGTTGCGGATCGGGATGCGCGTGCGGCCGACTTCCATCGACAGCGTGACGGGCACGTCGAGAATGACGTCGAGATTGACGTCATTGCCCTCGCCCTCTGCGCCCTGCGGCGCGACGGCCGCTTCAGTTTTGGCATTCATCTTGAGTTCCTTCAGGTAGGTCGGCGCAGCGCTTCCACGGCCGTGAGACCGGGCCGGCGGATTCGCTGTTCATAACGCACACATTGCTGGCCGCGCGACACGCCGAACGCGCCGCGGAACAGCGGCACGCCCTCGGCGAGTACGGTGGCCTTGCCGGAAAAATCGCAGGGCAGGACGTCGCCCGCCTTGAGCTCGACGAGTTGCGACAGCGTGATGCTGCCGCTGCCGAGCACGGTGCTGAGTTCGACTTCCGCGTCCTGCAGTCCGTCCTTGAGCGAGGAGATCCAGCGTTCGTCCTGCTCGGCGCGATCGGATTGCACGCCGGAGTCGAGCACCTCGCGCAGTGGCTCGATCATCGAGTACGGCATCACGATGTGCATCGGTCCGCCACCGCCGTCGAGCGTGATCTGGAACGGACACACCACCACGACCTCGGAGGGTGTGACGATGCTGGCGAAGTTCGGATTGATTTCGGAGCTGAGGTATTCGACTTCGATGTTCGCGAGCGGCGTCCACGCCTCGCGCATGTCGGTGAACGCGCTGCGCAACAGCATCTGCACGATGCGCAGCTCGGTCGGCGTGAATTCGCGGCCTTCGATCTTCATGTGACGGCCGACGCCGCCGAAGAAGTTGTCGACGATGGCGAACACAAGTTTCGGATCGAGCACGAACAGCCCGGTGCCGCGCAGCGGGTTGATCTTCACGAGGTTCAGGTTCACCGGCAGCGTCAGCCCCTGCGTGTACTCGCTGAACTTCTTCATCTGGATCTGGCCGACCGACAGCTCGACGGTGCGGCGCAGGAGGTTGTAGAGGCTCACGCGCAGCAGGCGCGCCATGCGCTCGTTGACCATCTCGAGCGTCGGCATGCGGCCGCGCACGATGCCCATCTCGCGGCTGAAATCGTAGAGACGTGTTTCACCGGGCGCGGGCGCCGGGTCGGTGCTGACTGCGCCGGCGTCGACGCCGTTGAGCAGCGCGTCGATTTCGTCCTGGTTGAGTACTTCCTGTCCGCTCATCGGTCGTCTCCGGCTACTGCATCACGAAGGAAGTGAAATAGAGGGCTTCGACCTGCTTGGGATCGCCCTTCAACTCGAGCACGATGGCGCGGATGCTCTCGAGGCAGCGCTTGCGCAATTCCTCTTTGCCTTCGGCCGTGGAAGCCGCTTCGAAGGTCTGATTGCTGAGGATCATCAGCAGGTCGTTGCGAACGCGCGGATCGTTGTCCTTGATCATCGTTTCGATCGCGGGCTCGCGCGTCATGACGCCGACCTGGACCTGCAGGAAGCGCACCATGGACTGCGACTCGAAGTTCACGACGAACGCGGGCTCGAACGTGATGTAGCGCGGCGGCAGTAGTTGGACCGCGTCGGGTTTCTTCGCGGCCTTGTTGCCGAACATGAACCATCCGCCCGCGCCGCCGCCCAGCAGCACCACGAGGGCGATGATGATGATCAGGCCTTTGCCTTTCTTCTTGCCGCCCGCGGATTCCGCGCCCTCGACCGGCTCGTTCTCGTCTGCCATGCACGCATTTCCTGTCGTTCGTTACAGACTGTGGTGCAACGTGCGTGCCACGCCCGAAGCGTGAAAGGCATCACGAAAAGTGCCGCGCGGGTGACGGTTTATTGGCGCGCGACGAATGGCGCGCCGTGGGCCGGCGAAAGAATCAGGCGTAGAGGTCGAGCAGTCCCGAGATACGCGTCAAGGTCACGGGCTCGCTGTCGGCCACCGAATCGATGCCGGGCCGCGGCACACCCGCCAGTTCCGGCCGCCCCCGCTGGGTGAAACCCTGAGAGACGCTGGCGTCGAGCAGACTGAACCCTTGCGCGGCCAGCATTTCGCGCAGCTTCGGCAGCGAAGCTTCGATGAGGGCGCGCGTTTCCGACTGCGCCGCGCTGAAGTGGATAGTCGCCTGCGAATCGCGGACGGTGACGGTGACGTCGACCGGGCCGAGATCCACGGGTGAAAGCTGCAGGGCGGCCTGTGATTCGCCACCGCGCACCAGCGTCGTGATGCGGGTGCCGAAATCCTCCGCCCAGCGCGGATCGCGCACGTGAGTCGCGATGGTCGTCTGGGTGACGGTCGCAGGCGCCGCCCGCGGGGCCTGCGCCAGAAGTTCGTTGGCGCGCGCCGGCGCTGCGCTTGCGTCCACGCCCGCCAGGGCCGCCTCATCCGCGGCGCCCTGCTCGGCCAGCACACCCGCGAGCGCCATCGCGCCGGCGGCATTGCCAGCGGTATTGGCAGCGGGATCCTTGCCGGCGTCCGCCTGCTGCGGGGTGACCGCGGTGCCCGACGACGCGCCGTCCGGCTGCGATCCGGCATCCGCCGGAGTCGCCGGACGCTGCGCCACATTCAGAAGGCCCGCGAGAAATTCCAGCGAGCCTTCTTCCGTGTCCTCGTCGAGTTCGTCGAGCTGGGGTTCGTCTTCCAGTCCGGACAAATCCGCCTCGAGTGTCGCGGCGCCCGCGCTCGCGGCCGCCTGCTGCTCGGCGGCGCTGGCGGCCAGTGCCTCGAGCGCCAGGATGAAATCAAACGGCGTCGCGCGCGCGGATGCGGGCGCGGATGCGGATGCGTTGGCTGGCGTATCCGCGTTGGCGATATCCGGCGGCGTCGACATGGGCGCGGCAATCATGAGTTGCGTTCTCGAATGTTCGGGCGTTGTTGTTGTGAAAGCTCATCGCTTTCCTGCTGATCCCGGCGCAGCGCGGCGCGGTTCTCCTCGCCCTGCCAGCGCTCGGCAAGCGTGTCGACCACGTGCGAACGCTGTGCGGCCTCGCGCCAATGCGTGCGTTGCGCCTCGAGGGCGCTGCGCGCGAGGGCCACCAGCTCGCGCTGCTGGCCAAGCGCTTCGGCGAGTTTGGCCATGAAAGTCTGGAAGTCCCGCATGCCGACGACATCGACTCCGGAGCCGGCGCGTTTCGCGAAGCCGGCCTCGTACTCTCCGCGGTATTTCTCCAACGCCTGGAGTTTGTCCTGCATGTCGGCCAGGTGGCGCTCGGCGTCGCCGACGCGTTTTGCGCGCTCCTGCTCGGCGCGCGCGGCGACCTGCTGGACGACATCGAGACGTTCGGAGCGTTTCTTCATTTGGGGAACAACTGGCGCAGCGCGTTGACAGCTTCGGCGTGCCCGACGCGCTGCTCGATCGGCTGCATGAGGAATTTCTGCATCGCCGGCCACAACTCGATGGCGGCGTCGATGCGCGGATCGGAACCCTTCTGGTAGGCGCCGATGTTGATGAGATCGCGGTTCTGCTGGTAGATCGCGAGCGTCTGACGGAAGCGGCGCACGAGTTCGGCGTGTTCGTGCGGAATGATTTCGTGCATGACGCGGCTGACCGAGGCTTCGACGTCGATCGCCGGATACTGGCCGGCCTCGGCGATGCGCCGCGACAGCACCACGTGGCCGTCGAGAATCGCGCGGGCCGAATCGGCGATCGGGTCCTGCTGGTCGTCGCCTTCGGTGAGCACGGTGTAGAACGCGGTGATCGAGCCCTTGCCCTTCGCGCCGTTGCCGGCGCGTTCGACCAGCGCCGGCAGGCGCGCGAACACCGAGGGCGGATATCCACGCGTCGCGGGCGCCTCGCCGATGGCGAGACCGATCTCGCGCTGCGCCTGGGCGAAACGCGTCAGTGAATCCATGATCAGCAGCACGGACAGTCCGCGCTCGCGGAAATATTCGGCGATCGACGTCGCGAGCCACGCGCCATGCAGGCGGATCAGCGGCGGATTGTCGGCCGGGGATGCAACGACGACCGAGCGGCGGCGCCCATCCGGCCCGAGGATGCGTTCGACGAATTCCTTCACTTCGCGGCCGCGCTCGCCGATGAGGCCGACGACGATCACGTCGGCGCTGGTATATCGCGCCATCATGCCGAGCAGCACCGATTTGCCGACGCCCGATCCGGCGAACAGCCCGATGCGCTGGCCGCGGCCGACGGTGAGCAGGCTGTTGATCGAACGCACGCCGACATCGAGCGGCGTATCGATCGGATGCCGCGCCAGTGGATTGATGGTCTGGCCGTGTAGTTTGACGCGCTCGTCCGACTGGATGGGTCCGAGCCCGTCGAGTGGCACGCCATTGCCATCGATCACGCGGCCCAGCAGGCCGGGACCGACATGAACGCTGCCCGCGCGCTGGCGCGGAATGACGCGCGCCGCCGGCGCGAGTCCATGTACTTCGCCCGTGGGCATCAGGTAGAGCCGGTCGCCCGCGAAACCGACGACCTCGGCCTCGACCCGCGAACCATCGCCGTTCATCAGGTCGCAGACGTCGCCGACCGCGGCCTGGCAGCCGGAAGCTTCCAGCGCGAGTCCGACCATGCGCGTGAGTGAACCTTCGACCGGCGGTGCGGGAAGCTGCTCGGCGCGCGATACCTGGCGCGCCATGCGTTCGCGCCAGCCGGGAGCCCGTTCCGCGCGCAGGTTTGCCGCGCTCATGCTTCAGCCTCCGGCGCAGTGCCCGGTTCACCGGCGGGCCGTTCGACGCGTTCGTCGCCCAGCAGGCCGGAAATGACCGTTGCGACACGCGCCTCGAAGCGCGCGTCGATGCTCGAATGATCGCTGGTGAGCCGGCAGCCACCGCGCGCCATGAGCGGATCTTCGGCGAGATGCCAGTCCTGTTCACCCGAGGCGCGCGCGAGTTTCTCGCGCACGATGGCCGCGTCGTCCGGATGCAGGTGAATGCGGATGTTGCGGGTCGCGAGCGGCAGCAGGCTCAGCGTGTGCCGGATGATTCCGATGATCTGCGTCGGGTCGATCTTCAGCTCCCGGCGCACGAGATGTTTGGCGACGGTGAGCGCGAGCCGCGTGAGCTCAGTCTCGACCTGCTGATCGAGCTCATCGAGCGGCTTGGCGAGCATGCCCATGATGGCCTCGAGCGCCGCGATCTTGACGTCGACTTCGGCGATGCGTTTGGCGAGTTCGGCTTCGCCCTTGCGCACACCTTCGACGTGGCCGTCCTTGAAGCCGTGGTCCCAGGCCTCGCGTTCGACGGCCGACAGGTGCATGACATTGACGCCTCGGGCGCCAGGCCGCGGCATCGGCGCGCCATCGACCGAGGGCAGATCCCAGCGCTCGACGCCTTCCAGCGTTTCGAGTTCGTTGGCCACACCGGGCTCAGACATACTCCTCGCCCTTGCCGCCCAGGTTGATCGTGCCTTCGTCGGCGAGCTTGCGCGCGGCGAGCAGGATTTCCTTCTGCGCCGCTTCGACGTCGGCCAATCGGACTGGGCCCTTGGCTTCGAGGTCGGACTTCAACATCTCGGCCGCGCGCTGCGACATGTTCTTGAACACCTTCGCCTTGAAGGTTTCGTCGGCGCCCTTGAGCGCGATCAGCAGTTTGTCCGCCGGCACTTGCCGCAGCAGTTCCTGCATGCCGCGATCGTCGACCTCGAGCAGGTCGTCGAACACGAACATCAGATCCTGGATGTTCTGCGAGAGACGCTCGTCATTCTTGGCGATGTCGCTCATCAGCGAGGTGCCCACCGACGAATCGAGCAGGTTGACCATCTCGGCCGCGACACGCAGGCCGCCGAGCATGGAGCTCTTGCCACCGGCGCCGCTCGCGACGAATTGTTTCTCCATCATCTCGTCGAGCTCGGCGAGCGCGGACGGGTGAATGCCGTCGAGCGTTGCGACACGCATGACGAGATCCGAATGCTGCTCGGCCGGCAGGCACGACAACACGTCGGCGCTCTGCTCGGGCTCCAGGTACGACAACACGATCGCGATGATCTGCGGATGTTCGCCGCGGATGTGTTCGGCCACCTGCTTGGCGTCCATCCACTTCAAGGCTTCGAGCCCTTTGCGCTGGCCGCCGAGGCTGATGCGATCCATGAGGCTCGCGGCCTTCTCGTCGCCGAGCGCGCTGGTCAACACGTTGCGCACGAAGTCTTCGCCGCCGACGCCGACCGACGTCTGGCTTTCGAGCGCCGTCGTGAATTGATTGAGCACGCCGCGCACTTCGTCGCGCGACACGTTGGCGAGTTCGGTCATCGTGCGGCCGAGACGCTGCACGTCCTTCGCGCCCATGTGCTTGAGGATTTCCGCGGCCTCGCTTTCGCCGAGCGTCAGCAGCAGGATGGCCGCGCGCTCCACGCCATTGCGGCTGGATTTCGGATCACTCATCGCTCGACACCCATGCCTTCACGACCTGCGCGCCACGTTTCGGATCGGCCGCGACGAGACCGCGCGCCTGCGCGATCTGCTGTTCGTAGGCTATTGCCGGCGCATCCGGCGGCGCTCCGCCCTGCGCGCCAGCTCCGACGGTCGCCGCCGCGAGCGCGCCCTGGCGCAGCACCGGCGAGTTGGCCGCGTTGAGCAGGCCGCGCGTCAGCGGCTTGAGCACGCTGAAGATGATGATGAACAACACGAGCACGCCGGCGAGGACTTTCGCCAGGGTCTGCACCCAGGCCTTCTCCCATAGCGGCACGGACTCGAGCTCGCCCGCGGCCTCCGGCATTTCGCCGAGGAACGAGGAATTGACGACGTTCACCGTATCGCCGCGCGCGGCGTCGAAACCGACGGCATCACGCACCAGCGCCGTCAGGCGCTCCAGCTGTTCCGGCGGCATCGCGGTCTCGGTGACTTTGCCTTCGGCGTTGGTCGTCCGCAGGTTGTCGATCAGCACCGCGACCGACAGACGCGTGACGCGCCCGGCCGGCTGGCGCGTATACGCCATGGTGCGGTCGATTTCGTAATTGCGAGTGGATTGACGCGACGTGGAATCAGGACCCGTCACGGCGGTGCCGCTCGCGTTGTTAGGCGTACCCGCCGCGGCGCCCGTGGCGCCGGCCGGCGGATTGGCTCCGGACTGCGCCACCGCGGGAGTCGACCCCGGCGGCAACGCCACACCAGGCTGCGGCGGCTGATTGGTGAGGGCACCCGGCACACCGCCGGCGTTGCCCGCGCCATTACGCGCGGCATCCTCGGCGATCGATTCGCTGCGCACCACCTGGCTCTGCGGGTTGTACTGCTCGCGCGTCTGTTCGGTGGTGGCCATGTCGACCTGCGCGACGACCTGGGCGCGCACGCGTCCCGGACCGACCAGCGGTGTCAACATTTCCTGGATGCGCTGCGCATAGGATTCTTCGAGCCGGTGCGCGAGATCGAACATCTTGTCGCGCATCGCAAGATCGCTGTCGCCGTTGGGCGCGGACAGCAGCCGTCCGGACTGGTCGATCACGGTCACCTGCGAGGCCTGCATCTCCGGGATGCTGGAGGCGACGAGGTTGGTGATGGCTTGCACCTGTTCGTCGGCAAGACGGCGGCCGGCCTTCAATTGCAGGAATACGGAAGCGGAGCCGGGACGCCGATCGCTCACGAAGGCCGACTGGCGCGCCATGGCCAGGTGTACACGCGCGCCCTGCACGTTCTGCAGCGAGGCGATCGTGCGGGCCAGCTCGGTTTCGAGCGCATGCTGATAACGCGCGCTCTCCATGAACGCGCTGACGCCGAAGCCCGGATCCTTGGTCATCGCGCTCACGCCGCCGCCACCTTCGGGCAGACCCTGCGAGGCGAGTTTCAGGCGCGCCGCGGCGAGCTGTTCGGCGGGCACGCTGATCGAGGCGCCGCCGTTTTCGAGTTTGTAAGGAATGCTCGCGCTGTCGAGCGCCTGTGTCACCTGCGCGGCGTCTTCACCACCCAGGTTCGCATACAACAGGCTGTAGGTCGGTCCGACCGACCACAACATCACGCCGACACCGGCCGCGACGGCGGCGGCGACGCCCACGAGCAGCAACAGCGGCTTGAGCCCGCTGATGAGGCGTTGTGGTCCCGGGATGCTGACGGCTTCTGTGGCCAAGTTGAGAGTCCTCTGACAATTCCCGCTCTATTCCTAGAGCGGCATGTTCATGATTTCGCGGTAGGCATCGACGAACTTGTTGCGCACCTCGGTGAGGGCGCGGAACGACACGTTCGCCTTCTGCATTTCGAGCATCACCTGCGGCAGCTCGACGCCGGGCACGCCACGCTCGAACTTGCCCTGCAGATCGCTGGCCTTGGATTGCGTCGAGTTGACGCTGTCGAGGCCCTGCTTCAGCAGCTTGGCGAAGCCGTTGTCGCCGCCCGCGACCGCGGTCGGCGCGACGCCACCGGGCGCGGCGCCCTTCGCGACGTGCGACATGCTGCGGATCTGCGCGAGGACGCGATTGATTTCCATCTGGCTCATACGTTCTGCCTATCTATTTCAAGCGGCGGGAACATCGATGCCCGCATTGCGGATGCGGGCCAGCTTGTAACGCAGCGTGCGTGGGCTGATGCCGAGCTTCTCCGCGACTTCCCGGCGGCTGCCGCGCGCGGCGCGCAGCGCCTCGAGGATCACGTCGCGTTCGGCGCGCTCCAGGGTCTGATGCAGCGCCGGAGCGCCGGCGCCCGCGGCGTCGAGCTTCGTGGCCTGCTTCTCGAACAGGATGTGCTGGGCCTCGATGACCGAGCCTTCGACCAGCACCAGCGCGCGTTGCAGCAGATTGTCCAGCTCGCGCACGTTGCCGGGCCACGGGTACGTGAGCAGCAGGTGCGCAGCGTCGGCCGTGAGCGCCGGGATACGTTTGCCGGGGCGCGCGCGCAGCTGCAAGAGATGTGTGGCCAGCGGCAGGATGTCGTCACGGCGTTCACGCAGGGGTGAAAGCGCGAGGGGAAACACGTTGAGACGGTAATAGAGATCTTCACGGAACCGGCCGGCGGTGACTTCGGCTCGCAGCAGACGATTGGTGGTGGCGATGACGCGCACGTCGAGCGGCACGGGGGCGGTGCCACCGATGCGTTCCACTTCCCTTTCCTGCAGTACGCGCAATAGTTTGGCCTGCAGCGCGAGCGGCATCTCGGTGATCTCGTCGAGCAATATCGTGCCGCCCTGGGCCTGTTCGAATTTGCCGGCATGCGCGGCATGCGCGCCGGTGAACGAACCCTTTTCGTGGCCAAACAACATGGCTTCGAGCATGTTCTCGGGGATCGCCGCGCAATTGACGGCGACGAAGCTGCGCTGCGCGCGCGGACTGGCGCGATGGATGACACGCGCGAGCACCTCTTTGCCGGTGCCCGACTCGCCGACGATCAGCACCGAGCAGTCGGTGGCCGCGACACGCCGCGCCAGGTCCAGAACCAACCGTGACGACGCGTCGACCGCGACCGGCTCCAGTGATTCGCTCAAACTCGTTTCGGTGCTCATCGGAAACCTCGACACTTCTGGCCGTAGCGGCCAAGCGTTGCAGTTGCAAGAGCTGTGCCCGGCCGTATCGCGTGAAGCCCATCACATGAACGTCGGCTTTCCGTCGCCGGGTGCCGCGTGGTGCCGGGCAGGGATTGCCGGGAGAACAAAAAAAGGGGACGTACCTGCGACGAGGTGCGTCCCCTTTTAGTTAGTCAGTCCAATTCGCGCTCGGGGAATCCCCGAGTCTCAACGACAATCCCGGGAATCCCTTCCCGGCACCACCCTGTCAGGCGCCGGCCATGCCGAGCTTGCGCAGCTTCTCGACCAGGGTGGTTCGGCGCAGCGACAGCAAACGCGCGGCGTGCGCCACGGTTCCGCCGGAACGCGCAAGCGCCTGGCTGATGAGGCTGCGCTCGATGTGAGTCAGGTGGGCGCGCAGGTCGACGCCGTTTTCCGGCAGCTTCGTCGGCGCCTCGCCTTCGGTATTCCAGACGGTCGCGGGCAGCACCGTATCGTCGTCGGTCTCGTCACTCGCGGCGATCGAGGCCACGAATTGCTGCAGGGGGTCTTCGCCCGCCGGCGCGTTTTCCGGCGGAGTCCAGTCGGCTGGCCGGTAGCGGGCCGGAAGGTCCGCGACACCAACCGGGCGATCGGGGCACAGGATCGCAAGCCGTTCGATGAGATTCGACAGCTCGCGGATGTTGCCGGGCCAGGAGTAGCTGCTGAGCGCCGCGAGCGTCTCGGGCAGGATCCGCAGGCGCGGCCGGCCGCGTCCCGCCGACTGCGCGATGAAAGAATCGATCAGCGCCGGCAGGTCGCTGATGCGTTCGGCCAGCGTCGGCATCTCGATGGGGAACACATTGAGGCGGTAGAACAGGTCGCCGCGGAACGTGCCGCGCAGGATGGATTCTTCGAGATTGCGATGCGTCGCCGCGATGATGCGCACGTCGCACTCGGA
This sequence comes from Alcaligenaceae bacterium, assembly GCA_036677145.1. GTDB lineage: Bacteria > Pseudomonadota > Gammaproteobacteria > Steroidobacterales > Steroidobacteraceae > CADEED01. The sequence goes on from JAKFFF010000109.1 coordinate 26,295, forward strand.
GGAGTAGTTGCTGCCCACGCGTTCATAGACGCGCTCCTGCAGCACTCTCAGCAACTTCACCTGCATCGGCAGGCTCATGTCGCCGATCTCGTCGAGGAACAGCGTGCCGCCCTCTGCGATCTCGAAACGTCCCTTGCGGGTGGTGATGGCGCCGGTGAAGGAGCCCTTCTCATGACCGAACAACTCGCTTTCGAGCAGTTCGGCGGGAATGGCGCCGCAGTTGACGGCGACGAACGGGCGCTGGCGCCGCGGGCTCGCCGCGTGGATCGCGCGGGCCGCGATCTCCTTTCCAGTACCGGATTCCCCGAGAATCAGGACCGTGGAGTCGTAGGGCGCAACCTGCTGAATGAGCCGGTTGACCGCGGCCACCGAAGTGGACGTTCCTGTCGGCAGAAAAACCCCATCGTTTTCCCTCAGGGTTTCACCGACGTTTCTATCTTCTGCACTGCGCGCGATTCCCTCGCCTGGCGCATTGATGCATTCGATTGTCTGCACGACCTCTCCTCTCTCGCGATTATCTTCACCGCAAACGTACGAGGAAAGCGTGACGTGCAATGCAAGTTTGTCGCGTGCGCGCAGCGTACTCCTAACAAAGTTGCGCGCGGAATCTTCCGGCGCGATGTCAGGGAGAAACCCTTAGTGAAAAATCTCGCGACGGAGAATCGTCAGCCGCGTTGCTGACGGGAGCCGGCAATCTTTCGCCGGTGGCGGCGAAACACGAGCTTCTCGATGTGATCGGCGACCGTTTCTGTCAGCGACACGAACCGCACGCGTGTCTCGCCCGCCGCCGCGCCCAGCACGACTTCCGCCGGTAGATTGAGTGGCTGGACGACCAGGTCGCGCAGCGTGATCTCGAGGATGCCGCGCGCTCCGATCTCGAGAGGCTCCGGGTTCTGCCAGGTCGCACCCATCGCGTTGAAGCGGATCGCGACTGGTCCTACACGCGGCTGGCTCGCGGCGAGCAGCTGACCCGCGAGATCGAGCAGCAGGTTGAGTTTGAAATCGAGCCGCATGAGATCGGCCGAATGCGGGGATTCATCGTCCGACTTTTCGGTGTGGCCATGCTCTTCGAGGGCATCGCAGGCCTGCAATACACGCAGGTTCCGCTCGGCGAGATGCTGGGCGGTGACGTCGTTCACCGGCACGTCCTGCGGACACCAGCGCACCGGGAGCAGGTCCTCGTAGGCCAGCTTCTCGAACATCACGATCGTGTCGCGGCCTTCGTACATGACGGGGATCTTACTGTTGCTTGCGCGCCGTGCCCATCGTCCCGGCCATCATCGAGGCAATGGCGGCCTCGGACTCGTTCGCGGCCTGCTGCAGCGCGCGCAGGCAGCCGCGGCCTTCGGAATCGAGGTCCATGCGGCCGAGGCCCGCCAGCAGCTCGCGCCGCTCGCGCAACACCTCATCCACGCGCACCCAGCGCCGGTCCTGCAGATGGCGCCCGAGTTCGTGCGTGCAGGCAACCACCGCGGACGCGATCCGGCGCCAGTCGATGGCCGCATGGCCGGACGAATGCGTGCCCGTTTTCTGGTCCAGGACCGGTGCACGGGTGCCGCGCACGATCGTGAGGCGCGGCCGGCCGCGCGGGGTTTCGTGTGCCGGAAGGGTCATGGGCGTCGCGCCACCTGCTCGCGGCCCTGTGCCGGGAGCTGCAGCCACGCCGACCGCACTTCGTTCAGCAGCCGCGCGACTTCGTCTAACCACTCGGGCTTGTTCGAAGCGCTCGCCTGCATGAGGCGTGTGCACATGTATTCATACAACGCGTCGAGGTTGGTCGACACGGTGCCGCCGGCCTTGAAGTTGAGGCTGTTGCGCAGCTCGTCGATGATCGCGACGGCGCGATGCAGGAGCTGCGCCTTCTCGGGACCGCCGCTGTTGTGGCTCATCAGCCCGCGCGCCGTTGCGATACGCTCGAGCGCCCCGTCCATCAGCATGACGATGAGGCGATGCGGATCGGCCGCGTCCACGCCCGAATGCACGGAGGCGCTGCGATAGGCGGCCAGCTTGGCGGAATTCTGCGGATAGGCCATCGTGATGCTCCAAACTACTCACGGAGCTTAACGGCCTGTCCGGCGCGGACTTGAGTGTCCGCCCGGCGGCTAGGAACCGATCTTGCCGATGCGGTCGAGCTGCTGCGACAGGAACGAGGACTGGCTCTGCAGGTTCGAGAGCAGGCTGTCGAGGGCGTTGAACTGCTTGTTGTAGCGCCGCTGCACTTCGGCCATGCGCACCTCGAGATCGCTCTGCTGCTTCTGCAGCGCGACGCTCTTGGCGTTGAGCGCCTTGGTGCGCGCGTCCATCTGCGCATCGACGGCAAGATGCTGATCGAGAGAGGTGGCGAGCCGCGCGGCCACGCCGCCCGCGCCGCCAAACAGCCGCGAGATGCCGTCGTAATCGGCCGCCAGCGCCGCGTCGAGTTTGGCGGCGTCGAGGCTCAGTGTTCCGTCCTTCTGGGTGGTGACACCCACGCTCGCCAGCGACTGGTAGTTCCCCGTGAGCCCGCTCACCGCGTTGGTGAGCTTGGAACGCAGGTCGCTTTCGATGCCGCGCAGCATGGCGTCGCCGATCAGCGGACCGGCCTTCTTGGTAGTCGGCTCGTAGCCGCGCAGCGCGGCAATCTGCTTCGCGAGACCGTTGTAGGCTTCGACGAAATTCCGGATGCGCGTGGTCGTGCCGCGAGTGTCGTCGGCAATCGTCAGTCGGTGCGTTTCGCCCGCGTCCGCCTCGAGCAGCGTGATGGACACGCCTTCGATGGCATCGTTGAACGAGTTGGTGGCGCTGCGATACTCGAAGCCGGCGATGTAGACGAGCGCGTCCTGCGCGGGCCGCTGCTGGGTGTAGTTGGCGGTCGCGGACGCGTTGTACGCCAGGCTCGAAAGCCCGCCGTCACCGCCCTCCTGCGAAACGACCAGCGCGTTGGCCGCGCCGGCCTGCTGCGCGGACAACACCAGGTGTGCGCCGTCCGCCGCGTTGACGATGGTGGCGCGCACCACGCCGTCGTTTTCCGGGGCCTGGTTGATCGCGTCGCGAATCTGCGCGAGCGTGTTGTGAGTCGAGTCGATGCTCACCGAAAATGTCTTGGCGCCCGATGACACGGTGAGTGTGCCCGTGCCCACGACCTGGCTCGCGCCGCCGGCGAACGCATTCGAAGTGAGCTGATGCGCGGTGGCCAGGTTTTCGACCTGGACATCGTAGGTTCCAGCGACCGCCGCGGTGGTGGCGCTCGCCGTGAAGACTTCCGGACTGGAGGGCGTGGCGGAACGCGCCGCGAAAGCCTCCGTGGTCTTGAGCGAAGTCAGTGAATCATTGAATGCACCCATCGCGCCCTTGAGGCTTGCGATGGCGGAAATCGTGGTGACCGCGGTGGTTTGCGCGCGGGTGATCTGGTTCTGCCGCGGAGCTTTCTCCGCCGCGACCAGCTTGGCGACCAGGCTCGCGACTTCGAGTCCCGATCCGATGCCTTGTGATGTCAGTCCTGCCATGGCGGAATCCTGCTATGCCTTTTCGTCGAGCATCGCGCTCAACTGATCTTCGATGCGCTGTGCGATGCGCACCGCTTCCTCACCCGGCACCTGCCGGATGACCTCGCCCGTTTCCGCATCGCAGATCGTCACGATCATTTCGCCGGAGGCCTGGTCGACGCGGAATTGCAGCGAGCGATTGATGCTACGCAGGTAAGAATCGATCTGTCGCGTGACAGATTCGATTTTGGGAATCTCGACGGGTGGCGCGGCAGGCTTTTGCCGCGGAATTTCCGCCGGTGCCGGCACGGGCGCCGCAACCTGCTTCGGTTGCGAGGCACGCTGTGCGCGCACTTCGAACTCAGTCCTGGCTTCACCGATTTTCATGGGTCAGCCCTCGTTCTTCACCGCGCGCCGAAAGGCCAGGCGCCGCGAGTCTTGCGACTCGCGACGCCCGGCTGTCTAGCGCGGTTGAAACGACCGCTCAGAAGTCACCCGTTACCGAAGCAACGAGAGGACGTTCTGCGGGATCGCATTCGCCTGGGCGAGAATCGCCGTGCCGGCCTGCTGCAGGATCTGCGCGCGGGTCAGCAATGCGGTTTCCGCGGCGAAGTCCGCATCCAGGATGCGGCTGCGCGCGGCGCTCAGGTTCTCGGCAGTCGTCGTCAGGTTGGCAACCGTCGAGGAGAAGCGGTTCTGCACCGCACCGAGGTCGGCGCGCATGCTGGTCACCTGCGAGAGTGCACCGTCGAGCACGGCAATCGCCGCGTTCGCACCTTCCACGGTCGAGATGTTCACCGTGTCGAGACGCGTCAGCGTGGCCGCTGCCGTGTCGAGACCACCGGCGGCCAGATCCGTGCCGCCCAGGGTGAAGTTCGCGGCCGAGCTCAGCGTCAGCGTGCCACGCGTGGTGGTGCCGGCGTCGTAGTCACCGTCGGTACCGCCGCCCGAGAGCGCGCTTTCCGTGATGGCCGAAGTCGTGCCACCGTGGGTGATGCCCGCATCGTCGAAGTAATCAGCAACGGCGCCGTTGGCACCCAGCCGGTCGTTCACGAGGAGGATCGCGTTCGTGCCCGTGGCCACCAGCGAGGTGTTGCCGAGCGCGTACTGCCCTTCGATCGCCTGGCGCAGTGCCGTGCCAGTCGCCGCCGCGTTGGCGCCGTCGGCCACGACAACAGCGACGTTGCCCGAGGTGACGTTGGCAGCCGCGGTGACGAATTCATACGTCAGACCGTCGAGCTCGATGGTGTCGCCAGCCGACAGCGAAGCCGCCGTGCCGCCGTCCGCATCGAACGCGCCGGCAACCGTGAGGGTGAACGTGTCGTGGCCAGTCGGCACCGCCGTATCGGTCACGTTGAGGCCCGTGGCGTTGTAGATGGCAGTGGCGCCATCGCCGTCGCCCGAACTGGAGGTCAGCGAAATGTTGCGGCCGTCAGCAGCCGTCAACGTCAGGCGACCCGTGCTGGCATCGGCCACCGCGGTGACGCCCGTCTGGTTAGTCACGGCGTTGATGGCCGTGGCGGCACTGCGACCCTGCGTCACAGCGCTCGCGTTGCCGGCGACCGAACCGATCGCGACACCGTTGATCACGAGTTCGCCGTTCGCGAGACCGCTGCGAGCGACCGGACCCACGGCGCCCTGCACCGAGTTCGTCGCCGTCGCGGTCACACCGGTCTGGCTGGTCTTCGAGTTGATGGCCGTGGCTTTCGCCGTGGCGCTGTCGGCGGTGACGCCGGCGGCGCTGGTGGCGGCCGAGACGCCGACTTCCACACCGTTGACCGTGAAGCTGTTGCCGTCAAACGCGGCACTCGACACGGCGCTGCTGGTCGCCTGGTAGGCACCCAACAGGTTCGTGGTCGCGCCCGTGATACCAAACGAGATCGTCTGGTTCGCGTTGGCACCGACCTGGAACTGCGCCGAAGAGAACGTGCCGTCGAGAATGTTCTGGCCGTTGAACTGCGTGGCCAGACCGTTGCGCTGAATTTCGGCGAGCAGCTGAGCGGATTCGGCGTTGAGCGCCGCGCGGTCAGAGGCCGAGTTCGTGCTGTTGGCGGACTGGATCGCCAGTTCGCGAATACGCTGCAGCGCGTTGCCGGTTTCGCCGAGCGCGCCTTCAGCGGTCTGCGCGAGGGAGATACCGTCATTCGCGTTGCGGACAGCCTGGTTCAGACCACGGATCTGCGTGGTGAAACGCTCCGAGATCGCGAGACCGGCGGCGTCGTCCTTCGCGCTGTTGATGCGCAGGCCCGAGGAGAGACGCTGCAAGGCCGTCGCCAACTGGCCCTGTGATGTCGTGAGGTTGCGCTGAGCATTCAGCGACGCCACGTTCGTGTTGATGACTTGAGGCATTGAAACGACTCCTGAAAATGGTACCGGCCAAAAATTGCCGGCGGTTACTTGGCTCAGGCCTGTATCGGTTCAGGAGTCGGCAACTTGAGCTACAGGGTTCGGCCTACGTGATTTTGTGAGGCCTCTCACGGTATTTGTCGGCAGCCCTAAAGTCGCTCACAGAGTTGGTGCCGGGTGGGGGAACTGGGGAATCAGCCGCAGTGGTCGGCTAACTCCCCAGTTCCCCCACCCGGCACCAACCTGTGCTTACAGGTAGTCGAAGAGGGACATCTGGGCGATGCGGGTGTACGCGGCCTGCGCCGCCTGCAAGCCGGCGTATTGCTGGTTCAGCTGACTGATCGCCTCGGCATAGTCGACGTCGCGCAGCTCGGAGAGCAACGCCTGCAGATCGACCGCTTCCGATTCGCGGAAATCCGCCGCGATGTCGATCGCGTTCAATCGGGAGCCCACTTCCGCCCGCACGCTCACCGAGCGTTCGAGCGCCTTGTCGAGGTTCGCGATGGACGCGCCAATCTGCGCCTGGAACGCGGCATTGCTGCCGGCGATCGCGGGCGCGCCTTCGAGCGTGCGCGCGAGCTCGTCGAGCATCGCGAACATGTCGGTGTTCTGCGCGGGTGTGATGCTGAACGTGTCGTTCGCCGCGGGTGTCCCCGTGATCGTCACGTTTATTCCGCTGAAACTGATGCTCTGCCCAGGCGTAAACCCTGCGCCGCTCGCGATAACGACCGGCGTCGGCGTGGTGTCATCGACCACCTGCCAGTCGGTCGGGCTCGTGAACTGCAGCGTGTAGTTGTCCGCGACCCAGGCCGTCGGATCGACCACGCGCCCCACGTCGATCGTGGCGGTGCCGGTGTTGCCGGCGGTGACCGTCGTGCGGAACACGCCGTTGCGCTCGGCAATACCCATGAATACGTCCGCGCCGGTATGCACGTCGGCCAGCGACTGCGTACTGCTGATGCGGATCTGGCGCGTCGTCTGATCGCCCAGGTAGTTAGCTCCGGTCGTACCCTGCGCGAACGGCCGCGTCGCGGTGGACGTTCCGGCAAACAGGAATTCGCCGTTGCCGTCATCCCGATTGGCCATCTCCATCAGCGCGGCCAGGTTCTGGCGCACTTCATTGGCGAGCATGCGGCGCTCTTCCAGCCCGAGCGTGGAATTCGCGCCCTGCAGCGCCACGTCGCGCGCGCTCTGCAAAAGCGTGGTGACGTCCGCGAGCGTTTGTTCCTCGTAACTGAGGCGGCTCTCGAGGATGTTCGAATTGCGTTCGTACTGCGAATTGTCCGCCAGCGTGCGGTCCAGGCCCACGGCGCGCACGGCGCCGATCGGGTCTTCGGCCGCCGTCGTGAATCGCCGGCCGGTCGTGATCTGCTGCTGCGTCTTCGCCATCTTGGCCTGATGATCGAGGATCGCGTCGATGCTGGTGCGGTGCATGCCCGCGGTGGACAGGCGCATGGGCTATCTCCGCACCGCGTTGATGAGCGTGTCGAACAGCTGGCCGGACACCGCAATGATCTGCGCCGCGGCCGCGTAAGCCTGCTGGAAGCGCAGCATGTTGGCCGCTTCCTCGTCGAGATTCACACCGGAGATCGCATCGCGCGTAGCCAGGTCGCTGGCGTTGACCACCGCTTCCGCGTCGCGGCTCATCTGCGCGGCGCGTGTCTGCAGTCCGAGATTGCCGGTCATGCGCTCGACCGCGGCATTCACCGACACGGTGCCGCCTTCGATGACCCCGGCGCGCATCGCATCGGCGAGCGCGAATGCATTGCGGTTGTCGCCCACCGCGCCGGCGTTGCTGCGCACGGTGAAGGTGTCGCCGGCGGCAGGCGCTCCGCTGATCTGCACGCGCCAGCCGTTGAAATCGATGTTGCCGCCCGGCGCGTAGGTCTGGGCGGCTCCGCCGTTGATCGAATATTGCGTCGCCGAGGTGAACACGATGTCCACCGGCGTCGTGAGAGTTCCGCTTACCGTCAGCACTTCGCCCGATGTGATGGTCGCATTGCCGGTGTTGCCGCTCGCCGCAGCCGCGCGAATCGGCGCCGCCGCCGCGATGCGCGCCGGGTCGGTGATGGCCACCGAGAATCCCGCCATCGCCTCGCGCGTCGGATGAATGACGAACTGATCGCCCGAGGCCGAACCCGCGCCGACGACGATCGACAGTCCGTCGGCAAGGATTGGATCGAGTGCCGTGCCGGCGCCCGTGAAGGCAACCGATGCGCCCGTGTCCTGCCGGCGCAGTTCATAGCCGGTGCCGATATTGGTGAGCACGTAATCGTGGGTCGTCAGCGCGCCGAGATCCACGCGCGTGGCGGTGGCGGTCGCGTCGGTCGGATTGCTGGTCGCACTGACCACACCCACGCCGCCGGTATTGAAGAAATTGCCGCCGAGCGCGCCCGTGAGGTCCATGCCCTCGCGATGCTGTGAATTGACCTGGTTCGCCACGGCGAGCGTGATGCGTCCGAGCTCGTTGCGCGCCGGATCCAGCATCTCGCGGCGCCAGTCGAGCAGACCGCCGAGTGTGCCGCCCGAAACACTGCGCGAAATGTCGACGGTGCCGGACGGCGTCTGCAGCGCGAGCTGCACGCGTTCCGGGTCGAGTGGATTGGCGACCGTCGTGATCTGCGAGGCCGTCGTGCCGAGCACCAGCGGCTGGCCGGTGCCGATGAATACGTTGAGCGTGGATTCGCCTTCGGCGACCACGGTGACACCGACCTTGCCCGACAGCTGGTCGATCAGTGCATCGCGCTGGTCGAGCAGGTCGTTCGGCGCCTGGCCGGTCTGCTGGATGGCGACGGCAATGTCGCCATTGAGCCGCGCGACACCGCGCGCGAGCCCGGAAATCTCGCTCGCCTCGCCCACCAGTCGTGTATCGACGCTGGACGACATTTCGCGCAGGCGCGCGTCGTAGCTGCGCAGGCGTTCGGTCAGCGCATTGCCCTGTGCGAGCAGCACCTGGCGCGCCGAGATGGAGCTCGGCGTGCTCGAAACTTCATTGATCGCGTTCGTGAAACCCTGCAGGGATGTGGACAACCCATTTGTGGTGTCACCCAGCAGGTTGTCGAGCCGTTCCGCCTGCGAGGCGTAGGCATCCATGCGCGCCAGCGTGCCACTCGAAGTGCGCGCCTGCTGCGAAACGAACTGGTCGTAGATGCGGCGCACGGACGTCGCATTGACGCCGCTGCCGATCCAGTTCGTACCGTACGCCTGCGGCGTACGCGTCGCGAAGTCGACTCGCTGACGGGTGTAACCCGGCGTCGAGACGTTCGCTATGTTGTGGGCCGTCGTGTCCAGCGCGCGCTGCAACGCACGCAAACTGGAGAGGCCTGTTCCCATCATGTCAGCCATTGGTCATCGGCTCCTGCGTCGGTATCGGCGCGTCGGCGACCGACTTGAACTGATTCACATCGCGCGGCAACCGCGCGTCATTAATGAGAGGCGGCAACCGCGCGTCATTAATGAGAGGCGGCAACCGCGCGTCATTAATGTGCGGCGGCAAACGCGCGGCCACCGCGACCAGCTTGTTCGCGTACTCAGGGTCCGTGGCGTAGCCGCCCTTCTGCAGCGCGGTCGCGAAGGCGCGCACGTCACTGCCGGTGTTGAGCGCGGCCGTGTAGCGCGGGTTGTCGCGCAGCACGCGGACATAATCCGCGACACTTTCCGCGGAAGAACCATACGCGCGGAACCGTGCGTCCTCGCGGCCCGCGACGCCTGCGACATATTCCTGGGTCTGCGCCGTGACACTCGCGCCACGCCATGAACCACCGGCCTTGATGCCGAACAGGTTGTGGCTCGCGCCCGACGCATCCGCCGGCTGCGATGTGCCCCACCCGGTTTCCAACGCCGCCTGGGCCACGATGCCGCGCGGGTCGACTCCGAGCTCGCGCGCGGCGGCCTCGGCGTGCGGCAGAATTTCGTCGATGAACTTCGCGCGCTGCGCGTCGGTGATACTGGCGCCCGGCGCCGAACTACCGGGATTCGTGGGATCGGTCCCGGACGCCGCTCCGCTGCTCAACTGGCGGATCAGCATGTCCGCGAGTCCGAGTCCCTTGCCCTGCGACAACTGCACGGCGAGCTGGTCGTCCATCATGTCCTGGTACATGTCGACCTGGTCGCTGCCGAACATCGGATCGCCGAAACTCGCGCTGCGCATGCTCTCGAGCATCATCTTCGTGAACAGACTCTCGAACTGGCGCGCGACTTCGCGCAAGGCCGCCGGATCGTTCGTGCCGGCACTGCGGCGCAGCGCGGCGAATTGCTTGAAATCGTTCGCATCCGCCGGACGCGCCTTGCTTTCGCGCGGCGCGTGCAGGGAAGTATTGTCGACACGCAAGGTCATGATCAGATGACGATGAGCTCGGCGCGCAATGCGCCGGATTCCTTGAGCGCTTCGAGAATGGCGACGAGATCGCCGGGGGCCGCGCCCACCTGGTTCACCGCGCGCACGATGTCGTTGAGATCGACGCCGGCGTCGAACACGAACATGCGCGCATCGGGCTGATGCACGTTCACCGAGCTCTGCGGCACGACCACGGTGTCGCCCTGCGCGAATTCATTGGGCTGGCTCACGGCCGCGCGTTCGGTGATCGTCACCGACAGCGAGCCGTGCGCGACCGCCGCGGGCATCACGCGCACGTGCGCGCCGATGACCACGGTGCCGGTGCGCGAATTGACGATGACACGCGCCGGTGCGTCGCCCGGCTGGATCTCGATCTGCTCGAGTGTCGATAGATAGGCAATGCGCTGGTTCGGATCCGCGGGCGCGGCGACCTTGACGGACACTCCGTCCATCGCCTGCGCGGTGGCGTCGCCGAGCAGATTGTTTATGCCTTCGACCAGGCGCGCCGACGTCGTGAAATCCGGCGTGTGAAGATTGAGGATGACATAGGGCGTGGACGCGAAACCCGTCGGCACTTCGCGCTCGACCGTCGCGCCACTCGGTACGCGGCCGGCCGAGGGGACATTGACCGCGATACGCGAGCCGTCCTTGCCCGAGATGCCGAAGCCGCCGACCACCAGGCTGCCCTGCGCCATCGCGTAGACCTGGCCGTCCGCGCCGCGCAGCGGCGTCATGATCAAACTACCGCCGCGCAGGCTGCCGGCATTGCCGATGGACGACACCGTGACATCGATGTTCTGGCCCGGCTTGGCGAACGGCGGCAGGTCCGCGTGCACGGTGACGGCCGCGACGTTCTTGAGCTGCGGGTTGGTGTTCGCCGGAATCGTGACGCCAAAGCGTATCAACATGTTCTTGATGCTCTGGATCGTGAACGGCGCCTGGCTGGTCTGGTCGCCAGTGCCGTCGAGACCGACGACGAGGCCGTAGCCGACGAGCTGGTTGTTACGCACGCCCTGCACGGAGGCAAGGTCTTTGACGCGTTCGGCCTGCGCCGTGGCCGCGAGCAGCAGGAACAGCGCGGCGCAAACGGCCGCGAACAAGTTCAGCGTCTCGAAACCGGAAGATCTAAGGCGGCGGCGCATGGTCGGAGTCCTCATCAGCTAAAAGGGCGTCAACGGAGAATTGAAGAAGCGATACAGCCAGCCCGGCTTGCTGGCATTCGCCACCGTGCCCTGCCCGCCGTAGGAAATGTATGCATCGGCGATCTTCCACGAGACCACCGAGTTGTCGGGCGCGATGTCCGAGGGACGCACGATGCCCTGCACGCGCACGTATTCACGGCCCGTGTTGATCGTCACGAGCTTCTGCCCGCGTACCAGCAGGTTGCCGTTCGCAAAACGCTTGGCGACGGTCACGCTGATCTGGCCATCGAGCGCGTTGCTCTGTTTGCTGGCGCCATTGCCCGCGAAACTCGATTCATTGTTCATCGAGCCTTCGAGGATCGGCGTGCCGTTGACCGTGATGGGGCGGCCGAAAATCTCCGGGCCCGTCATCGCGGCTTCGCTCGCCTTGTTGGTCGTCGTGCTGGCGGTCTTCTCGGCGCTGGTGTTCTCCTGCAACCGGATCGTGAGCGTGTCGCCGACATTGCGCGCGGTGACGTTATTCCACAGCGACACGTCCGTGCCCTGCGCATAGATGGCGCCGGCGGTGGCCTGCGGCATTTCCGCCTCGGCCGGCCAGGTCGCATCGAATTCGCGGCCGCCGTCTTCCTTGACCATGGCGCAGCCGCTGATGAGCAGCGCCACCGCGATCACGCAGGCAAAGCTCAGATTGCGTTCGGCATGGTTCATAACTGGTTGTTCACGTATTCGAGCATCTGGTCGGCGGTCGAGATGGCCTTGGAGTTCATCTCGTACGCACGCTGCGTCTCGATCATGTTGACGAGTTCTTCGACGACGTTGACGTTGGACGCCTCGACCGAGCCCTGCGTCGTCGCGCCGAGTCCGTTCTGCTGCGGCGTGCCCGTCTGCGCCGGACCGCTCGCGGCGGTCTCGACCAGCAGGTTTTCGCCGAGCGGCTGCAGGCCGGCCGGGTTCACGAAATCCGTGAGCTGCAGCTGACCCACCGTCACCGGCGCGGCCTGTCCCGCCACGCGTACGCTGACCACGCCGTCGCGGCCGATGGTCACGCTCTGCGAGCCTTCCGGAATGCTGATGCCGGGCTGCAGCGTGTATCCGCTCGAGGTCACCATCTGTCCCTGCGCCGACAACTGGAAGCTGCCGTCGCGCGTGTAGGCGGTGGTGCCGTCGGGCAACTGGATCTGGAAGAAGCCGCGGCCTTCGATGGCCACGTCGAGCGCGTTGTCGGTCTGCGTGAGACCACCCTGCGTATAGAGTTTTTCGGTTGCGACGACGCGCACGCCGGTGCCGAGGTGCACGCCCGAGGGGGCCTGCGTGTCCTGCGAGGTCGAGCCGCCGGCCTGGCGTACGTTCTGGTACAGCAGGTCTTCGAACACCGCGCGGCCTTTCTTGAAGCCACTGGTGCTGACGTTCGCGAGGTTGTTGGACGTGACCGCGAGGCGCGTCTGCTGCGCGTCGAGTCCGGTCTTGGCGGCCCACAATGCTGGATTCATATACGTCTCCTCAGAATCTGGTTAGGCCGCGGCTCAGCCGAGGCGCAGTAGCTGGGCCGCGGAGGCGGCGTTCTCTTCGGCGTTGCGGATCGCCTTGACCTGCATCTCGAACTGCCGCGCGAGCTCGATCATGTTGACCATCGCGGCGGCGGCGTTGACGTTGCTCGACTCGAGCACGCCCGCACTCACCTGCACCGCGGCGTCCGGCGGCGCATCGCTGCCGTCCTTCATGCGGAACAGTCCATCCTCGCCGCGCTCGACGTCGTTCTCGGCGGGATTCACGAGCTTGATGCGGCCCACCGTCGAGGTAGTGTCGGGCGTCTGTCCCTGCGCGACGACCGAGATCGATCCATCCCGCGCGACGAACAATGAGGTGTACGGCGGAATGTTGATCGGCCCGCCGTCACCGAGCACGGGCTGACCGGTCGCGGTCATCAGCTGCCCGGTGGCGTCGATCTGCAGATTGCCGGCGCGCGTATAGGCTTCGCGTCCATCCGGACCCTGTACCGCGATGAAGCCCTGGCCATTGACCGCAACGTCGAGGTCGCGGCCCGTCGTCAGCATGGCGCCGCTGGTGCTGTCCCAGCCGACGGTGCCGTTGGTGGCGTAGACGCGCGACGCATAACCGGTGCCATCGACCGCGCGGCTCTGGAAAGCCGCCAGGTCGGCGCGGAAGCCGTTGGTGCTCAGGTTGGCCAGGTTGTGGTTGTTGACGCCTTGCGCGCGCAGGGTTTCCTTCGCGCCAGTCATCGCCACGTAGAGCATGCGGTCCATAGCTAACTACCTTTCCGGTCCTTACCGTATGTTCATGATCGTTTGCTGGATCTGGTCGGCCGTGCTGATCATCTGCGCGTTCGCCTGGAAGTTGCGCTGCGCGGTGATCATCTGCACGAGCTGCTCGGTCACGTCGACGTTCGCGCCCTCGAGCGCGCCCGACTGCACGAGGCCGAAGCCGGAATTACCGGCCTGGCCGCGCAATGCCTGGCCCGAGGAGAAAGTCTCGGCCCACTGCGTGTTGCCGAGCTGCTGCAGGCCCTGCGGATTGGAGAAATTCGCCACGGCGACCTGCCCCAGCGGCTGCGAGTTGCCATTGGTGAAACGAGCGTTCACGACGCCTGTTTCGCTGATGTCGATGCCGATCAACCGGCCCGTGGTGAAGCCGTCCTGGGTCACCGCGTTCACGGCAAAGTTGCCGCCGAACTGCGTCGACTGCGCCAGGTCGACCGTGACACTCAGATCTGCTGCGCCGGTGGTTGTCGGGAACGCCGGGAACGCGAGCTGGCCGCCCGCGGGCGCGGTCAGCAGTCCGGTGTTCGAGTACTGCAGCGTCGTCGGCGAGCCGTCGACACCCACGGGCTGGCCGTCGATGAACAGGCGCGCCGTCCACTGGTTAGGCGTGGCGGTGCGCGTGAAATACATCGTACCGGTGTGTGTCGCACCCAGCGAGTCGAACAGCGTGAGCGAGGTTGCCTGGTTGAAAGTGTTTGGATCGGCCGAGTTGAAAGGAGCAACGAGCGGTGGCGTCGCGCTGGCCGGCAGGTTGAGCACGTATTCGATGTTGCCGGTAGCCGCCGGCGCTGAGTCCGTGGTTTGCAGGCGCAGGTCGCCGAGACCGCCGGTATTGAACCCGCCGGCCGCCAGCGGCGGATACACCTGCAGGCGCAGGCCCTGCGAATTCACGACGTAGCCATCGCGGTTCATCTGGAACGCGCCGGCCCGTGTGTACGAGAGAGCGCCGCTGTCGGACAGGATGAAGTTGCCCTGCCCGCTGATCGCCAGGTCCAGGTTCGAGTCCGTGAACTCGATGTTGCCCTGCGCGAACTGCTGGGTCACGGCCGCGACGCGTACGCCGTTGCCGCTGGCGTTGCTGGACACACCCTGCAGCGACACGGCGAACAGGTCGGCGAACTCGGTACGCGAGCCCTTGAACCCGGTCGTCGACGTGTTGGCAATGTTGTTAGCCGTGACGTTGAGGTCCGACTGGGCGGCGCTGAGGCCTGAAAGTGCGATGCGGAAAGACATGGAGGAATCTCCTTACGAGAATGGGTTTTCGTCAGAGCACGCGTTCGACGTCGTCGATCGCGATCTCGCCGAGGGAATCTGTGTCGAGCGTGAGGCCGCCGGTGGCCGGATCGAGCGCGACGCTCGACACCTGCGCCGCGACGCTGGTCTGTAATGAAACGTTCTGGGTGCCGACGCGCGCGACGACTTCGATGCGGTAGGCGCCGGCAGCGGCCTGCCCGCCGCCGTCGGTCGTGCCATCCCAGGTGAATGCATGGGCGCCGCGCGAGGGATTCAGCGCCTGCGACTTGATCAGCGCGCCGCTCGAGTCCTTGACCACGAGTTGCACGGAGGTCGCGCCCGCGGGCACGTTGATGAGACCCTGCGGCCCGCGTGCCTCGCCTTCGACCGCTTCGGGCAGGTAGATAGTGTTGCCGGGCGCGATGACCGTGCGGCCGATCAGACCGGCGCCGTCGAGCACCTGGTTGCCGCGCAGACTGGCCGTCAGCGTGCTGATCGACTTGTTCATGTCGGAAAGCCCCGAGACCTGGCTGAACTGCGCGAGCTGGCCGACGTATTGCGCGGGCTCGAGCGGCTTGAAGGGATCCTGGTTCTTGAGCTGCGTGATCATCAGCGTCAGGAAATCCTCCTGGTTGAGCTCGGTCTTCTTGGCATTCGCGGCGTTCGCGGCCGCCGCGGACGCGGCGTCCTGACCCGAGCGCTGCCGCACCATGGCGGCGTTGATGATGTCCATGTCGAACATAGCGTCTCTCCGTTATTCCTTGCGGGCCTCAGCCCTGGCCCAGCCGCAGCGTTGCGAGCAGCAGTTCTTTCGAGGTGTTCATCACCTCGACGTTGTTCTGGTACGAGCGCGAGGCGGAGATCATGTTGACCATCTCCTCGACCACGTTGACCGCGGGCGCATACACATAACCGTTGGGATCCGCGAGCGGATTGCCCGGCTCGTAACGCGCGGCGGCCGGCGCCTGCGATTCGTAGATGCCGCGTACGCGCACGGCGGCATTGCCGCCCTCGTTCTGCGCGGCGGCGCCGAGCTGCGCACGCACGGCCTCGAAGATCGGGTGCCGCGGCTTGTAGACGCTCGCGGCATCGCCGCTGACGCTCTCGGCGTTGGCGAGGTTGCTGGCGGTCGTGTTGAGGCGCACCGACTGCGCCGACATGCCGGAACCCGCGATTTCAAAAGCCTTGAAGGATGACATTGCTAGCTACTCCCTCAGTTTCCGGTGAGCGCCGTGATCAGGCCGCGGAACTTCGAATTGAGGAAGGTCAGCGTCGCCTGGTAACGCACGGCGTTTTCAGCGAAGGCGGATTGTTCGAGTTGCGCATCGACGGTGTTGCCGTCGAGCGAGGGGGCGAGCGGTGTGCGGTACTTGAGATCCGGGTTGGCGGTCGCGTCGGCCGAGGCCGCGCCACCGATGTGGCCGCTCTGCGTGGTCGACAGGTGCACACCCGCGGTCTTCTCACCGCCGGCGCGCGCCATCGCCTGGCGGAAATCGATGTCCTGGGCCTTGTAGCCCGGCGTGTCCGCGTTCGCGAGATTGTTGGCAATGAGCTCGGTACGGCGCGCGCGCACGTCGAGCGCAGTCGCGTGCACTCCGATGTACTGGTCGAGATTCAATGGCATGGTCACTCCTCGCGTCGGCGTCAGCGATCCGACATGCCGGAAGCAAAGCAAGTGACGTGCCACGGGCGCTATTCGCGCGGCGCGGGGCCGCACGGGGGCAATGGCTGTTCGGGGATGTGACGTGGCGCGCACCGTGGAGGTGAGTGCTTGCCGCCCGGCGGCAGCGAAACTCCGGTGGGGGCTCGCGTCGTGCGTCGTGAAACGTAACGGCGGCGCCGCGCGTTTCTTTAACGCCCGTGCGCGCTGGCACGTCGATTGCTAACTACAGTACATGTTGGTCAATCGTTTGACTGTCTTCATCGGGCTGGGCTGCCTCCTCTTGCAGCCTGGCGTGTGTTTCGCCCAGGAAGCCGGGGCGCTGCAGCCGCTCGCGGGCGTGCGCGTCGCGGCCGAGAAAGCCGTGCGCGGCACACTCGATCCCGCGGCCACGGACGTGAAACTCGCGGCCGCGACGCTCGATCCGCGACTGCGCCTCGCCACCTGCGCCGGGCCGCTCGACACTCATGCGCAGCCGCCGCGCGCCAACCAGTCGCGCGTGCTCGCGCGGGTTTCGTGTTCGAACGGGACCGCATGGACCGTGCACGTGCCGGTCGATATCCGGCGTACGCACAAGGTGCTCGTATCGCGGCGCGCGTTCGCGCGTGGCGAGACGATCGGCGCCAGCGACGTCGACGTGCAGACGCGCGAGCTGCCGGGCATGGTCTCGCCCTACGTCACACGAACCGAAGATCTCGCCGGACGGCTCACCAAACGGCCGATTCCGTCGGGTTCGTTGTTGAGCGCGGATGCGTTGTCCGCGGCACTCCTTATACATAGAGGCCAGGAGGTCACGCTGACCGCCGCCGCGAACGGCTTCGAAGTGCGCGCCCCGGGGCGAGCGCTCGCCGATGCGGGCGCCAGACAACGGGTGCGCGTGCAGAACCTGTTGTCACTCAAGGTCGTGGAAGGAGTGGCCGATTCAGAGGGCGTGGTGCGGGTCATCACGCCGGTAAGTCCCTGAGCGGACGTGAAATATGTCCACTGAACAGAATATGCGCCAAATAAACGTCTCTTCGCCTAAAGATTCCGGCGGCCGCGCCGTTATTTGCACGTAGACGATCCAGGAGAAGTGGCGATGGCGAACAAGATCAACGGAATCGACGGACGGCCGGTACAAGTCGGTGGCGGAGCCCCGGTTTCGCGCGTGCGCGATACGACGTCGGAAGGCAAGAAGACCGAAACCACCGGTACTTCGAACATCAACGTTTCCGATACCGCGCGTACCCTCGCCGCTCTCGAAGCACGCATTTCGACCCTGCCCGTCGTGAGCGAAACCCGTGTCGACGCGGTGCGCCGCGCGATGGACGAAGGCCGCTATCACGTCGATCCGCAGCGGGTCGCCGACAAGATGATGCGCTTCGAAGTGGATCTGCTCGCGGCCATTCCCGCACACAAGTAACACCGGAATTCATCAGACGTGGATGCCTCGCTGGTTCGTGACACGCTCGTGCGCCTGCTCGCCGATGAGAATGGCGCGCTGGCTGAATTCGAAACACTGCTCGACCGCGAACATGGCGCGCTGAAATCGCGCGACATCGATGCGCTCGAAGCGCTGGCCGAAACCCGCCAGGCGAATGTCATCCGCCTGCTCAAGATCGAAGACGAACGCCGTTCGCTGTGCAGCCTGCATGGCTACGACGCCGACCTGTCCGGACTCTCCAAGCTGATCGCCTGGTGCGACCCGGCGCGTACGCTGGCGAAGCCCTACCAGGAATGCGCCGAACGCGCCAAACGCTGCCGCGACCTCAACGACCGCAATGGCGTGCTGGTCGGCGCGCAGATGAAACGCGTCGAAGGCCTGCTCGGCGCCATCACCGGCAATACCGATTCAGCGCCGCGCGTCTACGGCCCCCGCACGAATTCGAATCCCTACGCGGCCACCGGCCGCGTGATCTCCGCCGAAGCCTGACCGCAGGTCGGTGCCGCAGGTCGGTGCCGGGTGAGAAATCGCGGAGTTAGCTCCGCAAGTACCCGTGCTTCCCGTCGGTCGCGCTAACTCCGCGATTTCTCACCCGGCACTGACAGACACCGGCCTAACTACGAAACATAAGAGACGCGGTTCAAATAATTGCCGCGTACCCGCGAAGTCCGTCACATTCGTCGGCTCAACCTTGCCGCGTTTGCGCCGAAAACCTGAACAGGGCGCGGGGCTCTCCGCTCGTGCCAACTTCTCGCTGGCGGCAGCTCATGGGTCCGTGCACACCGACCGACGGTACTCCTCTCTCGCAAGTGCTCGTGTGCTGCCGCCGGCCCCAAACATCCGTATGGGACCTGTTGCCGATGGAAACGATGAAGCTCCGAGCGATACAACATCCCGGCCACGCCGGGGAGTTGCTCGACAGTTTCATCCGGCACGCGGAAAAACTGCCGAACGACTCGCATCGCATCACGCGCGGCCGTGAACTCACGCCGACGCTCGAGAAACTCGCGCAGCGATCGCTCGAAGAAGGATCAGTCTGGCAGGCCTGGACTGACGACCGCGCGATCTGGTTGTGGGCCTGCGAGGTGTCACTCACCCGCTCGCGCGAACGAGGCTTGCCGGTCATGGAAGTGCGGCGCTACGACGAATCCGGCGCGGTGGAAGACAGCGGCACCTGGGTGCGCGTGCGCGAGGACAGCTGGCAGCGGTGCAACGAATGAACGGCCGCAATTTTCTCACCAGGACTTTCGTTACGATCGCCTTGGCCACACTCGCCGCCTGCGGCGGTGGTGGCGGCGATTCGGCTTCGGCTCCATCCGGCAGCGCGCAACCCGCATCCGTTGCGCCCCCGCAGTCGCCGGCCAACCCGCCTTCGATTCCGGCGGCGGATCTGTCGCTGGCCGAACGCATCTACAAGGGTGATCAACGCACGCCGGACGGCTTCGAAATCGAAGCGCGCCCCGCAAGCGTCGCCGGCACACTGTCGACGCGTCACCTGCGCAATTCCGACATGGCGACGGGCCCGCAGAGCGCGGGGCCGACCTACGAGCTGTGTACCGACGACCTGGCGCAGGCCATCGACTGGTCCGAGCGTCAGGCGAGCTCGGGGGGCCAGTATTCGGATCTCGTTTCCGTGAACGGCGACGACCAGAAGTTCGAGCTCGTGCGCGTGCCGCGCGCCGACGTCACGGCGATGGTCCGTCATCGCGTGTTCAAGTGTTCGTACCTCGACCGCTCGGGCAGTGATCTGCGCGCGGATGCCGGTTCGGCCGGCCTGATGAATCAGCGTCCGCTGACCGCCGCCGAACTCGAGAGCCTGGCCGAATATCTCTGGCAGTTCACGCTGTTCAACAACTCCGATTACGCGGTCGAGAGCAGCGCGACATCGACGAACAGCGACTCACTCGTGCAGACCATTCGCATGGGCAAACTCGTGCCCGGTACGGGTGGTTGCGACACGGTGCAGGTCATTGACTGGACTCACACCATGAACGCCAGCAATGGCGCGATCATCCGCTCGCTGACGCCAGTGCGCTCGTTCCAGGTGAAGAGCACGCCTACTGGCGTGGCGAGCTGCCCGGGGGGCTGATCAACCCGGAGGGATCAGCTCACCTGGGCGTCGAGCTGCGCGCGCAGTTCCGCGGGTAGTTTGAGTCGGGCGGCCAGCGCATCTAGATAGGCGCGCTCCGCGGGCACGTCCGGATCAATCGCCAGACGCGAGGCGAGATACACCTCGGCGCCCTGCTCCGGCGTCGCAACCGCACTCGTGATGGCGCCGAGGTCCACCGGCTTGCCGAGCAGATCGAACACGAAAGCCTTGGCCTCGGAATCCAGCCCGAGACGCTCAACTTCCCCGAACAGCCGCTGCTGCTCAACGGCATCGACGTGACCGTCGGCCTTTGCCGCACCCACCATGGCGCGAATCAACGTGAGCTGGAAGGGACTTCCATCGCCGGCCGGCTGAGCATGCGGCAGCGCCTTGTCGCTGAGGTTCGCGAACTGTTCCGGGGTAAGGGTGACGGGAGCCGCACTCTTCTGTTGTTGATAGTTCTGATACGCCCTGAGTGCCAACGCGCCCACCACCGCGGCGCCGCCATAACCGAGCGCGCCACCCGCCATCTTGCGGACGCCTTTGCCACCCAGAAGCAGGCCCAGCAACCCACCGGCCGCGGCGCCCGTGACGAATCCGCCGCTGCCGCTTTGCTGGTCCAGACGATCCTTCACGGATTGACCGGCATTTCGCAGGCCGCCCATTGCCGAGCCACCCATCACCTGATCAAGAAGCGCTTTCGGATCGAACATTTCAAGGCACCTTGGCGTGTTGAAGACGCGCGAATAGACCCATGTGAGCGAAGCTGGTTCCGTTCGACAAGGTTGCTGTGTCGACTTCACTCCAGGATACGCGCGCCCTTCATCGTGCCGTTGTCAACGCGCAGCGCTGTCGAAGGCAATCGTAGCTACAGGTCTTTCGCGAGCTTCTTCAGATAACTACGGAACGGCGTCGCGAGTTCCGGATGCGCCAGTGCGTATTCCACGTTCGCCTGCAGATAGCCGATCTTGCTGCCGCAGTCGAAACGCTTGCCCGCGAACCGATAGGCGTACACGGCCTCGTCGTTCATGAGCCGCGCGATACCGTCGGTGAGCTGGATCTCGCCGCCCGCACCCTGACCGATGCGTTCCAGGTGTTCGAACACGCGCGGCGTGAGCAGATAGCGGCCGACCACGGCCAGGTTCGACGGCGCCTTTTCAGGCTTCGGCTTTTCGACGATGCGGTCGACGCGCAGCAGTTCGCCGCGCTTCGAGCCGGTCTTCACGATGCCGTATTTGTCAGTCTGGTTGTGCGGCACGGTCTGCACGGCGACGATGCTGCCGTTGTCGAACCGGTCGGCCATCTGCTTGAGGCAGGGTACTTCGGCGTCGATCAGATCGTCGGCGAGGTGCACGAAAAACGGCGAATCGCCGACCGCGGGCTTGGCGCACAACACGGCATGCCCGAGGCCGAGCGGCGCGGGCTGGCGGATGTAGATGCAGGACGCGTATGACGGCAGCACGCTGCGCAGCATCTTGAGCAGGTCGCTCTTGCCCTGCGACAGCAGCAGGTTTTCCAGTTCGCCGTCGGAATCGAAATGATCTTCGATGGCGCGCTTGGAAGAACCGGTGATGAACACCAGGCGGCGCGCCCCGGCGGACAGGGCTTCTTCGACGGCATATTGAATGAGGGGTTTGTCGACGATCGGCAGCATTTCCTTGGGGCTTGCCTTCGTCGCGGGGAGGAACCGGGTACCGCGGCCTGCAACAGGAAAAACGGCTACGTCGATGTGGTTCCGCTTCTTTCTGGACGTCATACGGGCTCCGGGCCTTGGGGCCCGGAACCATATCACGCCCTTGCTACTGCCCTGCAGGGCGGGGGTTCGTGAAAAAGCGATAGTTTGTGCGCGAATTCACGCCACCCCGGCCGTAGGAACCGGCTTACGAGGCAGGTTTCGCGGGTTTCGCCACCGCGGGCGCGGCCGGCGCCGCGGCGGGTTTGTCGGTGCCCAGCCGGATATCCGCGCGATTCTTGTCGATGAGCTTCTGCGTGATGCCCTCGACCATCGTGAGCTGGTCGACCGACTTGAACGGGCCGTTCTTGTCGCGGTAGCTGACGATGGCCTTGGCCTTCGCCGGGCCGACTCCGTTGAGCGCCTTGGCCAGCGCCGAAGCATCCGCGGTGTTGATGTTGACAGGGTCCGCGAACGCGCTGAGCGGTGCCAGCAGCACCAGGGCCGCGAGCGTCGGGACGAGATGTTTGAATTTCATGTTGCCTCCTTGCTGATAGGGACCCGGCGGCATGCCGGGCTGCAGGAGACTAACAAGGTGAAACGCGGCACACGGAGTCGCAAATCACCTCAACTTGCGTGGATATTCAGACTTTGCAGTGAATCCCAGCTGCGGCAACTTGGACAACGCCAATGCCACGTGACGCTCGAAACACCGCATTGCTCGCAGCGGAAACGCGCCGGCGTCAGCGCGGGCGTCGCATCCTGGGGTGGTTCGGCGCGCAGCCGCGCGTCGAATTCGGGCGCCCGCGGTCCCAGCGCCGTGTGCGCTTCCTCTGAAAACGCGGCCTGCAGGGTGCGCGACGGATGCAGCGCATCGGTGTACAGATCGACGGCCTTGTCGTATTCGCCCGCCGCCACCGCGATGCGCGCGGCCAGCAGCGCCGCGCGCGCGCTCGAGGGCGCGTGCACGCGTGCCGCGGCGACCTGGTCGCGGGCGGCCGCGAAGTCCCGCGCCGCGAGCGCCGTCTCGCCGAGCTCGCAGCAATAGTGCGCCGCGACGGACGCGCGTTCGCGCTGCTTTTCCGGCGGCAGTTCGCGCCAGATGTCGAGCGCGGCGCGCCAGTCATGTTGTTGCTCGTACACCCACGCCAGCTTCTCGAGTGCGACGGCGCGATAGTTAGGCGTGCCGAGCAGGTCGCGCAGTCGCTCCTCGGCGCGGTCGAACAGTCCCGCGCTCATGTAATCGAGACCGAGCGCGAACGTCGCCTGGTCGCGGATGCCGGATTCGGAGTGCTGGCGCAATTCGGTGTGGATCGCGATGGCGCGGTCCACTTCGCCGCGCCGGCGCATCAGGCTGCCGAGCGCGAACTGGATTTCAGCCTCGTGGGACTTGGTCGCCAGCCGCGTGAACACTTCGGCGGCGCGGTCATAGCGGTCGTTGACCAGGTGATCGAGACCGGTGAAGTAGTCGATGTCGTGCCGCACCCGGCGCCGGCGCGCCGATCGGCGGCCGAGCAAGAACGCCGCCGCTCCCACGAGCAGGAAACACAGGAGCAGGACTTCAGGCCCGATGCCTCGCAGACGCATGCGCGGACGTTAGCAGAAAAGGAGGACTGACCTGTTTTTCGACGAAACCGGCCGGCGCTGCCGGTGCGCGCAATCGTCGTTGAAGATCTCTCCCCTCTTATCGCCTGAGGGCGTTTCGCGCCTGGGTCCAGTCCCGCCAGTAGTTCGGGTAGGTCTTGGCGACGCAGCCGGGGTCGAGGATTCGCAGGCCGGGCAGCCGGGATCCGAGCACCCCGAAGGACATGGCGATGCGGTGATCGTGATAGGTCTCGATTTCCACGACCGCGGGTCGCGATGCACGAGCGGCGGCATCCAGCGGGTGGATCACCATGTAGTCCGGCCCCTCTTCCACCTCGATGCCGAGTTTGCGCAACTCGCGCGTCGGGGCGGCGATCCGGTCGCATTCCTTGACGCGCAGCGTCGCGAGGCCGGTGATACGTGTGGGGGTCTTCAGGAACGGCGCGAGCATCATCAACGTGGGCGCGACGTCCGGCATGCTGGTCATGTCGACCGGTCCGTCGAAGCTTGCGGACAGTGTGCGCGGACCTTCGATGACAGTGTGGCCGGGAGTCCTGCTGACTTTCGCGCCGAGCTTCTCGCACAACTCCAGGAACGCGTAGTCGCCCTGGCGAGTGGACGCGCCCAGATTGCTGAGTGAAATTCGGCCGCCGTGCAGCGTCGCGAGCGCCGCGAAATACGATGCGGCCGACGCATCCCCTTCCACGGGCAGATCCCCGGCCTTGTAGGCCTGC
Source organism: Alcaligenaceae bacterium (assembly GCA_036677145.1). Lineage (GTDB taxonomy): Bacteria > Pseudomonadota > Gammaproteobacteria > Steroidobacterales > Steroidobacteraceae > CADEED01. The sequence continues at coordinate 50,257 of JAKFFF010000109.1, forward strand.
GGCGGCACGATCAGCTTGCGGTAGTCCTGGTTTTCGACTTCCACACCGAACTTGCGCATCTCGTCGAGTGTGAGATCGAGGTAGGGTTTGCTGGTGAGGTCGCCTTCCACCTCGACGGTGAGCCCGCCCTCGACGATCGGCGCGATGATCAGCAGGCTCGTGAGGTATTGGCTCGAGATGGCGCCCGACACACGCACGGGGCCACGCAACCGGCGCGTTCCCGAGACCGTGGTGGGCAGATAACCATCGTTGGTGGAATCGAGCGTCGCGCCCAATGCGCGCAGCGCATCGACCAGGTCCTTGTTAGGACGCTTCTGCATCGAGATGTGACCGTCGATCACCGTCGTGTCGGGCCGCAATGCCGCGAAAGCGAGCATGAGGCGCGCGGTGACGGCGCTCTGGCCGACATCCAGCGTGACGGAGCCCGGGGCGAAGCTGCCGCCGCGGCCGGCGATACGCACCTCGCCTTCTTTAGAGTCATCGACCTCGATGCCGAGCCGCCGCAGGCAATCCTTCATGCGCCAGTAATCGTCGGCTTCACCGGGAAATCGAATGGTGCTGGCGCCGTCGGCCAGCGCGGCGATCGCGCAGTCGCGCAGGGTCAGCGACTTGCTGCCGGGCAACCCGGTTTCGAAATGGAAATCGCCTTCAGGCCAGGGCTCGAGATCGAGAATGGGGACATTCCTCATTTACTTGTAACAATCCACGCGGCGGCTACCGACGGGCCAAACTACTCGATTGTTACAAATAAATGAGGAATGTCCCCAAATCTCATCAGTCACGGATGGGGCGATCCGCTCCGTCGTTCACGCGCTCGCGCAGGTCTTTACCCGGCTTGAAGTGCGGCACGTATTTGCCGGAGAGCGCCACCGCTTCTCCGGTCTTGGGGTTGCGGCCCTGCCGCGGCGGCCGGAAGTGCAGCGAGAACGAGCCGAAGCCACGTATCTCGATGCGATCTCCCGCCGACAAGGCATCGCTCATGATCTCGAGGATCTGCTTGAGCGCGAGCTCCACATCCTTGGCTGGCAGATGTTTCTGTTTTGCCGTGATGATCTCGATGAGCTCGGACTTGGTCATGGGCCGCTACCTACCTGTTGTTGTTATCAAGGCCGGCTATCAGCGATCGCCGCCAATCTGCTCCTTCAGCAGATCGCCAAGGCTGGTGCCGCTGCTCGAGCCCTGCTCGGAGCGGTAGCTCGAGACGGCTTCCGCCTCCTCGTGCATTTCCTTGGCCTTGATCGACAGCGCAATCGTACGCGTCTTGCGATCGACGCCCGTGAAGCGGGCCTCGATTTCCTGGCCAACCTTGAGCACGGTGCGCGCGTCTTCGACGCGATCGCGGCTCAGGTCGCTGGCGCGCAGCTGCCCTTCGATGCCATTGCCCAGGTCGATGATCGCGGCGCGCGCGTCCACTTCCTTGACCGTACCCGTGACGATGGTGCCCTTCGGATTCGTCGCGATCCACTCGCTGAACGGATCCTGCGCGAGCTGCTTGATGCCGAGCGAAATGCGCTCACGTTCCGGATCGATCGACAGCACCATGGCCTCGACCTGCTGGCCCTTCTGGTAGTTGCGCACGGCTTCTTCGCCCGCGACATCCCACGAAAGATCCGACAGGTGCACGAGACCGTCGATGTTGCCGGCGAGACCGATGAACACACCGAAGTCGGTGATGGACTTGATCTGGCCCGAAACCTTGTCACCACGGTTGAAGTTCTCGGCGAACTCCTTCCAGGGATTCTGTTTGCACTGCTTGAGGCCGAGCGAAATGCGACGACGCTCTTCATCCACGTCGAGCACCATGACTTCGACTTCCTGGCCCGAGTGCACGACCTTGGCCGGGTTGACGTTCTTGTTGGTCCAGTCCATTTCGGACACGTGGACCAGGCCTTCGACGCCGTCTTCGATCTCCACGAACGCGCCGTAGTCGGCGATGTTCGTGACCTTGCCGAACACGCGGGTGTTCGGGGGATAACGGCGGGCGATGTTCTCCCACGGATCCGCGCCGAGCTGCTTCAGGCCCAGCGAAACACGTGAACGTTCGCGGTCGAACTTCAGGATGCGGACGTCGATCTCGTCGCCGACCTTGACCACTTCCGACGGATGCTTGACGCGCTTCCACGCCATGTCGGTGATGTGCAGCAGGCCGTCGATGCCACCGAGATCCACGAACGCGCCGTAGTCGGTGAGGTTCTTGACGGTGCCCTTGAGCACGGTGCCTTCCTGCAGGTTGTCCATGAGCGCGCTGCGCTCGGCGGAGAACTCCTGCTCGACGACCGCGCGACGGGAAACGACAACGTTGTTGCGCTTCTGGTCGAGCTTGATGACCTTGAACTCGAGCGACTTGCCTTCGAGGTACGCGGTGTCGCGCACGGGACGAACATCGACGAGCGAACCGGGAAGGAACGCGCGGACGTTGTCGATCTCGACGGTGAAGCCACCTTTCACGCGACCGGTGATAGTGCCGGTGACGATTTCAGACTTGTTGAACGACTCTTCGAGACGCGTCCAGGTGCGGGCACGCTTGGCCTTCTCGCGGGAGAGGCGCGTTTCACCGCTGCCGTCTTCCATCGCATCGAGGGCCACTTCGACGCTGTCGCCGGCCTTGACTTCGACTTCACCACGCTCGTTCTTGAACTGTTCGAGGGGGACGACGGCTTCGGACTTCAGGCCCACGTTGATGATCACCATGTCGTCGCCTACGTCCACGACGAGGCCGGTGAGGATCATTCCGGGGCGGATACGCTGGTTAGCGAGGCTCTGTTCGAAGAGCTGGGCAAAACTTTCAGTCATTGATGTTCCATTCGCACGGCCCTGGGTGATGCAGGCCGAGCTGATTGACGCTCACGGGAATCCGGTCCCATGGAGGTTGATGTAAAACGCCTCGCGTCCATGCGAAGCAACCATGTTTCCTAAAGCCAGAGATTTCGCTCGCGCCCGAGCGAGAGGACTCGCTCGACGACGGCATCGATACTCAATCCGGTGGAGTCGAGTAGCAGCGCGTCCGGCGCGGGCTTGAGGGGGGCGACCTGCCGGGTTGAATCCCGCAAATCGCGCTCCGCGATCTCCCGCGAAAGGGCGGCAAGACTAGCAGCGGACCCCTTTTCGATCAACTGCTTATGGCGCCTTTGGGCCCGTTCTTCGGCGCTGGCGGTGAGAAAAACCTTCAGGCGGGCCCCGGGAAAGATGACTGTGCCCATATCGCGACCATCGGCCACCAGTCCGGGCGGTTTGGCGAACGAACGCTGCAGTTCGAAAAGTGCTGCCCGGACGGCCGGCCAGGCCGCCACGCGGGAGGCGCCCGCCCCGGCTTCCTCGGTGCGGATCTTCCGGGTCACGTCCTCACCCTCGAACAGGACGCGTTCGTCGCCGGACACCGAGCCGAATTCCACGTTCATGTGGCGCGCAATGGAAACGTGCTCGGCAACGTCGTCGGGGTCGACGCCCTTCAATGCGCCGCCATAGGCGACCAGGCGATACAGCGCGCCACTGTCGAGCAGGTGCCAACCGACGCGCGCGGCGACGATTCGGCTGATGGTGCCTTTACCGGAGCTGGAAGGTCCGTCGATGGTGGCGACGGGGGCGGAGGTCTGCGCGGGGCTCATTGAGCTTCAGGCTATCAAGATCCTCTGCCACGCCGACAGGAATCTGTCGTTCTGCTCGACCGTTCCGAGCGTCACGCGCAGGTGCTCGTGCAGGCCGTAGTTCACGACCGGCCGCACGATGATTCCCGCCCGCAACAGTGCATCGAAACGGCGCAAGCCGTCCGGGCCCGCGTGGAGCAGCAGGAAATTGCCGGCCGTCGGAATCGTCGGGGTGCCCATGGCGTGCAGTGCGGCAGCCACGCGCACACGTTCGGCGACCGCCACGGCCACCGCGGCGGATACATGCGCGTCGTCTTCGAGCGCCGCGGTGGCGCCGGCCAGCGCCACCGACGACACGTTGAACGCCTGACGTACGCGATTGAGCATTCCGGCTACCGACGGATGGCTCACCGCATAACCCACTCGCAGCCCCGCGAGGCCGTAGGCCTTCGAGAACGTCCGGACGACGACGAGGTTGGGGAAATCGGCGATCCACGGAATACCGTTCTGGATATCGAGTCCGCCGGCGTATTCGAAATACGCCTCGTCGAGCACCACGAGCGCGTGCGCGGGGACTTCGCTCACGAAGCGGCGCAGTTCCGCGGCCGGCACGTAGGTGCCCGTGGGGTTGTTCGGATTCGCGACGAACACGAGCCGCGTGTTCGAGGTGATCGCCCGTTTCATGGCGGAAAGGTCATGCCCCAGCGGCATGCCGGAATCCGCCGCGAGCGCGGGGGTCACGATGCCGGTTGCGCCCGCGGCCTGCACGGCGATCGGGTACACGGCGAAGGCGTATTGCGAATACACGGCCGCGAGACCCGGCTTGAGAAACGCCTCGGCCAGCAGCACGAGCACGTCGTTCGAGCCGTTGCCAAGAGTGATCTGATCCGTGGCGACACCGAGTTTGGCGGCCAGTGCGTGTTTGAGCTGGTGCCCACTGCCGTCGGGATATAGCCACGCATCGCTGAGTGTCGCGTGCATCGCGGCCAGCGCGCGCGGACTGGGCCCGAATGGATTTTCATTGGACGCGAGCTTTATGACGCCGCGGATGCCGAGCTCACGCTCGAGCTCTTCGATGGGTTTGCCGGGGACGTAGGGCGCGAGCGTACGTACGCACTCGACGGCGAGATCGCCGGGAGTGGAACCGTATGGGAGGCGATCCTCGCTCATGAACTCAGGACACTGCGCGTGGATAGGACCCGAGCACGCGGAACAGCGAGGCGCGTTTCTGCAGCGCCTTGAGCGCCTTGGCCACATGAACCTCCTCGGCGTGCCCCAGGATGTCGAAGAAGAACACGTAGTCCCACTTCTTCCGGCGCGAGGGCCGCGACTCGATGCGCGTGAGGCTGATCTTGTGTTTCGCGAGCGGCTCGAGCAGCCGGAACAACGCGCCGGGCGAATCGGTATGCAGCGCGGAGCAGAGAATGGTGGTGCGATCGTCGCCGCTGGGTTTGAACAGCTTGCGCCCCACTACGAAAAACCGCGTCGTGTTGTCGTCGCGATCTTCGATTTCGGTGGCCAGTAGTTTGAGGCCGTATACGTGGGCGGCCGTTTCGCCGGCGATCGCGGCGGTGCCCGCTTCGTCGCGCGCGCGGCGCGCGCCTTCGGCGTTGCTCGACACCGGCACGCGCGGCACGTCGGGCAGGTGTTCGTCGAGCCAGCCGCGGCATTGCGCGAGCGACTGCGGATGGCTGCAGATACGTTCGATCTTCGGCAGCGTGGTCATCGCTCCCATCAGGTATTGATGGATGCGCAGCTCGACCTCGCCGCAGATCTTGAGCGGCGAACCGAGCAGCGAGTCGAGCGTGTGATTGACGGCGCCTTCGGTGGAATTCTCGACGGGTACGACGCCGAAGTCGGCCAGCCCCGCCTCCACTTCGTGAAACACTTCGTCGACCGACGCGAGCGCAAGCGCGCGCACCGAGCTACCGAAGTGTTTGAGCGTCGCGGTCTGCGAGAAGGTGCCCTCGGGGCCGAGGTAACCCACCTTGAGGGGTTCCTCCTGCGCGAGGCAGGCGGACATGATTTCACGGAACAGGCGCAGGACTTCTTCGGTGCGCAGCGGGCCCTTGTTCCGCTCGCGCGCCATGCGCAGCACCTGCGCCTCGCGTTCGGGCCGGTAGAAATCGACCGTGTGGCCATCGGCGTGTTTTGAGACGCCGACCTGGCGGGCGAGTCGCGCGCGGTCATTGAGTAGGCCGTGGATACGGGCATCCACTGCATCGATTTCCTTGCGCAGTGAGTCGAGGTTGGGCGCGGCCGCCCCGCCTTTCGTTACCCGTTCCGCGCGCGCTTTCTTTGCGCTTCGTTTGACCGCCACTGCCACCCTCGAATGTCTGTCAATCGAATTCACGGGCGGCACCCCCGTTTTAAAGAGGGGTGCCGTTTTCCGATGTGGCCGTGAGGCCTGAAATAGTTATATCACCCGCGCGGCCAGCACGCCTGTGATCGCACGCACCTTGTCGATCACGGACGCGTCGACGGCGCCGTCGGTGTCGATGAGCGTGTACGCGTATTCACCGCGGGACTTGTTGAGCAACTCGGCGATGTTGAGCGAGGCGCTCGCGAGGGCGGTCGAGATCTGGCCGACCATGTTAGGCACGTTGCTGTTGGCGATGCAGATGCGCGAGGTCTTGGGCGCGCGCGGCAGCACGACTTCCGGGAAGTTCACGCTGTTGCGGATGTTGCCGTTCTCGAGGTAGTCCTTGACGGTGTCCGCGACCATGACCGCGCAGTTGTCCTCGGCCTCGTTGGTCGAGGCGCCGAGATGCGGCAGCGTCACGATTTTCGGATGGTCCTTCGTGGCGTTGGTCGGGAAGTCGCAGACGTAGCCTTGCAGGCGGCCATCGTCGAGGGCCTGGATGACGGCCTTCTCGTCCACGATCGGCGCGCGCGCGAAATTCAGGATCACGCCGTTCTTGCGCATGAGCTTGAGGCGCGCCTCGCTGACCAGGCCACGGGTTTCGGGGGTCAGCGGCACGTGTACGGAGATCACGTCGGAGCGGACGAACAGGTCATCGAGCGACAGCGCCTGCTCGACGTTGGAGGACAACTGCCAGGCGCGCTGCACGGTGATTTGCGGATCGTAGCCGAGGACTTTCATCCCGAGGCTCAACGCGGAGTTCGCCACTTCGACACCAATCGCGCCGAGTCCGACGACGCCGAGCGTGCGGCCAGGTAGTTCGAAGCCGACGAAGTTCTTCTTGCCTTTCTCCACCGCGACATCGATCGCGTGATCGTCACCGCTCTGCGCCTTGGCGAAGGACCAGGCCTGCGTGATGTTGCGCGCGGCGAGGAACATGCCGGCGAGGACGAGCTCCTTCACGGCGTTCGCATTCGCGCCGGGTGCATTGAACACCGGGATGCCGCGCTTGCTGAGAGCTTCCACCGGAATGTTGTTGGTGCCGGCGCCGGCGCGGCCGACCGCGCGCAGGCTGTCTGGCAGTGCGAGTTTGTGCATGTCCGCCGAGCGGACCAGGATCGCGTCGGGATGGTTGATCTCCGAGGCGACTTCGAAGCGCTCGCGCGGCAGGCGCTCGAGGCCCTTGATGCTGATGTTGTTGAGGGTCTGGATCTTGAATCGCATTCTCTTTACTCCTTGGCTGCGGACCTTCTTGCCCGCCGCGTTGACGCCGTTGACGTTCTTGCCAACGGAGATGGGGTTGGTGCCGGGTGAGAATTTGCGGAGTTAGCGTTGCGCGAACCGCACCACCCAGCGCGCGGTTGCGCTAACTCAGCAAATTCTCACCCGGCACCGACAGACCGGATCAGGCGTTCTTGGCCTGGAAATCCTTCATGAAGTTCACGAGGGCATCGATGCCTTCGATCGACATGGCGTTGTAGATGGAGGCGCGCATGCCGCCCACGGAGCGGTGCCCCTCGAGGTTCACGAGACCGACTTTCGCGGCTTCGGCGCAGAAGGCCTTGTCGAGATCGGGTTTGGCCAACGTGAACGGCACGTTCATCCAGGAGCGCGCGTTCTTCGCGACCGGGCTCTTGTAGAAGCCCGAGGATTCGATGAATCCGTACAGCTTCTGCGCCTTCTCGCGGTTGCGCGTCTCCATGGCTTTCAGGCCGCCCTGCTTCTTGAGCCACTTGAAGACCAGGCCCGCGAAGTACCAGCCGAAGGTCGGCGGCGTGTTGAGCATCGAGCCTTCGTCGGCCATCGCCTTGAAGTCCCACACGGACGGCGTGCCGGGGCGCGCCTTGCCGATCAGGTCATCGCGCACGATCACGACGCAGATTCCCGAGGGGCCGATGTTCTTCTGCGCGCCGGCGTAGATCAGTCCGTATTTCGAAACGTCGAGCGGCCGGGACAGGATCGTGGAGCTGAAATCCGCGACGATCGGCACGTTGCCGGTTTGCGGGATGTAATCGAATTCCACGCCGCCGATGGTCTCGTTCGGCGTGTAGTGGAAGTACGCCGCATCGGGCGACAACTTGAGCGCGCCCTGCGCCGGAACCGTGGAGTAGTTGGACGCGACTTCGTCGGCGGAGACGTTGACCGTCTTGCAGAAGCGCTTGGCTTCGCCGATCGCCTTTTTGGACCAGGCGCCCGTGTTCACGTAGTCGACGGTGGAGTCGGCCGTGGCCAGATTCATCGGGATCGCCGAGAACATGCCGGTGGCCCCGCCCTGCAGGAACAACACCTTGTAGTTAGCCGGAATGGAGAGCAGTTCGCGCAGGTCAGCCTCGGCTTCCTGGGCGACGGCGATGAACGCCTTGCTGCGATGGGAGACTTCCATGACCGACATGCCGCTGGATTTCCAATCGGTCATTTCGGCTTGGGCCTGCTGGAGGACTTCCAGGGGAAGCGTGGCCGGGCCCGCGGCGAAATTGAATACGCGCATCTCATTACCCTCTCGTGCGGACCTTATTGCCCGCGCGTTCGTTACCCCCGGACGTTATTGCCCGGGGGCGCGGAATATATCAGGAGTTAGGCGTGTCGGCAGGGCCACTCGTCGACGAATCCCCGGAAGGCATGCCGGAAGCCGTGGAATCGGCCCCTGGGGCGTCTTCTCCGAGGCTTTCGATGCGTTCGATTCCGGTCAGGCGCTCCCCTTCACCCAGCCGGATGAGGCGTACGCCCTGCGTATTGCGGCCAACGACCGAAATTTCCGCCACCGGGGTCCGGACCAGCGTGCCAGTAGAACTGATCATCATGAGCTCATGATCAGAATTCACTTGCAGCGCCGCGACCATGTCGCCGTTGCGCTCGGTGGTCTGCAGCGCAATCACGCCCTGGCCACCACGTCCGTGCTGCGGGAAGTCCTCGAGCGGCGTCAGCTTGCCGTACCCGTTCGCGGATGCGGTGAGCACGTGGCCCGCGCCCACGACGATCAGCGAGATGAGCTCCTGGCCGACGCCGAGCTTGATGCCGCGCACGCCGGTCGCCTCGCGCCCCATGGGCCGCACTTCTTCTTCATTGAAGCGGATCGACTTGCCGCCGCTCGACGACAGGATGACCTCGCGGTGCCCGTCCGTCAGCGCCACACCAACTAGTTTGTCGTCGGTGCCGAGGCCGAGCGCGATGATGCCGCTCGCACGCGGCCGCGAGAACGCCGACAGCGGCGTTTTCTTCACGGTGCCCTGGCTGGTCGCCATGAATACGAAATGTTCGTCGTCGAACTGCTTGATCGGCAGCACCGCATTGATCTTCTCGCCCTCTTCGAGCGGCAGCAGATTGACCATCGGCTTGCCGCGCGAACCGCGGCCCGCCAGCGGCAACTCGAACACGCGTTTCCAGTAGACCTTGCCGCGATTGCTGAAGCACAGGATCGTGTCGTGTGTGTGCGCGACGAACAGTTTCTCGACGAAATCTTCGTCTTTCACCGAGGTCGCCGCCTTGCCGCGGCCGCCGCGCCGCTGCGTCACGTACTCGGTGATGGGCTGGCTCTTGGCGTAACCCGCGTGCGACAGCGTGACCACGACGTCCTGCGGTTCGATCAGATCTTCGGTGGATAGATCGAGATGGTCGCGATTGATTTCCGTACGGCGCGCATCGCCGTACTGCTCGCGGATCGCGATGAGTTCATCGCGCACCACCTGCGACAGGCGTTCGGGCCGCGCAAGGATGTCCGACAGATCGACGATGAGCGCGAGCAATTCCTGGTACTCGGCGACGATCTTGTCCTGCTCGAGGCCCGTGAGCCGGTGCAACCGCATGTCCAGGATGGCTTGCGCCTGCGTGTCGGTGAGCCGATAGCCACCGCTGACGATCCCGAACTCGGCACTCACGGTCTGCGGCCGCGTGGAAATGCTGCCGGCCCGCTCCAGCATCGCGGGGACGGCGCCCGAGTTCCACACGCGCGTCATGAGCCCGACCTTCGCTTCCACCGACGACGGCGAAGACTTGATCAGCGCGATGACGTCATCGATGTTCGCGAGCGCGACCGCGAGACCTTCCAACACGTGAGCACGATCGCGCGCCTTGGCGAGATCGAAAATCGTGCGGCGCGTGACGATTTCGCGCCGGTGCCGGATGAATGCTTCCAGCATCTCCTTGAGACCGAGCAGCTTCGGCTGGCCGTCGATCAGCGCGACCATGTTGATGCCGAACACGGTCTCGAGCGGCGTCTGCGCGAAGAGGTTGTTCAGCACCACTTCGGCGACTTCGCCGCGCTTCAATTCGATGACCACGCGCATGCCGTCCTTGTCGGACTCGTCGCGCAGGTCGGAGATGCCGTCGATTTCCTTGTTGCGCGCCAGCTCGGCGATGCGCTCGAGCAGCCGCGCCTTGTTCACCTGGAACGGTAGTTCGGTGACGATGATGGCCTGGCGTCCGCCGGCCTTGTCCACGTCCTCGAAATGCGTGCGCCCGCGGATCGACAGGCGGCCGCGGCCGGTGCGATAGGCGGTGGCGATCTCCGTCGCGCCGTTGATGATGCCGGCGGTGGGGAAGTCGGGACCTGGTACGTGCTGCATGAGCCCGGCCAGCGTGACCTCGGGATCGTCGAGCACCGCAAGGCAGGCGTTGACGATTTCGGTGAGGTTGTGCGGCGGGATGTTGGTGGCCATGCCCACCGCGATGCCCGAGGAACCATTCACCAGCAGGTTCGGGAAACGCGCCGGCATGACCGACGGCTCGCTTTCGCTGCCGTCGTAGTTCGGCACGAAATCGACGGTTTCCTTCTCGATATCCGCCAGCAGTTCACTGGTGATGCGCGACATGCGCACTTCGGTGTAACGCATGGCGGCCGGCGCATCGCCGTCCACCGAGCCGAAGTTGCCCTGCCCGTCCACGAGCAGGTAGCGCAGCGAAAAATCCTGCGCCATGCGCACCAGCGCGTCGTACACCGCGGTGTCGCCATGCGGATGGTACTTGCCGATGACGTCGCCGACGACGCGCGCGGATTTCTTGTAGGCCTTGTTGTAATCGTTCCCGAGCTCGCGCATCGCATGCAGGATGCGGCGGTGAACGGGCTTCAGACCGTCGCGGACATCGGGCAACGCGCGGCCCACGATGACGCTCATCGCGTAATCGAGATACGACTGCCGCATCTCGTCTTCGAGGTTCACCGGGAGTATTTCGCGCGCTATTTCGTTCATGCGGAGGGCCGAAAAAAAGGTGCGGAATTCTAGCATGCGAGCCTCGCCGAAAGGCCTGTTTTAACTCGCGTTATCGACCATTCCCCGGCCCGCGCGTCTATACTCCGCGCACACCATGACAGCCCCTTCCACGCCACATTTGTCGACGAATGGCGACCCCGCGGAAATCGCGAAATTCGAGGCCGCCGCGCATCGATTCTGGGATGTCGAGGGCGAGTTCAAACCACTGCATCGGCTCAATCCCGTGCGCGCGCGCTACGTGCAGGAGCGCTGCGTACTCGCGGGCGCGCGCGTGCTCGATGTCGGTTGCGGCGGCGGATTACTCGCCGAATCGCTGGCGCGCGCCGGCGCGGCGGTGACCGGCATCGACCTCGCGCCGACCATGGTGGAAACCGCGCGGCTGCACGCGCTGGAATCCGGGCTCGACATCGAATACCGGCTCGAATCCGCCGAAGAACTGCTCGTCGCGAATGCCGGAAAATTCGGCGTCGTCACCTGCATGGAAATGCTCGAACACGTTCCGGATCCGGCGCAGACGGTGGCGGTGCTCGGAAAACTGGTCGCGCCCGGCGGCGATGTATTTGTCTCGACGATCAACCGGAATCTCAAATCCTTCGTGCTCGCGATCATCGGCGCGGAGTACCTAGCGAACCTGGTGCCGCGCGGCACTCATGAATACGAGCGGCTGCTCAAGCCTTCGGAGATCGCGCGATTCGCGCGCGCCGCGGGCCTCGAGGTCGTGGACATCGCCGGATTGCACTATGACCCGGTGCGTTCGCAGTGCTCGCTCACCAGCGATCCGTCGGTCAACTACCTGATGCATCTGAAACGCGTTGCCGCGCCGGAAACCACGCGAGGCGCATCCGCATGAGCGCCATCCGCGCCGTCCTGTTCGATCTCGACGGAACGTTGCTCGATACCGCGCTCGACATGTGCGAAGCGCTGAACCGGCTGCGCGCCGAGGAGAATCTCGCGCCGCTGCCCTTCGACGCGGTGCGCTGCCAGGTCTCACACGGCGGTCATGCGCTGACGCGCCTCGGCTTCGGGACGCTGCCGCCCGACGAGCACGAAACGATGCGCATGCGGCTGCTGAACATCTACCGCAAGCAGCTCGCCAAACACACGCGCCTGTTCGCGGGCGGCGATTCGATGCTCGACGAGCTCGAACGGCGCGGACTCGCCTGGGGCATCGTGACGAACAAACCCGGTTGGCTCACCGATCCGCTGCTCGTCGAAGTGAACCTGCATGAACGCGCGCACGCGATCGTGAGCGGTGACACGCTCGCGCATCGCAAGCCGCATCCCGCACAGCTGCTCCATGCGGCCGAGAAGATGGGTGTGCCGCCCGCGGAGTGTGTGTACGTCGGCGACGCGGAGCGCGACATGCAGGCCGCCCAAGCCGCGGGCATGTTCGCGCTGGTGGCCCGCTTCGGATATCTCGGCGCGGACGACCGCGCGGACACCTGGTTTTCGCATGCATCACTCGACTCGCCGCTCGAATTGATCGACTGGCTCGACCAGCCCCGCACCGGAACCGCATGACCAGCACCTGGCTCGTGATCACACTCGTCGCGCTCGCCGCGGCGGTGATTGGTTATCTCGCGGGTACTTTGCGCGCGGCGCGCCGCACCGCGGAACTCGGCGTGGAACTCGCCGCGGCGCGCGCACAAGTCGCCTCGGACGAGCAGCAACGGGTGCGCAGCGCGGAGCTGCTGGCGCAGAGCGAAGCGCAGGTTCGCGCCGCGATCGAAAGCGCATCGCGGATGGCGCTGGACGCCAACAGCGAAACGTTCCTGAAGCTCGCGCGCGAAGTTTTCGGACATGACCAGACGGTCGCCAAATCAACACTCAAGGAACGTGAAGAAGCGATCCGGCAATTGGTCGAACCGCTGAAAGTGGCGCTGGCGCGTCAGGAAGAAATCGAACGCGAACGGCGCGAGTCTTCCGGAAAACTTTCCGGGCAGATCGAAAACCTGGTGAGCGTGCAGGCGCTGCTGCAGCGTGAAACTCGCAACCTGTCCACCGCGTTGCGCCGACCCGAGGTCCGCGGCCGCTGGGGCGAACTCACGCTCAAGCGCGTGGTCGAGTTGTCGGGCATGGTCGACCGCTGCGACTTCGTCGAGCAACACCAGGTCGACGCCGGTGAGCGCGGCGTGTTGCGGCCGGATCTCGTGGTGCGCATGCCGGAATCGCGCGAGCTCGTCGTCGATGCGAAGACGCCGCTCGATGCCTACCTGGACGCGGTCGAAGCGCAGGACGACGACACGCGCCGTGTGGCGTTGGCCCGTCACGCGCAGCACATGGAGCAACGCATCCGCGAGTTGAGCCAGAAGAGCTATTGGGAACAATTCGAGCGCAGCCCCGAATTCGCGGTGTTGTTCCTGCCGGGCGATCAATTCCTGACGGCGGCGCTCGCCGAGCGTCCCGATCTCATCGATACCGCGCTCAAGCAGAGCATCATCATCGCGACACCGTCGACGCTCATGGCATTGCTCAAAGTCGTCGCGTACGGCTGGCGGCAGGCATCGGTGGCGGAAAACGCCGCGCAGATCCGCGAGCTCGGCCAGGACCTGCACAAGCGGCTTGCGACCTTCATGAATCACATGCAGAAGGTGTCGCGCTCGCTCGGCAACGCGGTCGATTCCTTCAACGCGTCGGTCGGCTCCATGGAACGCAATGTCCTGCCGCAGGCGCGCAAGTTCACCGAACTCGGCGTCTCGAGTGAATCGCTGCCCTCGCTAGATCCCATCGAGCAGCCAGTCCGGCTGCCCGCGAAAGAAACCAAGGCCGAGGCCGACGAACCGCCTGCCCCGCCGCTCGCTTCCTGATCCGACAAAAGTATTCAATCGTGCAAGACCCGACTTTCGATCCGCGCGCTCACCATCCCTCGTCCGATGAATTCAAGGGGCGGGTCGTGATGGTCACCGGCGCCACCGGCGGAATCGGCCGCGCCGTTTCGCTGGCGCTCGCGCGCACCGGCGCCGAGGTGATCCTGCTCGGCCGCACCGTGCGCAAACTCGAAGGTGTGCACGCGGAGATCCAGCAGCTCGGCGGGCCCGAGGCGAGCATCGTGCCGCTCGATCTCGAGCGCGCGCTCGCGGCGGACTATGAAGCCGTCGCGGCCGCGATCCAGCAGCGTTTCGGCCGGCTCGACGGACTGCTGCACAACGCGGCGCTGCTCGGCACGCTCATGCCACTCGAGCAATACGACGTGCCGACGTTCATGCGTGTGATGCATGTCAACGTGACGGCCGCGTTCGTGCTCACGCAGCACCTGATGCCGCTGCTGCGCGCCTCGCAGGACGCATCGGTGTTGTTCACTTCGAGTGGCGTGGGCACGCGCGGACGCGCTTACTGGGGCGCGTATTCGATCTCGAAGTTCGCGGCCGAAGGCATGGCGCAGGTGCTCGCGCAGGAAACCGAGAGCACGACGAAGATCCGCGTGAACATCATCGATCCCGGCAAGGTGCGGACCACGATGCGCCGGCAGGCCTATCCATCCGAGGCGCCGGAGTCCCTGCCGATGCCGGAAACGTTGACCGCGACCTACCTTGCGTTGTTAGGTCCGGCGAGCCGGGGCGTCACGGGAAAGAGATTCGAGGCGCAGACGCGGAAATAGCCCGCGACCGGCGGCCGCTCAGTAGTCTTCGGACTCTTCGTCCGCAGGGCGCGCGGGTTTCAACAACGCCCCGATCTCGTCGTCCGTGAGCTGGCGGTACTGGCCGCGGGCCAGCGACTTCTCCAGCTTCAAACTACCCACCGCGACGCGTTGCGTGCGGCTGACGAGCGCGCCCTGGCGCTCGAAGAGCTGGCGCACGTCCTTGCCGCTCGCGCCACGCACGACGATCGAATACCAGCGGTTGGCGCCTTCGAGATCCGCCTCGCTGGTCGAAAGACTTTCGACCGCGATGGGTGCGCCGCGATCGAGCATGCCCGACTCGATGCCCGCCAGGTGATCGGGCCCTAACAACCCTTTGACACGCACGGTGAATTCGGACGGCTGCCGGTGAATCGCACGCTGCAATTTCGTCGCCAGCGCGCCATCGGAGGTCACCAGCTCCAGTCCGCCGTCGATGCCGGGCATCGGACTCACCGCGATGAAGCGGCGGCCCGCACTCTTCGGCAGGCGTTCGATCAATGGCGCGCGCGGGTTTTCGTGCTGATCGTCGGCGGTGAGCAGCGGGTCGCCCGCCGAGCGATTGAACACGAACACCTGCGCGCCCGCGGCGGCGCGCACGCGGATCGCCCGGCCATCGAGGCGGATGTCGTCGTGTTCCGAGACCTTTACGCCGAGCTCGGCGATGCGGCCGTTGACGGACAGACGTCCGGCGCGAATCCATTCTTCGATTGCACGGCGTGAGCCGAGGCCGCGTTGGGCAAGGTATTTCTGGAGCCGCTCGGCGGCGCCCGCCGGCGCCGGTCGAGGACGTGGCATGGTTCTAACCGCGCCCGCTCAAGGCTCGTCGGACGGCGGCGCCGCCACGAGTCCGGCGGTGGAATTGCCAGGCGCGGAGAGTTCTTCCTCGTCCGCGTCGTCGTCGGCCGCGGCGTCGAGGCCGGGCTCGGAATCGTCCGCACTGACGGCGACCACCGCGACTTCTCCCGAATCGACGGCGCCGGAATCAACGGCGCTGGAATCCGTGGCCGCCGTATTCGCGCCGGCATCCGCACCATCGACCGAAGGTGTCGCGCCGCCTTCGGCGGTTCCGGTCAGAGGTAATTGCAGGTTGAGATCCGTCAGCGACTTGAGCTCGGCGAGCGGCGGCAGGTCTTCGATCGACTTGAGCGAGAAATAATCGAGGAACTCGGTGGTCGTGCCGAGCAGCTCCGGATGTCCAGGCACGTCGCGATGGCCAACGACGCGCACCCAGTTGCGCTCCATGAGCGTCTTGACGATTTCCGGGTTCACGGCAACGCCGCGCACGTTTTCGATCTCGGCGCGCGTGATGGGCTGGCGATACGCGATCAACGCGATGGTCTCGAGCAGCGCGCGCGAATACTTGCGCGGGCGGTCAGGCCACAGCCGCGAAACTTCCTGCGCGAATTCGCTGCGCACTTGGAAGCGGAAGCCGTTGGCGGTTTCCCGCACGGTCACGCCGCGTCCCTCGTAATCGGCGGCCAGCTGATCGAGCACCGCGCGCAGTTCCTTCGCGTTCGGTCGCGAAGATTCTTCAAAAATCTGCGCGAGTTCCGCCACGGGCACGGGCCGTGCCGCGGCGAGCAGTGCTGCTTCGACAACGTTCTTGATGTACGAATCACTCATGCTTGTCTCCGTCCGTAGGGTTGCCCAGCTCCGGAAGGTCGTCCTCCAAATCGTCCTCGTCGTCATCATCGTCATCGTCGAACGGCTCGCCGGCATCGGCGGCGCTCGCCTGTAAATCGACGTCATCATTCGCGGCGACATCCGCGTCCTCGTCGATGCGCGCGTCGTTGTCGACGGCGAGCTTCAGGCCGCGTGTGCCTTGCGCGCTGCGCACATGCAACGGCGCGTACGCCTCGGTCTGCACGATGTCGATCAATCCCTCGCGCACCAGCTCGAGGATGGCGACGAAAGTCACGGTGATTCCCATGCGGCCTTCCTCGGGCCGGAAGAGGTTCACGAATTCGACGAAGCTCGCCTGCTCGAGCGACGCGAGAATATCAGACATGCGCACACGCACGGACAGCCGCTCGCGCTGGACGTGATGGTGCGCGAACATGTCGGCGCGTTGCACGACGTCGCGGAACGCCAACAGCATCTCCTGCATGGCGATCTGCGGCAGCGGGCGCGAGGTCTTGCGCTCGCCGAGCTCGGCGCCGGCGACCCAGGTGTCGCGATCCATGCGCGGCATGCGGTCGATGCTCTCCGCCGCCGTCTTGAAACGTTCGTATTCCTGCAGGCGGCGCACGAGGTCGGCACGCGGATCACCCTCTTCGCCGGCATTCGGGTCGACCGCGCGCGGCAGCAGCATGCGGGATTTGATCTCCGCGAGCGTCGCGGCCATCACCAGGTATTCGCCCGCGAGCTCGAGCTGCATGTCCGCCATCAGCCCGATGTACTCCATGTACTGCTTGGTGATGTCGGCGATCGGAATGTCGAGGATGTCGAGGTTCTGCCGCCGGATCATGTACAGCAGCAGGTCGAGCGGACCTTCGAACGCATCGAGGAACACCTCGAGCGCCTGCGGCGGGATGTACAGATCCTTGGGCAGCTGAGTGATGGCTTCGCCATTGACGATCGCGAATGGCATTTCCACCTGCTCGGGCGCGCTCGCCGGCGCGGCGCCGTGCGCCGCTTCGGTTGAATTGTCGACCACTATGCGCAGGTCGGGTCTCGCAGCTTTCTTGGCCATGGCTACTCCGATCAATCCACGCGCAGATTCATGACGCGGCGCACTTCGTCGAGCGTGGCGCGCGCGGCTTCGCGGGCCTTCTCCGCTCCTTCCGAAACGATGTTACGCACGAGTTCGGGATTCTCCTCGAATTCGAGCGCGCGTTTGCGGATGCCGCCGATCTCCTCGACGATCTTCTCGATCAGCGGCTTCTTGCACTCGAGGCAGCCGATGCCCGCCGTCCGGCAACCGTTCGCGGCCCAGGTACGGGTTTCCTCGCTCGAATAGATCTTGTGCAGATCGAACACCGGGCAGACATCGGGGTTGCCCGGATCCGTGCGGCGCACGCGCGCCGGATCCGTCTGCATCTGCTTGAGCTTCTTGGCGACTTCATCGGGATCTTCCCGCAGACCGATGGTGTTGCCGTAGGACTTGGACATCTTGCGGCCGTCGAGGCCGGGCACCTTGGGTGTCGCGGTGAGCAGCACCTGGGGCTCGGGCAGGATGCTGACGCTGCCACCCTCGAGATAACCTAACAACCGCTCGCGGTCGGCGACCGTGAGTCGATTGTTGCTCTCGACGACCTGGCGCGCCTTCTCCAGCGCGAGTTGGTCGCCCGCTTCCTGAAACTTCTTGCGCAACTGCTTGTACATCGAGCTGTTGCGGCCGCCGAGCTGCTTGATGGCGTTTTCGGCCTTGGTTTCGAAATCCGGCTCGCGGCCATAAAGGTGATTGAAGCGGCGCGCGACCTCGCGCGTGATCTCGACGTGCGCGACCTGGTCTTCGCCCACCGGCACGAATGCCGGGCGATACAGCAGGATGTCGGCCGTCTGCAGCAGCGGATAACCGAGGAAGCCGTAGGTCGCGAGGTCCTTTTCCTTGAGCGCTTCCTGCTGGTCCTTGTAGCTCGGCACGCGTTCCAGCCAGCCCAACGGGGTGATCATCGACAGCAGCAGGTGCAGCTCGGCGTGCTCGGGCACCTGCGACTGGACGAACAGGGTCGCGACGCCCGGGTTGAGCCCGGCGGCGAGCCAGTCGATCAGCATCTCGTGGATGAATTTCGGGAGCTGCTTGGTGTCTTCGTAGCCCGTGGTCAACGCGTGCCAGTCAGCCACGAAGAAATAACACTCGTACTGGTACTGCAGGTCGACCCAGCTCTTCAGCGCGCCATGGTAGTTGCCCAGATGCAACTGACCCGTCGGCCGCATTCCGGATAAGACTCTTTTGGCTTGCGGATGACTACTCACGGGAGGCCGCGGAGTATACAGGTCACCTGCGGCATCCCGGGCCCGGATTCCCGAAAATGCAGAGCAAAATCCGTCGCTTCCCCCAATCCCTTGCTCTCCCGGGAATCCCTTCCCGGCACCCCCTTCGGCAGTTCCTTACAGGCCAAGAGCTTGCAACGAACCCTTGCCAACACGCGTCACCACGGGCGGTGACGCCGCAAGGTCGACGACGGTGGTCGGTTCGATGCCGCAATGGCCGCCGTCGAGCACGCAATCGACTTGATGTTCGAGCCGGTTCCTGATCTCGCGTCCATCGGTCAGGGGCATCTCGTCGCCGGGCAGCAGCAGTGTCGAACTCATGATCGGCTCGCCCAGCTCGGCGAGCAGCATGCGCGGCACGACATGATCCGGCACGCGCAGCCCGATCGTGCGGCGTTTTTCGTGCTGCAGCCGGCGCGGCGTTTCCTTGGTTGCCGGCAAAAGGAACGTATACGGGCCGGGCGTCGCGGCCTTGAGCATGCGGAACTGCCAGGTTTCGACTTTCGCGTAGCGCGCGATTTCGGCGAGGTCCCGGCACACCAGGGTGAAATGATGATGGCGATCCGCGTTCCGGATCCGGCGGATCCGGTCCAGGGCATCCTTGTCGCCTATATGGCACCCCAGCGCATAACAGGAGTCCGTCGGGTAGACGATCAGCCCGCCCTCGCGCACGATATCGGCCGCGCGCCGGATCAGCCGCTGCTGTGGGTTTTCGGGATGTAACTCGAAGTACTGGCTCACCCGCGGGATGATACCGGCCGCCGATGTCCCCCCGGCCTAACTTCTCACGGCTTTCTGATGCAGATCCTCATAGAACTCGCTCCCCTGTTCGCGTTTTTCGTCACGTACAAGTGGTTCGGCGGCATCTACCCCGCCACCGCCGTCCTCATGGTGGGCATGCTGCTGTTGGTGGCGTGGGACTGGCTGCGTACCCGCGTAGTCCCGCAGATGCATCTCGTCAGCGCAGTCCTGGTCTGGGTGTTCGGCCTCGCGACGCTCATCCTGCGCGACGAACGCTTCATCCAGTGGAAGGCAACGGTCTTCTACTGGCTCGTCGCGCTGGCGCTCGCCGTCACCACCTGGATCGGCAGAGCGACGCTGCTCGAACGGTTGCTCGGCAAGAGTCTGCCCGAAGGTGTCACCGTGACTGCTGCCACCTGGCGCAATCTCTCACTGGTATCGGCCGCGTTCTACGCCGCCCTCGGCGCCGTGAATCTCTGGGTCGCTTACACGATGAGCCAGGACACCTGGGTGACCTTCAAGTCATGGATCGTGCTGCCGCTGGTATTCGTGTTCACCGCCGGCGTGATCTTCTGGCTCATGCGCGGACACGAACCCAAGGAATCGGCGTGAGCACGCGCGTCGACCGGCTGCGCTCCACGCTCGAGGCCGCGCTCGAACCCACTCTGCTCGAGATCCGTGACGACAGCGCACGTCACGCCGGTCACGCGGGCGCCCGCGAAGGCGGCCATTTCCATGTGACCATCACCGCCTCCCGCTTTGCCGGGCTCTCACAACTCCAGATGCACCGGATGGTCTATGCTGCCACGGCCGATTTGATGGGCCGGGACATCCACGCGTTGTCGATCGACGCGCGCTCCCCGTAAGAAGCCCCTATTCACGGCAAGAAAACACTCCAACTCTTTGAGATTCAAAATGAAACTGATTCGATTTGCCGCGCTCGGCGCGCTCCTCGCGCTCGCCGCGTGCTCCAAGACCGCCCCAACCGACAAGGCCGCGGAAGTCGCGGCAACGCCCGCCAAACCCCCGGTCGTCACGGTGAACGGCAAGGCGATCAGCCCCGAGATGTTCGAGGACTACGTCAAAGCCGTCGCGCAGAAACCGTCGTCTGAACTTCCGCCGGAGGACATCGAGCAGATCAAGGAAAACCTCGTCCGGGTCGAGCTCATCGCGCAGCAGGCCGAGAAGGATGGTCTGACCAAGGATCCCGAAGTCGCCAACCGGCTCGAGCTCGCACGCCTGAACATCATTCAACAGGCCGCCGCGCAGAAGTACCTGAAGGACTACACGCCGACCGAAGCGGAGCTGCGCGCCGAATACGATGCGCAGCTGGCCTCCAGCAGCATGGTCGAATACCAGGCGCGGCACATCCTGGTGAGCGGCGAAGACGTCGCGCAGAAAGTCATCCAGCAACTCGACGCCGGCCAGGATTTCGCCACGCTCGCCAAGCGCCTTTCGATCGACAAGGAATCGGCGAAGGCCGGCGGCGACCTCGGCTGGTTTGCGCCGAATCGCATGGTCAAACCGTTTGCGGATGCCGTCGCACTGCTGAAGAAGGGTGATTACACCAAGACACCCGTGCAGTCGCAGTTCGGCTGGCATGTGATCCAGCTGCAGAACACGCGCGACCGCACGCCGCCGGCGTTCGATCAGGTCAAGGAACAGCTCAGCCAGATCGTGCTGTCGAAGAAATTCAAGGCGTACTCGGACGAGATGATCAAGACCGCGAAGATCGAACCGCCGCTGAGCACGGCGCCCGCCGCGCCGGCAGCGCCCGCGTCGACTCCGGCTCCGGCCGCGCCCGCCGCGAACTGATCGGCTGATTTCGAAAGGCCGCCGGACCCGGGCTACACCGGATCCGGCGGCTTTTTCGTTTCCAGGATCTGCTCGAGCGCGGTCTCGTCCAGCACGCGCACGCCGAGTGACTGCGCCTTGGCGAGCTTCGATCCGGCGTCCGCGCCGACGACGAGAAAACTGGTTTTCTTCGAAACGCTGCCGGACACCTTTGCGCCCAGTTCGCGCAACGCGTCTTCGGCCGCCTCTCGCTGACGTCCCGCAAGCGTTCCGGTGATGACGAAAGTCAGACCGGCCAGCGGCAATGCCGCGGCCCGCTGCACGTCGAGATCCTTCCAGTTCACACCCGACGCACGCAGCCTCGCGATGACATCGCGCGCACGTTCGTCGGCGAAAAACTTCGCGACTTCCGCCGAGACCACCGGACCGACATCGGGTGTTTCCGCGATCTGCGCCGCACTCGCCTGCATGAGCGCATCGAGATTGCCGAAATGCTCGGCCAGCGCGCGCGCCGTCGATTCACCGACCTGCGGGATGCCGAGCCCGAACAGCAGGCGCGGCAACGTCGTACTCCGGCTCTTCGCGATCGCGTCGACGACGTTTTTCGCCGATTTCTCGCCCATGCGCTCGCGTTCGGCGAGCGCCGCCGCCTCGAGTTCATAGAGATCCGCGGGCGTCGTGACGCTGCCGTCCTCGACGAGCTGCTCGATGAGTTTCTCTCCGAGTCCCTCGATGTCCAGCGCGCGCCGCCCGGCGAAATGCATGATCCACTCCGCACGCTGCGCGCGGCACTTGAGAACGCCGCCGGTGCATTTGAAGACCGCCTGGTCTTCGAGCCGCACGACCGGCGAACCGCACACCGGGCATTCGGTGGGCATGACGATGGGCCGGGCATCGGCCGGACGCCGCTCGGGTAGATAGCGCGCGACTTCCGGAATCACGTCGCCCGCGCGGCGCACCACGACGGTGTCACCGATCATGAAGCCCTTGCGCGCGACTTCATCCATGTTGTGCAACGTGGCGTTGCTCACCGTGACGCCGCCGACGAACACGGGTTTGAGCTTCGCGGCGGGAGTCAGTGCGCCGGTGCGCCCGACGTTGAAGATGACGTCTTCGAGAATCGTCAGCTCCTCGTCGGCCGGAAATTTGTGGGCCATCGCCCAGCGCGGCGCGCGCGAGACGAAGCCCAGTTTCTCCTGGTCGGCGCGCTTGTCGACTTTGTAGACGACGCCATCGATCTGGTACGCGAGCTTCGCGCGCCGCGCGCCGATGTCGCGGTAATACTCGAGACAACCTTCCACGCCCGTTACGCGCTTCAATTCGTTGTTGGTGCGCAGGCCCCAGGCGTTCAACTGCGCCCCGAGCTCGCTGTTCCGCCCCGGCACCGAGCCACCCTCCACCACGCCCACCGCGTAGAAGAACAGATCGAGCGGACGCTTCGCGGTGATGCGCGAATCGAGCTGCCGCAAACTACCCGAAGCCGCGTTGCGCGGATTCACGTAAGTCTTTTCGCCGCGGGCCGCCGCCTCGCGGTTCATTTTCTCGAAGCCGGCGAACGGCAGGAACACTTCGCCGCGCACCTCGAGCACCGCCGGCGGATTGCCGCGCAGCCGTGTGGGCACGCCGCGGATCGTCTTCACGTTCGCTGTTACATCTTCACCCGTGACGCCGTCGCCGCGCGTGGCGGCGCGTTCGAGCAATCCATCGCGATACAGGACGGAGATCGCGAGCCCGTCGAACTTGGGTTCCGCCGTGTATTCGATCGGACCGTCGACGCCGAGGCGCTCGCGCACCTTCCGGTCGAACGTGCGCACATCGTCTTCGGTGAAGCCGTTTTCGATCGACAGCATCGGAATCGTGTGGCGGACTTCGCCGAATTCCGCCGCGGCCGCGCCAGCGACACGCTGGGTCGGCGAATCGGGCGTGATGAGTTCCGGATGCGCGGCTTCGATCTCGCGCAACTCGGACAAGAGACGGTCGTATTCGGCGTCGGGGACCGCGGGCTCGTTCAGGACGTAGTAGCGGTGGTCGTGCTGCGTGATCTGCTCACGCAGTTGGGCCGCGCGAGCGCCGGGAGACCTGCTCACGCGTCGCCGGCAACACGCGCCTGCGGCGCCGCCTCGAGTGACTGACGCAGACGCGCGATGCGCTGAGCCGTGAGTTCTTCGCCGTGTTGATCCGTGATCCGGCCTTCGAGGCGCTCGGCGAGCTGCCGCGCAGCGTGCACGAGTTCGTCGAACGCTTCGCACTCGGGCAACGGCCCCGGCAGCACGGCGAACAGATTGATGCCGGAGAAGCGCTGCGAATCCATGATCGAAGGATCGAATGTGCCGGGATGCGCGAGTGCCGCGACGGAGAGCACTACACGGCCACCCGGTTCGGGCAGATGGTAGATGTCGAGCGGGCCGTGCCAGAACCCCGCGGCCGCGAAAGCCTGGCGCAGCGCGCGCCCCTGGAATCGCGGCTCGGACTGCGGCATCACGCGCAGCGTGACGATGCGCCGTTCCTCGTCCTTCGGCCACGCGAGTACGAGTTGCGGACCGCGCGACGGCGGCGCTTCTTCGTAGACGCGCACTTCGGAAATATCGTCGTCTTGCCCGCGATAGGGAGCGGGCGCGTCATGAGCGCGCAGGATCGCCTGCGTCGACGTCGGCGTTTCCAGCGCGGCATCGACCGCGACTTCATTTGAAATCGCGATGCTGTTGCCGCCCGGCGGCGGCGTCGAATCCGAGCGGCGCAGTTCGATCACCGGCAGGGCGTCATCGACCGAGATGCGCGATTCCCGCACGACGTTGATCTCGGGAAGCACCGACGGCGCCGGTCGAACAGGTTCACGCTCCGGCGGTATCTCCTGCGCGCTGGCCGTAGGCTGGTTGCCGCGCGAACGCCACCATTCGTATCCCGCGATCGCCGCGACGAACACGACACCGGCCACGAGAAGGATGATGCGCAGTTCTGGCATGCGGCGGCGGCTTAGGCTGTGGCCATCCGCATCGCCTCGTCCACGTCGACGGACACGAGACGCGAGCAGCCTGGCTCGGTCATGGTGACGCCGATCAATTGCGAGGCGAGCTCCATGGTGGCCTTGTTGTGCGTGATGAAGATGAACTGCACGCGCTCGGACATCAGCTTGACGATGTCGCAGAAGCGGCCGACGTTGTGTTCGTCGAGCGGCGCGTCCACTTCGTCGAGGATGCAGAACGGCGCGGGATTCAGATCGAAGATCGAAAACACGAGCGCGACCGCCGTAAGCGCCTTTTCGCCGCCTGACAACTGATGAATGCTCGAGTTGCGCTTGCCGGGCGGACGCGCCATGACGGCCACGCCGGCCGCCAGCGGATCGTCGCCGACCAGTTCGAGGTACGCGTGCCCGCCGCCGAACAGTTTCGGGAATTTGTCCTGCAGGCCGTTGTTGATGCGGGTGAACGTGTCCTCGAATCGGGTGCGTGTTTCCTTGTCGATCTTGTGCATCGCCTCTTCGAGCGTGGTGAGCGCCGCCGTGACGTCCGCGAACTGGCGGTCGAGGTATTCCTTGCGCTCGCTCGATTCCTTGAGCTCGTCGATGGCCGCGAGATTCACCTGTCCGAGTTTTTCGAGATCCGCGCGCGTGCCGTTCAGCGATTCTTCCCAGGTCGACACCACGGCGTCGGCCGCGAGACCCGCGAGGATGTCCGGCAGCTCGAAGCGGGTCGCCGCGAACTGCTCGATCAATCCTTCGCGCCGCACGCGCGACTCCTGTGCAACGAGCCGCGCCTGTTCCACCCCGGCGCGCGCATTGTTGACGCGTGTCTCGGCATCGAGGCGTTTCTCATCGAGTGCGCGCAGCGCGCCGTCCGCTTCTTCGAGCGCACGGCGTTCGGTGGCGAGCTCCGTCTCGATTTCCAGGCGGCGGGCGAGGAAATCCTTGAGCTTGCCTTCGAGCTCGACGATCGGCAGGTCGCCATCGGCGAGCGCCGATTCGAGCTCGGTCGCACGTGAATGTGTCTGCGTCTTCTGATCGGCCATCCGCTTCAGG
>JAKFFF010000110.1:0-1595 GCA_036677145.1 Alcaligenaceae bacterium
CGAGGAATACGGCATCGACATCCTGCGCGTGCAGGAGATCCGCTCCTACGAGCAGCCCACGCGCATCGCCAACGCGCCGCACCACATCCTGGGCGTGGTGAACCTGCGCGGCCTGATCGTGCCGATCGTCGACCTGCGACTGAAGTTCCAGCTCGAGCCGGCGGCCTACGACGGCTTGACCGTGACCATCGTGCTGGGCATCGGCCCGCGGGTGGTCGGCATCGTCGTCGATGCGGTGTCGGACGTGATCACCCTCGCCCCAGAGCAGTTGCGCGCCGTGCCGGAGCTGCACTCGAGCATCGAGAGCGAACACCTGTTGGCGATCGGCGCGGTCGACGATCGCATGCTGATCCTGATGGACATCGAAAAACTCATGGCGAGCCCTGCGATGGGGCTCGTCGATACCCGCCTCTGACGACCCGTACCTCGCACCTTTCCGGAACCTGAGACATGAACCTCGCCGACATGAAGATTTCCACCCGCCTGGCTGCCGGCTTCGCCGCGATGGCGGTGCTGATCGCCCTGCTGGGCGGACTTTCCATCTACAAGACCAACACCATTCAGGGTGAGTTCGCTGACGTGATGCAGAGCAGCTATCCCAAGATCGTGACGGCTCAGGACATCCGAACCGTCAACAGCGAAGTCTCGCTGGCGATCCGCGACCTGTTCATCCTGACCGATCCCGCCGCGCTCAAGGCGCGACACGAGACCATCGACACGATCTCCAAGCGAACCGCCGGCAACCTGGAGAAGCTGAAGGAGACCATCCACAGCGAGGTCGGCAAGGCGGCGCTCGCCAAGCTCGTGCAGGTCCGCGCCGACTACCGCCAGCCGCGCGACCGCGTGCTCGAGCTGCTGCGCGCCGGCGATCTGGACGGCGCCCGGTCGGCCTTGAACGACCTGCTGCCGAAGCAGGCTGCCTACATGACCGCCGTGGACGAACTGATCGCCGTGCAGGAGCGCGTCATGGCGGATTCGGCGAACTTGGTCGATGAAGCCGTCGCGAGCAGCAAGTTGATCATCGGCTCGGTGATCGCGGCCGCGATTGCACTGGCCTGTGTACTGGCCGTGTGGATCATCCGCTCCATCATCCGCCCGCTGAACGAAGCCGTGCGCATCACGCGCGCCGTCGCCGAAGGCGATCTGGCGATGGAGTTCAAGGCCGACGGCAAGAGCGAGACCGGTCTGCTGCTCGGCGCGCTGCACGACATGAAGACGCGGCTCGCCACCATCGTCGGCGGCGTGCGCGCCAATGCCGAAGGCGTGGCGACCGCGTCCATGCAGATCGCCCAGGGCAACAACGACCTGTCGGGCCGCACCGAAGAACAGGCCTCCGCGCTGGAAGAGACCGCGGCCTCGATGGAAGAGCTCGGCTCCACCGTCCGGCAGAACGCCGACAACGCCATGCAGGGCAACCAGCTCGCGCTCAATGCGTCGACCGTTGCCGTGCGCGGCGGCGAGGTGGTGAGCCGGGTGGTCGACACCATGAAGGGCATCAACGACAGCTCGAAGAAGATCGCCGACATCATCAGCGTGATCGACGGCATCGCCTTCCAGACCAACATCCTCGCGCTCAATGCCGCGGTGGAAGCGGC
>JAKFFF010000111.1:0-76488 GCA_036677145.1 Alcaligenaceae bacterium
CGGAGGTGAGTAGGTGGCGCATGAAGCCAAGGGACCACGGAAGCAAATTCGACACCTCAAAGTAGGCGACTGTGCCGTCCGGGCGGATGTGCGGATACGTCTTCATGACGTCTAACGGTTGAGTTGAGCGGCGCGTCCGCAGTTGTATGAGCTTGGCACTTTATCTCTCACGCGTCCGCTCCAACGAGGTGTTAGGCGGCTGAACGCGGCGCTTCTTTGCCGCCAGTGAAGAAACCAAGAAACCCGGTTACGCCCGTAGCTAAAGCCAACGGTACCGCAACTGCAGCACCACCAACGTCTTCCCACCCAAGGAAGACTACCGACAGGGCGTAGAGCACAAGGATCGCCCCTGCAATGCTCGCGAGGACCCGCTGTATTCTCCAGCGCCTCCAGACAGAGAGCGCTGCAAGTCCGAAAACACCCGCGCCAACAAACGCCACCGTTGCGCTAAGGCCTACATAGGCTAGCTGGTTCAGGTACACATCAATTCCGTCCCAGAGGCAATAGGCGGCGATTGCCCCGCTTAGCCACGGAAAGGAAAGTTGAGCGATCCGTTGCATGAACCTCCAGAGCCGCCTAACTATAAGTAGACCGCAGAACTGCGGCTTTTATTTTCGTCGAAAGTGACGGATAACACCGGCGCTCTCCCGTAAGTCCTTGTTTCCACTTCATCACGCGACATCTAACCCGTCAATCGCCATTTCCTGATCCCCAAGCCACCCCCTCGCCTTCTAGACTTGTGCGAGCCGCCATTCGCAAGAGTGCTTATGTCGAGTGGATGTGCCGCTTCGTCCTCTTTCATGGCCAACGACACCCTCACGAAACGCGCGGCGCCGAACTCTCGCGCTTTCTTGCGACGCGATCGCCGGCCCTGCTATTTCTCCACAAACGCATACTGAATGTGGACTTGCCGTGAATCGAAAACGTAGTTAGGGAACACCGTCCGAGGCGCCCTTCTGCTGTCCAGCGTCGCGATGAAGTGCAGAAGGTCCTGGTGAACCTCTCGGCGGCGTGTACCCAATCGCCGACTTGCTCTACGGCGGCCTGCGTCTCGTCGAGGCTGGCGGCCCTCCGGGCCATCGGACTCGGGGTCCGAGTGCTGCACGCTCAGGCCGTGTGGCTCGGTTACAGCGGGGGTGGAATTGCCTTACGCCCTCGCCCGTAAGTACCCGCACGCGAATCAGAGCTGGGGTGTCGCGGTACATTTTCAGACCGCCCGCCTTTCGGTCAATCCGCATACGGGTGCGAGGCGGCAACACCACATTTTCGCAGACAGTGTTCGACGCCCAAGCCAGTACGCGGCCCGCTCGACATGCGCGGGGCCTGGTGCGCTCCGCTGGATTGAACGCCGCCCAACCCCGACAATACCGCCCCCATGCGAGTCCTCCTCGTCACGCCGCCGATGATCCAGCTCAATACGCCGTACCCCGCGACGGCGTACCTGACGGGATTCCTGCGCCTGCACGCGCAGGACTTGGGATTGGAAGTCACGCAGGCCGACGCCTCTATCGCGCTTTTCCTGCGCCTCTATTCCGCGCCGCTCATCACGTGCATGGCCGAAACGCTGCGCCAACGAGCGCGCGTCGCGAAACGCTCCGCGCTCATGCCGCCGTCGATCGCGCATTTTCTCGCGCATGCCGAGCGCTACGCGGAAACGGTCGAACCCGCCATCCGCTTTTTGCAACGCCGCGATCCAAGCCTGGCGTTTCGCATCGTCGGCCGCGCCTTCCTGCCCGAGGGCCCACGCTTCGAACAAACGCACGACGAAACGCTGCAATCGGCATTCGGCGCGCTGGGCACGACGGAACAGGCGCGTTACCTCGCGAGCCTCTACGTCGACGACCTCGCCGACGTGTGGCGGCTCGGCATCGACCCGCGCTTCGAGCTTGCGCGTTACGGCGAGCGTCTTGCCTCCAGCGCCGCGTCCTTCGATCCGCTGCACGAAGCTTTGACGGACGAACCGACGCTTGTCGACGAATCGCTCGACGACATCACGAGCGAGCTGCTCGCCTCGCGGCAGCCCGACGTCATCGCCATCACGGCGCCCTTCCCCGGCAACGTGTACGGCGCATTCCGCATGGCCCGCACGATTCGCGCGGCCGCGCCGCAGGCCAAGCTCATCCTCGGCGGCGGCTGGGTCAACACGGAACTTCGTTCGCTGCGCGACCCGCGTGTGTTCGACTACTTCGACTACTTGACGCTCGACGACGGCGAACGCCCGCTGCTCAACCTGCTCACGCGTCTGAGCGGCCGCGACGCGCCGCTCGTGCGCACCTATCTACGCAAGAACGGCGCGGTGGCGCTCGAACACGACGCCACGCAGCACGACATTCCGCAGAAGGACACGGGCATCCCGACGTACGACGGCCTGCCGCTCGATCAATACGTTTCGGTCCTCGAGATGCTGAACCCGATGCATCGTTTCTGGTCGGACGGCCGCTGGAACAAGATCACGATGGCGCACGGCTGCTACTGGAAGAAGTGCTCCTTCTGCGACGTTTCGCTCGACTACATCGGCCGCTACGACGAACCGGCAACCGACCTCATCGTCAAACGTATCCGCGCGCTGGTGGCCGAAACGGGCGAGACGGGTTTTCACCTGGTCGACGAAGCCGCGCCACCATCGGGCCTGAAGGCGCTCGCCAAGCGTCTGATCGCCGAGAAACTCAGCATCACCTGGTGGGGCAACATCCGCTTCGAGAAGACGTTCACGCCGGAGCTGTGCAAACTACTGGCCGACTCCGGCTGCGTCGCGGTGAGCGGCGGCCTGGAGGTCGCCTCCAACCGGCTGCTCGATCTCATGAAAAAAGGTGTCACGGTCGAACAGGTGGCGCGTGTCACGCGCGCATTCACCGACGCCGGCATCATGGTGCACGCCTACCTGATGTACGGCTTCCCGACGGAGACCGAACAGGACACCGTCGATGCGCTCGAACGCGTACGCCAGTTGTTTGCAACCGGATGTATCCAGTCCGCGTATTGGCATCGTTTCGCGGCGACCGCGCACTCACCCATCGGGCTCGCGCCGCAGAACTACGGCATCACGTTGAATCCGCCACCCGACATCACCTTCGCGCACAACGACGTCCCGTTCACCGATCCGACCGGCACGGATCACGACTACCTCGGCGCCGGCCTGCGCAAGGCGCTCTATAACTACATGCACGGCATCGGCCTCGAAGACGACGTGCGCCTGTGGTTCGAGCCGCGTGCCGGCGGCCGCCGCCGCGGCGCCTTCTCCGTGCCGCGGACCACGGTGCCCGCGAACTTGATCGAAAGCAGTCTTGGCTGAGCCGCCCGTTTGCTGATCGCCTTCAACAAACCCTTCGGCGTGATCTGCAAATTCCGGCCCGAACCCGGCCGCCCCACCCTCGCCGACTTCATCAAGATTCCGGACGTCTATCCCGCGGGCCGGCTCGACACCGACAGCGAAGGATTGCTGCTGCTGACCGATGACGGCGCGCTGCAGGCGCGCATCTCGAGCCCGCGCTTCAAACTACCGAAGACGTATTGGGCGCAGGTCGAAGGCGCGCCGACGGAAGAGGCGCTGACGCAATTGCGCAAAGGCGTGGATCTCGGAGACTTCATCACGCAGCCCGCGGGCGCGCGGCTCATCGATGAGCCGGACAATCTCTGGCGGCGCGATCCGCCGATTCGTTATCGCGCGAAGATTCCGACAGCCTGGATCGAACTGACGATTCGCGAGGGCAAGAACCGGCAGGTCCGGCGGATGACGGCGAAGGTTGGGTTTCCGACACTGCGCCTGGTGCGTGCGGCGATCGGTGGCGTCAGCGTTGCGGGCCTGGCGCTCGGAGAATGGCGAGAGATCGAATCCTCGCTGCCATGGGCAAGCTGCGCGATCAGTTAGCTTCCGGAATCTCGGGCTCGACGAGTTTCGCGAGTTGCGACAGCGACTCCTGCCAGCCGAGATAACAGGCCTCGACGGGAATCACGTCGGGAATGCCGGACTGCACGATGTCGATACCAGTGCCCACCAGATTCTTCTGGAAGGAAATCATGACATCCATCTCACCCGGCAGGTTGGGATCGTCGAACGTATCGACGTGCCGCAGCTTCTCGCCCGGAACCATCTCGAGGTACTTCACACTGAAGGAGTGGCTGTTGCCGGTCGTGAAGTTCGTGAACGACATGCGGTAGCCGCCGCCCACGCGCGCATCCATCGAATGCATGGTGGCGGTGAATCCATACGGCGGCAGCCATTTCACCAGCGCGCCGGCATCGACAAAGGCCTTGTATACCCGGGCCGGCGGCGCCCGCAGTACGCGATGCAGTCGGACCGTGCCCGGCATGGGTAGCTAGGCGCTCGCCGCTTCCGGGAGCTGCGCGCTGCGATGCTGGCGCGCGGCCTTCACGAAACCCGCGAACAGCGGATGCCCGTCACGCGGCGTCGAGGTGAACTCGGGATGGAACTGCGTCGCCACGAACCAGGGATGCGACGGCAACTCGATGATTTCCACGAGATCGTCTTTCGACAACCCCGAGAAGCGGAATCCCGACTGCGTGTAGCGATCGCGGTAGGTGTTGTTGAACTCGTAGCGATGGCGATGCCGCTCGAACACGTTTTCATCGCCATAGATCGAGCGCGCGAGAGTGTTGGGCGAAACCAGCACTTCCTGCGCACCGAGGCGCATCGTGCCGCCCTTGCCCGTCGCATCGTCGCGTTTCTGTTCGCCCTTGGCGCTGTCGAGCCACTCCGTGATCAACGCGATCACCGGGTGCGGCGAAGCACGGTTGAACTCGGTGCTGTTGGCGTTCTCGAGCCCCAGCACGTGCCGGCCATACTCGATCACCGCGAGCTGCATGCCGAGGCAGATGCCGAGATAGGGAATCTTGTTTTCGCGTGCGAAACGCACCGCGGCGATCTTGCCTTCGATGCCGCGTTCGCCGAAGCCGCCGGGCACGAGGATCGCGTCCATGCCGGAGAGCGCATGGGTGCCGTGTTTCTCGATGTCGGTGGATTCGATGTAGTGGATGTTGATGCGCGTGCGTGTCTTGAGGCCGGCGTGCATCAGCGCTTCGTTGAGCGAGATGTAGCTGTCCTTCACCTGCACGTATTTGCCGACCATCGCGATGTCGACCTGGCCGTCCGGGTTCGCCTTCGCCGCCACGACCTGCTTCCACTCGGTGAGATCGGCGGGCGGCACGTTGAGGCGCAGCTTGTCGACCACGATCTCGTCGAGGCCCTGCTCGTGCAGCAGCATCGGAATCTTGTAGATGTCGTCGGCGTCGATGCCGGAGATGACGGCGCGCTCTTCGACGTTCGTGAACAACGCGATCTTGCGGCGTTGTTCGTCGGGCAGCGGGTTCTTGCAGCGGCACAGCAGGATGTCGGGCTGTATACCGATGCCGCGAAGTTCCTTCACGCTGTGCTGCGTGGGCTTGGTCTTGATCTCGCCCGAACCGCCGACAATGGGCACGAGCGTCAGGTGCAGATAGGCGCAGTTGTTGCGGCCGAGCTCGACACCGAGCTGGCGAATGGCTTCGAGGAACGGCAGCGACTCGATGTCGCCGACCGTGCCGCCGATTTCGACCATGCAAACATCGGAATCGCCGGCGCCCAGCATGATGCTGCGCTTGATCTCGTCGGTGATGTGCGGGATGACCTGCACGGTGGCGCCGAGATAGTCACCGCGGCGTTCCTTGGCGATCACGCGCTCATAGATGCGGCCGGTGGTGAAGTTGCTGTGACGGCCGGTGGTCGTGCGCACGAAGCGCTCGTAGTGGCCGAGGTCCAGATCGGACTCGGTGCCGTCGTTGGTGACGAACACCTCGCCGTGCTGGAACGGGCTCATGGTGCCCGGATCCACGTTGATATACGGGTCGAGCTTCACCATCGCGATCTTCAGACCGCGACCTTCCAGAATGGCGCCCAACGAGGCGGCGGCGATGCCCTTTCCCAAAGAGGAAACGACGCCACCAGTGACGAAAACGAATTTGGTCATGAGGGAGCCCGCCGAGTGAGATAGATCAGGTCGACGGGCCGGCAGGCTATCAAAAAAGTCGGGGACAGATTTACAAATCTGTCCCCTTCCTCCACCGCAGGCGCGCACGGCGCCGGGATTTGACATTCGCGGCGACGGACGCGTCCACCCAGCGATCACCCGCCAGGATCAGGCGATCCCCGGCGAACAGCAGCGGCAGACGCGCGCGCTCCTCGACCGTGAGCTTCGCCGACTGCATGAGTTTCTTGAGCGACTGCAGGCGGGCACGAACGCCTGGGCGCAATTTCTCGCCGCCGCTGCGCGCGCGCAGCTCGAGCGTTTCGGGCAGCGCATCGAGATCGATGGGCCCGGCGGGATCGTTCACCAGCGCGAGCCGTCCGGCGTCGCTCACGATCAACTCGCGCTCCTCGCGCCAGTGCCATGATTTCTGTGTGTTTTTGGGGCCGGAAGTGACCGTCACTTCAGACTTCACTTCAAGTTCGAGCCGGCCGGCCCGCCGGCGCAGCGCTCCGCCCTCCCACTCCACCGACGGCTGGGCGTCTACGCGCGCTGCGAGCAGCGTCCCCGTCATCTCGGTCATCTTCGCGGTCGACGGCGCCTCGAGCCCCGCGCGCGTGATGAACGCACGCAGCGCATTGCGGCGGCGCGGAACCGGCAGCGCTCGCAACGCCGCGACGTTCAAGCCGCTGCCGTCGGCCGCGGCGGCAAGGTCACTCCGCGCGAGAGTCGCGAGCAAGGCCGCGGCCTCCGCCATGTGGCGGGCACTGCGCGCGATGGCGTCGTCGACGCCCGGCCACTTCTCCCGCAGGAGCGGCATCACGCGATGACGCAGGTAGTTGCGGCCAAAGCGTGGCGCGGCGTTGGTCGGATCCTCGACCCACGCGAGGCGATGGCGACGCGCGTAGGTCTCGATCGTCGCGCGTTCGATGCCGAGCAGCGGGCGCGCGATGCGGCCGTGTCCGAAGCGCGTGATCGGCGGCATCGCGGCGAGACCATTCACGCCCGCTCCGCGGAACAACTGCAGCAGCAGGGTTTCGACCTGATCGTCCTGATGCTGCGCCGTGACGAGCACTTCGCCGGGCTCGAGCGCGGCGGCGAGCAACGCGTAACGCGCTTCGCGCGCGGCGGCTTCGGGCGACTCGCCCCGCCGGCGCTGGATGTCGGCGCGTAATGCCTTGAACGGAACGCGCCAGGCGCGCGCGATCCGCGCGCCCTGCCGGGCCCAGTCCGCGCTCGCGGGCTGCAGGCCGTGATCGATGTGGATGAGCCTCAAGCCGCCGAGCTTGCGGCGTCCCTTGGCGAGAGCATGCGCGAGAACGGTCGAGTCGATGCCGCCGCTGAACGCGACGGCGACACGCGGTCTGGCGCCGGTGAGCTCGAGCAGGCGGGCGACAGCGTCGACCATGGGAGTTATTCCCGGGAATCCCTTCCCGGCACCGCTAGCTGGCGACTTCGCTGTAGACGCCGAAGCCTTCGATGCGGGCGTGGCGCGCGGCGCGCAGCTTGTCGGGCGGCAGCAGCTCGAGCTCGGCGAGATTGCGCACGAGCGCGGCCTTGATGGTCTCGGCCGCCATCTCCGGATTGCGATGCGCGCCGCCCACGGGCTCGGGCAGCACTTCATCCACGAGATTGAATTTCTTCAGCCGGTCCGCCGTCATGCCCATGGCTTCGGCGGCCGCTTCTTTCTTGTCCTGGCTCTTCCAGAGAATCGACGCGCAACCCTCGGGGGTGATCACCGAGTAGGTCGCGAACTGCAGCATCAGCAGCCGGTCGCAGACGCCGATCGCGAGCGCGCCGCCGGAACCGCCCTCGCCGATCACGCAGGAGATGATGGGCACGCCCATCACCGACATCTCGAACAGGTTGCGGGCGATTGCCTCGCTCTGGTTGCGTTCTTCGGAACCGAGGCCGGGATACGCGCCGGCCGTGTCGATCAGCGTGATGATCGGCATGCGAAACCTTTCGGCGAGGCGCATGAGGCGCAGCGCCTTGCGATAACCCTCGGGCTTCGGCATGCCGTAGTTGCGGCGCACGCGCTCCTTGGTATCGCGGCCTTTCTGGTGCCCGATGAGCATCACGGCCTTGCCGTCGAGCCGCGCCATTCCGCCGACGATGGCGAGGTCGTCGCCGTACATGCGGTCGCCGTGCAGCTCGTGGAAATCCGTGAACACGAGGTTCGCGTAATCGAGGGTGTAGGGCCGCTGCGGATGCCGCGCGAGCTGCGTCATCTGCCAGGGTGTGAGGCTGGCGAAAATGTTCTGGGTGAGCTGTTCGCTCTTGGCCTGCAGCCGGGTGATCTCTTCCTGGATGTTGACTGCCGTGCCCGAAGGAACGTGTTTCAGTTCTTCGATCTTGGCTTCCAGTTCGGCGATCGGCTGCTCGAAATCGAGGAAGTTAACTGCCATGGGGGCGGGAGAATACTGGGGTTGGGTAAAAAAGGGGACAGATATGCCCCTTTTTCCTAGCCCTGGCTGGCGGCCTCGGAGGCCTGTGGCGGTGGGCTGTAGAGCACCGCGATCCGGCCGCGGCCCAGGAGCTTCTCCAGCTCTTCGAGCAGCGCGGGCGCGGGCCGTACTTTCCATTCCGGGCCGAACGAGAAGGTGCCGCGCGCGCCCGTGCCGTGGAACTGCGCCGCGACGTGGCAGGACCCGCCGCGGAATGGTTCGAGCACCGTCTGCAGGTTGGCCAGCAGCCGGGCATCACCGCCGGAGATCTTGAGCACGATGCGCCGCGCTTCCTTCTCGCGCAGCCGCTCGAGTTCGCTGACCTTGGTGGCGCGCAACACCCAAGTGTTCGCGAATTCATCGAATCGCACCTTGCCTTCGATCAGCAGCAACGCGTCTTTCACGAGGATCTCGCGGAACTGCTGATACTGCTCGTCGAAGAAACTCGCCTCGATCCGGCCGGAGTCATCGTCGAGGATCACCGAGGTACGCGGACCGCGCTTGCGCAGTTCCTCGACCACGCCCGCGACCGCGGCGGGCTTGCCGCCGAAGAAGGCGCGGCCGCCCTCCGCGCTCGCGGCGGGTTTGTCGGCTTCGAGATAATCAACAATACGGCCGGTGATGAACCGAGGCAGGTCATTCGCGAAGCGGTCGATCGGATGACCGCTGATGGCACGGCCGAGCGTCTCGCGTTCGCCGCGCAACCGCACTGTCTCGGTCCACTCCTTCTGATCCGGCGCTTTCACGCGCACCGCATCCGGCGCATGCGTGGTGGCCAATCCGAAGATGTCGTGCTGGCCGGTTTCATTGGCCTTGGTGTTCTGCTCGCCGAGCGCGAGCGCGCCGTCGAGCCGGCCCATCAGCGTGGCGCGGTTCGCGGCCAGCCCATCGAGACTGCCGGACTTGATGAGCGCTTCGAGCACGCGGCGATTTATCTTGGACAGATCGAGCCGGCGGCACAGATCTTCGAGGCTCGCGAAGTCGCCGTTCGCCTTGCGCTCGCTCACGATGGCTTCGACCGCACCCGCGCCCACGCCCTTGATCGCGCCGAGTCCGTAACGAATCGTCTTGTCGTCGACCACCGCGAATGCGTATTCCGAGAGGTTCACGTGCGGCGGAAGTATGGTCAGGCCCACTTCCTTGCGGCAGTCGTACAGCAGTCCCACGACCTTGTCGGTGTGGTCCATGTCGGCCGACAGGACCGCCGCCATGTACGACGCGGTCTCGTGTTTCTTCAACCAACCGGTCTGGTACGACAGCAACGCGTACGCCGCGGAGTGGGACTTGTTGAAGCCGTACCCCGCGAACTTCTCCATGAGATCGAAGATGTAGGCGGCCTGCGCCTCCGGCACGTTGTTCTTCACCGCGCCGCTCACGAACTTGCCGCGCTCCTTCGCCATCTCCTCGGGCTTTTTCTTGCCCATCGCGCGGCGCAGCATGTCGGCGCCACCCAGCGTGTAGCCGGCCAGCACCTGCGCGATCTGCATCACCTGCTCCTGGTACAGGATCACGCCGTAAGTCGGCGCGAGCACCGGCTGCAGCGAGGGATGTAGATAGTCGATGGGCGGCGCGTGCGGATCGTTGCGGCTGTGCTTGCGGTCGATGAAGTCGCCGACCATGCCGGACTCGAGCGGGCCCGGGCGGAACAGCGCGACCAGCGCGATGATGTCTTCGAAGCGGTCGGGCTTGAGGCGCCGGATCAAGTCCTTCATGCCGCGGGATTCCAGCTGGAACACCGCCGTGGTCTTCGCCTCCGCCATCAGGTCGTAGGTCGCCTTGTCGTCCATCGGCAACTGGCTGATGTCGAGCAGGGCCTCGCCGGCCGCGGCGCGCCGCGCGTTGATGATCTTCACCGCGCGATCGATGACCGTGAGCGTGCGCAGTCCGAGGAAGTCGAACTTCACGAGGCCGGCGGCCTCGACGTCATCCTTGTCGAACTGCGTGACGACGCTGCCGCCCTTGTCGTCGGCGTACAGCGGCGCGAATTCGGTGAGCTTCGAGGGCGCGATCACGACGCCGCCCGCGTGCATGCCGGCGTTGCGTGTCAGGCCTTCGAGACTCTTCGCGAGGTCGATGAGGTTCTTGATCTCCTCGTCTTCCTTGTAGAGCCGCTTGAGCTCGGGCTCTTTCTCGATCGCGTCGTCGAGCGTGATGCCGAGCTCGAACGGAATGAGTTTCGCGATCTTGTCGACGTAGCCGTAACCCATGCCGAGCACGCGGCCGACGTCGCGCACCACCGCCTTCGCGGCCATCGTGCCGTAGGTGATGATCTGCGAGACGCGTTCCTTGCCGTACTTCTGCGCGACGTATTCGATGACGCGGTCGCGCCCGTCCATGCAGAAGTCGATGTCGAAGTCGGGCATCGACACGCGTTCCGGGTTCAGGAAGCGCTCGAACAGCAGGTCGTATTTCAGAGGATCGATGTCGGTGATGCCGAGGCTGTAGGCGACCAGCGAACCGGCGCCCGATCCGCGGCCCGGCCCGACGGGAACGCCATTGGCGCGCGCCCAGCGGATGAAGTCCGCGACGATGAGGAAGTAGCCCGCGAAGCCCATCTTCACGATGACCGCGAGTTCGCTCTCTAGGCGCTGGCGGTATTCATCGAGCCGCGCGAGTTGTGTTGCATCGAAGGTCTGCTCGCGCGCGGCGAAACCCTTGAGCGATTCCTCGCGGATATGCGTCTCGACCGGCACGCTTTCGGGCAACGGGAAGACGGGCAGCCGCGATTCGCCGAGTTTGAGCGGCAGCGAACAACGGCGCGCGATGGCGATGGTGTTTTCCAGCGCCTCGGGTATGTCCGCGAACAACGCCGCCATTTCCGCCGGCGACCGCAGGTATTGGGCTTCGCTGTAACGCCGCGGCCGGGCCGGATCGGCGAGCTGCGCGCCTTCGGCGATACACACCCGCGCCTCGTGGGATTCGAAATCGTCGCGCGACAGGAAGCGCACGTCGTTGGTCGCAACCACCGGGATCGAGGTCGCCTGGCTGATACGCACCGCGGCGGCGACCTGCGCCTCGTCATCGGGGCGGCCCAGGCGCTGCAGCTCGAGGTAGTAGCGATCGCCGAAGAGTTGCTGCCACTCGCGTGCGATCGTCACGGCATCCGCTTCGCGGCCGCTCGCGATTGCGCGGCCCACGTCGCCGTCGATGAAGCCTGACAGCGCGATCAGTCCCGCGGTGGTTTCCGCGTCGAACCACGCACGGTCGATGAGCGGTACGCCGCGCTCCTGTCCTTCGAGCCAGGCGCGCGTGACGAGATTCGCAACGTTCTGGTAACCGCGCGGATCCTTGCACAGCAGCGTGAGCCGCGTCGGCGCCGCGCGGGTGCGCATCAGCACGTCGACGCCGATGATGGGTTTCACGCCGCGCTTGAGGGCCTCGCGGTAGAACTTCACCATCGCGAAGAGGTTGTGCTGGTCCGTGACGGCGATCGCCGGCATCCCGAGGCTCGCGGCCTTTTCCACCAGCTCGGGAATCCGAACCACACTGTCCTGCAACGAGAACTCGGTGTGCAGGCGCAGGTGAACGAATTCAGGGGACGGCATGGCGCGCGAGTTTAGCAACGAACGCGCGGCTTATTGCTCTTGGCAAAAGGATTCAGATACTTGCATTGCGTGCTTCAAGTACCGCCAATCCCCGCGGCCCGCGGCGCGCGGGCTGAAGGCTTC
The DNA here is from genome assembly GCA_036677145.1 of Alcaligenaceae bacterium. Lineage (GTDB taxonomy): Bacteria > Pseudomonadota > Gammaproteobacteria > Steroidobacterales > Steroidobacteraceae > CADEED01. The sequence goes on from JAKFFF010000111.1 coordinate 12,076, forward strand.
AATCCTCGATGAATTCGTCGACGCGCACCGGCGCGAAGCTGCGCCGATGCAACGGACTCGGCCCCAGCGCCTGCAATGCCGCCACGTGCGCGCGGGTCGGATATCCCTTGTGTCCCGACAGCGAGAACCCCGGATACCGGCCGTCGAGATCGCGCATCAGCGCATCGCGCGTGGTCTTGGCGAGAATCGACGCGGCGCTGATCGACGGCACGGTGGCGTCGCCCTTGATCACCGCTTCGAACATGCACTGGAAGCCGAGTCCGTCGGGACACGGACAACGATTCCCGTCGACGAACACCTGCTGCGGCGGCACGGCGAGTCCGAGCAGCGCGCGGCGCATCGCGAGCATCGTCGCCTGCAGGATGTTGATGCTGTCGATTTCCTCGGGATCGGCCCATGCGATGGCGTAACACAACGCGCGCGCGCGGATCTTCACGGCGAGAACCTCGCGCTCCTCGGGCTCGAGCACCTTGGAATCGGCAAGTCCGCGGATCGGCCGCTCGGGATTGAGAATCACGGCGGCGGCGACCACCGGACCTGCGAGCGGCCCCCGGCCCGCCTCGTCCACACCGGCGACTCGCAGGCGCACGCGGATCTTCATGCGTGTGCCGTCCAGGCGGACACGAGCTCGGCGACCTCGGCCGCGGCGCCCTCGGCGCCGTCGCGCCGCAGTGTCTCGTGAATCGCGGCGAACTCGCGCTGCACGTGCGCGACTTCGCCGGGATTTTCGAACCAGCGGATGAGCGCTTTCGAAAGATTGTCCGGACTCGCGGCTTCCTGGAAAAACTCGGGCACGAGTTCGACGCCGGCCAGCAGGTTCGGCTGCGAGAAGTGCCGGATCTTCACCAGTCCGAGCGTGCGCAACATGAACGCGGTGATCGCGCCCAGCTTGTACGCCACCACCATCGGCCGCTTGGAGAGCGCGGTCTCGAGCGTGGCGGTACCGGACGCGACCAGCACCACGTCGGCCGCCGCCAGCGCACGCCGCGCGTCGCCGTCGAGGAAACGCACGTTTGCGCCCGCGCGTTTGCAATCCGCGGCGAACAGCTCGCGCAGCGCCGGCGTCACCATCGGCGCGATACAAACGAGTCCGGGAAAACGCTGAGTAGTCAGCTGCGCGGCCGCCGCGAACGGCGCCGCGAGCCGCTCGACCTCGCCACGGCGGCTGCCCGGCAGCAGCGCGAGCACGCGCGCCTCCGGTGCGATGCCGAGCGCCGTGCGCGCGCCGGCGCGATCCGGTTCCATCGGGATCTGGTCGGCGAGCGGATGGCCGACGAAAGCGGCGCGCACGCCGTGTTCGCGGTAGAACTCAGGCTCGAACGGCAGCAGGCACAACACCAGGTCGCAGGACGCGCCGATGGTGCGCACGCGTCCCTGCCGCCACGCCCACACCTGCGGACTCACGTACTGCACGGTCTTGAGTCCGGCGCGCTTTAGTTTGCCGGCGAGGCCCAGGTTGAATTCGGGCGCATCGATGCCGACGAAAACATCGGGACGCCAGCGGATGATCTGCTGCTTGAGCGAAGCGCGCAGGCGGAACAGGCGCGGCAGATGTTTGAGGATTTCAGTGAGGCCCATGACCGCGAGTTCCTCGCTGTCGAACCAGGCCGTGCAGCCCGCGGCCTTCATCTTCGGACCCGCGACGCCTGCGAACTGCGCGTCGGGAAAGCGCCGCCGCAGCGCCTCGATGAGCGCTGCGCCCAGCGTATCGCCAGATGCTTCGCCGGCCACCAACGCGATGCGCAACCGCGATCCTCCCCTGTTAACGCACGAGGCTGCGGGTCGAAGCGCCGATGAAATCGATCAAGGGCATGAGCTCGGGCTGAGTTTCGGCGCGTTTCTTGAGCTCCGCCATCGCGTCATCCAGCTTGAGGTCCGAGCGGTACAACACGCGGTAGGCGTTCTTGAGGTTGCGAATCTGAACCTCCGTGAAACCGCGGCGCTTGAGACCTTCGGAATTGATCGAGTGCGGCACCGCGGGTGAGCCCACGGCCATGATGAACGGCGGCACGTCGCGCGTCACCGCGGCGTTGTTGCCGAGGAATGCGTGCGCGCCAACCTTGGTGAACTGGTGGATGCCGGAATACCCGCCCATGATCACCCAGTCGCCCAGGTGCACGTGCCCGCCGAGCGTTGCGTAGTTAGCCAGCACGCAGCGGCTGCCGACCTGGCAGTCGTGCGCGACGTGCGTGAATGCCATGAACAGGTTGTCGTTGCCGATGACCGTGACCCCGCCGCCGCCCACGGTGCCGCGGTTCATGGTGGTGAATTCACGAAAGACGTTGCGATCGCCGATCTCGAGCCGGGTCGGCTCGCCCTTGTACTTGAGGTCCTGGGGCGCGTCGCCGATCGAGGAGAACTGGAAGATCTTGTTGGCGGCGCCGATGGTGGTCGGACCGTTGATCACGGCGTGCGGGCCTATCCACGTGCCCGCGCCGATCTTCACACCCGCGCCGATCACCGTGAAGGCGCCCACTGTCACGTCGTCCGCGAGCTCCGCCTGCGGCGAGACGATGGCGCGTGGATCGATGTTGCTCACGCGGCCGGCGCCTTCTTCGCGGACTTGTTGGTTTCGGGGGCCACCATCATGAGGGCCGAAGTTACCTCATCGTCGCCCACGTAGGCGATGGTCGAGAACTTCCAGATGCCGCGCATCTGGCGCTCGAGTTTGGCCGTCAGGATGAGCTGGTCACCCGGCTGCACCGGCTTGCGGAAACGCGCTTCGTCGATACCGACGAAGTAGAACTGGGTCGATTCGTCCGGCACCACATCCGCGGTGATGAAGGCGAGGATACCCGCGGCCTGCGCCAGCGCCTCGATGATCATCACGCCCGGCATCACCGGCCGGTGCGGAAAGTGGCCGGGAAAGAACGGCTCGTTGGCGGTGACGTTCTTGATGGCGCGGATGCTCTCGCCCTTCTTGCACTCGAGCACGCGGTCGACGAGCAGGAACGGATAACGATGCGGCAGCAGGCGGCGTACGCCCATGATGTCGAGTGAAATCGACTCGGTCATTAGTTAGTCCTCGGAATTATCCCTTTCAGCCGACGAGAGGCCCACGTGTTTCTCGACGGCGCGCAATCGCTTGGCCATCGAATCGAGACGCTTGATGCGTCCCACGATGCGGCGCCATACGCTCGCCTCCTCGGCCGACAGCGCGGAAGAATACACGCCCGGCTTCGTTATCGAGCGCGTAATCAACGACCTGCCGAGAATCACCACATCGTCGCAAACCGACAGATGCCCAGAGAAACCGGCTTCGCCGCCGATGAAGCAGCGTTTTCCGATCAACGTGCTGCCGGCGATGCCGGTCATCGCCGCGATGGCGGTGTGGGCGCCGATCCGGCAGTTGTGCGCGACCATGATGAGATTGTCGAGTTTCACGCCGTCCTCGATGACGGTGTCCTCGATCGCGCCGCGATCGATGGTCGTGTTGCCGCCGATCTCCACGTCGTCGCCCACCAATACGCTGCCGAGCTGCGGCACCTTGATCCAGGCGCCCTTCTCGTTCGCAAAACCGAAACCGTCGGCGCCGATCACGGCTCCCGGCTGTACGACGCAGCGCGCGCCGAGCCGCACGCGATGTGCGATGAAGGCGCGCGCCAGGAGACGCGCGTCGTCGCCAATAACGGCGTCGCGCTCGATGACCGTGCCCGGCCCGATATAACAGCGTGCGCCGATCACGGCGCGTTCGCCGACGGTCACGTGCGGTGCGATTTCGGCGGATGAGTCGATGCGCGCGTCCGCGGCAATCACCGCCGTCGGGTGGATTCCCGGCCGCACCGGCGGCTCCGGATGCAGCAGCGTTGCGACGCGCGCATACGTGGCATGAGGGTTTTCGACGACCAGCGTCGGCACCGGCGAGGCGCCCGCGGACTTCGCGTCGAGAATGACGGCGCCCGCGCGCGACTCCTTGAGTTGCGCGGCGAGTTTCGGGTTGGCGAGAAATGTGACGGCGCGCGGTCCCGCGTGGGACAGCGCGCCGACGGTGTCGACGACGACGCCAGGGTCGCCGCGCAACTCGCAACCGAAACGCACCGCCAGTTCGCCGAGCGTGACTGTCATGGCGGCGGCGCGATCGCGCCCAAGATTTAGGGCTTCGCGGCGGGCTTCGCGGGCGCGGGAGCGCCCGCCGGAGCGGCAGCCGGCTTCGGCGCGCGGGACAACAGGGCCTGCAATACCTGCGGGGTGATGTCGACCGCGGGGGTGGCGTAGATCACGCCTTCGGCAATGACGATGTCGAAGTTCTGCGCCTTGGCGTAGTCACGCACTTCGCCGATGAGCGAGCGTTGCAGCTTGTTCATCTCGTCGTTGCGCTTGGCGTTGGAGTCGTCCTGCCATTCCTGCTTCTTGCGCTCGAGTTCGCGCGCGCCGTCGCGCAATTCCTTCTCGGCCTTGGTGCGTTGATCAGGAGACATCGTCGCCGCGTCTTTCTGCAGCTTCTCGCTCTTGGTCTTCAGCGCGTTCTCGGATGCGACGAGCTGCTGGTAGCGAGGCCCGAATTCCGCGCGCAACGTTTCCTGCACCTGCTTGGCCTGAGGAGAGTCCTCGAGGAGTTTTGCGTAGTCGATGACGCCGACTTTTATTTCGGCCATCGCCGGTACGGCTAACAAGCCCGCCACGAGAGAACCCATCAAAATTTTGCGAAACGAAACCAGCACTGCACTCACCTCTTAGAAAGCCTGACCTACCGAGAACTGGAAGCGTTCGACTTCGTCCGGATAGGTGTTTTGGTCGCCCTTGTAGGCATTCAACGGGATCGCGTAGCTGAAGCGGAAAACGCCCAGCGGCGCCAGCCATTGCACCGCCACGCCCGTCGAGTGCTTCAACTTATCATACTCGAAGTCGTATTCGACTGGCTGGCCCATCCGTCCGCGGAAGTCATAGCGATTGCCGGTCGAGAAGATATTGCCAATGTCATAGAACCACGACAGCCGTGCCGAAGTTTCAAACTTCTGCGGCAGGGGTATCAGGACCTCTGCCCGGCCCACGACCTTCATATTTCCGCCGAAGGGGCGACCGAAATCGTCCTTCGGGCCCAGCCGGCTCTCCTTGTATCCGCGCACTGTGTCGGGACCGCCACCGTAGAACTGCCGGTAAGGCGGCAACGCGGTGGTGTCCCCTATGTCCATGCCATAAGACAGGTCGGCGCTGAGCGCCAGGGTGAAGCGTCCGAACAAGGGAACGAACTGGAGGTAGTCGTAGTTCGCGACCCAGTACTGCACCTCGCTGATGCCCGGCAGCGTGTAGGAAAGGCCGAAGGAATGGCGCATGCCGCGGTCGGCAAACAACGAGCGGTTGCGGCTGTCGTAATTCCACGAAGTGTTGAACTCGAGCACGTTGAACTCGGTGTTGAACAGCAGGACGTCGGTGCCGAAATCGCAGAACCCATCCGCGCCGAAGTCGATGCAATCGCGGGTATGGTTGCCGTTGGAATCCACCCAATCGATGGCCTGGCGCGCGCTGCCGTTGCTGGTAGTCAGCAGGTTCGACCGCTGGAACGAAAGTCCCATGCGCAGTCCCTGGTATTCCGAGATCGGATAGCCGATGTCGAGACCGGCGCCGATGGTTTCGGAGGAGAAGTCCGAAGACGCCGAAACGAACTGGGTTTGATCGCGGTACGAAACGCTCGCGGTCAGGCCGACATTGTTTGGTGTCAGATATGGCTCGGTGACCGAGATGCCGTACACCTTGCTGTAGCGACCGGAGTTCAGATCGACCGAGACGCGCCGTCCCGTGCCGAGGAAATTCGCGTCCGCGTAATTGCCGCTCAGGATGAACGACTGCGATTCGGAATAACCGATGCCGCCGCCCAACTGGGCGGAAGGTCCTTCCTCGATTTCATAGACGATGTCGACGAGGTCCGCCGTGCCCGGCACGGGCTTCGTCTCCGACTCCACCTTCTTGATGTACGGCAGACGCTGCAGGCGCTGCTTCGAGCGATCGAGCGCGGTGTTCGAAAGCCAGCCGCCCTCGAGCTGGCGCATTTCGCGACGCAGCACTTCGTCGTTGATCTTGGTAACGCCGTTGAACACGATGTGCCGCACGTAAACGCGATTGCCCGGATCGACGAAGAACGTCAACGAGAGTTCTTTCTTCGACGGATCGCCCAGGGTGGTAGGCACCGGGTCCACTTTCGCGAACGCAAACCCGTCTTCTCCCAGCCGGTTCTGCAGGAGTTCCTGCGTCGCGGTAATCACCTTGCGCGAGAACGTATCGCCGGGCCGCACGAGCAGATAGCGGCGCAACACGGCCTCGGGAACGACGAACGTGCCGGCGAGTTTGACCTCGGTGACCTTGAAGACCTGGCCTTCGTTGATGTTCACCGTGACGAAGATGTCGTCTTTCTCCGGCGCGATCGCCACCTGCGTCGACTCCACCTCGAAGTTCGCGTAGCCGCGGTCCATGTAGAAAGAGCGCAGGATCTCGAGATCACCCTGCAGGTCTTCGCGGGAATATCGATCGTCCTGTTTGTAGAACGACAGCAGGTTTGGCGTCTTGAGCTTCAATGCGTCGAGGATCTCCTTCTCCTTGAAGGTCTCGTTGCCGACGATATTGATCTGCCGGATCTTCGCGCGCTTGCCTTCGACGATGTCGATCTTGATCTTGACGCGGTTGCCCGGCACTTCCTCGACGTTGGTCGTAATGCGCGCCGCGTATTTGCCGCGCGCGCCGTACTGGTCCTGCAGGAACGAGGTCACGTCCTCGAGCACAGAACGATCGAAGGTCTTGCCCTGCGCGAGACCGACGTTGCGCAGCGACTTCGAGAGATCTTCGGTCTTGATGTCCTTATTGCCCTTGAGCTCGAAACTTTCGATGGTGGGACGTTCGTTGACGACGACGATGAGCGTGTTGCCGTCACGGCGGATCTCGACGTCGCGGAAGAATCCCGTCTCGTACAACGCGCGCACCGCTTCGCGCACGCGTTGCGCCGACAGGGTGTCACCGATGTTGATCGGTAGATAGTTGTAGACGGTTCCCTCGGTGACGCGCTGCAGACCTTCCACGCGGATGTCGCCCACCGTGAACGCCGGCCCTTCCTGGGCATACAAGGGAGCGGCCAGCAGGATCCAGCTGGCGACACAGAACTTCGCGAACCTCATCGTCAATTTGATCCCCTGAATTGTTATTTGCCGGCGCCCGGGAACAGGTATGTGACCAGGTCATTGAACAATGCCACGCCCATCAGCAACGCGATGGCGAGCAGGCCCACCTGCTGACCGAAAATATAAACACGTTCGGACAACGGCCGGCCGCGGATCCACTCCGCGACCTGGAAAACGATCTGCCCGCCGTCGAGTATCGGGATCGGCAGCAGATTGAGGAAGCCGATCGACAGCGACAGGAGCACCAGTACCTGCAGGTAGTACTCCGGCCCGGCGCTCGCCGCCCGGCCCGCGTAGTCGGCGATGGTGATGACGCTGGTGAGATTGTCGGTCGAAATCTTGCGCGTAATCATGCGCCAAATGAACTTCGCCTGGGCGACCGTCATGTCCCAGGCGCTGCCGGCGCCCGCGGCCAGCGCACCCAGCGGCCCGAGACTGACCTGTGTCTTGTATTCGGCGGGAATGAACCGTGACAGGTCGTCGCCCGGACCGATCTGCAACTTGCCGACCGCCTTGCCCTCTTCGACCACACTCTGCGTCGTCACGCGTCGCGCGAACTCGGAGTCGCCGCGTTTCACGCGCAACAGGACCTCCTGTCCCGGACGCTGGCGGATCTGGCCGGTCAGGTCCTGCCAGCTGCGGATCGGGGTGCCGTCGACCGCCAGGATGAGATCACCCGGCTCGATGCCCGCGACATCCGCCGGCCCACCCTTCGTGATCATGAAGACCTGCGCGGGCACGGTCGGATACCAGTATTCGAAGCCGAGAGCGGCGGGCAGCCGGCCAGGCTTGGTCATCTCGAAGCGCTGCGCCGGATCCGTGATCGCCAGCTCGATGTCGCGCTCGCGGCCGTTCTGATCCTGAACACGCAACGCTATCGGGCCATCGCTGCTGACCGCATCCAGAAACATGAACACCGTTTCGCGGCGATCTTCGACGGGCATGCCGTTGATGCCGACGATGATGTCCTTGCTGCGCAATCCTGCTTGAGCCGCGGGCGATTCTAGAGTGACGTCACCGACGACGGCTTTCAGGCTCTCGACGCCCTGCACCCAGAACATCGCCCACAGAACCGCGACCGCAAACAACATGTTCGCCGCCGGCCCCGCGAGCAACACGAGGATCCGCGCCCATGGCGGGCGGTGCGTGAACGATCGCGCGAGATCTTCCGGCGGCACTGCTCCGTCACGCTCGTCGAGCATGCGCACGTAGCCACCGAGCGGAATCGCGCCGATCACGTATTCGATGTGATCCGGTCCCTTGCCGATGCGCTTCCACACCGGCTTGCCGAGGCCCACGGAAAAACGCAGCACCTTGAAGCCCAGCTTGCGGGCCACCCAGAAATGACCGTACTCATGGATGGAGATGAGCAGGCTTATGCCGATGAGGCCCCAGAGGATTTTCCAGACGATATCCATCGAGTGCCTTTATACGTGCGCGGCGTGAGGCCGGATGAAGTCGGATGCGCGTTCGCGTGCTTCGGCGTCGGCCGCCAGTACGTCGGCAAGATCCCGGATTTCACCGCCCGACGTTGCTGCCATTACGGATTCAATGACCGCCGGGATTCGCGCAAAGTTCAATCCCCCCTCGAGGAAGGCCGAAACGGCCACTTCATTCGCCGCGTTCAGCGCGGCGGGCCGCAGCCCCCCGGCCCGCGCGGCCTCTTGAGCCAGCCCTAGCGCGGGGAAGCGCCGCATGTCCGGGGCCTCGAAACGCAGCGTCCCCACCTTCACGAGGTCGAGCGATTGTACTCCGGAGGATACGCGATCCGGCCACGCAAGCGCGTGTGCGATCGGGGTGCGCATGTCCGGGGCGCCGAGCTGCGCGAGCACCGATCCGTCCACGTATTCGACCAGCGAGTGCACGATGCTTTCGCGGTGAATCACGACTTCGACCTGCTGAGGCGTGACGCCGAACAGCAGGCAGGCCTCGATGAATTCGAGACCCTTGTTCATCAACGTGGCGGAGTCGACGGAGATCTTGCGCCCCATGACCCAGTTCGGATGCGCACAGGCCTCATCCGGCGTGACGCGCTCCAGGCGCGCCCGGTCGGTGTCGAGGAAAGGCCCACCCGATGCGGTCAGCAGGATGCGCTTCACGCCGGGCGGCGCCACGCCACTCACGGCGTCGCGCGGCAGACACTGGAATACCGCGTTGTGTTCGCTGTCGATGGGCAGCAGCGTGGCGCCCGACGCGCGCACTGTCTCCATCAGCAGCGAGCCCGCCATGACGAGCGATTCCTTGTTCGCCAGCAGCAGTCGCTTGCCGGCGCGCGCGGCGGCGAGCGTCGAGCGCAATCCCGCCGCCCCGACGATGGCGGCCATCACGCTGTGCACCTCGGGCAGGCTCGCGAGCTCGACGATACCCTCGGCGCCGCCGATGACTTTCGTCGGCGCCTGGCGCGCGCGCAGCGCTTCGCGCAACCGGCCGGCGGACGCCTCATCGGCGATCGCCGCGTACGGCACGGCGAACCGGCTGCATTGCTCGGCTAACTTCTCGACATTGCGATGGGCGCCCAGGGCGAATACGCGGAAACGATCCGGGTGACGCGCGATCACGTCGAGCGTGTGTTCGCCCACCGACCCGGTGGAGCCGAGGATCGCGACGTTGTTCACGCCACCACCCCGGCGCCGAGCAGCGCAAACAACAAGGCCGGCGCGGCCGCGGTGACGCTGTCGATGCGGTCGAGCATGCCGCCGTGTCCGGGGAATACCGTGCCGCTGTCCTTGAGACCAACCGCGCGCTTCAACATGCTCTCCGTCAGATCGCCGACGATCGACAACGCCGCGACGGCGATGCAGATCAGCACGAACGGGGCGACATCGACATTGAAAATGAACTCGGCCGCCGCCCAGGCGACCAGCGCGCTGACGACGACGCCGCCGATCACGCCTTCCCAGGTCTTCTTCGGCGATACGCGCGGCGCCAGCGGCACGCGGCCTAACCACCGGCCGGCGAAGAACGCGCCGGTGTCAGCGGCCCACACCAGCGCGAGCGTGAACAACACCCATTTGGCGCTGCCCGTTGTGAGCGTCAGATACACGAGCGCCAGCCAGCAAGGTGCGAGCGCCAGCAGGCCGGCGAGCGCCGCGGCGGCGCGCGGCACGCGTTCGGGCGCCAGGCAGATCCAGAGGAACGCGGCAATCCACCACAACATGGCGACCGACATCACGCTCAACACGAAGCCCGGGAACGTGACGTAGCCGTACAGGCAGGCCAGCAACGCGGCCGCGACTGCGGCGGCGAATGCGAAACGGGATTTCAGCGCGCCGCTGCCGATGAACCCGGCCCACTCCCACGCGCCGATGAGCACGAGCACGGTGATCAGCCACACCGTCGCGATGGGGGGCAGCCCGAGCATCACCAGTAACAGGACCGCGACCAGCGCGATGGCCGTGAGGACGCGTTGTTTAAGCACTGCGCGCCGCCTCTTTGGCCCGCGCTTCCAGTTGCTGGCGCGTCAGCCCGAAGCGCCGCTCGCGGCCCGCGAATGACGCGAGCGCGACTTCCAATTGCGGCACGTCGAAATCCGGCCACAGGGCGTCGCAGATGTAAATTTCGGAGTACGCGAGATTCCACAGCAGGAAGTTGCTGATGCGGTGATCGCCGCCCGTGCGGATGAAAAGATCCGGATCCGGCACGTCGCCGAGGGCGAGTTCGCGGGCGAAACGCCGTTCGTCGATCTCGGCGAGTTCGAGCGCGCCGCTCATCGCGGCCGCCGCCAGCCGCCGCGCGGCCTGCACGATGTCCCAACGGCCGCCGTAGCTCACCGCAACCTGAAGTTTCAGGCCGGTGTTCGCGGCGGTGAGTTCCTCGCTCGCGGCCATACGCGCCTGTAGTTTGACGCTGAGCGCGTGCCGGTCGCCGATGAAACGCAGGCGAACCTTGTTCTTGTGCAGGTCGTCGACCTCACGGTCCATCGCGTCCAGGAACAACTGCATGAGGCCGGTCACCTCGGTGGTCGGCCGCTGCCAGTTCTCGCTCGAGAACGCGAACAGCGTGAGCGCGCCGACACCGCGGCGCGCGCACTCTTCGATGCACATGCGCACCGGGCGCACGCCTTCCTTGTGGCCGGCATGGCGCGGCAGGCCGCGGGCCTCGGCCCACCTTCCGTTGCCGTCCATAACAATCGCAATGTGTGTCGGAGTGCTCACGCAACTACCGTGCTTCGCTGCCGGCTCAAACCTGCAGGATTTCCTTTTCCTTCGACGCGAGCTGGGTGTCGATGTCACCGATGTATTTGTCGGTGAGCTTCTGGATGTCGATCTCGGCCTTCTTCTCGTCGTCCTGCGTGATCAGCTTTTCCTTCAGCGCCTCTTTCACGTCCGCGATGACGTCGCGGCGCACGTTGCGCACGGCAACGCGCGCGTTTTCCGCGTCGGCTCGCACGACCTTGGTGATGTCGCGGCGGCGTTCCTCGGTCAGCGGCGGCAGCGGAATGCGAATGACCGTGCCGGCGCTGATCGGATTCAGGCCGAGGTCCGACTTGTGTACCGCCTTCTCGATGGCCGCGACCATGCTCTTCTCCCAGGGCGAGACCACGAGCGTGCGCGCGTCTTCGACGCTGATGTTGGCGACCTGCTTGAGCGGCGTGTCCGTGCCGTAGTAGTCCACCTTCATGTTTTCGATGAGTGATGGATGAGCGCGTCCGGTACGCAGCTTCTTGAGATCCGCCTGAAAGGTCTCGACGCATTTTCCCATACGGGTGGCGGCGTCCTTTTTGATGTCTTCTAACATGGTTGACCCTTTGGTTGACCGTTGGGGTGCATCAGTCGCTGGTCACGACAGTGCCAATGTCCTCGCCACGCACGACACGCGGCAGGTCTCCGGCATTGTTCAGATTGAATACGGTGAGCGGCATGTGGTTGTCGCGGCACATGACGATCGCAGTGGCATCCATGACATTGAGCTTGTCGGCCAGCACCTTGTCGTAGGTGAGCGTCTTGTAGCGCTTCGCATCCGCGTTCTTCATCGGATCCGAATCGTAGATGCCGTTGACCTTGGTCGCCTTCAGCAACACGTCGGCGCCGATCTCGATGGCGCGCAACGCGGCCGCCGAATCGGTCGTGAAGAACGGGTTGCCGGTGCCGGCCGCGAAGATGACCACGCGGCCTTTTTCGAGGTGACGCATTGCGCGCCGGCGAATGTAGTCCTCACACACCTGGTTGATGCGCACGGCGCTCTGCACGCGCGCGTTGCCACCGAGTTTTTCGATCGCATCCTGCATGGCGAGCGCATTCATGACCGTCGCCAGCATGCCCATGTGATCGCCCGTGACCCGGTCGAGCCCCGCCTTGGCGAGACCCGAGCCGCGGAAAATGTTGCCGCCGCCGATCACGCAGGCGACCTGCACGCCGGTCTGCTGGATCTCGATGATCTCGCTCGCGATCCGCTTGATCACCACCGGATCGATGCCGAAATCGGTCGAGCCCAGCAGCGCTTCGCCCGAAAGCTTTACGAGAATGCGTTTGTATTTTGCCCCGGTCATGTACTGCCATTCCCCATAGGTCCATTCCCCTCAGATCGGTCGGCGTTGCACTTTGCCATAAAGAAAACCCCGCTGAGGGCGGGGTTTTCTGCGTCTCGATCAGTGCTTCGTCGGCGGATCGGACTTGTCGTCCTTTTCGTCTTTCTTCTGCGCCGCCTTGACCTGCTCCATCACTTCGTTCGCGAAGTCGCCCTGCTTCTTTTCGATGCCGTCGCCGACTTCGAAGCGCTGGAATGCCTTGACGCTCGCCTTGGCATTCTTGAGCAGCTTGTCGATCGTGAAATCGCTGTCCTTCACGAACACCTGCTGGGTCAGCGCGAATTCGTCGACCGCCTTGCGAACACGGCCATCGACGATCTTCGCGAGGATCTCCGCGGGCTTCTTCGCATTGGCCGGATCGTTCTTGGCGTGTTCCGTCGCGATTTCACGCTCCTTCGCCACCATGTCGGCCGGCGCATCCGCCGGCGTCAGGTAACGCGGGCTGGCCGCGACCACCTGCATGGCCAGGTCGCGCGCGAGGTCGGCATCGCCGCCCTCGACCGCCACCAGCGCAGCCTTCTTGCTGTCGGTGTGCACGTACGAGCCGACCACGGTCGGCGCCTTCACGAGCGTCACGCGACGCACGGTCAGGTTTTCGCCGATCTTCGCGATCAACGCGCGACGCTTGTCGTCGACCGTTTCGCCGCTGCCGAGCTTGAGAACGTTCACGGCATCGACGCTGTCCGCGCCGGCCGCGAGCGCCGCTTTCGCGATCTCGACGGCGAAGCCACGGAAGTCGTCACCACGCGCGACGAAGTCGGTTTCGCTGTTCACTTCGACGAGCACGCCGGTTTTGCCGTCGGCGGATTTCTCCACCACGACGACGCCTTCGGCAGCGATGCGCGAGGCCTTCTTGTCGGCCTTCGCGAGGCCGGCCTTGCGCATGTTTTCAGCGGCCGCATCGAGGTCGCCGTTGGTTTCCACCAGCGCCTTCTTGCATTCCATCATGCCGGCGCCCGTGCGCTCGCGCAGCTGCTTGACCGCTTCTGCAGTGATTGACATCTCTATTCCTTAGGATTTAGTTAGGCCGATCAGCCGCGGCGCGGGCCGCCGCGACCACGGCTGGGCGGGTTGCCCGTGCCGGTGCGCGAACGACCAGCGCTGGCCGTCGTGCTGCGCGGAAGGGCTTCGCCCGTATCCACGAACACGCTCGGATCGGCGCCGTCTTCCGGATCGGCCGCGACGCTGGGCACCACGGGCCGGCGACGCGCGCCGGTGTTGGCAGGACGTCGGCCACCACGCGGCGGGGCCGCAGCCTTCGGCGGCTGGCTGCGCGCGCCCTTCTTGCGCGGGTTGCCGTTTTCGTCCAGCTCGACGAACTCGTCTTCGCCGACCGTGACGTTCGGAGACTGCGAGCGGCCGTCGATGACCGCGTCGGCGATACCCGAGGCGTACAGCGAGATGGCGCGCATGGCGTCATCGTTGCCGGGAATCACGTAGTCGACGCTGTCCGGCGCGCAGTTGGTATCCACCACCGCGACCACCGGGATGCCGAGCTTCTTGGCTTCGAGGATCGCGATCTCTTCGTGGCCCACGTCAATGATGAAGATGACGTCAGGCGGGGACTCCATCTTCTTGATGCCGCCCAGGCTCTTCTCGAGCTTGTCCTTCTCACGGCGCATCATCGTGGCTTCTTTCTTGCCACGCTTGCCGAGGGTGCCGTTCTCCGACATCTCGGTGAGATCCATGAGTCGCTTGATCGACCCGCGGATCGTCTTGAAATTGGTGAGCATGCCGCCCAGCCAGCGCTGGTTCACGTAGGGCATCTCGCAACGCTGGGCTTCCTTCTCGATCGCCTCGCGCGCGGAACGCTTGGTGCCGACGAACAGCACTTTGCCGCCGTCCGCGACCACGCTCTTCACGAAGTTCGCGGCTTCCGCGTACATCGGCTGCGTCTTTTCGAGGTTGATGATGTGGATCTTGTTTCGTTCGCCGAAGATGAACGGGGCCATCTTGGGGTTCCAGAAGCGGGTCTGGTGTCCGAAATGGACGCCCGCTTCCAGCATTTGTCTCATCGAGACGCTGGACATCAAAGTTCTCCTTGGTGGGTTGTGCCTCCGCGCCGCCCGACTGGTCATTTCGGCCCCTTGTTTTACGAAGGAAAGCCGGAACACCCTGCCAATCGTTATGCCGTCCAGCCCGGAGAGGCGATCTTTTCAAAGACCGGCCTTTCTGCGAAAGGCCTGGGCGACAGGTTGCGCGTGTGGATTTAAGTGAGTTTCGTTGCCAAAAAAGGCCGCGCTTTATACCATCCCTCCCCCGTCAAAACAATGCCTTACGAAGGTGCACTCGATGGACTCCCTCGTGAGCCGCCATATATCCATTAAGTCCCCGGCCGAGCAGGAAAAAATGCGCGTGGCCGGCCGTCTCGCGGCCGAAGTCCTCGACATGATCGGGGAGTTCGTCAAACCCGGCGTGACCACCGAGGAGCTCGACCAGCGCTGTTTCCAGCACATCACCGAGGTCCAGAAGTCGATCCCGGCGAACGTGAATTACCGCGGTTTCCCGAAGACCATCTGCGCGTCTGTCAACCACGTGGTGTGTCACGGCATCCCGAACGAAAAGGTCCTCAAGAGCGGTGACATCGTGAACATCGACGTCACGGTGATCCGCGATGGCTTTCATGGCGACACCAGCCGCATGTACTACGTGGGCAAGCCTTCGACCCAGGCACAACGTCTCTCCGAGACCTGCTGGGAAGCCATGTGGCGCGGCATCGAGCAGGTGAAGCCCGGCGCGCGCCTCGGCGACATCGGGCACGCGATCCAGACCTTCGTCGAGGAACGTAATTTCTCCGTCGTGCGCGAGTATTGCGGACACGGCATCGGCCGCGTCTACCACGAGGATCCGCAAGTGCTGCACTACGGTGAACCCGGCACGGGTGAAGAGCTCAAGGCCGGCATGACGTTCACCGTCGAGCCCATGGTCAATGCCGGCAAGCGCCACGTGCGGTTGTTAGGCGACGGCTGGACCGTCGTCACGAAGGACCACTCGCTGTCGGCGCAATGGGAGCACACGATTCTGGTGACCGAGACGGGCGTCGACGTGCTGACCCTGGGCGCGCTCAGCAAGCGGCCAGGCAGCACGAGCTGATGGCGTCCATCGACGAAGACATCGAGGCGACCGACACCGCGGTAACCCGTCAGCCCTGGCTGCGGCTCGCGCAGCTCGCGGAACGCCTCGCGGCGGCGGACTTCGCACCCGACGCCTTCCGAACCGAGCTTCGTGACGCACACGCCGAACTCGCGGACCGTTTCCGCGCGGACGAGTCGGTCGAAACGCTGGTGCATGCGCGCGCCGAACTCATCGACGTGGTGCTGCGCGAGGTGTGGCGCTCGCAACTGCCGGCCGGTTACGAAAGCTGGGCGTTGGCCGCCGTGGGCGGTTACGGCCGCGGCGAACTGCATCCGCACTCCGACGTCGACATCCTGATTCTCGTGCCGGACTCGCCCGATGAAGCAGGCCGCGCCGTGATCGAGCGCGTGGTCACCTTCCTGTGGGACATCAACCTCGAAGTCGGGCACAGCGTGCGCAGCGTGGCGCAGTGCGCCGAGGAAAGCGCGGCCGACGTCGGCGTCATGACCACGCTCATCGAAGCGCGCTTGCTGGCCGGAAACGCCGGATTGTTAGGCGAGATGCGCGAGGCGGTTTCCTCCGAACGCATCTGGCCGGTGAGGGAATACTTCGAAGCGAAAGTCGCCGAGCAGCAGGACCGCCACCTCAAGGCTAACGACACGGCCTACAACCTCGAACCGAACGTGAAGACCGGCCCGGGCGGCCTGCGCGACATCCAGACCATCGCCTGGGTGGCCAAGCGCCACTTCGGCGCGACCTCGCTGGATGAGCTCCTGACGCACGGTTTCCTCTCCCCGTCGGAGCTGCGCAAACTCAAGCAGGCGCAGTCGTTCCTGTGGAAGGTTCGTTTCGGCCTGCATGTGCTGACCGGCCGGCGCGAAGACCGGCTGCTGTTCGATCACCAGATCAAGCTCGCGCAGAGCTTCGGCTACGAGGACGCCTCGTACACGCTGGCCGTCGAGCAGTTCATGCAGCGTTATTACCGCACCGTCATGGACGTGATGCTGCTGAACGAACTGCTGCTGCAGCTGTTCCGCGAGGCCATCCTCACCGAGACCGCGCCGCCCCGCCCGCTCAATCCACGCTTCCAGGTGCGCAACGATTACCTGCAGGCCGTGAACGAGGAAATGTTCGCGCGTACTCCGTCGACTCTGCTCGAGATCTTCGTGGTGCTGCAGCAGAACCCGGACGTGAAGGGCGTGCGCGCCTCGACCATCCGTTCGATCGCCAGGAACCTCTGGCTCATCGACGAGGAGTTCCGGCAGAACCCGCGCAATCACCGCCTGTTCCTCGAAATCCTGCGCGCGCCCGCCGGCGTCACGCACGAGCTGCGCCGCATGAACACCTACGGTGTGCTCGGCCGGTACATTCCCGCGTTCGGCCGCATCGTCGGCCGCATGCAATATGACCTGTTCCATGCGTACACGGTCGATGCGCACACGCTGTTCGTGTTGAGCAACCTGCGCCGGCTGTCGCTGCCGAAATACGATCACGAGTTGCCGCAGCTCTCCGCGATCATGCAGCAGCTGCCGAAACTCGAGATCGCGTATCTCGCGGCGTTGTTCCACGACATCGCCAAGGGCCGCGGCGGCGATCATTCGCAGCTCGGCGCGGTCGACGCCGAGGCGTTCTGCCTCGAGCAGGGCTTGTCGCGTTACGACGCGCGCCTGGTCGCATGGCTGGTGCAGAACCACCTGGAGTTGTCCGTCACCGCGCAGAAGCAGGACATCTCCGATCCCGAAGTCGTCAATGCGTTCGCGCGCCGCGTCGGCGACGAGACGCACCTCGACTATCTATATGTGCTGACCAGCGCGGACGTGCGCGGCACCAACCCCAAACTGTGGAACTCGTGGAAGGCTTCGCTGTTCCAGGAATTCTACGAACGCGTGAAGCGCGCGTTGCGCCGCGGGCTCGAGAGCCCGATCGATCCCGATGAGCTCATGCGCGAGACGCAGGATGGCGCGCGCAAGCTGCTGGCGGCCTCGGGGCGCATCACGCCACCGGAGATCTCGCGCGCGTGGGAGCGGCTCACGGCGGCGTATTTCCTGCGGCACACACCCGAGGAAGTCGCCTGGCATACGCAACTGCTCGCCGATCGCGAACCCGGCAGCGAAGATCCGCTGGTCGCGGTGCAGTCGAGTCACGAACGCGGCACCACGGCGATCCTCGCGTTCGCGCCGCATCGCTACAACAGCTTCGCCATCACGACCGCGGTGCTCGACCAGCTCGGCCTGAACATCGTCGATGCGCGCATCACACCGACGGGCGACGGCTTCAGCCTCGACCTGTATCACGTGCTCGAAGAGGACGGCGCGCCGATCGCCGACAGCGAGCGCATCGGCGAGATCGAGCGCGCGTTGTGGCGCGCGCTGCAACATCCCGATGAAGCGCCCGTCACGGTCACGCGCCGCGTGCCGCGCCAGGCGCGCATGTTCCGCACCGCGACGACCATTGCGGTGAGCGTGGACGAGCGCAACCGCCGCTCGGTGCTCGAGCTCATCGCGGGCGACCGCCCGGGATTGTTGTGCGACGTCGGCAAGGTCCTGATGGAAGAACGCGTCGACCTGCTCGCCGCGAAGATCATGACCGTGGGAGAGCGCGCCGAAGACGTGTTCTACCTCGCCTCGCTTTCGGGATCGCCGCTGGATGAGGCCGCCGCGACGCGGCTGCAGCAGAAGTTGTCGGGCGCACTCGATCGTCGCGCCGCCGCGTGAACGGGCGTCTCGAACTACTCGCCGCCTACCCCTTCGAGCGATTGGCGCGGCTGAAGGCGGGTATTGCTCCGCCCGCGTCGCTGCCGCACATCGCGATGTCGATCGGCGAGCCCAAACACGCGCCGCCGGAATTCGTGGTGGACACGTTGCGCGCCGCGCTCGGCCGGCTCGACAGTTATCCGGCGACCGCGGGCCTGCCGGAAACACGCGCCGCCTGCGCGGCCTGGCTCGGCCGCCGCTTCGGTCTCGGCCAGCGCGTGAACGCGGAATCGATGGTGCTGCCGGTCAACGGCACGCGCGAGGCGCTGTTTTCCTTCGTTCAGGCGGTAGTGAGCCAGCGGACCAACCCGGCGCCCGTGGTCGCGATGCCCAATCCGTTCTACCAGATCTACGAAGGCGCGGCCCTGCTCGCCGGCGCGCAGCCACTGTTCCTCGACACCACGGTCGACAACCGTTACCAGCCCGATCTCGACTCGGTCCCCGCGGACACCTGGAAGCGCTGCGAGGTGCTGTTCCTGTGCAGCCCGGGAAATCCCACCGGCAGCGTCCTGTCCCTCGACTATCTGCGTTACGCGCTGACGCTCGCCGAGAAATACGACTTCGTGATCGCGTCGGACGAGTGTTACGCCGAGTTGTATCGCGACGACCGCGCTCCGCCACCCTCGCTGCTGCAGGCGGCGCTCGCGAATGGGCACGACCGCTTCCAGCGCTGCGTCGTGTTCCACTCGTTGTCGAAGCGCTCGAGTGTGCCGGGACTGCGCTCCGGGTTCGTGGCCGGAGACCCGGCCATCATCAAGCCCTATCTTCTCTACCGCACCTATCACGGCTGCGCGATGGCGATCCCGACGCAGCTCGCGTCGATCGCCGCGTGGAACGATGACGCCCATGCGGCCGCGAATCGGGCGTTGTATCGTGAAAAGTACGCCCGCGTTCTGCCCGTCCTGCAACCGGTGCTCGACGTGGTGGAACCCGACGGCGCGTTCTATCTTTGGCCCGATGTGGGCCGCGACGACGAATCCTTCACGCGCGACCTGTTTGCCGCGCAGAATCTCACCATCCTTCCGGGCAGTTACCTCGCGCGCGACTCGCGCACCGGCAATCCCGGCAGACATCGCGTGCGCATCTCGCTCGTCGCATCCGTCGAGGAATGCGTGAGCGCCGCGCAGCGCATCCGGACTTTCCTGGAGAACTCGTAAGTGACCGATCAAGCCACTCTCGCCGCCACCATCAACGAAGCATTCGAGCGGCGCGCCGACATCACGGCGAAGAACGCCGCACCGCCGCTGCGGCACGCCATCGAGGAAAGCATCGAGCTGCTCGATTCAGGCCAGGCGCGCGTCGCGGAAAAACGCGACGGCAAATGGCAGGTCAACGAGTGGCTCAAGAAAGCGGTGCTGCTGTATTTCCGCACGCACGACAACACGCTCATCGAGGCGGGTTACACGCGTTTCTACGACAAGGTGCCGCTCAAGTACGGTGCGCGTTCGAAGGCCGATGAGGGCCAGATCCTCAGCGGCGGCAGCACTCGCGTGGTGCCGCCCGCGGTCGCGCGCCGCGGTTCGTACATCGCGCCGAACGTCGTGCTCATGCCGAGCTACGTCAACATCGGCGCTTACGTCGACAGCGGCACCATGGTCGACACCTGGGCGACGGTCGGCTCCTGCGCGCAGATCGGCAAGAACGTGCATCTTTCCGGTGGCGTCGGCATCGGCGGCGTGCTCGAACCTCTGCAGGCCGCGCCCACCATCATCGAAGACAATTGTTTCATCGGCGCGCGCTCCGAAGTCGTCGAAGGCGTGATCGTCGAGGAAGGCTCGGTGATCTCGATGGGTGTCTTCATTGGACAGAGCACCAAGATCTACGACCGCACCAGCGGCCAGATCCTGCAAGGCCGCATTCCCGCCGGCTCCGTCGTGGTGTCGGGCAACCTGCCCTCATCCGACGGAAAGTATTCGCTGTACTGCGCCGTCATCGTGAAACGCGTCGATGCGCAGACGCGCGCGAAGACTTCGATCAACGAGCTGCTGCGCGCGGACTGACTCACCGGCTCAAGGGTCGGGCGCGCCGAGTGACTGCGCGAGATGGGCGTTCTCGGCGGGTTGCAATTCCCCAGCGACCGGGACAGCCGTCGCGGGCAGGTTGACGTCGACGAGCCAGGCCGATAATTCCCCGGCGCCGTTCGAGGCGCGCAACGCGATCGTCGTCTCATCCTGGTCGATGGTCATGGAGAACAGCTCGGCTTCGAGCGCGGGCGCGATTACCTGCACCACGCCGGGCGCGTCGACGTGAACGCGAGCGCCGCGACGCCGCTGGCCGTCGTCCAGCATCGTGAACAACAGGCTCGTGCCGGTGAACATGTCGACGGACTCGAGCGCCACGCCACCCGCGGGCGTCAGCGCGCCTAACAACTCTCCGGTGGAAATGCGCACGCGATTGACGTGCGAACGACCGCTCCCCGCGTCCGCCGCGAAGACCCCGACATCGTTGCGCACCTGCATGCGCAAATGAACTCCGCTCGCCGTGAATCGCACCAGCTCGCGCGCATTCGCCGGCGTCGCGAGCGGCACGATCCACACGGCGGTATCGCGCGTGAAGAGGTCCATGACTTCGACGAGCAGCGTCGCGCCGCCTTCCGGCAGAAATTGCATGCTCGTGACATAGCTCACCGGGCCCGCGCCGGGGACGGTCCACAAGGTCTGCGGCTGGGTCGCGCCCTGCGTGTCGTAGCCGCGCACGCTGCCCGGGATCGGCCAGTTCGATACCAGGAAACGGCCGTCGGGCGACAGCGTTGAGTATTCGATGTCGATGTCGTCAGGGGCGGTCACACGGCGAACCGTGCCTGCATCGAGATCGGCGATGAACAGTCCGGAGTCGCCATTCGTTTCGCGCGCCATGAGCAAGGCGCGTCGCGCGCCGCCGTAACGCACCAGCGAGACCTGATCGATGCCCGTCAACGGCATACGCTGCACGGCGGCGCGCTGCGCGACGTCGACGCGCACCAGGTCGTACGTGGAGCCCAGCGACAGATCGTCGGGATTCGACACTCGTTCGGCCACGAGGAATTCGGCCAGGTTGCCGATGATCACGAGCCCGGGCGCGAGCGGTGCATTGCCGTAGATCACGGCGGGCGCCGCCAATGTCGCGGCGCGCGGCTGACTGAGAATGATGTCGGCGCGGCTCGCTGAGAGGCAGCTGCGCCCGAGGATGCGCCGTCCGTCGCCGGAGATGGCCGCCCAACCGCCCTGGTTGCAGGTCCCCAACGTCAGCAGCTCGCGCCGCTCGCCGGAAGGGACGCCGGCAATGACGATGCGCGCGGAACCCGCCGCCGTGGGTGCAACCACCAACATGGCGCGCCCGAGAGGTCCGACCTCGACGGTGACATTCGCCGGTGCCGAGAACGCGCCGCGACTGTCGCGCGCGCGATAGGAGAACGAAAGTGTGCCGCTGAATCCCGCCGCCGGAGTGACGCGCAGACGATTGCCGGCGATCACAGCGAACGCGGCGGAAGCATGCGCGGCCGGCGCTTCGATGGTCAGCGCATCGCCGTCGCCATCCCGGTCATTCGCGAGAACGTCGAGGTCCGCATGGACTCCCGGCCTCATGCGCGCGAAATCCGCGGCGGCCATGGGCGCGCTGTTGACAGGCGGCTGGTCGGTGGACCCACCACCCCCGCCACAGGCGGCCAACATCACCGTGAACGACGCGACGAAGGGCATCCTGCGGAACATGTTCGACTCCCTGACCTCGGCCGGCCGACACCCATGATTCTGCCGTGATCCACCGGCTCATGACAGGAAAGCCCGCGGCATCCGCGCACCGCGCGCAGTAGCTAGGAACACTGTCCGCCCTTGCGTTCCGGACGCTCGGTTTCGTGACCGGCCGGGTCCCGCGTTATGCTCGCCCCGGAGAGCCGGAACTTCACACGGGGGCCGCGGTTCAAACCGGGTCCAGTTCGTTCAGGAATATCAGGGACATCCATGCGGAGAAACATTCGATGAGCGCTGCGCCCGCCATACAGGCACGCGGCCTCGTGAAACGCTTTGGTGATCTGCGCGCCGTCGACGGCATCGATCTCGACGTGCCACGCGGCATGATCTTCGCCATTCTCGGCCCGAACGGCGCCGGGAAGACCACGTTGATGCGGATGCTGGCCACACTCGCCAGACCCGATGGCGGGACGGCCAGCGTGCTCGGTCACGACCTCGTCAAAGACCCGCAGGCCGTGCGCACCGAAATCGCGATGACCGGACAGTTCGCCTCGCTCGACGAGGACCTGACTGGCCGCGAAAATCTCGTGCTGCTCGCGCGGCTTTGGGGATTTCGCGGCAAGGCCGCCCGCGCGCGCGCCGACGAATTGCTGGCCGCGTTCGATCTCGCGGACTCCGCCACCAAACAAGTCAAGGACTATTCCGGCGGCATGCGGCGCCGGCTCGACATCGCCGCTTCGCTCATCGTCACGCCCGGGGTGTTGTTCCTGGACGAACCGACCACGGGCCTGGACCCGGTGGGGCGCAAGAGCGTGTGGCGAATGATCCGCGCGCTGGCAGGTTCCGGGGTGACAGTGCTCCTCACAACCCAGTACCTCGATGAAGCCGATCAACTGGCGGCGCGCATCGCGGTCATCGATCACGGCCGCAAGATCGCCGAAGGAACGAGCCGCGAACTGAAGGTGGCCACGGGTTCCGGTTTCCTGCACGTCGCATTGGTCGATCCCGCGCGGCTCGAGGAAGCCGCGGCGCTGCTCGAAGCGCGCCTCGGCGCGACGGTGCAGCGCAGTGTCGAAGGCGCGATGTTGTCGGTGGTGGCCAGGACTTCGCGCGATGCGAACGACGCATTGGCCGCGCTCATCGCCGCGGACATCGAACTCGCGGACTTCTCGATGGGCAGCCCGAGTCTCGATGAAGTGTTTTTCGCGCTGACCGGAAAGGCCCACACATGAACGACGTGGCTGCCAACAAGACCGCCCCCGCGCTCAAACTCGCGCCGCGCCCGCTGGCGCCCTCACCGCTCTCGAACGCGCTGGTGTTCGGCTGGCGCGCGGTGCTCAAGTTCAAGCACGTTCCCGAGCAGCTGTTCGACCTGGTCATGACGCCGATCATGTTCACGCTGCTGTTCACTTTCGTGTTCGGCGGCGCGCTGGCCGGCACGCCGGGATCCTATCTGCAGTTCTTCCTGCCCGGCATCCTGGTGCAAACCGTCGTGTTCAACGCGGTGTATTCGGGCATGGGCCTATCTACCGACCTGAGCAAGGGCCTGTTCGATCGTTTCCGTTCCCTGCCCATCTGGCCGCTCGCGCCGTTCGCGGGACTCATGGTCGGCGACATCCTGCGCCACGTGATCGCCGGCGGAATCATCCTGTCCATCGGCTTGCTGCTCGGTTACCGTCCGGAGGCCGGGTTTGGCGGCGTACTCGCCGCGTTTGCGCTGCTGGTCGCGATCGGCTTCGGCATGGGCTGGATCTTCATCGTGCTCGGCCTGCTGATCCGCACACCGATGACGGTGATGACCATCGGCTTCACCTTTTTATTCCCGCTGGTGTTCGCCTCCAACATCATGGTTCAGCCCGCGACCATGCCGGGCTGGCTGCGGGCCTTCGTCGAGGTGAACCCGGTGACACTCATGGCGACCGCGATGCGCGGCCTGCTCGGCGGCACGGCGTCGACGCGCGAGGTGCTGCTGGCGCTCGCGGCGCCCATCGCGCTGACCGTACTGCTCGCACCGGTGACCTTGCTGCTGTATCGGCGACGCTAACTACGCGCGGCTGCCTTGCGCACGGTGTCGATGATTCGCGCCAGCCGATTGACGCCGGCGCGGATCGCGGCGGGCGGAACCGCCCCAAAACCCAGCAGCAAGGCATTGATTGGAACACCTGGGCCGTCGACCTTGGAACCGAAGTAGTAAGCCGACAACGGCATGCTCTCGATGCCGCGCGCGCTGGCCTCGGCGTGGACGAGTTCGGCGCTCACTCCTTCCACCTCGACCACCGCGTGCATGCCGGCGCGCACCGGACGCAACCGCAGCGGCGCGCCAGACTTTTCGATGGCGCGGCGCAGCGCGTCGAGCCGCTCTGCATACGCCGCCTGCATGCGGCGCACGTGTCGCGCGTAGTGGCCGCGGCTGATGAAAGCCGCGAGCACCATCTGTTCGAGCACCGGCGGATGCAGATCGGTGGCGAGGCGCGCGGTGATCATCCCCTGCTGCAAATCGCTGGGCACGATCAGGAAGCCCAGGCGCAACGCAGGGAACAATGTCTTGCTGAACGTTCCCAGGTAGATGACCCGCCCATCCGGATCCAGCGAATGCAGGCAGGGCAATGGCTGGCTCTCGTAGCGCATGTCGCAGTCGTAATCGTCCTCGACGATCCACGCGTGCGAGCCGCGCGCCCATCGCAACAGTTGCTGCCGTCTTTCGAGAGACATGGCCGTGCCCAGCGGGAACTGGCAGGACGGCGTCACGTAGGCGAGCCGCGCCGCGCGCGTTGCGGCGGCGTCCACCTGCATGCCGTCGCCATCCACGGGCACGGGCACGACGGTTGCGCCGGATGAGATGAGCGCACCGCGCGCTCCGGTGTATCCCGGATCCTCCATCCACGCCTCGTCGCCGGGATCGAGCAACATGTGAAAAATCAGGTCGAGTCCGCGTTGTGCCCCGGTCACCACCTGGATCTGGTCGGCGCCGCAGCGCGTGCCGCGCGACTGCGCCAGCTCCGCGATGGCGTCGCGCAGGGGCCGAAGTCCCGCGAGCTGAGAATAGTCGCGCTGGGCCGCGCCGAGCGATCGCAGGCATTCGCGCGTGAGCCGCTGCCACAGGCGATGCGGAAACAAGTCCAGCGCCGGTGTGCCCAGGCGGAAAGCGCGCGCCACGGTTGCGGGCGACCGCCGGTCGGGTGGTTGCATGCGCGACAGTAGATAGCCCCGCCGCGAGAACGGCGGGCGTGTCACCGGACTTTCCAACCGTGTCACCGGCGGTGGTTTGCGCTCCGGCAGTTCCCGCGCAATGAACATTCCGGAACCGCGGCGCGCCACCACGTACCCTTCGGCCCGCAACTGCTCCAGCGCCAGAAAGGTGGTGGTGCGTGACACGCCGAGCTCCGCGGCCAATGCGCGCGTGGATGGCAAGCGGCAATCACTGCGCACGCGGCCGTCGAGAATGCATTGGCGGATCGACGAATAGATCTGGTGCTGCAGCGACCGCCCGGCGTGTCGCTCGAGAAAGATCGGCAGGCTCGCGGTTCTCGGCATCCTTTCCCCCGGAACGGAAAATGGGGACATTCCTCATTTCCCTGTAACAAATCGTCGACACACAAGATGCGCGCTGCGCGGGACAATTGTTACAGGGAAATGAGGAATGTCCCCATTTTCAGGCGTCAGAAGAGCATGGACAGGCTGACCGCGTTGGCCATGGCCTGGTATCCGGCATCGTTCAGATGCACACCGTCGAAGTCGTAGGCCGGCAGCGTACGGGCGGGATTCGCCGGATCGCGCACCGCCGCTTCGAAGTCGATGACGCCATCGAACGCGCCGCCGGTGCGAATCCAGCGATTGATCGCCTGACGTTTTGCTTCGTTCTCGGGAGTGAACAGCCCTGGAATCGTGCTCGAACCAAAGGGCGTGAGCGTTGCGCCATAGATCCTGACGCCGCGGGCGCGGGCACGCGCGCTCAGCTGCTGCAATCCGGAAATCACGTCGGCCGCGGTCACCGCCTCCGCCGCGAACTCGGTCTTCCCGAACAACGGCAGCAAGGCGGGAATCATGATGTCGTTCAACCCGAGGTGCACGATGACTCCCTTCACGCCCGTGACCGCGAGCACGTCGCGATCGAAGCGCGCGGCTCCGCCGGGACCACAGAAGTCGTACAACAGACGTCCGCAACCCACTCCCTGGTTGATGACCGCAAGGCGCGGCCGCAGGCCGTTGAGGCGGTCGGACAAACGATCGGGCCAGGTGCGATCCTGGTCCTGGGAAGAACCGGCACCCTGGGTGATCGAATCACCGAGAGCCACCAGCGTGCCGATGGCCTCGGATGGCAGCACCTCGACCGTCGTCAGGTAGAAAACCGAGGGCGTGGGCGCGGCACCCGGCAAATCGAGCGCCGACACCAGGTTGCCGCTGCCCTCCGCCGCGACATACGACGTCCGCATCGTGAGCTCGTGGTAGGTCGCGGGCTCGGTGATTCCGGGTAGATAGACGCTGACCGCCAGGTCATCGTCCGCCGGCACTTCGAAATCCAGCGCGTCGCTCACCGCCACCGCGCCGGCGGGAATCGTGATGGAAGCCTGGCCGTTGAAAACGAGCCGGCGGCCGCCTGGACGAACCGAGCTTTGGTAGTTGTGCAAGGCCACCTGCACCGCCCCGATGCGCAACGGCAAAATGCCGAAAGCATTCGAGAGCCGCACACGCACGCGGCGTCCACCGACGCTGGTGTGCACCACGTGACGGATGGTCTGGTTCTCGAAGGAACGGCTCCGGTCGGGATTGTTGAACAACGTGTCGATGGTGGTCGGCCCAGGCGCGATCGGCGCGGCACTCCAGGTGGCAACCCAGCGGTTCGCGTCGCCGCCCGGGCCGGGGCCGAAGCTCGCGACGGACTGCGCGTTAACCAGCGTGGACAGACCCAGCGCCGCCGCGCCGGCCAGCATTGAACGAGTGAATCGCTTCATTTGACTCTCCTTGTATACCCGGCATCGGTGCGATGCGGGCTGGAGTCTGGGAAGCATGGGTCCGCGGCGGTAGAACCACTTCGGCGCAATCCGATGAGGCCAGCGCGGAATCGGGACAGCTGTCCCTAACTAGATGACCTGCGGCGAGGCGGACTCAGGACCTGGCGGAAACCGCCGCCGGGAGCACGCCGGTCGCGGCTGGATCGAATTGCCCGCCGATGAAACCCACGTGGCGGGCGATGTTGCGCGCGTGATCGCCAATTCGCTCGAGCGACCGCATGATGAAGGCCGCTTCGATCGCCGACTGCACCTGCCGGGCATCTTCCATGGCCCGCGTCAGGATGCGCCGCAGCGCGGCGGCGTACTCGGAATCCATTTCGTGATCCTGCTGGATCACCGCGGCCGCGGCGGCCGGATCGAGCCGGTCGAACGCCTCGAGCGACGATCGGATCATGAGCACCGCAAGCCGTCCGAGTTGCCGCGCCTCACGCGCGGTTGCGGTGCCGGGCCGAAACCCGTTCGTCTCCGAGTCCGCGAGCACGGTGAGCGCGAGCTTCTTGGCTTCGTCGGCCGCGCGTTCGAGCTCGGTGACGACCTTGTCGATGGCGAAGATCGCGCGCAGGTCCTGCGCCACCGGCTGGCGGCGCGCGATCACCTGCAACGCGGCCTCCTCGATTTCCGCGTCGTAAAGATTGATCTTGCGCTCGCGCTCGAGCACCAGCGTCGCGACAGCGCGATCCCAGTTCGAGTAGGCATTCACGGCGAGCTGCACCTGCTCGATCACCAGCGCGCCCATCGCCACTGCCTGTATGTGCAGCGACGACAACTCACCGTCGAACGCGCGCGTGGTATGGCCTTCGAGAGTCAGCGACATGGAAGTAGTCTGGCCTCAGCCGAACCGCCCGGTGATGTAGTCCTCGGTCAGCTTGTGCCGCGGGTTCGTGAAGATGCGGTCCGTCTCACCCACCTCGATGAGGTCCCCGAGATGGAAGTACGCCGTGCGCTGTGAAACACGCGCCGCCTGCTGCATGGAATGCGTCACGATCACCATGGCGTAGCTCTGGCGCAGCTCTTCCATCAGGTCCTCGATGCGGGCGGTCGCGATCGGATCGAGCGCCGAGCACGGCTCATCCATGAGGATCACTTCCGGGTTCACGGCAATGGTCCTGGCGATGCACAGCCGCTGCTGCTGGCCGCCGGACAGCGACGTGCCCGGCTGCTGCAGGCGATCTTTCACTTCGTCCCACAAGCCCGCGCGCTGCAGCGAGTTGTGCACGATTTCGTCGAGTTCGACGCGATCGCCGGCCAGGCCGTGAATGCGCGGGCCGTAGGCGACGTTTTCGTAAATGGATTTGGGAAACGGATTCGGCTTCTGGAACACCATGCCGACACGCGCGCGCAGCTGCACGACGTCCTGCTTCTTGTCGTGGATGTCCTTGCCGTCGAGCAGGATCGAGCCCTCCACGCGCGCGCCCGCGATGGTGTCGTTCATCCGGTTGAGACAGCGCAGGAAAGTGGACTTGCCACATCCCGATGGACCGATCATCGCGAGCACCTGGTTCTTCGCGATGTCGATGCCGACTTTCTTGATGGCGTGTTTCTCGCCGTAATACACGTCGACGTCGCGGCAGCTGAAGATCGGGTCGTCGACCACGATGTTGCCCACGGTCTTGCCCGCCTCGATCGGCGGCTGCAATGAAACCGGTTCGGACGTGCGCCCGCCCGGCTTCAGATTGATGCCGGCACGTTCCACTTGCACTGCACTTTCCATACTGTCACCACCGACGTTCGAAACGTTTGCGAAGAATGACCGCCGTCGTGTTCATCACCACGAGGAAGGCCAGGAGGACGATGATCGCGCCCGAGGTTTTCTCGACGAAGCCGCGCTCGGGAGAATCGGACCAGAGGAACACCTGCACGGGCAGCGCTGTCGCCGAATCCGTGAATCCTGAGGGAATGTCGACGATGAACGCGACCATGCCGATCATGAGCAGCGGCGCGGATTCTCCGAGCGCGCGCGCCATGCCGATGATGGTGCCCGTGAGCATCCCGGGCATCGCGAGCGGCAACACATGGTGCGTCACGGTCTGGATCTTCGAGGCGCCCATGCCGAGCGCCGCCTCGCGGATCGACGGCGGCACGGCCTTCAGCGCCGCGCGCGACGCGATGATGATGGTCGGCAATGTCAGCAACGTCAGCACCATCGCGCCGACCAGCGGCGCGGAACGTGGCAAACCGAAGAATCCGATGAACACCGCCAGGCCCAGCAGGCCGAAGACGATCGAGGGCACCGCCGCCAGATTGTTGATGTTCACCTCGATGAGATCCGTCCAGCGATTGCGGCGCGCGAATTCCTCGAGGTAGATAGCCGTGGCGACGCCGATCGGGAACGACAGCAGCAGCGTGAGCAGCAGCATGAGGAACGATCCGACCACCGCGCCCCAGATGCCGGCCTTCTCTGGCTCGCGCGAATCGCCGCCGGTGACGAAGATCTTGTTGAACTTGAGGTCGAGCGCGCCGTCGGCGGCGAGCTGGTCCGCCCAGTCGAGCTGCTGATCCGACAGCGGCCGCTCGTCTTCCGGCAACGCGCGATCGATGTGGCCCTTGCGCAGGATGTCGACCGCGTCGCTCGCCAGCAGCCAGCGGTCCGCGGTCGTGCCGATCAGCGCCGGATTCGCGGCGACCTCGTGCTGCAGATCGAACGCGGCGCTGCCGCTCACGAGCCGCGTCAGTTCGCGCGTGGCCACGCGGCCTTCGACCTGGGGGAAACGCGCCTTGAGCGCGGCGCGGATCAGCGACTGGTAATCCGCCGAGTGCAGGTCGTCCACCCGGCGCGTGCCGGCCGGATCGATGACCTGCGGATCGAAGTAGATAGACAGGCGGATCTGCGTCTGCTGGAACGCGCCGATGCCGTTCGAGAAGATCACGAAGAACAGGTAGACGAGGAAGGCCATGCCGGCAGTCACCGCGGCGAAACCGTACGCCCGGAAGCGGCGCTCCGCCCAGTAGCGACGGCGCAGGCTCGCGGCGACGATCGCCTGGGTTTCCTGCGGGGTCTTGCGCGGTTTATTCGTATTGTTCACGGTATTTCCGGACGATGTGCAGCGCCAGGACGTTGAGCGCGAGAGTCACCAGGAACAACACGAGCCCGAGCGCGAAGGCGGCGAGCGTCTTGGGGCTGTCGAACTCCTGGTCGCCCACCAGCAAGGTGACGATCTGCACGGTGACCGTGGTCACCGCTTCGAGTGGATTGATGGTGAGGTTCGCGGCCAGGCCCGCCGCCATCACGACGATCATTGTCTCGCCGATGGCGCGCGATACGGCGAGCAACACGCCGCCGACGATGCCGGGCAGCGCCGCGCGCATCACCACCTGCTTGATGGTTTCGGAGCGGGTGGCGCCGAGCGCGTACGCGCCATCACGCAGCGACTGCGGCACGGCGCTGATCATGTCGTCGGCCAGCGAGGACACGAACGGGATGATCATGATGCCCATCACGAGTCCCGCGGCGAGCGCGCTCTCGGAGGCGACGTCGAGCCCGATGCCCTCTCCCCAGCCGCGTAACGCGGGCCCGATGGTCAGCGCCGCGAAGAATCCGTACACGACGGTCGGCACACCGGCGAGCACCTCGAGCAGCGGCTTCGCCCAGGTGCGGAATTGCGGGTGCGCGTATTCGGCCAGGTAGATAGCCGAGAACAGGCCGATGGGCACGGAGATCAACATCGCGATCAGCGAGATCAGCAGCGTGCCGGCGAACAGCGGCACCGCGCCGAAGGAGCCGGACGATCCCACCTGGTCGGCGCGGATGGCCATCTGCGGGCTCCACGACGTGCCGAACAGGAAGTCGAACGGCGAGATGATCGAGAAGAAGCGGAACGCCTCGAAGGCGACCGAGGCCACGATGCCGATGGTCGTGAAGACCGCGATCGTCGAGCAGCCGATCAGCAGCCACTCGATGACGCGCTCGACTCCGTTGCGGGCGCGAACCTCGGGAGAGATGCGCGAGCGCACGATCAGCACCGCGGCAATCGCCATGATGAAGACCAGCACCGTCAGCGCCATGCGGCTGATTCCGCGCAGCTTCAGGTATTCAGCGGCCGCACCGCGCACCGCCTCGCTGACGCTCGCGGCCGGCACGTTGCCCGCCACGAGATTCCGGACATCGTTGAGCACCAGCGACAGCTCGTTGCCCGGGAGTGACTTCACTCCCGCGGGCAGCTGATCGGTCACCAGCCGCAGGATGATCGTGTCCTGGAATGCGAGCCACGCCCCGATGACGCCGAGCGCGGGCAATGCGCACCACAACGCGGTCATCAGGCCATAGTGGCTCGGCAGGGAATGCAGGTGGCGGATACCGCGGCTGCCGCCGACGACGGCCAGCGAGCGCGATTTGCCGATCCAGAAGGCGCCCACCGACAGGAGGGTCAACGCAATGAGTAAGGCCGCCGGTGTCATGTCATTTGGTTTCGTGTGCCGTGGGCGGAATGGGGACAGATTTCAGATCTGTCCCCGCGCGTGTTGTGCCCGCATGTTTAACGCGGGTTTGTTACAGCTTCGTGAAATGCCGGAACTGGCGCTGCGGCAAGGGGGACAGACTTGCAGTCTGTCCCCGGCCGGCCGTTCAGAACCGGAAGTTCAGATCCAGCTGCAACCGCTTGTATTCACGATCTGTGACGCCGGTAATGACGCGGGTGTCATACGGCGCGGGAGTCGTCTCGTTGAACACGGTCACGCTCTGCGGAACATCATTCGACAGCTCGTTCATGAACAGCGTGGCGTTGATGGTCCAGTTGCGGGCGACCGTGTAGCCGCCGCGCAGCACGAAGCCATCGGCGTCCGTGTTGCCGTCACCGAAGTCCGAGTCGATGAGCTGACCGAACAGCGCGTCTTTCTCGACTTGCTGCCACAACACGCCGAACTCCCAGGTGCCGGCGGCGGCACTCGCGGCGCCGTAGCTGATGCCGGCCGCGAGCGCCGTATCGAGTTTCTCACCGGCCACCGGGTTCACTTCGGCTTCCGTGTTCTTCGCGTAGTCGGCGAAGAAACGCAGCGGACGGCCACCGACAGTCGCCGTCAGGTCACCGAAGACGTTGATGATGTCGTAGTCGGACAACGCGCAGGCGACGCCGGCGCCAAGCGTGCGATTGCACACCGCGGCGCTGGTGGTCGTCGTATTGCCGAACGAACTGCCGCCGAAGAACGGGTTGTAGCCCTGCACTCCGTCGAAATTCAGATACGTGCCCGCCACCGTCAGACGCACCGAATCCGAGAACGGAATACGGTAGCCGAGCTGCGCGCCGTACATGACCGAGTCGGTATTGGTGCCGGTGGTCACGTTGCTGAACGACAGCGCGCGTTCCGCGAGCCAGTCGTAGAACACGGCGCCGAAGAAGTTGCCCTTCGAATAGTTGAATGCGATGCCTTCGGGGTTGACGTCGCCGTCGAAGAACAGGCTCGGGCTGCGCGTCCAGGCGTAACGCTGCTTGCCGGCGGTGATGCGCGTGTCGGCGTTCGGCGCCCAGGTCACGTAGGCGAGATCGAGCTCGAAGTCCTTGCGTGAATTCTGGTCGGTGAGCGTCTGGTTCGACGAACGCGGATCCGTACCACCAGTTGCGATGCCGATCACGCCGGTGATGGTGTCGTTCACCCGGTAGTTGGCGTTGAGGCGCGCGCGCACGCGGTCACGGTTGCGGTTCCGATCGACGTACTGCACGTCGAAGGATTCATTGCGATATCGGATGTCGCCCGCGAAGGACAGCCGCGATTTTTCCTGCGCGACAACGTCGGCGGTGCGATCGGCCGTGGCTTGCGCCTCGTCGACCGTCTTCTTCGTCTGTGTCTGCGCCTTCTCGAGTGTCTCGATCTTGGCCGAGAGCGCGGCGAGCTGCGCCTTGAGCGCCTCGATGTCGGCGTTCTGCGCGAGCGCGGTCGAGGGCGCGAGGCCCGCGGCACCGGCCAGCACGGATGCAACGGCGAGGGAAAGTAATTTGCGAGTCATTTTGTTTTCCAATCTATGGGAGTGTGGTTTGTCTGGTGCATGTGGTTACGCGGCGCGAAGATCCCTTCCCCGCGCCGCGCGACTCATCACAACTTCAGCGGCTTCAGCGCGACGGCGTCGGCGCGGATCCTGGCGGCCTCGGCCTTCGAAGGCGGGATCAGTCCTTTGTCCGCGAGATAACCTTCCTCGCCGAGCGCTTTTTCACTGGTGTACTCGGCGACGAACTCGCTGATGCCCGGAATCACGCCGACGTGCTGCTTCTTCACATAGATGAACAGCGGCCGAGAAGCGGGAAATTTGCTCGAGGCGATGGTCTCGAAAGTGGGCGCTACACCGTCAATCCTGGCGCCCTTGAGCTTGTCGAAATTTTCCTCGAGGAAGCTGAAGCCGAAGATCCCGACCGCGTCCTTGTTGGCGACGAGCTTCTGGACGATGAGATTGTCGTTCTCACCGGCTTCGACGTACGCGCCGTCTTCTCGAATCGTGTCGCAGGCGCGCTTGAAGCGCGGTTCATCCTGGCTGCGCAGGTTGTTCAACCACGCGAACGTCCGGCAACCCGCCTGCATGTACAACTCGACGAACGAGTCGCGAGTGCCGGAGGTCGGCGGCGGGCCGAGCGCCTCGATCTTGACCGCGGGCAGGCTCTTGTTCACGTCCTTCCAGGTGACGAAAGGATTCGGAATGAGGTTGTTCGGGTTGGCCGGGTCCGGAACGTTTTTCGCCAGCGCGAGGTAAACGTCGCGGCGCGTCAGCGGCAAGTCTGCGCCGGCTTTGCTATGCGCAATGACCAGGCCGTCGTAGCCGACCATCACTTCGATGACTTCCTTCACACCATTTTTCTGGCATGTCGAAAGCTCGTTGGCGTTCATACGGCGCGATGCATTCGCGATATCGGGGTACTGCGGACCAACCCCATTGCAGAACAGCTTGATGCCGCCGCCGGTGCCCGTGCTCTCGACCTTCGGGGTCTTGAACTTGCCCGCCCGGCCGAACTGCTCGGCGACGGTGGTGGTGAACGGATAGACGGTGGATGAACCGACGATGGTGATGGAATCGCGCGCCGACTGGGCATGGGCAGTGGCGCCCAGGGTGCAAACAATGGCGGTCGCGAGGGAAGAAGCGAGGATCTTGCGGGTCACGTGTGTAGCCTCCGGTTGTGACGCGCCGCAATTTATGACTCCAAGGTTTCAGGATGATGAAATGGGGACATTCCTCATTTCCTAGAAAAAGGGGACGCGCCTGCAGCAGGCACGTCCCCTTTTTCCCGCGCGCGCGGGGAAATGAGGAATGTCCCCATTTCATCTTCCTGAAACAAAACTCCTTGCTGCGCAGGTCCGCGTTCCGTATAACGCGCACCGATGTCAGCGACCGTCGACCTCACCCTCGATCTCATCTCGCGCAACTCCGTCACCCCTGCCGACCAGGGCTGCCAGGAAGTCATGACCCGTCGTCTGGCCGGCGCGGGCTTCGACATCGAAAACCTGCGCTACGGGAACGTGGACAATTTCTGGGCAACGCGCGGCAGCGGCGGCCCGGTGCTGTGTTTCGCGGGCCATACCGACGTGGTCCCCACCGGCCCGCTGGAAGAATGGCGCAGCGACCCGTTCAAGCCGGCCGTGCGCGACGGCCTGCTATTTGGCCGCGGCGCGGCCGACATGAAAAGCGCGCTCGCCGCCATGGTGACGGCCACCGAAGATTTCGTGAAGGCGCATCCGAAACACAAGGGCACCATCGCGTACCTGATCACCAGCGACGAGGAAGGCCCCTCGGTCGACGGCACCAAAAGAGTGGTCGAAACACTGCGCGAGCGCGGCCAGAAGATCGACTGGTGCATCGTGGGTGAACCGTCGAGCGAGAAAGCGCTGGGCGACACCATCAAGATCGGCCGGCGCGGCTCGCTGTCGGGCCGGCTCACGGTGCATGGCGTGCAGGGCCACATCGCCTATCCACAGCTCGCGGAAAACCCCGTACATACCTTCGCGCCCGCGCTGGCGGAACTCACCACGCGCACCTGGGACCAGGGCAACGAACACTTCCAGCCCACCAGCTTCCAGATCTCGAATTTCAACGCGGGCACCGGCGCCCCGAACGTCATCCCGGGCGAGCTCAAGGCACGCTTCAACCTGCGTTATTCGCCGGTTCAGACCATCAGCGGGCTGAAAGACACCGTCGAGGGAATCCTCAAGAAACACGGCGTGCGTTACACGCTGGAGTGGTACGTGTCGGGCGAACCGTTCTACACCGCGCCCGGCGCTTTGTCGGAAGGCGTTACCCGCGCGATCCACGCCGAGACCGGCTTGAAGACGAAGTTCTCGACCGGCGGCGGCACCTCCGACGGCCGTTTCATCGCGACGCTGGGCGCGCAGGTGGTCGAACTCGGCGTCATCAATGCGACCATCCACAAGGTCAATGAAAGCGTGAACGTCGACGACATCGATCGACTGCACCGCATCTACTTGAATGCCTTGAAGGAAATGCTCGCCTGAGCCCCTGCCCGCGCTGTCGATGATGCATTTGTGACAGCGACCCGCCGACCCACTAAACTCCGCGTCGCAAATTAGGTCGGCGGACAACACGAATGAATTTCATAGCGCGCCTGATGCCTCGAGAGGGGCGATTCTTCAGCCTCTTCGATGGTCACGCCAAGCTCATCGTCGAAGGCGCAATCGCCCTTGCTGACGTACTGCGTAACTACGAGAACCAGAAGGACCGCGAGACGGGCATCAAGGTGATCGAGGACGCGGAACACGCCGCGGACCGCATCACACACGACACCGTCCAGCTCCTGCACACGACCTTCATCACGCCGTTCGACCGTGATGACATCCATCGGCTGATCTCGCGCATGGACGACGTGCTCGACCTCATCCAGGACACCGCCGAGTCCCTGGTCCTCTACGACATCCAGCGCGTTACACCCGAAGCGACCCAATTGTCCGAGTTGCTGCTGCGCTGCGCGGAGCGCGTGCAGTCGGCAGTTGGCTTGATGGCGTCCATGGCTGACGCACCGGCGATCCTCAAGATCTGCCAGGAGATCGACCGGCTCGAGTCCGAGGCGGACAAGGTGATGCGCAGCGCGATTTCCGAGCTGTTCCGCCATGAAGCCGATGTACGCCAGCTCATCAAGCTCAAGGCGGTGTACGAGGCGCTGGAGTCGGCCACCGACAAGTGCCAGGACGTGGCAAACGTGATCGAAAGCGTCGTGCTCGAGAACGCGTAAGCGCGTCCGGCACTCTACGCATGGACTTCGGAACCGTTTCACTCACGCTGATTCTCCTGGTGATGCTCGCGCTCGCGTTCGACTTCATGAACGGGTTTCATGATGCGGCGAACTCGATCGCAACCGTTGTCTCGACCGGTGTACTCAAGCCCTGGCAGGCCGTGCTGTGGGCGGCGTTCTTCAACATCGTGGCGATCTTCTTTTTCCACCTGAGCGTGGCCGCCACCGTGGGCAAGGGCATCGTCGACCCTGCGTTCGTCGACAATCAGCTGATATTCGGCGCGCTGGCCGGCGCCATCGCCTGGAACCTGATCACCTGGTACTACGGAATCCCGTCGAGCTCGTCGCACGCGCTGATCGGTGGCTTGATCGGCGCCGCGCTCGCGAAGGCCGGCACGGCGCCGCTGATGGCGCCCGGCATCCTCAAGACGGCGGCCTTCATCTTCATTTCCCCGCTGCTTGGCATGTTGCTGGGTTCGCTGCTCATGGTGCTGGTGTCATGGATCTGCTTCCACCAGTCGCCGAAGCGCGTGGACAAGTGGTTCCGGCGATTGCAGCTCGTGTCCTCGGCGGCGTATTCGCTGGGACACGGCGGCAACGACGCGCAGAAGACCATGGGCATCATCTGGTTGCTGCTGATCGCTGGCGGCGTCACGACGCAGGATCACCTGCCGGTCTGGGTCGTCATCAGCTGCTTCGTCGCCATCGGCCTCGGCACGATGTTCGGCGGCTGGCGCATCGTGAAGACGATGGGTCAGCGCATCACGAAACTCAAACCCGTCGGTGGCTTCGCGGCGGAGACCGGCGGCGCCATCACCCTGTTCGTCGCGACATTCGCGGGAATCCC
This sequence comes from Alcaligenaceae bacterium, assembly GCA_036677145.1. GTDB lineage: Bacteria > Pseudomonadota > Gammaproteobacteria > Steroidobacterales > Steroidobacteraceae > CADEED01. The sequence continues at coordinate 49,222 of JAKFFF010000111.1, forward strand.
GGTGTCGACCACACACACGATCACGGGCGCCATCGTCGGCGTCGGCGCCGCGCAGCGGACGTCCGCGGTGCGCTGGGGCGTGGCGGGCAACATCGTGATCGCGTGGATCGTGACGATCCCCGCGTCCGCGGGCATAGCCGCGCTGTCCTGGTGGATCGGGGGCTTGTTTATCTAGTTTTTCCAGAGCGGGCGGACGCGCGCGCTGACTGGGTAGACGATGTTGTTCGCGATGCCGACGAGGCCGAACGCCACCGCGGTGATCAGCACCCAGCCCGGCATCGAGACGCCGAGGAACGTCCAGTCGATCACGCCGCATTCCCCACCGCCGGTCATCACGCGGCGAATCACATCGTGCAGCGGGAACATCTGCAGCAGCGAATCGAGCGGCGCGCCGCAGGCGGGCACCGTGCCCGGCGGTTGCGCCTGAATCCACACGTGACGCCCGGCGACCCAGCTCGCGGCGCCCGCCGTCAGGAATATCAACACGCCGTATATGACCGCGCCGGTCCGCCCCGCGCGATGTAACGCCGCGATCAGGAACACGATGCCGAGTGCGCCGATACAGACGCGCTGGAACATGCACAGCGGACAAGGCACGAAGCCCAGCACTTTTTCAGCGTAGATCGCGTAGGCGATCATGCCCGCGCAGGCGAGCGCGCAGGCGAGGTTGATCTTCTGGCGGCGGTCGAACATGGCGCGCGACTATATCGCGAACCGGGCCGCGCCCGCCTGCCGTGTATCGGCGCAGAACGGCCGCCGGGCGGCGCGCCGGAAGTGTCGGCGCCGCGCGGCGCTCGCCTCAGGACATGCCCAGTAGTTTGAGAACCTCGGCGCCCTTCTCCTTCACCTGCTTCGCCTTCGAGACCGCATCGACGGGATCACCCGAGGAAAACGCGGCGCTCGCGTCCGCCCAGGTCGTCTTCATCATGTCGAGCCCGGACTTGGCCTGGTCGAAAGATCCCTGGGTCACGTTCTTCGGCAGCCGCTTCGAGGCACTGAGCGAATCGACGCGACTCTGGATCGCCTCGACCATTTTCGGCACGTCCTGGGACAGCGCGTTCCACTCCCCGGTCGCGGCGGCCATCGCGGCCTCCGCTTCGGCCTTCTTGGCATCGACCCCGGATTTGAGCGAGGTCACCGCGCTCATGAGTTGCGGCGCGCCGGCCAGCACGGCCTTGTAGTCGCCGCTGGCGAGGTTGGCCTTCAGCGCCGCATAGGTCGCTTCGACGGCCTGCAGATCGGCGGGAGAATATTTGGCCGCATCCTCGCGAACACTCGCGATCGCCGCCTCGGCCTGCGCCAGCGCCTTCGTCGCGGGTTCTTTCTGACCGGCACAACCGACGATGACCATCGCCATCGTCAACCAAATCGCATGGATCAACCTGGGGCTCGGCCTCGACATGGGGCTCTCCTGGTCGGAAGGTGAATTACGGGATCAGCAGTTTCTGACCCGGCTTGATCTTGTTAGGGTCCTGCAATACGTCACGGTTGGCGTCGAAGATCCGGTCATACAACATCTTGTCGCCGTAGAACTCCTCGGCGATCTTCGAGAGCGTGTCACCGCTCTTGACCACGTAGTACTGCGCGTAGGGATTGTCTTTTCCCGGGACCTGATTCTCGTCTGTCATGAGCATCGTTTAATCAATCCACCGGGGGTGGTCTATTGGACTTGAGTCCCGGCCCTAATCGCTGCGTTGCCTGGGCGGCGAGAGTAAATTCCGCGACCCACCTTCCGGAGGAGCCGCCATGCAACTTTTCGACATGCTCAAGGACTCGGGCGCCGTGCATTCAATGGCGCAGCAAATCGGCATCGACGACGAACAGGCGACTGCGGGCGCGGCCGCGCTGATGCCGGCGTTGCTCGGAGGGCTGGAGAAACAATCGCAATCCAATTCCGCGGGACTTTCGGGTGTCGCCTCATTGCTCGGCGGAATGGGCGGCGCGGGCCTGCTCGATCAGGTACTTGGCGCGAAACCAGCCGACGTCAATGCCGGCAACGACGTGCTCGGGCAGTTGTTCGGCTCGAAAGATGTCAGCCGCGCGGTCGCGCAGAACGCCTCGTCGACCTCGGGAATCGATCCGGCGATCTTGCGGAAGATGCTGCCGCTGCTCGCCATGGTGGTGGGCGGCTTCATCGCGAAGCAGTCGGGCGCACGCAATGCGGAAGGAGCCGGCGCAACCGAGAGTGGCGGCCTTGGGGGATTGCTCGGCTCGCTGTTCGGTGATGGTCAGAGAGCTGGCACTGTTCAGCAACCGCAGGGTGGCGGACTCGAGTCGCTGCTCGGTTTTGGCGGGGGGAGCAATGCGCTTGATGACATTCTTGGTTCTATCGGGGCGGGGAAAGGGAAACCGCACTAGAGAAGGGGTTCATTGAGTTTCTTGAATATTGTCTGTGCGCGTAGAACGGCCAGGCCGTCGCCCACGCGATGGGTTTCGCTCCCGCGGCGTCGTTTGAATTGTTGGTGGGGCGCTGATGTACGCCGGCTGTGCCAGCGGGAAATTTGGTCACTGCGAGATTGATTCGTTGGTAGTGCGCGGGATGGGGTGTCGTTTGCCGGCTCATCAGCTTGCGAAGTGGGGGACGCCGCGTCCGCTCAGCCCCATCGCGCGTGCACCGTCCTGGCCGTTCTACGCGCGCGCACGGTCCACGAGACTCGGTGAAATCCGCGTTGGTGCACTTTTCGCCGGAGTGCACAAGCTGGCCAATGCGATTGTCCGCGACCGCGGAGTGGGAAGAGTCGCGGGATTCGGTGGCGTGCCGTGAAACGCACGGGGTGGTTCTTGCGTCCTTTCTCCGCGCCAGAGGATGCGGACTTCACCCTATCTACTGGCACGCAAGATCGGAGCTGAAGACGGCGGGCGCGCGGGCCTGAGCAATCTTTCGAGCACGGCGCGCTGCCCCTGCAGGAACGGCCAGGACGGCGCACACGCGATGGGGCTGAGCGGACGCGGCGTCCCCCACTTCGCAAGCCGATGAGCCGGCAAACGTTGCCCCATCCCGCGCACCGCAATCCAGCGATCTGGGCACGCCCAAATTTCCCGCTGGCACAGCCGGCGTACTTCAGCGCCCCACCAACAATTCAAACGACGCCGCGGGAGCGAAACCCATCGCGGGGGCGACGGCCTGGCCGTTCCCGCGCCGCCCATCACCACGTGCTCGAAAGATCGCTCACGCCCGCGCGTCTGACCCCTCAACAACCGCTCTAGCGAGCCCGCAAATCCCGCTCCACATCTTCAAGTTTCGTGTGCCTGACGTCCTTGCCGTGAACCATGTAGATCACGTATTCGCAGATGTTCTTCGCGTGATCCCCGATGCGTTCCAGCGCGCGCACGATCCACATGACATCGAGCGCGCGGCGGATGCTGCGTGGATCTTCCATCATGAACGTGATGCACTGACGCTGGATGGACTCGTATTCCTCGTCGACGACGCGATCCTGCCGCGCCACGCGCAGCGCCGCCTCCGCGTCCATGCGCGCGAACGCGTCGAGCGCCTCGTGCACCATCTCCGAGACGATGCGGCCGAGATGTTTGATCTCGCGATACTTGTCCGCGGGACGTTCCATGGTCGCGAGCCGCGAGGCGATATAGCCTATCTTCTCGCCCTCGTCGCCGATGCGTTCGAGGTCGGTGATGGCCTTGATGATGGCGACGATCAGCCGCAGGTCGCCGGCCGCCGGCGCGCGCGTCGCGAGGATTTTCTGGCACTCCTCGTCGATCGACACTTCCATGCCGTTGACCTTGAGGTCATCGCGCGCGACTGAAACGCCGAGATTGCTGTCACCTTCGATGAGCGCGGTCACAGCGTTGGCGAGTTGCTGCTCGACCATGCCACCCATGGCCAGGACCTTGTTGCGCACGCGCTCGAGGTCGTCGTTGAAGCGGCGGGAAATGTGATGCGAAAGATCGGCGGTTTCCATGAGGCCTCAGAGGTTCCGGCAAGTCGATGACGAGTTCATGACATCAGGCGCTCGCCGCCACGCGCGCTTCGAACACGCGCTCGCGCGGAAAGTGACAGGTGAAGGTGCTGCCGCGACCTTCGACGCTGTCGATCTCCAGCCGTCCGCCGTGGCGATACAACGCATGCTTGACGATCGCGAGCCCGAGGCCCGACCCGCCGGTCTCGCGGGAGCGGCCCGGGTCGACGCGATAGAACCGCTCGGTGAGGCGCGGGAGGTGTTCGGCTGGAATGCCGGGGCCGGTGTCGCGCACTGAAAAATGCGCACCGTCCGCGTCGGTCCACCAGCGGATGAATACACTGCCCTCGACGGGCGTGTATTTCGCGGCATTGTCCACGAGATTCGAAAAAGCCGACTGCACCATCGCCTCATCCCCGATGAGCGTGGCGCGCGACTCGATGCTGACTTCGACATTGCGCGGATGCGTCGGGCGCGCGAGCACGTCCTTGCGCAGCATCGCGGCCATCGCGGCCACGTCGATCGGCGCTCCCTTGATGGGCCCGTCGTTCGCTTCGAAACGCGACAACTCGAGCAGGTCCTCGATGATGCGTGTCATGCGGTCGGTCTGCCGGCGCATCTCGGCGATCGGTCCGGCGAGCTCACCGAGACCGGGATCCGAGCCGAAGGTTTCCAGGTATCCGGCGACTACGGTGAGTGGCGAGCGCAGCTCGTGCGAGGCGTTCGCGACGAAATCCTTGCGCATCTGCTCGAGCCGAACTTCGCGCGTGACATCGCGCAACATCAGCAATCTTTGATCCTCGCCGTACGAGATGAGCTGGAATGCGATGTGCCTTTCGACCGGCGAGTCGAGCCGCACGATGAGCGGGAGCGAGTTCTGCCCGGCGCGCAGGTACTCCACGAAATCCGGATGACGCACGAGATTGTCGATACGCAACCCGAGATCGGCGCGCCGCGACAGGTCGAGCAACTCTCCGGCCTTGCGGTTGAACCAGACGATCTCGCCCTGTGGATCGAGCATGACGACGCCGTCGGGCATCGCCGCCGTCGAACGCCGCAGCTCGCGGAACAGGCGCGTCAGGCGTTCCTTGTGGAAACGTTTGCGACGATGCAGCCGCACCACCTGCGCGACCACGTCGCTCCACAGTCCGGCGGCGCTGGGTGGGTCCGCGACGCTCCGGTTCTGCAGCCAGAACGCGAGCTGGCGCAGCTGCCAGAGATTCCAGGCGAGATACAACGCCAGCGCGCCGCAGACTCCCAGCCACACGGAGCCTGCGAACCAGCCGAGAGCGGCGCCGAGCGCGCAGGCGGCGAATACGCGCATCGCGACATAGACGAATGCCGTGGCGCTCGAATTCATCTAACTAATGCACCTGCGGCGGCCGGCCTACAGTGGCCGGGAAGAAAAGCGGTATCCCGAACCGCGCACTGTCTGAATGAGCCGGTCGTAGCCGAATTCCTCGAGCGCCTTGCGCAGGCGCCGGATGTGTACGTCGATGGTCCGTTCTTCGACATACACGTTGCCGCCCCACACGCGATCGAGCAGTTGCTCGCGCGTGTAGACACGTTCCGGGTGGGTCATGAAAAACGCCAGCATGCGGTATTCGGTGGGACCGAGCGCCACGGTCCGATCGCCCGCGCTCACGCGCTGGCTCGACTGGTCGAGCACCAGCCCTTCGATGTCGACGCGTTCCGTGCCTTCCACCGGCAGGGCGCGCCTCAGCACGGCGTTGATCCGCGCCAGCAGTTCGCGCGGTGAAAACGGCTTGGTGATGTAGTCGTCCGCCCCACCCTCGAGGCCCGCGACCTTGTCGCCTTCCTCCGCGCGCGCGGTGAGCATGATCACCGGCAGCTCGCGGGTTTCGCGGTCGCGCTTGAGCGCACGCGTGAATTCCAGGCCACTGGTGTCGGGCAACATCCAATCGACGAGCAGGAGATCCGGCATCTTGTTCGCGACTTCGGCGCGGCCGCTGCGGGCATCGGCCGCTTCGCGCACTTCGAAACCGGCGCGCCGCAAGCCAAAGGCGATCATTTCACGGATCGGACGTTCGTCTTCGACGACCAGAATCTGTTTTGCGGACATGTTTGCTGACACGGCATTCCAAATGACGATTTTGTGGCGTGCGCATTACAACCGCAGTCTATTGCAGTTTGATTAAACAGACGGTTCGGCGACGCGGTCCCTGACATAAACCGGCAGGGCGACGGCCGGATCGAGGATTTGACCCGCAGCCACCGCGGGCCGGGCCAGCTCCAGTATCTCCGTCGCGCGTGGCAGCAGCTCCGGAAACACATTCACGCCCCGCTCGCGGCAGCGCGCGGCGAGGTCGGGATACGCCTTCAATCCGCGGCCGGCGGCCACCCAGGACGAGCCTTCCGGCAACTCGACGGTGGATGCCGCTCCGACGTGTTCGACAGCCGGGGAAATGACTCCGGCCTGGATCTCGAACGCTGCCCAGTAGACCTCGCGCATGCGCGCGTCATTGACGACGAGAACGCGCCCGGCGGCGGGATTCAACTGCGCCGCGCGCTGCGCAACGGCGGCGAGATCCGAAATCGGCACGAGCCCCAGATCCGCGCCGAACGCCAACCCTTGAGCCACGCTCACGGCGAGCCGCACCCCGGTGAAGCCGCCCGGCCCTCGCCCGAATGCGATGGCGTCGAGCGAGCGCAGCGTAAGTCCACCTTCGGCGAGGACCGCATCGACCATCGGCAGCAATTGCTCGGCATGCCCGCGCTCGAGCTCGAGGTATCGGTCGATGACGCGGTCGCCGATACCCAGCGATACCGAACAGGCCTCGGTGGCGGTGTCGAGCGCGAGGATCTTCATGCGGTTTCGCCGTCGAGAGGCTCGCGCACGAAACCGGTGGCCGCGATCGGCGCGACGCCCGCGATCCGCTGCAGGAATCGCTCGGCATCCGCGCTCACCCGCGTGACAGGCATCGGCGGCAGGCTGGCGCGAAACACGCGCCCGTAGTGTTTGTCGATGATGCGCGGGTCGCAGATGGCCACGACGCCGCGATCCGTCTCGCTGCGGATGAGCCGGCCCACGCCCTGCTTGAGCGCCAGCGCCGCCTCGGGCAACTGGTACTCGCGGAATGCATTTCCGCCGGTCGATTTGAGGTGTTCGATACGTGCCTTGGTCAACGCATCGTCGGGCGACGAAAACGGCAGCTTCTCGATGATCACGAGCCGCAATGCGTCACCCTTCACGTCGACGCCTTCCCAGAAACTCGCGGTGCCGAGCAGTACCGCGTTGCCGGACTCGCGGAAACGCCGCAGCAACTGCTCGCGCGGCGCTTCACCCTGCACCAGCAGCGGAAATTCCCCGATCTCTGCCCAGCGCGCGCGCAACAGGTCCGCGGCGCGCTGCAATGCGCGATGACTCGTGAACAACACGAACGCGCCGCCGGCCGAGGCTTCGATGAGCGGTAGCGCCACGTCGATGACGGCGGGCGTGTGTGTGGATGCCGACGGGTCCGGCATCTTCGTGGGTAGATAGAGCAAGGCCTGCGATTCGAAATCGAACGGGCTCGGGATGGCGAGTGTCTCGGCGGCGGCCAAGCCCAGCCGCGAGGTGAAATGCGCAAAATCCTCGCCCACCGAAAGCGTGGCCGAAGTGAACACCCAGGCGGCGCGCGTTCCGCTGGTGAGCGCGGCGAACCTTCCCGCGACATCGAACGGCAGCAGGCTCAGTGAAAAACCGCGCTGAGTGAGCTCGACGCTGCGCGCGCCCTCGTGTTCCTCGGCGTGCACGATTTCATCCAGGCGCGCGGCGAGCTCGGTCCCGCGTGCCGCGCATTGCGCAACGCCGGGCTCGCGGCTCTCCTCGTTCAGCGCCGCGGTGAGCTCGCGTAAGCCACGCGCCAGTTCCTGGGCTGCGTCCGCGAGCGGCGTATCCGCCGAATGCCAGTCGGGGCGATTCGTGGCACGCAGGATGTCGCCGAGCGCGGCGAGACGTTTTTCCACCGCGGCCAATTCCCCGGCGGCCGCGCTGGCGGGCGCACGTGCCTGCGTGAGCTCGGCGCGAGTATCACGCAGCAGCAGTTCCGCCTGGCGGCTGCCGAAACGCGTCCCGAAGAATTGCGTGGCGAGGTCGGGAATCTGGTGCGCCTCGTCGATGATCACCGCGTCGGCGGCGCCGAGCAGATCGCCGAAGCCGTCTTCCTTCAGTGCGAGATCGGCCAGCAGCAGATGGTGATTCACGATGACGATGTCGGACTCGATTGCCTTGCGGCGCGCGTCGATGACATGGCAGCGCCCCACGTCCGCGCAGCGATTGCCGAGGCAGTTCTCGCGCGTCGAGGTGATCTGCGGCGTCAACGGATGCGCATCGCCCAGGTCCGGCACTTCGGCGAGGTCGCCGGTCTTGGTGACGCGCGCCCAGCGCTCGAGCCTGGCGAGCATGCGATCGCGCGTGCCCACGAGGCTGCGTTGCGCGGCGAGCTGGCGAAAGCGATAGGAACACAGGTAGTTGGAGCGGCCCTTGAGCAGCGCGACTTGTGCCGGCACGCCGATGGCGCCGCCGACCAGCGGCAGGTCCTTGTTGAAGAGCTGATCCTGCAGCGTGCGCGTGCCGGTGGAAATCAGCACGCGTTTGCCCGACAGCAACGCGGGCACGAGATACGCGAAAGTCTTGCCGGTTCCGGTGCCCGCCTCCACCACGAGCGGCGCGCGATTCTCGAGCGCGAGCGCGACCCGGCCCGCCATCGCAAGCTGCGAGCGGCGCGGTGAAAAACCGGGGAGCGTGCGCGCCAGCGGGCCGCGCGGTCCGAATACTTCGTCGAGGTCTTGCATAGGCGACCGTGAGGGTCGCCGGCACGCTAGCGCGACGGGCGCAGGCTGTCGAGGCTCAAATCCCTGAAAGTATCCTGATCCGCCTTGATCCGGATTTTGAGGTACGGCCCCTGCGCCGTGTGGCGGCTGGCCGAGAAATCCGCGTCGCGGAAACCCTCGAAGTTGTAGCCCAGCGAGATCCACATGTTTTTCGCGAGAGTCATGCCGACGTCGAATCCCGTGGAATAGTCCACCACATTCGATTCCCAGGAATGCAACGCGGCACCGTGCACACCGAGGTCGAAGCGGCGCGTCAGCTGACGGCGCAGGTCGAAGCCGAGGATGTCGGAGATGCCCGCGTACTGGTCACCTTCGAAGGTGCTGGCCACATACCGCGCGCCATATTGCAGGCCGAGCTGCAGCTTCGGATTCAGCTGCCAGTTCGCATGCAGGTTGTTCACGATGCGCGCCGAGTCGAACGAGGACAACAAGGCGCGCCGCTCGTCGTACTTCATCTCGAAGCGGTCGAACACGATCCACTTGCTCGAATCCGGACGGAATGCCCAGGCGAAGCGTCCCACCGCGGAAACCGAATCCTCGACCGGCGTGCTCGAGTCGAAACCCTGCAGCGACACCGACATCGCGTGACCTTCGATCGGCTCGCGATACCAGCCGGTGGTCGAGCTCCAGCGTTCTTCGGTATCGGAATCGCGGTGCTCGAGGCGGCTGGTGAACTGCCACAGCTCGCGGCGATAGGACGCACCCAGGAAGGCCGCGAAGAAATCCTCGGTCATCGATCCCGAAGCCAGCGGGGCGTTCGGATTCAGCGGTTCGAGGTCAGGGCCACGCAGTGTGTTGGTCTGGTCGATGCCGACGTCGAAGGCCCAATGTTCACGCCACTCGAAGCCCTGCGTGAGACCGAAGTTCGCGAAGGTGCGCGGACCGTATTCGGTGGCCTGCGTATTGATGCTCGAGTTGACCTGCGTGCGCTCCCAGGGGCGTGTGCGAACACCCACGCGAGTCACGTCGGCTTCGATCTGGTCACCCTCGGAGTGTTCGTATTCGACGTACAGCGAGCTGTCTCCTGAGACGCGATAGTCGAGGCCGAGAATGCTGCGCGCGGGATAGTCGACGCTGGCATCGTTGCCGCCGAGGGTCGCATCGGATGAGCCCCGCAGCGTGAAGAGGCCATCGAACAAATCGACGCTGGCGGTCAGGGAAAGCTGGTCAGAGACACGCTCGTCGCCGCTCGCGTCTTCATCGGCGACGTGACGCAGGCCGGCACCGGCGCTGTAGGCTCCGCGTTGCATGCGCAGGTCCGTGCCGACCAGCAATCTCTTTGCATCGCTCGCCAACACGGTCTGGTGCTGCACTTCGCCGCTCAGGTAGAACTTGTCGTTGAACTTGTAGCGCGCGTCGACGCCGCCCGATCGTGTGCCGGTATCCGCCGTGAGCTGCTGACCCACACCGAAACCAGTGTCGATCTCGCGCGCCCAGGCACGTGCTTCGAGGCGATCCGAAACATGTTTGCCTTCGACCAGCCACGCGTTCGAGGAATCGGGCCGCGACAGATCGTCCGACTGCGACTGCGCGACTTCGGCGCGCACCCGGGTTTCCGGCGTGATACGCCAGGTCAGATCGCTGCCGATGACGCTGGTGTCGCCGGCCTGCGCGCCTTCGAAGATGGCGCTGGCGGCGAGCTCCAGCTTGTCGCCCGCGAGCTTCGTCGCGACGCGCAGGCCCGCGGCGGTTTCGTCGTCGCCGCCGGTGCGCACTTCGTAGTCGACCACGATGAAAACCGGGTTGAGATTCGAATCACGGCTCGGGACCGGCTGCTTGAAGAAGATCGTGCCGTGCTCGTAGTCGAGGTCGTAGTCGAGGAAACGCGAAAGCTCGCGGGAATCGACCACACGAGTGATTTCGAATCTGTCGCGCACTTCGATACGAAGCTTGTCCGATCCAATGACGAGCGGCGATCTGGACAGGCGGTACAGACCCGCGGTGCCGTCACCCTGCAGTTCGTCCTGCACCAGGCCTGTGTCGGTGCGCGCCGCGAAGCCCGACACCTGCACGCGCTCGCCGCCGAAGTCGCTGCGCAATCCCGAGAGGCTGCGGTTGTATTTGGTGAGTTCGGTGACCGTGAAGCCGGTATCGAAGTCGCCAAACAACGCGACGAACTGGCGGCGCTCGATCTTGAGGTACAGCTTGCCCTGCGAAGCCGCCTCGAAGCGCTGCTCGGTGCCGTCACCGTAGAGTAGATAGTAGCGGTCCGGCTCGATCGTGCCCTTCAAGCGGTCGCGCGCGTCCTTCTTCTCGCGCGCCGAGTCGTAGGCCATGGTCAGCAGGAAGTCGCCCTTGATGCGGCCCTTCGCGAAGAACGCCACACGGCCGTCCTGATCGAAGCCTTCTTCGCGATCCGCGGCCGAGGCGGTTTCCATGTTGCCCGAGATCGTCTTGTAGGCGGCGGTGCCTTCGGCGATGCCGACCAGGATCCAGTCGCGCGCGGCCGGCGCCAGCCAGACCCTGTATTCGTCGCTCTGACGCTCGTTGAAGCGCAGGCGCAGCACCGCGTTGCCGGTCACCGTGGTCGGCTCGAGTTCGATCAGGGCGAGTCCACCCTCGCCGACTTCGACCTGTGGCTGCTGCGAGCCAGTGGCGAGAATCTGGTTGTTGTCGAGCTGCTCGACTTCCCACCAGGAGCGATACGGGGAGTCGACGCTGAAGGTGGCGATCGTACCCGCGCGCGCCGCCTTGCCGTATTTGTCGAACATGCGCAGCGCGATCACCGGGCGCGTGCGGCCGTCGGCCACGAGCTTCGACGACGCCGGATCCACTTCGGCGCGCACCGGGCCGGCGCCGTAATGAACGACGCGCTCCTGCTGCCAGACAACCTTGCCGTCGGCATCGAAGATGCGCGCGGCCAGCTTGTTTTCCCCGTCCGACAGGTCGACGCCGCGCCACCGGCTCAGAGCCACGGTGTTCGCGTCGTTCAACGCGACGCCGTCAAAATTGAGCGCACTGACTGCTTTGCCGTTGATCGAGAGCTCGGCGAGCTGACCGGGCTCGTGCTGGATCGCGATCTTGATCGAGGCGATCGGCGGCGAGGCATCGGCCTGCGGGGTCAGCCAGCGGATGCCGGGACTCAAGGTGGCGATGTCGTATGCGGCTTTCGGCGCGCTGACCTCGCGCGTGGTCTTGCGCAGGTTGCGCGCGACACCGCTGCCCGGACCGCGCAGCACGATGCCCGCGGTTTCGAGGCGTTGCGTCTCACCACCGGCGCGCACGAGTTCGAGCGGCGCGTTGGCTTCGAATCGCGAGCCTTCGATGACGATGTCGACGCGGCGATTGGCCGCGTGGCTCGCCGCGTCCTTGCCCTGATTCAGCGGCTCGTCGGCGCCGCGGCCGATGACCTGCACACGGCTCGACGGAACATTGAGCGACACCGCCAGATACTCGGCCACCGTGCGCGCACGAGCTTCGGAGAGTGCGTAGTTATCGGCGAATACGTTGCGTTTGGATATCGGCTGCGAGTCGGCGTGACCCACCGCGCGGATCGTGATCTCGCGCGCGCCGCGCCAGGCGTCGATGTGCTGGCGCAGGGCGGCTTCATCCGCCGGCGCAAGTTCTGTCTTGAGCACGTCGAAGCGCGGCGTGAACGAGAACTGCGAGCGGCCGTAACGCGCCGAGCCGCGTGTGAGCTGCGACTCGATGGGCTGCGTACGCAGGCCGGATTTCGAGGGCGAATCGAACAACACCGCGGCGCGCACCGGCAAGTTCCCTCCGGCGGCCGGCGTCGCGCGGGTTTCGAAGCGGAACGCGCGAACCGCGCCGGCAGCGAGTTCGCCCAGGCGCGCGATCACGACGTTGTTGGTCACACTGACCACCGGTTCGCCCACGCCCTCCACCTGGGCACGCGTGTCGGTGACTTTCTCGCCATCGACCGTGGCGCTGCCGGGCAGATATTCGAAGCCCTCCGGCAGCATCACCATGACGCGGGTGTTGCCCGTCGTGACGCCGTTGACCTTCAGCGCCGCCTCATGTGCAACCAGGCCTTCGCCCCTGGTATCGGGCAGCAGCGCGGAGTGGAAGTCGAAGACCACGTCGCCGCGCGGCGCGGCCTTCTGGCGCAACACGAAGTCGCTGCGCCACAACGTGCCGGGCCGCAGCTCCGCGAATTGCGAGTAGTCGCGGCCCGCGTGGCCCATGCGATCGCAGGGCGCGAGTTCCAGGTAGTCGGGAATCGTGAGTTTGTCGAGTTGCACGGTGTGCGTGCCCGGCTCGAGTCCCTCGAAGTGGAACCGGCCATTCTCATCGGTGACTCCATAGCGGCCGTCCTCGAGATAAACACGCACGTTGGCAACACCCGCGGATTCGCGGCCGTCGGCCTCACAGGCGCCTTCGAAAACCCGGCCGACGATGAAACCCTGCTGCGAGAACAATTCTTCGTTCATGCGCACGAGTGAACGCGCTTCGTTCGAACGCACGTTGCCGGGCGCGATGGCTTGCGCAGTATTCACTGCGTCTTTCATGCCGCGCATCGCGATCGTGTATTCGACGACGTACCGCAATTCGATGGAGGTGCCGAGCGCAAGCGACGGATGCGTGTACGTGAAGCCCGAACCATCCGCCGCGATCAGCGGATCGGCGATGCGCACGCCATCCAGGCGCAGCGAGCCCGCGCGATAGCGAGCGCCCGCCGGCAGCCGATCGACGACCTGCACATTGGTGAATGCGCCCGATTCGCTGTTGTTCTGCAGCGTGAGCGTGTACTGCACGAAGTCTCCGGTCGTGGCGATCTGCTGACCCGCGCTCTTGCGCAGCAGCAGTGATTCACCGGCCGGATCGAGCGGCAGATCCACGGCAACCGCCGGTGCGGCCGTGACTGGAAAACTCTGGCCGAACGAACCCGGCTGCAGGCGGTACGGCGCGCCTGGCAGCGTCTGCAGGTCCGTCATCGTGCGCTGCGACGGGAATGAGAAATTTCCGGGCGGCAGCACTTCGAGGCGATAGTTGCCCGGCGCGACCAGCGGGAAGCGGAACACGCCCGGCGGCATGCTGTACTGGGTTCCGCCCTGATCGGTGACAGGTTGCCCCGTGACCATCTCGCTGGGGTAACGACTCACGCCGTCGTCACCGAACACATTGGCCGCAAGACCGGTCGCGGCGTTGATGAGTCGCACGCGCGCACCGTCGATCGGTGCGCCGGTCTGGGAATCGAACACGAGACCGTAGGGATCGATGAGCGCATCGGCAGCAACCGCGTCGCTGGCATCCACCGGATCGACATAGGTCGCGTCGAGCTGCGAATTGCGCTCGACCTGCAGCGCGCAATCGTTCGCGAGCGCGTTGGTCGCGGTCGCGATGTAGCCGACGAAGACGCCGGTGTTGGCGCCGGTCTCGGACAATCGCAGCACCTCCGCGTCGCCGGTTGCGCGCGCGCTCACACGCACGTCGACAGTTTCGATCACGGCCGCATCGCGATTGCGGTCGAGATCGACCACAGTCACAAAAATGGGGTCGCCGGCATGCGCGACAGTGGTTTCCTGCAGGGGGATCGGGGACAGCGGATCGAGCGCGCCAGTGCCCTGCGGGGCTGGTGCGCCAAGGGCCACGAACGACGTGCCCATCCGGCATTGGGTCGGGCCCGCGGTGAACGTGCTCTGGCTGGCCGCTTCGTAGCGCGCGAGCCGGATGGCGGCGCGCGAGGGCAGCGGTTCGACGGCCAACTGCACTTCGTTCGAGAGTGTCGTGCGCGCCGCGGGGCCCGGCAGCTCGTAAGCGACGCTGCCGACGTTGCGGACCACCGTGCCGGGCGCCGTGACCTGCGCCACGGAAATCGCCGGCACAATGAGAACCGCACCAAATAACAACGAAGTACCGAGAAACCGCTTTGCGCGGCCCCAGAACGCGCCGAAGGCGGAGTAGCTAGTTGCTACCCCGCCTTCTGCGTGAGAGTACCCATTGTTGCGGGCACCGGGTCTGGGACGCCCTCGTGGGCTCCAGATCCGCGTTCCCGCGGTTGCAAACATCATGACGATCGTTGGCCTCTTGCCTGCCTTAGTTGATCGTCACGCGGAAACGCACGACCGCGATTTCCGCGGCCGTCGAACCCGGATTGATCACACCCGCCGCGGCCGACGGAGATGAGATCGAACCACCGGAGACGAACGGCATCACGCCCGCGATATCCGACACAGCGACGCCGTTCAGCGTGGTCGATCCCGCGACATAGGTCGTGTTCGCCGGAATGATCTCGGCCATGGTCGCGCCACTGGTGACGAGGCCGTTGTTCTGCACCGAAATCATGTACTCGACCACCGCGCCCGGAATCGGCTTTTCCTGACCCGCGGGGCTGAAGCCGTCGCTGATCACTGTCGCCGTCTTGGTCACGGTGAGCGTGCCCACGAAGTACTGGTCGTACGCGAAGCTCACGCCGTCGAACTGCGTATTGCCGTCCGTCGTACCAGTTTCGGCGAACACCACGTCGACAACGGCCGGGTTGTCCGCGGCAGCCGTTTCGACTTCGTCGGTGACGCCGTTCGACGTATTCGTCGTCGGACGAACGACCAGGCGAATGGTCGACGCCGTCGCATTCGCGGCCAAAGCCGCGGCCGGCGTATCCGCCAGCACGAACACGTATACGCAAGCGTCTTCGCCGAGCTGCTCGATGTAGTCCTGCGTTTCACCCGCGTAGGCTGGCGTCGTCATCGTCGCGGTCGAACAGGCGGCTCCCGACACTCGCGTGCGGAAATTCGCCATGTTGAACGCATCCGGGCGGCCGAACAGCGTGATCGGGTTCAGGTTGTCGCCCGTCAGGCCGAAGTCCTGCGGACCGTTGCTGGTGTTCGTCACACGGAACACCGTTACGACGTTGGTGAGGCCAGGGCTCGAGATGGTCGCGGCGCCGTTGGTTTCCTCGGCGATGAACATCAGGCGCTTGTCGACCTCGAACGTCGTGTTGCCACCAGCGCCCACGCCGGGCGTGGAATTGCCCGTAGGTGACGACTCGATGATGGTCTGCGGCACGCCGCTGACGCTGTAGCTGACACTGGCCCGGTTGGTGATATCCGTATCGAAATTGGTGTCGCCACCGGCCGCGAACGCGGACGGCGCAACACCCACCAGGCTCAGTGCAACGACAGCGAGAGCAACTCGCCGCTTGTACTGATTGAACAATTGCATGGGTACTCCTCTCTCTTTAACTCAAACAAAAACTAGTTCAGCACCGCGCGGAAGCGCGCGAACGCCGTGGCGCCCGGCTGCAGGGAATCTCTGAAGACCCAGCGGATGTGCTTGTATTCGTCGGCGCGCGCCTTCCGGGTCGCGCCGTTCTCGCTGACCGTGAGCTGCCCGTCGGCGCCGAAAGTCTTTCCGTCGAGCGAATAGACGATGTCGCTGCCCGGGCCCGTCGCGGAATTCGCGACATAGGTCATGTGGGCCGGTACGGCGTTATTGATCGTCACTTTGTCCGACGGCTTCTTGCAGACGTTGTTAGCCGTCACCGTCCAGATGACTTCCACTCCGGGCACAACCGTGGAGGCCGGCACGAGCTTGCTGCTTTTCTCGCCCTTCTCGTTCACGACCTGCTGCTCGATCTCGGCGATCGACGTCAGCGTGATGCAGCCATCGGCGGGCGATTGCGCGAAAGCGCCCGGGCTCGCGAAATACGCGGCCAGCGCAATCAGGCCAAGAACATTTTTCCCCGTATTCATGTGTGTCTCCTTCAAGTCGGTCATCCCGTTCAATTGATCGTCACGGCGAACTCGATCGTTTGCGATCCGCCCGCCTGGGTGAGAGTGCCGAGAGCCACGCGCACGCGCGGCACCGGTGTGGTTTCGTAGACGCCGGCGTCGGCGTCCGCGCCGTCCGAGATTGCGATGCTGTTGAGGCGCATCGATCCGGCGACATAGGCCGTGTTGGCCGGTATGTCGTCGTTGAATACCGTGTTCAACGCAGAGCCGGTTCCCGTCGCGCTGACAACAATCGTGTATGTGATGCGCGCACCCGGAAGCGGGCGATCGGTGGCGAACTGGTCGAGCACCGCCTGTGTCTTGACCGCGCTCACCGTGACGCCGGCAACCAGGTACTCGCCTACCCCGGTCGCAGCGGCGCCGGTGTTGCCGACCACGGCATAGGTGTTACCCACGCCCATGTTGGCGAACGGAGTGCCAGGCGCGCCGAAGCCCGTGCGGGCTTGGGCCGCAAGGCTCGAGCGACCGATGTTGCCGTCGACCAGTGGCGCCGGCATGTCATTGACGATGAACACGTTGATGAACGCGTCCGCGGCCAGCACCGGATCGTTGCTGCCGTTGTAGATGGTGTCGGCCGCGGTCAGCGTGCCGCTGGCGTCGGTGTCGAGGTAGATAGACGGTGTCGCGGCGACCGGATCGAAGTTGTCACCCGCGATCGCATTGTCGAGGACCAGGCTGAAAGCCTCGGGGCCGTTGCCGGTATTCGTGAGGCGGTAACGCAGCACCTGCGCCGTGGATCCCGGCGCGACCGGCACGGCCGCGGCCGGCGCCGTCACGACGACGTCGAGAATTTCGGCGACGGTGACGCTGACGGTGGGCGACGCAGCCGTCGCCGCGACCGATCCGACGCTGTAGTCGACGGACGCGGTGCTATTGATGCTGGTGCCGGCCGCGACGCCAACCGCGTGAGCGGGCGCCGAGGCCAGGGCACAGACAAGCGCAATCGAGCCGGCAGTTGCCGAAACCCGTACAGAAAACACGTTGATGAACTCCTCCGAATCCTCGAGTCCCGGTCGCGCTTCCAACCGGGACCGACTCCGGCTGGAAGCGTCAAACCCATGACACTCATGGGTTAGGGCTCTCGCTGCGATGCATAATAGGAAGGGAAGTCCCTAGGCCCTGTGATTAGGGTCACGTGCACCCTGTCGCCACTGGGATACAGATCACATATAACGAGCCCAGTACGCCGGAGACGATCCATGGCAGGGAAAAAAAACCGCTCGGGCCGCGAAAAAGCACCGGAAATCAACCCGGTTACGGCCGGGCCGGGAGCCGCAAAAACCCCTCAAGATGGATTCGCGGCGGCCGATAACGGGGGTCAGCCGGAGCTCGAACACGCTGCTGCGACCGACGCCGCCGAACAGATCCTCGGGGCGAATCCTTTGTTAGGGCTGGACCGGGATGAGTTGTTAGATGCCGCCCGTCGGCTGTTGAGGTTGATGACCCTGAAGCCCGAGGTGCTCGTCGAAGAGAACCTCGCCTTCGGACGAGAGCTCGTGGCCATTGCCCTGGGCCACTCGAAGATAACCGCCGATCCACGCGACCGGAGGTTCAGTCACGCCGTCTGGCAGAAGAGCGGCTATTACAAACGCCTCATGCAGGGCTTCGTCGCGTGGCGCGACATGCTGAACCGCGTGCTCGATCGCGCCGACACCAACACCGATGATCGCGAGCGCGCGCGTTTCGTGCTGCAACTGTTCACCGAATCGTTCGCGCCGACGAACTCGCTGTTCGGAAATCCCGGCGCACTGCAGCGCCTCACCGACACACGCGGCAAGAGTTTGTTGTGGGGTCTGCAGAATTTCGTCGACGACCTGATGAACAACGCCGGCATGCCGCGCCAGGTGGACGAGCGCAAATTCCAGGTCGGCCGCAACCTCGCCACGACACCAGGCGCCGTCGTGTATCGCGGCGAAGTATTCGAGCTGATCCAATACACGCCGCAAACCGAAATCGTTCAACGCCGCCCGTTGTTGATCGTGCCGCCGCAGATCAACAAGTACTACGCCACCGACCTTTCACCCGGGCGCAGCTTCGCCGAATACGCCGTGCAGCAAGGCATCCAGACGTTCTGCATCAGCTGGCGCAATCCGACCGCCGCCCAGCGCGACTGGAACATGGAAACCTACCTGACCGCCTGCAAGCAGGCGATCGATGTCGCCTGCGAAATCACCGGCGCCGACCAGGTCAACACGATGGCGGCCTGCGCGGGCGGCTTCACGCTGGCGACGCTGCTCGGTCATCTCGCGGCGCGGTCCGAAGCGAAAGTGGCCAGCGCCACGTTGCTGGTAACCGTGCTCGACACATCGGCCCAGACACTGCTCGGTCAATTCGCATCCCGCTCGGGCATCGCCGCGACGATCAAGAAGACGCGCCACAACGGCGTGCTCGAAGGCAGCGAGATGTCGCGCGTGTTCGCCTGGCTGCGGCCCAATGATCTCGTCTGGCTGTTCGTCGCGAACAACTGGGTGATGGGAAATCGTCCGCCGGCTTTCGACATTCTTTACTGGAATTCAGACACCACGCGCCTGCCAGCGGAGTTCCACGCGGATCTGCTGAAGATGTTCATGGACAATCCCCTCACCCGACCCGGCCACATCGAAGCGCTCGGCACGCGCATCGACATGTCGAAGGTCGATGTCCCCTCGTATGTCGTCGCGGGCATCACGGATCACATCACGCCCTGGCAGGCGTGTTATCAATCGAAGAACGTGCTCAAGGGAAAAATCGATTTCGTGTTGTCCTCGAGCGGTCACATACAGAGCATCGTGAATCCGCCGGCGAATCCCAAAGCGAAGTATTTTCTCAACCCCGAGTTGCCCGACGATGCGGAGTCCTGGCGCGCCGGCGCGACCGAACACGCGGGAAGCTGGTGGGAACACTGGAAAGCCTGGTATCGGCAGCATGGCGGTGGCGAGGTGCCCGCGCCAAAAACTCTGGGCAGCGCCAGCCACCCCGCCGGTGATCCCGCGCCGGGGCGTTACGTCCATCAACGATGAGCACACCCAAGGTCGAATACGTCGAAGTGGATGGCGTCAACCTGCGCGTGGCCTGCCAAGCCGGGAGTGCAAAGCCGCCATTGCTGTTGTTCAACGGAATCGGCGCGAACCTCGAGCTGTGCTTCCCGTTCATGGAGGCGATGCCCGAACGCGAGATCGTGATTTTCGACGTGCCCGGCGTCGGCCGGTCGCAGATGAGTTGGCGGCCGCGGCGCTTCTCGGGTCTCGCGCGGCTCGCGCGCAAATTGCTCGATCGGCTCGGTTACCAGCAGGTGGATGTCATCGGTGTGTCCTGGGGTGGCGCGTTGGCCCAGCAGTTCGCGCGCCAGTATCCGGATCGCTGCCGCCGCCTGATTCTCGCGGCCACCTCGCCGGGCGCCGTCATGGTTCCGGGGCGGCCCTCGGCGCTGTCCAAGATGATGACGCCGAAGCGTTATCTGTCTCCCACCTACATGCAAAAGGCAGCGGCCGACATTTACGGCGGCGAAGCGCGCCGCGATCCCAAGGTCATGTCCGCGCATACCGCGCGGATCATTCCGCCGCAGTTCATGGGATACATCTATCAACTGATGGCCGGCATGGGATGGACCAGCATTCTGTGGCTGCACAAGATCCGGCAGCCGACGCTCGTCATGGGCGGCGCGGATGACCCGCTGGTGCCGCCGGTGAATTCGCGGATCATCGCCCTGCTGATTCCGAACAACCGCCTGTTTGTCGTGCCCGGCGGCGGTCACCTCTTCATGCTCCATTCGCTCGACAAGGTGATTCCGGTCGTGCGCGATTTCCTGGATTCCGAAGCCCCGCTGGGCGCCTAGGCGCCAACTCTCGATTCCCCGATTGACAGGACACCTTCCCTCCGTATGATGCGGTGCATCATTGCTGCATGGCAGCAAAAGGAGAGTCCATGAATTTCCAGGAAAAATTGCTCGAAGTCGCCGCCGAAGTTCGCAGCCGGTCGCTCGCGTTGGCCAACACGGCCTTCGAAACCGCCCGTCACCGTGCGAATGACGCCGCCAAGCACGCCAGCGTGTTGCAGGGATCGCTGGTCACCCTTCGCGGAAGTGGCCGCGCGCTCAACAAGGTAGTCCGCCGCCACGCGGCCCGCTTCGTGAAGGAAAACGCCACGATCGTGCGCGCCGCCGGCAAGGACGTCTCGGCGTTGGCTCGTGACGCGTATGCAAGCTTCGCGAAGTCCGGGTTGAAGAAGCGGCCTTCGCCGCCTCGCAAATCCGCTTCGTCCCGCAAGCGTACGCGCGCACGGGTTGCCGCCTGATCTCCGCATCGCGAGTCATCTGACCCGCATTCGAGCGCGCCCCTTCGCGGGGCGCGCTTTTTTTATTGTCATGAGTACCTCAGCAGCAGTCTGATGGCGCTCTGTTAGCGCTACCGGCATTCGCGCGGTCATTTCAGTTATCGCCGCTATACTCTGTTGTCTCGCCAAGACAGGCGGACATTCTGAGGATCGCGATGGCCACAGCGCCCCACTCGTTCGCCCAGCTTCCGGAGATTTCCCCCGCAGTCGCCGCCTGGGTCGAATCAGTCCGGCAGCTAACCACCCCGGACCGGGTTCAATGGTGTGACGGATCGGCCGCGGAGCTCGCCCGCCTCAAGCAGACCCTCGAGAAGTCCGGCGAACTCAAGCAGCTCAATCAGAAGACTTTCCCGGGCTGCCACATCGCCTATTCGCATCCTTCCGACGTCGCACGCGTCGAGCACCTGACCTTCATCTGCACCCGGAACCGCGAAGACGCGGGCCCTAACAACAACTGGATGGATCCGGCCGAAGCGCACGCCAAGATGCAGGCGCTGTTCAAGGGCTGCATGAAGGGCCGCACGCTGTATGTCGTGCCCTATTGCATGGGGCCGATCGACTCGCCCTACTCCCGCTGCGGCGTGGAGATCACCGATAGCGCCTACGTCGTCATCAACATGGCCATCATGACGCGCATGGGCCGCGGCGCGCTGGAACGCATCGCGCGCGAAGGCGGTGATTTCGTGAAGGGGCTGCATTCGATCGGCGAGCTCGATCCGAACCGCCGGTTCATCATGCATTTCCCCGAAGAGCTTTCGATCGAGAGCTTCGGCTCCGGATACGGCGGCAACGCGCTGCTCGGCAAGAAATGCCATGCGCTGCGCATCGCGAGCTGGCAGGCGCGCGACGAAGGCTGGCTCGCGGAGCACATGCTCATCGTCGGCGTCGAGAACCCGCAAGGCGAAACGCATTACATCGCCGCGGCGTTTCCGTCGGCCTGCGGCAAGACGAATCTCGCGATGCTGATCCCGCCCGAATCGATGCCCGGCTGGAAAGTCTGGACCGTCGGCGACGACATCGCCTGGCTGCATCCGGGTCCGGACGGACGCCTGTATGCGATCAATCCCGAGGCGGGTTACTTCGGCGTCGTGCCGGGCACGAATCGCGCGACCAATCGCAATGCATTCGACATGATTCATCGCGACACTTTGTTCACCAACGTCGCGTTGACCGCGGATGACGAGCCGTGGTGGGAAGGCCGCAAGCTCAATACCCCGGTTCTCGATTGGCAGGGTAAACCCTTCGATCCGGCCAGCGGCGGTGTGTCCGCGCATCCGAATTCGCGCTTCACCGTGTCCGCCCGCAACAATCCTATCTACTCTCCGCGCAGCGAAGATCCGATGGGCGTGCCGATTTCGGCACTGGTGTTCGGCGGCCGGCGGCGGGAAGTCGCGCCGCTCGTTTACGAGGCTCGCAGCTGGCAGCACGGCGTTCTGGTGGGCGCCTCGGTCGCCTCGGAGACCACGGCCGCGGCCACCGGCGCCGTCGGCGTCGTACGTCGCGATCCGATGGCGATGAAACCTTTCGCCGGCTACAACTTCGGTGATTACTGGCGTCACTGGCTCGAAGTCGGGAAGCGGCTCAAACAACCGCCGCGCCTGTTTCACGTCAACTGGTTCCGGCGCGATGCGGCCGGAAAGTTCATGTGGCCTGGCTTCGGCGACAACCTGCGCGTCATGGAGTGGATCCTGAAACGTTGCGCCGGCAAGGCCGGCGCGGCGGACTCGCCGATCGGCTATCTACCGCGTCCCGAGGACCTCAACCTCGCCGGCACCGGCGTCAGCAACGCGACCATTCGCGAACTGCTCACGGTGACGCCGGACGCGTGGCGCAAGGAAGCCGCGGAGATGCGTGAGTACCTGGGAGAATTCGGCGATCGCGCGCCGGCGGAGATGCTGGCCGAACTCGCCGAGATCGAAAGACGCCTGAGGTAAGAAATACCGGCGCCGATCAGGCTTCTTCGCAGTAGAAGCGGATGGTCAGCGGTGAATCGCGCTCGGGCACGCGCCCGAGGCCGATGAGTCCTTCACCCTTTATCTGCACGCTGTCGCGGCGCACGAACAGCTCTTCGCCGCCCTCGGCCTGCACGAAAGTCCCGTTGGTGCTCTGATCGATCAGCACGAATTTGTTGCGGTTGATCTCGATGCGCGCATGCAGGCGTGAAATCAGGTTGCCGCGGATGACGAGATCGTTGTCGTCGGCGCGGCCGATCGCGACATTGGGCCGCTGCTCCGTGAGCAGCACCTCGCCGCCATCGAAAGTGAGGCGCAGCCGCATCGCGCGCCGCCCTTCGTGCGCGGAATTCGCCATTGACGGCAACATGCTGGTGATGTCGTCCGTCTGCCACAACACTTCGAACAACGTGACTTCGGCGCCCTGGCCCTTGAGCGTGGCGATGTCGATCTGGCGCACCGAGGACTGCCACTCGGGCGACAACAACGCCACCATCGCTTCGGTGGTGATGATCTGCCCGGCTTTCGCCTGACTCGTCATGCGATTGGCGGTGTGCACCGTCGAACCGAACACGTCGCGATTCTCGACCACGACCGGACCCGCGTGACACCCGATGCGGATGGCGACGTGATGCCCTTCGGCGGTGAGATCCGGATTGCCGGTGATCGACTTCTGCATCTTCGCCGCGGCGTTGAGCGCATCGTTGGCGATCGCGAACGTCGACATCACCTCGTCGCCCATGGTCTTGATGACCGTGCCGTGATGTTCCTCGGTGGCCTGGCGCATGATGTCGATGCAGGTCTGCACCACTTCGCGCGCGCGCTGATCCCCAAGCTCTTCATAGAGCCGCGTCGAGCCGACCACGTCGGCAAACACGATGGCAAGGTCGATATCTTTGGCCATAAGGATCAAATGGATGAACGCCGGGAATTATACGCATATGACTTAGAATGGCAGCCCATTCACGAGGGGCCACGCCAAATCGACCCATGCGCACTGCCATCCGCCCGGTCTTCGCGACCTTCCTGCTGACGTTTTTCATCGATGCTTCCGCGGCTGACAAATCTCCCGGATACACACGCGCCGACCTTTCCGCGGCCACGGCGCTGCGTAAAAAAGCGGCTGACGATGCGACCGCTTACGAACTGGTCAGGTCGCTCACCACCGAGATAGGCCCGCGCCCCGCGGGATCGCCGGGAGACAAAGCCGCGGTGGCCTGGGCCCTGCGCGAAATGCAGCGTCTGGGATTCAAGAACGTGCATACCGTCGAAGCTGACGTTCCGCATTGGGAGCGCGGCGAAGCCGAATTCGCGGTCATTTCGCCCTGGCCGCAAACCATGCCCACATTGGCGCTCGGCGGCAGTATCGGTACCGGCGCCGAAGGCATCGAAGCGGAAGCCGTCATGGTCAGGGACCTCGACGCTCTCGCCGCCTTGCCGCCCGGCGCCGTCAAGGATCGGATCGTCTTCTTCAATCAGCGCATGGATCGAACCCGTGATGGCACCGGCTATGGCCGCGCCGTGAGAGTGCGCGCATCGGGACCCGCGGCCGCGGGCGCACTCGGCGCCGCCGGTGTCGTCATCCGCTCGATCAGCACCAGCGACGATCGTCATCCCCACACGGGCGCCACTCGCCTTGCCGCCAATTCACCACGAATCCCGGCATTCGCGCTCTCGAACCCGGATGCGGATGCCCTCGAGCGCCAGTTCGAGAGCGGCAAACCCGTGCGCCTGCGGATGCGCTCGAGTTCGCGTGACCTTCCCCAGGTCCGCTCCGCCAACGTCATCGGCGAGATCCCGGGCAGTGACCTCGCGAACGAGATCGTGATTCTCGGCGCGCATCTCGATTCCTGGGATCCCGGTGTGGGCGCGATCGACAATGCCGCCGGTGTCGCCATCGTGATGAGTGTCGCCAGGCTCATCGCGGAACTCGACACCGCGCCGCGCCGCACGCTGCGCGTGGTGCTGTTCGCGAACGAGGAATTCGGTGGGTCCGGATCGCGGGCATATGTGGCCGCGAAAGAAGCCGAGCTCGACCGTCACGTGCTCGGATTCGAGGCGGATTTCGGCGCCGGCCCGGTCTGGCGTCTGTCGAGCCGCGTCAATCCATCGCAACTGCCGGTGGTCACCGCGATCCAGCGCACGCTCGCGCCGCTCGCGATCGAGAAAGGCGGCAACGAAGCGAACGGCGGGGCCGATCTCGACGCGTTGCGCAGACTCGGCATGCCGATCCTCTCGCCCGACCTCGACGGGACTCACTACTTCGACGTGCACCACAGTGCGAACGACACACTCGCCAAGGTCGACCCGGCGGCGCTGCGCCAGAGCGTCGCGGCTTACGCCGTCAGCGCATGGCTGGGCGCCCAGTTCCCCGGCGCATGGCAGCGCGTGGAAATCCCGCAGGCCCCGACACGTTGAACATGAACTCCGCCGCGGAGCTCGTGAAATCACTGGGACTCGGCGCGCATCCCGAGGGTGGCTGGTTTCGCGAGATATTCCGCTCGGCGCAGACCGTCGCCACCGCACGCGGTCCGC
Source organism: Alcaligenaceae bacterium (assembly GCA_036677145.1). GTDB lineage: Bacteria > Pseudomonadota > Gammaproteobacteria > Steroidobacterales > Steroidobacteraceae > CADEED01. Next base: position 74,464 of record JAKFFF010000111.1, read on the forward strand.
GCGCCGCGCTCACCTGCATCGACTATCTACTTGAAGCGGGCCAGGTCAGCCGCTGGCACGTGGTCAGCTCGGATGAGATCTGGCATTTCCACGGCGGCGCGCCGCTCGAGTTGCTGATCTTCCGGCCCACCGACGGCGAGTTCTCGTTGCGCCGGCTCGGACCGCCGGCGCCCGATCAGCACCCCACCGGCATCGTTCGCGCCGGCGAATGGCAGGCCGCGCACAGTCTCGGCGAATGGACGCTGGTTGGCTGCGATGTCGCGCCGGGGTTCGATTTCGCGGATTTCGCGCTCGTATCCTCGCTCGCGGGATACGAGCGGCAATTCAAGGGCGCGCTCGCGCAGTACTCGAAGTTTCTCTAGGCGACCGCGACTTCGAGCCGATCGCAGAATTCGCCGGCCTCGAGCAGCAACTCCGGCGCCGCATCCGCCACGCGCGCGCCTTCTGACAGACGGCGCCGGAATTCCTTCGCGCCCGGCTCACCCGCGTAAAGACCGAGCATGTGCCGGCTGATCCAGCTCAATCTTTGACCGCGCTCGCCCTGCCGTCGCGCATAAGCCGTCATTCGTTCGAGCATCGCGCGGCGCGTGGGCGGGACCCACGAAGGATCGCGCGCCGTAGCGCATTCGGCCAGCAACATCGGGCGGTGATACGCCTCGCGGCCCAGCATCGCGCCATGCGCCCAGCCGAGCGCACTAACTACCTGGTCCGCGGTGCGGAGTCCGCCGTTCACGACGATGGTCGCGGCGGGAAACGCCACGCGCAGTTCACGCACGACATCATGGCGCAGCGGCGGTATTTCGCGATTGTCGCGCGGCGACCAGGCGCCGAGCACCGCCTTGCGCGCGTGTACGATCACGGCATCGGAACCGGCCGCGAGAATCCCGCCGATGAATCCATGCAGCGCATCGCGCTCGCGCTCACCGAATCTCGCCGCGGCCTCGCGCGCGGATTCGCGCCGCGCCAAGCCGGCGCCGGACAGCTCCGAGGCATCCACCACGCCGATGCGCAGCTTCACCGTGACGGGTATGTCGACCGCCGCACGCATGGCCGCCACGCAATCGGCGACCAGCGCGGGTTTGAGCATGAGGCAGGCGCCGAACGCGCCCGAATGCACACGATCGCTCGGGCAGCCGCAGTTGAGATTGATTTCGTCGTAGCCGAGCGCCGCCCCGATACGCGCGGCCTCGGCGAGCTGGGCGGGTTCGCTGCCGCCGAGCTGCAAGGCCAGCGGATGCTCCTCGGGATCGAAGCCCAGCAACCGTTCCTGATCGCCCCGCAGGACGGCGCCCGTCGTCACCATCTCGGTGTATAGAAGAGTGGCTGGCGAAAAACCCCGCAGAAAATAGCGGCAGTGCCGGTCGGTCCAATCCATCATCGGCGCCACGGAAATCCGGCGATCAATGGGTTGCTTTGGCGCGCTCACTATCACCTTGATTTCCAAAGTCTGCTGGGCCCTGCTCGGTTGACAGGGAATCTATTCGGCTCTGTGGAATTTTGATACTAGCGTTACGAGAGTGATACCGAATGGTCACGCTCACAAAACGACATCGCCGCTGGCGCGCCTGGTGCGAAGGCGTGGGGAATCGCTTGCGCGACTCCCCATTCGCCACTGTTACTTGTCTGCTTGTTTGCGGTATTCAGCCGCCAGTTCCTCGCTTTCCTTTGCCGCGCTGCGCAGATCTTCCGCAATCTTGTCGCAGTGCTTCGCGATTCCTTCGTGATTCACCTTGGACGAACCGGCGCCGCCTCGATGCATTTTGGCCATGTTTTCGTGCTTCGCGGCTGCCGCCCGGAAGTCGGCGGCCTGCTTGTCCAGCGTCGCGACGACCGCAGCCGGATCTTCACTGGCGGGCTCCGCAGCGAAGGCGCTCGCGGCCAAAAGTGTTGCCGCAGTAAACGCCAGGATCAGGGTTCGTGGATTGAGATTTCGCGCAGGTTTCATGGTGCCTCCTTTGTAGTGCCAACTATCATTGGCCTCACCCGGTCATGCAGATATGGGCGGCATTACGTACACACATCAGG
>JAKFFF010000112.1:0-3439 GCA_036677145.1 Alcaligenaceae bacterium
GAGACTTGCGTGCTTTAGGGGGCGATGACCGCGCGACCCTGAGTAAGCGGGCGCGACTATATACGAGCAGTCCCTGGAAGGGAAACCGGGGGCTCGAAAGCGAGACTTCGTTCCGGGCTTCTCCCCCGGGAAGCCCTCGCCGGCACCCAGCGCGGCCACTGAATTCGTCATCTGGACGGGCATGTAGATCTAGTCGCGCGCCCACAGTCGATGGTGCTCATCCGCGTTGCGTAGGTTGAGCCCGACACACCGAGCGCCGCACATCGCTCAGCACCTTCGCGCCTTGTCCGCGTTCATCCAGTAAGGGTGTGCGTCAGTCTGTGCGCCAAGAATTCACACGCACACAGGGACGTCATGACTACCGCACGCGCAGGTCTCGGACTACTCGCCATTCCCCTTCTCACCCTGCTCCTGGCCGCATGCGGAGGTGGCGGCGGAGACAACGATCCTCCACCGACCGGGGTTCAGAATCCGCCCGCGCCGCCACCGCCACCACCACCGCCACCGCCGCCCCCGCCCCCGCCCCCGGCAGCTACCGTTCCCGCGCCGGGCGCGGGTGTGACATCCGGCGACACGTTCGGCGTCACGAGCAGCGGTCGCCTGGTGACGTTCGACCGCGCCGCGCCAGCGCTCGACACCGCCATCGCGATCACCGGACTGCAATCCGGTGAGACCGCGATTGGCGTCGACGTGCGACCAGGAGGCACCGTCGCCGGCGAGTTGTACGCACTAGGCAGCACGGGACGCCTGTACACCGTGAACACCACGAGCGGTGTTGCGACACTCAAATCCACGCTCGTTGCGGACGCGGCCGACACGTCCGAGCCCTACAGCGCGTTGAGCGGAACGGAGTTCGGTATCGACTTCGATCCGGTCACCGACCGGTTGCGAGTCATCAGCGACACCGGCCAGAACCTGCGCGTCAACGCCGACAGCGGCGCCACCGTCACGGACGCGCCGCTAACTACGGGCGGCAGCGCCCGCGCCGGCGTCACGGGCGCGGGTTACACGAATGCGTTCGCCGCGGCCTGCCGCTCGACGCTCTACTACATCGACTCGGCCACCGATCAGTTGTTGACGACGGCCGACCCGAATGGCGGCACTGTCACGGTCGTGGGTCCGCTCGGCGTCGACACTTCGTCGGCCGGCGACATCGAGATCGCCACCGCCGCCGACGGCACCAACAATGCCTATGCCGTGCTCGTGGTCGGTGGGGTACCCACTTCGTACCAGATCGATCTGACGACCGGCACCGCGGCCACCGCGGGTCCGGTGACATTGCTCGACACCGGCGAACTACTGCGCGACACCACCATCGCGCCTCCGGCAACGGAGCCGGCGCAACCGGCCGGTGATGTGTTCGCGCTGACCGAATCCGGACGGTTCATTTCGTTCCTGGCCGCAAGACCCGAGAAAACCTGCTCGAACGCCGCCTTCACGGGCCAGCAGAGCGGCGAAACGATCGTGAACATCGACGTGCGTCCGGCGGACGGCGCGCTGTACGCGCTCGGCAGCACCGGGCGGTTGTATACGGTGGACACCGCGAGCGCCGCACTCACGCTCAAGTCCACGCTGGTGGCCGCGCTCGGCGACGTCACGACGCCGTATGCGGGCCTCACCGGCACGGCCTTCGGCGCCGACTTCAACCCGGGCAACGACCTGCTGCGAGTAGTTAGTGACACCGGCCTGAACTTCCGTGTGACACCGGACACCGGCGCCACCACCACCGATGTGGCGCTGAACCCGGTGGGCCCGGTGGCCGTGGCCGGCGCGTACAGCAACAGCTTCGCGGGCGCCGGCACCTCGTTTTTCTATGTCATCGATTCGGCGGCGGATGGAGTGCAGGTGCTCGGGCGTCCGTCGGGCAATGCCATCAACGGTGACCTGCAGTTGCTGGGCGCGCTCGGCGTCGGCGATGTGCAGAACATCGCGGGCTTCGACATTCGCGGCATCGACAACCGCGGTATCGCGGCGCTCAATCTCGCGGGTGAAGCCACGTCGGGTCTGTACTCCGTCAACCTGGGTACCGGCGCCGCCACGCGTCTCGCGACGATCGGCGGCGGCGAGCGGGTGCGCGGCCTCGCGTACGCGCAATTACCCGTTGCGACGGTCCACGCCATCACCACCGCGAACCGGTTGGTGACGTTCAAGCCATTGACTCCGGGTACGTTCGACACCGACGTCGCGATCGCCGGGTTGCAGGGCGGCGAGAACATCGCGGCCATCGACTTCCGGCCAAGCAACGGTACCCTGGTCGCGCTCAGCGATGCGGGCCGCCTCTATAGCCTCGACCCGGCCAGTGGCAGCGCGACACTGCTCGCAAGTCTCGCGGCCGAACCACTCGATGCCACTTCGCCCTATGCCGGGCTCGTGGGCGCGCACTTCGACGTGGACTTCAGCTCGCTCGACGGGCAGCTGCGCGTGCAGAGCGACGCGGGACAGAACCTGCGCGTCACTGTCGAAACTGGCCTGGTCATCACAGACGGGATACCGAACCCGGGAGTCCCGCAGCTTGCCGGGACGGCCTTCACGAACAGTTTCGCGGGCGCGACCTCGAGCGTGCACCACGCGCTCGACATCGCAAGCCTGACGCTGGTGCGGCAGACGTCGATCAGTGGCGCGTTGATCACCGTGGGGCCGTTCAACGCGGGCATCACGTTCTTGCCCGGCGGCGCGTTCGACATCGCCGGCGGCGACGACGGCCTGGCGATCGCGGCCCTGCAGCCCACGGGGGCAACGCAGTCGACTATCTACCGTGTGAACCTCGGCAACGGCGCGCTGACGGCCCTGGGCGCCGCTCCGGCAACCACCGTGATCAAGGCGCTGAGCGTGCGGCTGCAATGAGCGAGCGGACTTGAGGCCGGGCTGATCCGGGCGGGGGAACATTCCCCCGCCCCGGATCCGGCCAACGCCCGGACCCGCGTTAACAAATCGTAAGCACGGCCACGGCGGGCGCCGTGTTAAGTTCGCGCGAATGCACCTGCTGCTGATCGAGGACGACGCGGAGGCGGCGAAATTCCTGGCCAAGGGATTGCGAGAGAGCGGCTATGTCGTCGACATCGCCGCCGACGGCCGCGAAGGCCTGTTTCACGCCACCGAAGGCAGCTACGACCTCATCATCGCGGACCGTCAGCTGCCACATTTCGACGGGCTTTCCATCGTCGCGATGCTGCGCAAGAACGGCCGGCGCACACCCGTACTGATTCTTTCCGCGCTCGGCTCGGTCGACGACCGCATCGAAGGTCTGCGCGCCGGCGGCGACGACTATCTGACCAAACCCTTCGCCTTTGGCGAACTACTGGCGCGCATCGAGGCACTCCTGCGGCGCGGCAACCAGCCGCAGGTCACGACACGCGTGCGCATCGCGGATCTCGAGCTCGACCTGCTGGGCCGCAAGGTGACTCGCGCGGGTCACCCTATCGAGCTGACCTCCAAGGAA
>JAKFFF010000113.1:0-29452 GCA_036677145.1 Alcaligenaceae bacterium
TGATCTGACCAAACGCTCAATTCGGGCAGGACCGTAAAGTTTTGAATTTCAATAGCTTAGGATCACGTCGGGAAGGCACAACTCTCCCAAGCAATTTCCCCCGTTTTTCACTACCATTCGCCGCTCGAAAAACGCCCTTGAACGGGCTTTTTCGCGATCCAACCCCTGAATTTGTAACGGAAATTTGCCATGGCCCGTACTACGCCGCTTGCTGACATTCGCAACATCGGAATCATCGCGCACGTCGATGCCGGTAAGACCACCACGACTGAGCGCATCCTTTATTACACGGGTCGCAAGCACACGATCGTCGACGTCCACGAGACGAAGGACTTGAAGTCCTCGACGACGACTGACTACATGGAGCAGGAACAGAAGCGCGGCATCACGATTCAGTCGGCCGCGGTTTCGACCACCTGGCGCAAGAAGAAGATCAACGTCATCGACACCCCCGGGCACGTCGACTTCACCATCGAAGTGAACCGCTCGCTGCGCGTGCTCGACGGCGCGGTCGTGGTGTTCGACGGCGTGGCGGGCGTGGAGCCGCAGTCGGAGACGAACTGGCGCCTGGCTAACAACTACAACGTGCCGCGTATCTGCTACGTGAACAAGATCGACCGCTCGGGCGCGAACTTCGTGCGCTGCGTGGAGATGATCAAGACGCGCCTGGGCGCGCGTCCGCTGCCGATCCAGATCCCGATCGGCTCGGAAGACAACTTCAAGGGCATGATCGACCTGGTCGAGCAGAACGCGCTGGTCTGGGACTCGGACGACAAGGACGCGAAGTGGCAGGTCATCCCGGTCGGCGACGGCTCGGGCCTCGCGGACAAGCTGGGCATCACGGTGCCGTCGGATCGCAAGATCCTCGACAACTACTCGAAGTACCGCACCGAGCTCGTGGACACGGCGCTCGAGATGGACGACGCGGCGATGGAAAAGTACCTGACGGACGGCGAGGCGCCGACCGCCGATGTGCTGCGCAAGTGCATCCGCAAGGGCACGATCTCGGGCGTCTTCAACCCGGTGCTGTGCGGCAGCTCGTACAAGAACAAGGGCGTGCAGCAGCTGCTGGACGCGGTGGTCGACTATCTACCGGCCCCGACGGACGTCGAAGCCATCAAAACGGTGGACGCGGACGGTAACCCGGTCGGCGAGCGCAAGACGGCGGACGACGAGCCGTTCGCGGCGCTGGCTTTCAAGGTGATCAACGACGCGTACGGCGCGCTCACCTTCGTGCGTGTGTACTCGGGTGTACTCACCAAGGGCATGTCGGTCACGAACACCACACGTGGTAAACGCGAAAAGATCGGCCGCATGGTCGAGATGTTCGCTGACAAGCAGAACCCGATCGAAGAGGCGCGCGCGGGCGACATCATCGCGCTGGTCTCGCTGGCCGAAACGGACACCGGCGACACGCTGGCGGATACGGAAAACCAGGTGGTGCTGGAGCGCATGCGCTTCCCGGATCCCGTCATCAGCGTTTCGGTGAAGGCGAAGACCAAGGGCGAGTCGGAGAAGTTCGGCGCGGCGCTCGGCAAGATGGTCCGTGCCGATCCTTCGCTCTATCTCGAAACCGATCGCGAAACGAACGAGACGATCCTGCGCGGAATGGGCGAGCTGCACCTCGAAGTGACGCTCGATCGCATGCGCACCGAATTCGGCGTGGAAGGCATCATGGGCGAGCCGCAGGTGGCGTACCGCGAGTCGTTCACGAAGCCCATCGACGAGCACTACGTGCACAAGAAGCAGACCGGCGGTTCGGGCCAGTTCGCCGAGGTGTGGATCAAGTTCGAGCCGCTCGAGCGCGGCAAGGGCTTCGAATTCGTCGACGCGACCACCGGCGGCTCGGTGCCGCGCGAGTTCGTGCCGGCCGTGGAAAAGGGCCTGAAGATCCAGAAGGAAGACGGCGTGTTGGCGCACTTCCCCACCGTGGACTTCCGCGCCACGCTGCATGACGGTTCGTACCACGACGTCGACTCGAACGCGCTGACGTTCGAAATCGCCGCGAAGGCCTGCTTCCGCGAGGGCATCCGCAAGGCTGGCCCGCAGTTGCTGGAGCCGGTGATGAAGGTCGAGACCGTGACCCCGGGCGACTACCTGGGCGACGTGATCGGCGACATGAACCGCCGCCGCGGCACGATCATCGAGCAGGTCGAGCGTGGCACGAACATCGCGGTCGTGGCGACCATTCCGCTGTCGGAAATGTTCGGCTACATCGGCCAGCTGCGTTCGATGACCTCGGGTCGCGCGAGCTTCACGATGGAATTCTCGCACTATGATCCGGTGCCGAAGAACAAGGCCGATGAAGTCATCGCGGAAGTCGAGAAGCGCCGGAAGTCCGCGGCTGCTTGACGGGGACAGACCTCCGGACGATATGAAGGGGCGGGTGAGAAATCACCCGCCCTTTTTCTTTGGCGCAACGCCGGGGTCAGCCTGCGTTCAGCTGGCGCGGGCAAAATGTTCCGTGCCATATTCGCGTCCTAACAAACAAAAACGGTGGTGGCGATGATTCGAGACCTGTTTCGTCCGGTGGCCATGATCCTGGCCTTCACCCTTCCCCTGGCCGCCATGGCGGCCGCAGAGCTCACGGACGAGCAGGTTCGATTGATCCAGGCGCTGCCGCCGGTATCGAAGATCGAGGCCGCGCTGCCGAAGCGCTCCGATCCGGCCGAAACCGCGGTGGACCGCATGATGGTGCTGCAGCAGTTCAGCGAGATGGCCGCGTCCATCGCGCCGGGACTGCGCGATCGCGAACTGAAAGCCAAGGTGAACCAGTACCACGCGGCTCTCGTCGCCGGACTTCCCGAGGCGGAGCGGCTGCTGAACGGACGCAACGCGGATGAGCTGTCGGCCCGCATGTATTCGGATCTGCGCGACGGCTGGAAAGTCATGCGTGGCGTGTACGAGCGGACGCTGGAAGGCGATCTACGCAAATACGCGCTCGATTACTTCGACCGGCAAATCCACGTGTACACACGCCGCGAGCCGGCAAATCCGGTGGAGTCTTATGTGGCGGAGCTGCCGGAACCGTGGCGCACGGCCGCGGAGAAGGTGCTCGCGGTTCCGGGCGCGGTCTGGATTGCACTGCTCGTGCTCTGGCTGGTGCTGGGCATTGCACGGCGCACCGCGCCGTTCCGCCTGCTGCCGGAGAATCCGTGGACGCTGCAGCGCGGCGGGAAATTGCGGTCAATGACTTTCCAGCAGGTGCTGGTGGAAGACGTGAAAGAGATGGTGCGCGTCACGCCGTGGATTCACACCCCCCGCGACGCGCAGGGGAACCGGTCCGGCCCGGACCAGGTGTCCGAGACGCGCACTCACACCCTGACGCTGTTCGTCCGCGGCATCGATGGACGAGAGACCAGTCTCAAGCTGGTGAATCACGACTTCGACGTGCGGCGCGGTCACCGGCTGCTGGCGGTTTGGGAAGACGACAAATACTGCCTGTTCCTCTACAACCACGACCTGCGCAAATATCTGCACCTTCCCCGCATGCGCAAGTTCGTGAAGATGCGGCCGTGGTTGCTGATCCCGGTGTGGGCGCTAACTACTCTGCTCACGGCCGCGATCAGTCCGGGGCTCTCTTCGCTGGCGCTGGTGCTGACGCCCATTCTCTATCTCGTTCTCATCGGCATCCTGAACGCACGCCGGCGGCGCGTGTTCATGAAGTCCATGGCGCCGCGGCTCGTGCAGGAGGCGGGGCCGCCGCCTGAGCACTGGGGAGCTGTAAGACCGGTGGCGCGGGAAAGCGTAGTGGCGTGAGTGATACGCTGGGCTCATGGCCAAGCCCAAACCCGGCAAAATCTTCGTGGGCATCGGAGGCTGGAACTTCGCGCCCTGGCGCGGCAGTTTCTATCCAAAGGGCCTGACACAGTCACAAGAACTGCACTACGCCAGCCGCCAGCTAACCTCGATCGAGATCAACTCGACGTTCTACGGTTTGCAGAAGCCGGCGACATTCCAGAAGTGGCACGACGAAACGCCGGACGGATTCGTGTTTAGTTTGAAGGCCCCGCGGTTCGTGACAAACCGCAAGCGCCTCGCCGAGAGCGCGTCGAGCGTCGAACGCTTCCTCGCGAGCGGCCTTCTGCGTCTCGGCACGAAGCTCGGACCGATCAACTGGCAGCTCCCGCCGACTATGCCATTCGACGCGGAGGATCTGGCCGCATTCCTTGAACTGCTGCCTCGCAAGCTTGAGGGCCGCGCGCTGCGCCATGTCCTCGAAGTACGCGACGCGAGTTTCGACCGGCCGGAGTTCATCGAGCTCTTGCGCGCCCACAAAGTCGGCCTCGTGGAAGCCGGCGACTCTATCTACCCCAGGATCGAAGCGCACACCGCGCCCTTCAGCTACCTGCGCCTGATGGGCACGAAACCCCGCCCGGCGAAGGGCTACACCCCCGCCGCTCTCACTCGCTGGCGCGAACACGCGCAGACCCTGGCACGCAACGGCGATGTGTTCCTCTACTTCATCAGCGGCGCCAAGGTACGCAATCCCCAGGCGGCGCTCGCGCTGATCGCGGCTCTCAAGTAGTCACCGCCGGTCTCACCCGCGCGCCACCGCCTCGATGTTGTTCCCATCCGGATCCAGCACGAACGCGCCGTAATACCCCGCCTCCCGCGGACCCGGCTTCCCGTTGTCTCGCCCACCGGCCGCGATCGCGGCGCGATAAAACTCGTCCACCATCGCGTTGTCCTTCGCCACGAACGCCACGTGCATCTGGTTGATTCCGGCGCGCGAACCCTCCACCCAATACGATGGCCGAAGAATCCCGATCCACAGGTACGGAACCTGCCCCGGTCCACGCCCTAACAAAAAGAAATCCTTGTGCGGCGTGACGATTCCGAGTCCCAGCGCCTTGGCCACCGCGTCGTAAAACGTGCGCGCCTTGGCAAGGTCCGTCACCACGAATCCAGTGTGATCCAGCATCGGGCACCTCCATTGTCGGGATGCTCAACATCCTGCGGCGCGCAGGCTGACCGGTCTGTCGGATGCGAACTATCCGGATCACGGAGAGCGCGGTCGCGACGCACCATCCCGCCCGATCTCACTGGCTATTTGCCTACAAAAGACTCGCTTCCGGACGACATCGCCGCGCATGTAGTAAGGCCATCATCGGGCCATGGGAAGTATTGAGGGCTACAAAGGCGCCGAACGACGCCTGCTGCTCCTCGTGATTCTGGCGTCATGTGTTCCGGCGGTACTCGCGCAAGCGCCATCCGCGAGCACTGACAACCCGGATGTCACGATGCAGATCATCGTGGATCCGGATACGAAGACTCCGGATGAAATCGTGCGCAAGATTCCGGCGCCGAAGCCACGGCGAGTGGGACAGACTGCCGACGGTTCGACGAAGGATCTCGCTAACCCGAACAGCAACGGCGGCGCCGAAGAAGTACCCGGCACCGCGGTCGATCCTGTCGTCCCGGATCCAGTCGCGCCGCCCGATCCGATCAGACCCGATCCCGTCGGACCGTCCAACCCGGGCGGGTCAGGTCCCGTCGGCACTCCGCCAGCGCGCGAGCCACCACCCGCGCCCGAACCTCGCGGCCCCGCGCGCCAACCACCAGGCCAACAACCCGGCGGGCCACCGGGGCATCAACCCAATGGTCCACCCGGACGACAACCCGGCGGGCCGCCGGGACAACAACCGCGCGATCCCGATCCGCGCCGGCCAGATCAGCCGCGGCATGAACCGCGCGGACCCAATCCCCCCGGACATGAACCGCCCAGACCCACACCGCCCGAGCGACCGCGTCGCCCGTAAATCTTCACGCCTCGCGGCAGTCTTCGTGCTTGCGAGTTTCGCGCTGCCAGCGACGACGCCTGCCTCGGCCGCCAGCACGCAAGCGTTGGCGTATTTTTCGGAAGCGCGCGAAGCATTCGAAAGCGAGGCCTATTCGAAGGCGCGCGTTTTCTTCGAGCAGGCGCTCGCCGCCGGGATGGAGGGCCCCGCGATCCACTACAACATCGGCTCGGCCGCCTATCACGGCGGCGACCTGCCGCGCGCCGAAAGCGCGTTCCGCGAAGTCGCGCGGACGCCGGAAATGGCCCCGCTCGCCTACTACAACCTCGGACTCATCGCTCTGCAACGCCACGACGAACGCGAGGCACGCGACTGGTTCGAACGCACGATCCACGAACGGCCGCCGGATGCGCGATTGAAGTCGCTCGCGTCGCAGCGCCTCGCGGATTTGCCGCAGCCGCGCGCGGCGGGAATGTGGTCGCTCTACACGCGCGGCGGCGCCGGTCACGACGACAACGTCGCGCTGCGCTCCGGTTCCATCGACAGCTCCGCCACCGGCGCCGCGGACAACTTCGGCGAGCTTTATGTCGCGGGTAGTTATACGAACGGACCGTGGCGCATCGACGGCGGCGGGTCGATGCTCGAATACGCGCACCTCGACGAATTCAGCCAGCGCGCATTTTTCCTGGGCGGCGCGCGCGGCTTCCGGGCGGACAAGTGGTACTTCGAACTCGGCGCGTACGGCTCGCAGCTTTCACTCGGCGGCGATGTGTTCGAGCAGGACGCCGCGGCTTCGGTGCTCGCCGCGCGCAGCTTCTACGGCGGCAGCCGGCTGCGCGCGCAGCTGCGCGGCACCTCGGTTACCGGCAAGGGAGCCTTCACGGGACTGACCGGCGATCGCACCGAGTTCGGCTTGTACTACGACAAGGCCTGGCGCGCCTGGTATTTCGGCGCGCACACACGTTCGGAACTCAACGACAGTGAAGACCCGATTTTCGAATCGCGCTGGTTCCAGCTCGGCGCGGAGGCGCGCTACGCGTTGTCGCCGCAATGGGGACTCTCGGCCGGCGCCGCCCTGCGCCGCACCCGGCATCCCACGCAATCTGAGACCTTGAGTAGTTGGGACGACAACCGGACCACGCTGCATCTGGGTGCGACGCGCTCGCTGTGGCGGCAGGCGCAGTTGTTCGTGCGTTACGAGATGGAGCGCAACGATTCACCGGTCGCGGGCTATGACTACGACCGCAACCGCGCCTCCGCCTCGATCGAGTGGTGGTACTGAAATGGGGACATTCCCCATTTCGTTGTAACAATCGAAGGGCGCGTGAATCGCACGCTATCTACAACAGCCGCTCCCACATCACCCAGAACTGTTGCAACGCCCGATCTTTCATCGGCCGCTTCTTCCACGCATCGAGCGTGATCGGCGTCGCCGCTTCGAGATCCGTCTCGAACTGCGCCCGCATCTGCTGCGCGAAACCCGCATCGATGATCACGATGTTCAGCTCGTCGTTGTTCGCGAAGCTGCGCCAGTCCCAGTTCGCCGAGCCGATCGTGCTCCAGATGTCGTCAACCTCGAGTGTCTTCGCGTGCAGCAGCGACTTGCGCTCCTCGAAGATCTGCACGCCCGCCTTCAGCAGCTTCGTGTAGTGCGCGCGGCCGGCGTGCATGATGCCGCCGAAATCCGTGAGCCCGGCCAGCAGCATCCGCACGCGCACGCCGCGTTGCGCGGCTTCGATCAGCGCGTCCTCCACCTGGTCGTCGGGCGAGAAGTACGCCATGGTCACGTCGATCGACTTGCGAGCGAAAGTGATGGCCGAAAGCGCGCTGACGTAGGTTTCATTGCGCTCGGAATCCATCGAGGTCGCATCGACCCGCAGCAGCGTCTTGCCGGCCTCGCGCGCCGCGGGTAGATAGTTCGCCTCCTGGCGCACGGGGCATTTCTGCTTGTCCCAGCTTTCGAGAAACAGGCGCTGCAGCTCGAGGGACACCGGCCCCTCCACTTCCACCTGCGTGTCGCGCCATCCTTCCGCGACCGGATCCCGCTTGCCGCGGCTGCTGGAACCCTTGGTATACGCCGCGCTGAAATTGATGCCGCCGGCGAAGCCGTGTTGTCCGTCGACCACGACGATCTTGCGGTGATCCCGCTGCACGAATTTCGCCGTGCGGCTGCTCGTGGGATTGATCGGGTTGAACTCGCACAACCGGATGCCGGCGGCCGCGAGTTTCTCCAGCACCTCCGCCGGGGTCTCCGACGAACCAAGACTGTCGTAGAGCACATTGACCGCGATGCCTTTCCCCGCGACTTCCACCAGCAGATCGGACAGTTTCCGTCCCTCGTGCTGCGCTTCGTCGAAGATGAACATCTCGATGTTGACGCTCTCGCGCGCCGCGGCGATCGCCGAAAACATCGCCGCATAGGTGCTCGGACCATCCACGAGCAAGGTCGCGCGATTCGACGCGATCAACGGACCGCCACCCGCCGCCTGCATGGCCAGCAGGTGCTGCGCGAGCAGATTGTCTTCGCCGAGTTCCATCAGTTGTCTGGAGACGCGTTCGCGGGTGCGGCGATCGACGCGACCGTCCGGCCCGATGATCGAGAGAGGCGCAGCCTTGGCGGCCGATTTATGAGTGGGCGCTTCGGGCAGCGGGCGCATCGACGCGCAGCCGGCCTGGAGGACAGCCAGAAGGACGGCGGCACCGACTAACAACGCGCAGCGAGTATTCACGTTTGCGCGGCAGTATGGGCACGCGCAAGCCGCCAGCCTGTAGGCCGGCGCCGATAGTCACCGCTATTTTTACCGACGCGCGAGGATAGGGGCTGACCCCTTTTGCCAGGAAACGGGGGCTGCCCCCTACTTCCCGCCCGTGCCGGCGACGGTCGGCGACTTCTGCGCCTCCATCCACTTTCTTATCCGGCGGGCATCGGCCGTGCGCGTCAGCTTGCCGAACGAATTCAGCAGCACCATCGTGACCGGCCGCTCATCGAGCACGGCCTGCATCACCAGGCACTCGCCCGCATCGTTGGTGAATCCGGTCTTCTGAACGTGAATCGTCCAGTCCGGCTTTCCGATCAGCAGGTTCGTGTTCCGATACCCGAGCATGCTCTTGCCCACGCGAACTTCATACGAAGGCAACGTCGAGTACTCGCGGATCACCGGATCGCGTGACGCCGCGGCGACTAGTTTGGCCAGGTCGCGCGCGCTGGAAACATTCTCGCTCGACAGCCCCGACGGATCGGCGAAACGCGTCTTCGTCATCCCCAGCACTTTCGCTTTCAGGTTCATCGTGCGGACGAATTCTTTGATACCGCCCGGGTAGTTGCGTCCCAGGGTCTGCGCCGCGCGATTCTCGGACGCCATCAACGCCAGCCGCAGCAGATCGGCACGCGTGATCCTGGCGCCGACGGGAATACGCGAGTGCGCGCCCTTGCCCTTCCAGCGATCGGCATTCGTGAGGGTGATGACTTCATCGAGCGGCTGCTTGCCGTCGAGCACGACGAGCGCGGTCATCAGCTTGGTGATCGACGCGATCGGCGCGACGCGGCCGGCGTCCTGCTCGAAGACCACCGCGCCGCTCTCGGCGTCCACGACCAGCGCGAACGCGGAGCGTACTCCCGGACCTTTCTTGTTGATCTGCTTGTCGGCGGCTGTTGCCTCGAAGCCCCATCCAAGCAGTAGCGCAACAAGTGCGATCGCGATCCGGTACGTCATGTGTGGCCGGAATGGTAAAACGACGCGCGAAGTTCTGCACCTGCAACATCCGAATTCCACCGACGGCGACCGCATCCGCGGCGGCATAACATCGCCGCCCAAACTGGAGGTGCGTCATGAAATGCAGCGACATCATGAAGACGGACATCGAGTGTGTTTCGCCCGAAGCCTCCATCCAGACCGCGGCGCGCCTGATGCGCGACCAGAACATCGGCTTCCTGCCGGTGTGCGACCGGGAAATGCGGGTCGTCGGCACGGTGACGGATCGGGACCTGGCCATCCGCGCCGTCGCCGACAGTCTGCCGCCGGAAACCCGGGTCGACATGCTCATGACCCGCGAGGTCGTCGCCTGCCGCCCGGACGACAAACTCGAGCACGCGCGCGAGTTGATGGCCCGGCACCACAAATCGCGAATCATGTGCCTCGGCGCAACGGGTCGACTGGAGGGCGTGATCAGCCTGTCCGATCTCGCGCAACTCGATGGGTTTTCGGGGCTCGACACGCTGCGCCAGGTGGCCAGCCGGGAGGCGCGGCGCGAAGCACTCTACATTTCGTAGCGCGGGCAGATTAATTCCGGAACATCCCCGATGGCGCCGAGCCGCGGCGTCGCGCACTCTCGCACTCGATGAAAATTCTCGTTGCCGTGCTCACGGCAGTCTTTGTTATCCCGGCGACCGCCGCCGAGATCTCCTCCCCGCACACATTCACGGTCTACGGTGGGCGAATCTCTTCGGAAGAAACCTGGCACGACGTGTTGCGCAAGCCCTACAGCAGCAACTACGTCGACTCGTACCTGATAACGGGCGCGTATTCACGCGCGTACCGGCAGTTCCGCGAGGGCGCGCTGCGCGCGGAGTACGAGGTCAACCTCACCTACAACTACGGGCAGCAGGATCATTGGGAACTCAACGTCGCGCCGATCGCGTTGCGCTGGATGCGGTTTCCGTGGAATGAGCGCGTCCGCACGACGGCGGCCTTCGGACTCGGGCTCTCGTATGCGTTCGAGTACCCGCAGGTCGAATACGAACTCGAGAACGATACGCAGCAGTTGCTGCTGTTCTGGTTCATGGAAATCACGGCGGGGCCGCCCGATGGGCCGTGGTCCGCCGTGGTCCGGTTGCATCACCGCTCACCGGGCTGGGGTGCGATGGGTGTGGCGGACGGCGGGATGAATGCGCCGTCGATTGGATTCCGGTACGTGTTCTGAGAGGGGACAGACTCGAAGTCTGTCCCCACGCGAACTACGCGCTCTTCCGCGGTTGCAGCCACTTCGGCAGCAACGAATACGGATCGAGCTTGCTCTCGCGGTCGTAACTGACACCGCTCTCGTCGAGATGACGCTGCAGCAACCCGCTGCGCCACGCATCGAACACATCCGTCGCGCCGCCGATGTGCTCGCCGCCGACGAAGACCTGCGGCAAGGTCTTGGCGCCGGTGCGCTCCGCGAGAACAGCGCGAATCTTTCCGCCGAGATCTTCCTGCTGGAATTCGACCGAGTCGACGTCGACGCTGCGATAGGTGATGCCGAGCTTCGTGAACAGCTTGCGCACGGACCAGCAGAACTCGCACCACTCGAGCGCGAACATCACGACCGGTTCCTTGTTGACGATGCTCGTGACGAGCAACGCGGCGGCCGGATCGACCTCCACCTTGGCGGCGGGCATGGCCGGCGCGGGCGGTGGTGCCGATGGCACATCGAAGCGGCACAGCGGCGTCGAACGCGAGACTTCCCATTCCTCGGCGGTCATCTCCTCGCCGATGTTCTCGAACAACGGAGTAGATAGGTAACGCTCGCCGGTGTCCGGCAGCATGCAGACGATGTTGGCGCCCGGCGGCGCACGGCGCGCGACGTCGAGCGCGGCCGCGAGTGTCGCTCCGCTCGAGGTGCCGCAGAAGATTCCTTCCTGCCGCGCGAGCTCGCGCGACAGACGCAGCGCGTCGTTGCCGCCGACGGGCACGATCTCATCGATCAACCCGGACTCAACGGCCTGCTCCGTCAGTGTCGAAATGAAATCCGGCGCCCAGCCCTGCATGAGATGCGGACGAAAACGCGGGTGACTTCCCGCCGGACCGCCGGCCGTGTCGCGCGGCTGCGGGATGCGGCTGCCGAGCACCGGCGAGTTGTCGGGCTCCGCGGCGATGATGCGCGTCTCCGGCCGCATGCGTTTCAGCTCGCGCGCGACGCCTTTCAATGTTCCGCCGGTGCCGAAGCCGGTGACGAAATAGTCGAGTCGCTGATCGGCGAAGTCGCTGATGATTTCGCGCGCGGTGGTGCGCGAATGCACGTCCGCGTTCGCGGGGTTCTCGAACTGCCGGCACAGGAACCAGCCGTGTGTCATCGAAAGCTCGACCGCCTTCGCGAGCATGCCGCTGCCCTTCTCGGCCGCGGGCGTGAGCACTACCTTCGCGCCGAGGAAGCGCAGCAGCTTGCGCCGCTCGACGCTGAAGCTCTCGGCCATGGTGACGACGAGTGGATAGCCCTTCTGCGCGCACACCATCGCAAGACCGATGCCGGTGTTGCCGCTGGTGGCTTCGATGACGGTCTGTCCGGGTTTCAGCGCGCCACTGCGTTCCGCGTCTTCGATGATCGCGTGCGCCATGCGGTCCTTGACCGAACCCATGGGGTTGAAGGATTCGACCTTGACGTAGACGTTCACGCCGGGCGGCGCGAGTTTGTTGATCCTCACGACGGGCGTGTTGCCGATGGTCTCGAGAATGTTCTGAAAGCGGGCCATGTGAACCTCCTTTTGAGCATCCTGCCGCGCGACCGTGGGAGCCAGCGTGGGAATGCGGGGCTATCTGTCGATTCTTCAGCCGGCCGCTCGACTATCTCTGGAATCCAATGATTTCGGGAGCCTGAATATGCGTTTCGCAGCCCTCATTGCCAACTTCGCCCTGGCGGGCGCCGCCCTTGCCAGCACGGCATCGGACGAGACGCCGGCCGCGTCCACCGCTCCCGTTCCGGCCGGCGCGTACACGATCGACAAGTCGCACACGAGTCTGATCTTTCTGGTGAGTCACCTGGGCTTTTCCACTTACACGGGCCGCTTCACGCGCATCGATGCGCAGCTGCATTTCGATCCGCGGAATATTCCCGCCTCGCGCCTGAATGTGAACATCGACCCGCGCTCCATCGAAGCGGACAACGCGCCTTCGGGATTCATCGACGCGCTCGCCGGCAAGGACTGGCTGGACGCGGAGCGATTCCCCGCGATGAGCTTCGTGTCGCAGTCGATCGAACGCACGGGTGCGGAGACGTTCCGGATTCGCGGCGAGCTCACGATGCGCGGTGTGACGAAGCCGCTTGCGCTCAACGCGCGTTACAACGGCGGCTACGCGGGCCATCCCCTGGACCCCAACGCGCGCATCGGCTTTTCGGCTATCGGGGCGCTCAAGCGCTCGGATTTCGGCGTGAGTTACGGGATTCCGGTGCCTGGCACCACGTTCGGGGTCGGCGATGAAGTCGAGATCGTCATCGAGACGGAGTTCAGCGGTCCGCCGCTCGCGAGTGCGTCACGATGACCATCACGATCACCGCATTCGAAACTTCACCGGATGGCGGCAAGGGCCTGGCGCGGGACACGCGAGTTCGCTGGGCGCTCGAAGAAGTCGGTCAGCCCTACGAGGTTCGCCTCCTGTCATTTCACGCGATGAAGGAGCCGGCGCATCTGGGCCTGCATCCCTTCGGGCAGATTCCGACCTATGAAGAAGGCGGCCTCGCGCTGTTCGAGACAGGGTCGATCGTGTTCCACATCGCCGAGCGGCACGCGGGCCTGCTGCCCGCGGACGCCCACGCGCGCGCGCGGGCGATCACCTGGATGTTCGCGGCGCTGTGCACGGTGGAGGCGCCGATCCTCGAACTCGCCAACGCCAAACTACTGGAGGGCAACAAGCCCTGGGCGCGCGAGCGCCTGCCGGTGGTCGCGAATCGCGTGCGCGAGCGAATGAAACAACTTTCCGTGCGGCTCGGCGACGACTGCTGGCTCGACGCTGCGTTCAGCGCGGGCGACCTGATGATGGTCTCGGTGCTGCTGCGGCTGAAACCGGCGGGCATCCTGGACGAGTTCCCGAATCTCGCCGCGTACGTGGCCCGTGGCGAGGCGCGGCCCGGGTACCAGCGGGCGTTCGCCGCGCAGTTGGCGGTCAACACGGCGAGACGTGTGGGCTGACCCTTTTTGCTAGGAAACGGGGGCTGCCCCCATCCCGGTCAGCGACGCGGCGAGCTCGCGGAGTAGTTTGGCGCCGTCGCCGCGCCAGGCGCTGCCGTGCATCACGGCGAGTGTAGTCGGCTGTTCCTGCCCGAGACGTTCGAGGATCGCGCCGGTGTTTGGCGCGTGCGCGTAGTAATCCATCGGCGCGCGAAAGGCTTCGCTGGGACCGAGGATGTCGGACTCGGTCAACGCGATTTCGCCCGCGCCGCCCTGCGTGAACAGGTCGCCGCACAGGAAGGTGCGCGTGGTCATGTCCATCATGAGCCCGCATTCCCAGCCGTGCGGCATGTGCGGCGTGTCGAACCAGCGCAGGTGATGGCGGCCCAGCGTCAGCTGTTCTCCATCGGCCAGCGCGCGCGGCGCGCGATCCGCATAGTCCCCGACTGAAACCATCGCCGCCACCTGTCCGCACACGGGCACGGACTGCGGCGCGACCGCCAGGAACGCATTCAGCGCACCACATTCATCGGCTTCGAAATGCGAGAACGCGAGGTAGCGCAGCTTCTCCAGCGGCATGAGCGCGCGTATGGCCTCGCTGACCACCGGGAAGAGCTGCCGCAGCCCGGTATGAAACAGCAGCGGCTCGTCGTCGAGCACCAGGTACTGGTTGAAATTGAACTGCCCCACCCCGCCGGGCAACGTGACCGGGGTGTTGATGCGATAGATGCCGTCGGCCACTTCGTGGACGTTGGTGCCGGACTTCGGGTTCGTGATCATGGCGGTCTCCGTTCGAATATCCCTGTGTGTAACGAGGCGCCGGGTCGTTACACACAGGGGTATGGCATATGCTCTCGCAGTGCGAAACCCGGCCGAACCCGCCGATGAATCCACCAATATTGATGTGGCGCTCGCCCGCCGGATCATGGCGGCCGCGCCGCGCCGCGATCCGGAGGCCGAGGCGGACCTGTGCCGCCGGTTCGCGCCGCGCATCCGCCTGTTCGGATTGAAACGCCTGCGCAGCGAGGCGGCCGCCGCCGACCTGGTGCAGGACGTGCTGATCCTCGCCCTGCAGAAACTGCGCACGGGCGCGGTCAATGAGCCGGAGCGGATCGCATCGTTCCTGCTGGGCATCGCGCGGCAGATGGTCATCGACACGCGCCGCAACAGCGGCCGGCGCGAACGGCTGCTCGACGCGTTCGCGCTGGACCTCGAGCCGGCGAACCAATCCGTCGATGCGACGGACACGGACCGCCTGGGCCACTGCCTGCAGGCGCTGCCCGAACGCGAACGCTCGGTGCTGGTCATGACGTTTTACGACGACTGCGCGGCCGACACCCTCGGCACGCAACTCGGGATCTCGCCTAACAATGTGCGCGTGATCCGCCACCGCGGGCTCAAACACCTGCGCGACTGCCTGGAGGCGCGATGAAACACGAACACGACGAGGCCGCGCTGCTGTCGTACTGGCTGGATGAGCTCGATGAGGCCGCAGCCGCCGAAGTCGAAGAACACCTGTTCGAATGTGATGAATGCGCCGCGCGGCTGCGGGAGATCGTGCGTCTCGGCGGCGCCATCCGGCAGACACTGCTCGACGGGCGCATTGCCACGGCCGTGACGCCCGCGTTCATCGGCCGCCTGAAAGATGGCGGCCTGTGCCTGCGCGAATACCGCCTCGAGCCGGGTGACAGCGTCTACTGCACGATTGCCCCGCAGGACGACTTCGTGATCTCGCGCTTGCGGGCGCCGCTCGAGGGCGTGCGCCAGCTCGATCTCGTCATCGATGCGCAGGGTCGGCAACACCGCGCCGCCCACGTTCCCTTCGACGCGGCTTCGGGCGAGGTCACGTTCATTCCGCCCGCCGCGGCGCTGCGCACCCTTGGGACAGAAACCCAGCGCATGCGGCTGATCGCGGTAACACCCGGCGCGGAGCGCGTGATCGGGGAATACACCTTCAACCACCAGCCATTTCTCTGACATCCTGACCCGGTGTTTACCGACGCGGCGGACGGCGCGGACAGCGCATCGTCGTTCGGGAGCACCGAGGGAAACGATGTCAACGTGGCCGGCGAAAGCCGTATTCATAACACTTGTTCTAGCCAGTTCCGCGGCACGCGCCGACGACGCAACCGAGCACGTCGCGCTGACCGAAGCGGAGGAAAAAATCGTGGGCGTCGGCACGGCCGACGTTCCGATGGGCTACGTGAACGTCAAGGATCCGCTGCTCGATCGCGCGCACGAAGCGACGTTCAACATGTTGTGGCGCTCCGCCATGCACGTCGACGGCTGGTTCGGTGGCAGCCGCGATGAAAACGCGTACATGACCACGCGTGGCTCGATCTCGCCCGCGCTGCTCTGGGATGAATACGACGGATTTCAGCCGCGCTTCCGCTTCGGCGTGGATGTGCCGCTGCCGAGCATCAATGAACGCTTCCACGCCTTCATCGGCCGCGTGAATCGCGACGAATACGTGACCGAGGATGAGCCGGACTCCGGCGCGTTCGCCCAGCAGTACGGTCCCGTGGAAGAAGACCAGACGCTGCTCGGCATCCGGTACCGCGAACCCAAGCAGGGAAACGCTCTCGAGGCGGACGCGGGCCTGCGCCTCGCCACGCCGCTCGACCCCTACGTGAAAGGCAGCTACAGCTTCATTCGCGGCAGATCGAGCACGACGCTGATGCAATTCCGCCAGACGGTGTTCTGGCAGAACAGCGAGAAATTCGGCTTCACGAGCCGCGTCGCCATCGAACGCGCGCTCGCCGACATCTGGATGCTGCGCTTTTCGGCGTCCGGAACGATCTCGCAGCGCACGGAAGGCGTGCGTGCGTTCACATCGTTGCAGGTGTTGCGCGGCTTCCCCAACCGCCGCGCGATCGCGGGTGAACTGTTCACGCAGGGCGAGTTCGATGCGGACGTTTCGCTGCGCAACTACGGCGCGAAGATCGCGTATCGACAGAGCATCATGCGCGACTGGCTGGTGCTCGAAACGCGGCTGAGTCTTACGTATCCGAAGGAATACCCTTGGGAGGAACGCAAGGCGAATTGGGGTGTCGGCATAGGGCTCGAAATGTTTTTCGGCACCACCGAGTTCCTCGCGCGCCCCGTTACCTTCTGAGCGCGCGCCCGGCGCGTCAATCGGCACTATGTCTAACTACGCGCTCGAGGTGCGCGCCGCGTAGGCTGTTCGATACTCGTCAATCGCAGCAGGCTCTGACATGTCAGGCAAGAACAACAAGCACGCTTGGGCCGCGTTGGCGTGTGCGTTGCTCGTGCTGGGGCTCGGCCTGGTGGCCTTCGCAACCGTAGGGGGCGCCGTCGACGAGTCGCCGACCGTACAAGAGAAGAAGATCCGCAAGGTTCCCGCCGTGGATGGCTTCAGCTCCCAATGCGAAGGAGTAATGCTCGCGGGCGGGACCCGGGAATGGCCGGGACAATGGCTGCTGGATGACCAGGAAACCCCGTGGCGCCCTTGAGCGGGGCGTGTTAGTACGCGCTGGTAGTTAGCCATGGCATGATGTCTCCATGAACCTGGAGCACCTGCTCGAAACGTATGGCTACCTGGCACTGTTCATCGGCACGTTCGCCGAAGGCGAAACGGTCCTGCTGCTGGGCGGATTTCTCGCGCATCGCGGACACATGGCGCTGCCGGCGGTCATCGCGACGGCCTTCGTCGCCGCGGTGTGCGGCAACCAGCTCTACTTCTACCTCGGGCGGCGGCAGGCGCAGGGTTTCCTGCGGCGTTTTCCGCGGGTGCAGGAGCAGGCCCTGAAGGCGTTGCGCCGGATCGAGAATAACCAGGTGAAGTGGGCGCTCGCGATGCGCTTCATGTGGGGCTTCAGGATCGCGATGCCGCTGGCCCTGGGCATGACGAACATGCGCGCGGGCCTGTTCTTCTGGCTCAACCTGGCGTCGGGCGCGGTCTGGGCGGTGTTGTTCGCGGTCATCGGCTTCAGCGCGAGCAACGTGCTCACGGAAGCCCTCGCCGGCTTCCATCACTATGAAAAGTGGATCATCGGCGCCTTCATCGTGGCGGCCCTGGTCGTGCTCGGCCGGCGGTGGCGGCGGCCCGTGCCGGGCTGACGCTACAATGCCGAGTGGCCTTAAGCGCATTCGACCTGTTCAAGATCGGCATCGGCCCGTCGAGCTCACATACCGTGGGGCCGATGCGGGCCGCGCGGCTGTTCGCGCTGAAGCTGCGCGAACAGGGCGTGCTGGCGCGCGTCGCGCGCATTTCGGTGATGTTGTATGGCTCGCTCGGCGCCACCGGCAAGGGGCACGGCAGCGACAAGGCGGTGCTGCTGGGGCTCGCGGGTCACGAGCCCGATACGGTCGACGTGAATGCGATCGCGGGCATCGTGCAGGGTATTCGGGACACGGGGCGGTTGCCGCTGCTGGGTGCGCACGAGATCGCATTCGCTGAAAGTACCGACCTCGTCTTCAATCATCGCGAGACCCTGCCGCTGCATTCGAATGGCCTGCGCTTCGTCGCGCTGGCGGCCGATGGCGGCGAAGTTGCGGCCGGGACTTACTACTCGGTGGGCGGCGGCTTCGTGGTGGCCGACGATCCGCAGGCGCCCGGCGCGGGCAAACGCATCGTGCCGGATCTCACCGCATTGCCATTGCCATTTCGCAGCGGCGATGAGTTGTTAGGGATCTGCGGGCGCGAGAACCTGTCGATCGCCGGCGTCATGCGGCGCAACGAGCGCACCTGGCGCAGCGATGCGCAGATCGATGCCGGCCTGCTCGGGATCTGGCGCGTGATGCAGGCCTGCGTGCAGCGCGGCTGCGAAACGCCGGGGGTGCTGCCCGGTGGTTACAAGGTGAAACGGCGCGCGCCGGAATTGTATCGGCAGCTCACCGCGCCGCAGACCGCCGCTCCGCACGATCCTCTGATCGCGCTCGACTGGGTCAATCTCTGGGCGCTCGCGGTCAACGAGGAAAACGCCGCCGGCGGTCGGGTCGTGACCGCGCCCACCAATGGCGCGGCCGGCATCGTGCCCGCGCTGATGCACTACTACGCGCGTTTCGTGCACGGCGCGAACGACGCGGGCATCGTGGATTTCCTGCTCACGGCCGCGGCGATCGGCTTTTTATATAAAGAGAACGCGTCGATTTCGGGCGCGGAAGTCGGCTGCCAGGGCGAGGTCGGCGTCGCCTGCTCCATGGCCGCCGCCGCCTTGACGGCGGTGCTGGGCGGATCACCCGCGCACGTGGAAAACGCCGCGGAAATCGCGATGGAACATCACCTCGGGCTCACCTGCGATCCGGTCGGCGGGCTGGTGCAGATTCCCTGCATTGAACGAAACGCCATCGGCGCGGCCAAAGCGATCAACGTCGCGCGCATGGCCCTGCGCGGGGACGGCACGCACTACGTTTCGCTCGACAAGGTCATCAAGACCATGCGAGAAACGGGCGCCGACATGAAGACCAAGTACAAGGAAACATCCCGCGGCGGACTCGCCGTGAACATCGTGGAGTGTTGATATGCGGATCCTCGCTTCGTCGCGCCTCCTGTGGAGCGCGTTCACCGTCATGTTGTTAGCGGTTCCGGCATTCGCGGAGAAACCGCAGATCCGCTCCTACGCGGCGGGTGCGCCCTCGGGCGGAATTCCCGTGTGGAATCCGGGCGAAAAGTTCGTCGCGATCTCGAGCGGCACGTGTTCCGGGAGCTGCCCGGTGTACGAGCTCTACGTGTTCAAGGATGGACGGGTGATATTCATCGGCAGGAAGGACACCGGCCGGCTCGGCGTCGCCAACAAGACGGTGCGGCCCGACGCCTATGCCGAGTTGCTGCGCACGATCACCCGCCACCAGGTGCTCGAAAAGGACATCAAACGCGGCACCTGCCTCAAGGGCCGGCCGATGCTCATGGTCATGGGCTCGACGCCCGATGGCCAAAGCATGATCACGCAGTCGCTCAATCCCGGCTGCGAGAAACACGCCGACATGTCGCGCGAGATCGAGCAGCAGTTCATCGAGTGGACCGAGGTCGAATCGTGGCTGGCGCCGAAGAAGGGATCCCGCTGAGGCGGTGCCGGGAAGGGAAAACCGGGATACGCTGCTCTCCCCGCTTTCTCTCCCGGCTTTCCCTTCCCGGCACCTTCAACAGGCTTACTTCTTGCGCTCGCTGACGAACATGTCGGGACCCTTCCCGAGATACAGACGCTTGCCGTCATTCGATAACGTCGAGCGCTGATCGTTGAGCGCGCCGTTGATGTTCTCGCCGAGGTTCTCCGGCGGACTCCACATTCCCGTGAGCCAGAAGGAACGGGAATAGTAGACGTCCTGCATGCCGAAGGCGGGCGTGTTCTTCTTGCCCCAGTTGGGACGGTCGGAACTGAAGACGATCTCGAAACTGCCGTCGTCGCGCGCGCGAACGTTCGGCATGATCTCGTTGTATTCAGGTGTGCTCAGATCCTTCACGAGCTTGCCAGGACCGAAATTTCCATCCGGACCCATGTGGCTCACGTAGATGTCCTGCTGCGCGCCGTGGCCCGTGCTCGAATAGAACAGGAATGTGCCGAACCAGGTTTCCACCAGCGACGGGCTGCGCTCGCCGCCCGGGAAGTTAGGCCCCTCGGGCGCGCACTTGAGCAGCACCGGCGAACCCCAGCCGCCCGTCGGACTCTGGCGCGTCAGGTACATGTCGCCACCGCCGCAGGGTGTTCCGCCGTCCGGAGTCACCGCGCGCTCGGAGACGAAGTACAGCGATCGCCCGACGGGCGTCGGACAGAAATCCGCCGCGATCGTGTTGATCGGCTCGCCGATGTTCTTCGGCTCCTTCCACGGAGAAGTGAGACTGTCGCGGTCGGCGACCCAGATGTCGTTCAGCGCGTTCGCGCCCACACCGCCGGCGCGATTCGATGCGAAGAACAAGGACAGGCCGTCGGGCGTTTCGATGGGACATCCCTCGCCGGCGGCCGTGTTGACCGACACCGGCTGGGCCGGGCTCCATGCCGGTGCATTGGACTTCAAGCCGTGAGCTTCGACTGAACTTATCCCGGCCATGGCGCCCGCTACAAACAAAACACATTGAATTCCCCGGATCTTCGATTTCATTGCTGCTTCCTCAGGTTTGGTAATTGCCCCGGGCCGCAGCGTCGCGTTTCACACCCCTGAATTGCTTGAAGAGGTTTTGAAGATTCTCTGGAGAATGCTGTAGATTCAGTGACTTCCAGATAAATACAAAAAAGGCCGGAGAGCCTCCGTGATCTTCAGGTTCAGGGACTGCGAGTTGGACACCGGGCGCTACGAATTGCGCCGTGGCGGAGTCGTGCAACCGGTCGAGCCGCAGGTGTTCAGGCTGCTCGCGTATCTGATCGAAAACCGGAACCGCGTCGTCACGCGCACCGAACTTTATGAAGCCATCTGGGACGGGCGCATCGTCGCCGAGGCGGCGCTGTACAGCCGTATCAAGAGCGCACGTTCGGCCATCGGCGACGAGGGCCAGGCGCAGGCGCAGATCCGCACGGTGAGCCGCACCGGGTACCAGTTCGTCGCGGAGGTGGAAGAAGCCGGCGCGGCCAACGCGCTTGGCGCCCGGGCTCTCACGGCGCTGCCGTCTCCCACCACCGCGCCCGCCGCGCCCGCCGCGCGCGCCGCACGGCCGTCACGCGCGAAGCTGCTCGGCATCCTTGCCGGCGCGGCGACCGCGGTCGTCGCAGGCTATCTACTCACGCGCCCGGGCGCCGGCCCGACTCCGACCGCCGCGCAGCCCGCGGTACCGACCATTGCCGTGTTGCCGTTCCTCGACATGAGCCCCGCCAAGGACCAGGAGTACTTCGCCGACGGGCTCACGGAGGAAATGACGGATCACCTCAGCCGGATACACGGCCTGCGAGTGGTGGCACGCACGTCGGCGTTCGCGTTCAAGGGCAAACACGAAGACATGCGCACCATCGCGAGCAAGCTCGATGCGCAACACCTGCTCGAAGGCAGCGTGCGCCGCGACGGAGAGAATCTGCGCATCACCGCGCAGTTGATCGACGCGAACGGAAAACACATCTGGTCGCAGACCTATGACCGCAAGCGCGACGACATCTTCGCGATCCAGGATGAAGTCTCCAAGTCCGTCGCCACGGTGCTCAGCGTCACGGTGGATCCGAAGCCCTTGAACGTGGCACGCGGCGGCACGCGCAATCTCGATGCGTACGATGCCTATCTGGCTGCGCGCGCCGCATTGGGTGACCCCACGTTTGCCGGTCCGGACAAGCTCTCGTACGGCATCGAGCAGTTTCGGCGCGCCACGACGCACGATCCGCAGTTCGCTTACGCCTGGGCCTGGATGGCGATGACTTACTACCGTGGCGTATTCCTGCCCGCGCGCGGCGTGTCGGATTGGACGACGGAAGCGAATCACGCCGCGGCGCGCGCGATGGAAATTGCGCCGAACGAACCCACGGTGCTCTCGGCCGCGGCCCTCTCGGCCATGCAGGCCAAGGAGTGGGCGAAGGCGGAACAGTACTTCGCGCGCGCGCGCAGCCTCGCCTCCACGGAGAATCCCTGGGCCTGCTCGGGCTGCTTCGCGATCAACGTCGGCCGGATGGACGACGCCATCGCCTTCCTCGGCCGGGCGAAACAGATCGAACCGCTCATGGTCTCCAACTACTGGGGACTGATGACGGCCTACGAGGCGACTGGCCGCCTGACCGAAGCCGATGCGGAGGCCGAATTCATCGCGCGCTCCGAGATGGCATGGTTCGTTCCCTATCGCAAGCTTGCGCTCGCGCACGCCGCGCGAGATCGCCCGCAGGTCGCGGAGTTGGTCAACCAGCTTCCGGAATCCGATCAATTGACGCGGAAACTCGTTTCTCACATCGGCGATCCGAAGGCGGGGATCGCGGAGATTCGCCGCGTCCTGGAAACGCCTGCCGACGGCTGGTTGCTGCGGCGGCGAATCTACATGGCGAATTGGGCCGTCTTCTACGACGACCCGCAATATGCGCTGGAAATCATCCGGCCCGCGCTCATGGATTCGACCCTGGGGCGCTATGTCTGGGCGCCGACGCTCAGCCAGTTGCGCCGGCTGCCGGAATTCAAGCAGGCCGTGCGCGAGATGAAGCTGGTCGACTACTGGCGCACCACCGGAAAGTGGGGCGATTTCTGCAAGCCCGTCGGCGCCGACGACTTCGAGTGTCGGTGAAGGGTGCCGGGAAGGGGTTTCCGGGATTAGCCGCGCAGGCTTTACACTTGCTCAAACGTTCGCACGGCTAATCCCGGAAATCCCTTCCCGGCACCCCTAATTCCATGGATGCGCTATCAGATGTCCTGCGCGCCGTACGGCTTTCCGGCGCATTTTTCTTCGACGTGCACGCGCGCGCTCCATGGGTCGCGGAGACACCGCTCGGTAAAAGCGTCGTGAACTCGATGTTCCCGGGCTCGGATCACCTCATCTCCTATCACATCATGATGGAGGGAAGCTGCTGGTTCAGCGTCGAGGGCGACGAGCCGATGAAACTCACCGCCGGCGACATCGTGGTGCTGCCGCAGGGTGATACACACGTGCTCGCGACCGAGATCGGCATGCGCAAGTCGCCGGAGATGTCTATCTATCGGCGGCCGGACCTGGGGGTCATGCCCGCGCGGATCCACGTCGGCACCGAGAATGGCGAGCCCGCGCATTTCGTGTGCGGCTTCCTCGGTTGCGACTCGCGGCCGTACAACCCGCTGCTGACGGCCCTGCCGCGCGTAATCCGCATCAACGACCTGGCGAGCGGCGCGCTCGGCGCGTACTTTCGCGCGGCGCTGGCGGAGCCCAAGGGACGCATGGGCGCCGAGAGCATGTTGGGCCGCATCAGCGAACTCATGTTCGTCGACGTCGTGCGGCGTTATCTCGAAAGCCTGCCCGCGGACCGCAACAGCTGGCTCGGAGGCCTGCGCGATCCGCACGTCGGCCGCGCCTTGTCGGCGCTGCACCAACAACCGGCGCGCGATTGGACTCTCGAGGCGCTCGCGCAGGAAGCGGCCTTGTCGCGCTCCGCGTTCGCCGAGCGTTTCGCGCATTTCGTCGGACATCCGCCGATGCAATACCTCACGAACTGGCGCATGCAGCTCGCGACCAACTACCTGCGCAACGGCACGGAAAGCGTGGCGTCGGTCGCGAATCGCGTCGGCTACGATTCGGAAGCCGCATTCAGCCGCGCGTTCAAGAAAGCCACGGGCACGCCGCCCAGCGAATGGCGTGCGCAAAACTCGGCGTAAGCAAGGGGAGATTTCATGAATATCCGCACGAGCCTCGCGCTCGCCTGGCTCGCGATTGCCATTTCTCGACACGCCAGCGCCGCGACGCCGGCCTGCGACCGCGCCTGCCTGCGCAATCTCGTGGACAACTACGTCGCCGCGTTGGTCGCGCACGATCCCGCGAAAGCGCCGCTGGCGCGCGACGTGAAGATGGTGGAGAACATCCAGAAGATCCGCCCCGGTGAAGGGTTGTGGAATACGGCATCCGCGCCGCCGGGCACTTTCAGAATCTACGTGCCGGACCCCGTCGCGCAGCAGGTGGGCTACATGGCGGTGATGCAGGAGGACGGCAAGCCGATCCAGCTCGCGCTGCGACTGAAGTTCGAGAGCGGCAAGATCACCGAGGCCGAACACGTCGTCGTCCACAAATTGAACGAGGCCAACCTGCCGAACCTGCAAAAGCCGCGCACGGCGTTGACCAGCGCCGCGCCCGAAGCGTGGCGCGACTCGCGCGCGCGGCTGTTGCACATCGGCGCCTCCTACTACGACGCGCTCGATCTGAACAACGGATCGCTCGCGCCGTTCGCGGACGATTGCGTACGATTCGAAAACGGCGGCCAGGCGGTGCGCAAGGCCGTTCCCGCGGGACCATCGGACGACAACTTCGCGCCCTTCGGCGCGCTCGGCTGCGCCAAACAACTCGATACGCAGGTCATGGCGTACATCACGACGATCGATAACCGCCGCGTCTGGATCGCCGACGAGGAAACCGGCCTGGTGTTCGGCCTGTCCCATTTCCGGCACGCGATGGACAAGACTGAATGGCCCACCTACGGCGTGCCGGGCGTGCCGTTCCGCAAGATCGATTACAAGCCGTTCGACCTGCCCGCGGTGCACATTTTCAAGATCCTGGGCGGGCAGCTGCGCGAGATCGAGGCGCTGGGGTTCATCGCGCCATTCAACTCACCTACGGGTTGGGAATAGGAAAACTAAACAACAGGTCAGAACTTGGGAACGCGGCGCGCTTCGGCCGCTGGCAGGATGCGCTCCACCTAACGAGGAGGAGCACATCATGAAATCGACCAAACTACTGACCCTTGCCGCCGTGGCGCTCGCGCTGGGCGGCGTAACGCAGGCCGGCGTCAAGCGCGAGACGAACAGCGTCGTCGTGCGCTACGGCGACCTGAATCTCGAATCGGCGGAAGGCATCAAGAGCCTGCACAAGCGCATTCGTAACGCCGCGCAATCGGTGTGCGTGTCGCTCGATACCCGCATTCTCGGCCTGCGCGATGCGTACGACCAATGCGTGGACAAGGCCGTCAAGGACAGCGTCGCCACGATCGGCAACCCGAAACTGACGAACTATCACGCGGGCCGGTCGCCGGCGCCCGCATCCATTCGAAGCTGACTTCCGCCCACGGGCATTCGGTGATTGCCGGACATGCCTGACAGCGATTGAACGCTTCTGAACCGCGCATCCGGCGCGCCGTCCGCGATTCGCGGCGGCGCGCGCGGGTGATGCTTCGTGGAGAAATTCCAAGGAGCACACCATGACGGAAGCGGAAATCGAGATGAAATTCTGGAAGGCGCTGGCGCACGACCGTACCGCGATGCTCGGCCTGGTGGGCGCGGGTGCCGGCCACAGTCAGCCGATGACCGCGCAGATCCTGCACGACCCCGATGAGCGCGGGCCGATCTGGTTCTTCACCGCGAAGGACACCGATCTCGCGCGTTCATTGGCTGGAGAATCCCGGGCGATGCTGCATTTTTCCGCGAAGGGCCATGGGCTCTTCGCCTCGGTGCAGGGCGAACTCGTCGTCGAGAACGATCGCGCGATTCTCGACGAACTCTGGAACGGCTTCGTGGCGGCCTGGTACGAAGGCGGCAAGGACGATCCGAAACTGCTGTTGTTGCGCCTGGATCCCGATCACGCGCAGGTATGGCTCAACGAAAACAGCCTGCTCGCGGGCGCGAAATTGCTGCTCGGCCGCGACCCGAAGCGCGACTACAAGGACAAGGTGGCCGACATCCCGCTGGGCCGGCACTCCTGAAGGCGCCTGGCTACTTCAGCGTCTCCGGCAACGCAGCGCGCGACAGGTAATCGGCGAGGTTTTGCAGTTGCTGGACATCGAGTTTGGCGAGCTGCTTGATGTGCTCGCGCGAGAGCGTCGGCCGGCGGCCGTCCACGGCGTCGTGCATCTGGCGCAGTAGATAGTTGTAGTGCTGGCCCGCGAGCCGCGGCACGGCGAGCTTCTCGTCACCCAGCGCCGTCGGGCCGTGGCAGGAGGCGCAGCGCGCCGCATAGAGTTGCGCACCCTCGACCGTGTAAATCCCCTCGCCGGTGCCGGGTATCGCGGTGCTTTCGAACCTGGTGATGTAGAACGCGACATCCGCGACGTCCTGCGCGCCTTCGAGATGGTGCTGGTCCGCGATTTCCTCCATCCGGAAATCCCAGCGCTTGCCGTGCCGGAAATCGATGATCTGGCGCACGAGTACGCTGAAATGCTGGCCATCGAGCCGCGGCGTATTGCCGTTGGTCTGTCCGCCCGCGCGCGGTCCGTGACAGGAGATGCATTGCCGGTAGAGCTCGGCGCCGCGTTCGTTGTCAGGTGTCGCCCGCAGCGCCTGGTCGAGCTCCTGGCGCGCCGTGGAGGCGCCGAATGCCAGCGACGCGCACAGCAGGAACAGGGCGCCCGCCGGCAACAGGTGTTTTCTCGAGACTGGCATCAGGCGCACAAAATACACCCGCCGCGCCGCCAGTGCACTGTCCGCCCACCGGGAACACGCGGGGCGCAGCGCGCATTGACTCAGGAGTGCGGCGCCGCCGCGAATCCGGAGTTTCGACATGCAACAGCTTTCCCTCGCCTTGTTCGCCGTCGCCGCGGTCGCGGGCCTCACGATGGCGATCATGCACTTTCGCGGCACGAGTCCGCCGCGCCCGGTGCTCGCCGCGCTGCATGGTTTGTTCGCCGCGTCCGGCCTGGTCGTGTTGCTGCTGGCGTTGATCAAGGCGGGGTTCAGCGGCCGGCCCGGCATCGCGTTCGGTCTGCTCGCCGTCGCCGCGCTCGGCGGATTCGGATTGCTCAGCTTTCACCTGAAAGGCCAGCGACTGCCGTCGGCGCTGGTCGTGGGCCACGCCCTGCTCGCGGTGGCCGGTTTCGTAACGCTGCTGCTCGCGCAGTACGTGCTCATGAATTGAGTTGGTGCGCGCCTGATCTGGATCAGGGCGGTGATGCCGGGCCGCCGGGATCATTGCCGCATGGACGCAATCACCCGCCAGCAGTCAACGACACCGTCCGGCGAAAAACGCTTCGCGCTGTTCGACTACGGTTTCCGGCCCTTCTTCCTGCTGGCCGGCGTTTACGCGCTGATCATGGTGCCGCTGTGGCTGTACCGTTTCGCGCACGCGAGCAAGCCGTTCGGCGAGTTGCCGGGCGTGTATTGGCACTCGCACGAGATGCTGTTCGGCTTCGTGGTCGCGGCGATCGCGGGCTTCCTGCTTACCGCCGTGCCGAGCTGGACGGGCTCGCAGGGTTTCGGCGGCCGCCCGCTCATCGCCATCGTCGCACTGTGGATCATCGGCAGACTCGCGATGGCCAACGTGGGCGCCGTGCCCTTCTGGCTCACGGCAATGGCGGAACTCGCGCTGCTGCCCGCTTTGCTGGTGCTGATCGCGCCGCCGGTGCTGCGCGCCCGCAATCGCAACATGGCCTTGTTAGGCGTGGTGACCGTGTTGTGGCTGATCGACGCCGCGTTCATGGTCGCGGCACACCGCGGTGACGTGCTGCTGGCTTCGGGCGCCTCGCGATTCGCGATCGATCTCGTGCTGATCCTGGTCACGGTGATCGGCGGGCGCATCGTGCCCGCGTTCACGGGTAATGCGCTGCGCCGGCTCGGCGGCAATGTCGTCGTGGTCAGTCGCGGCTGGGTGGAAGTCGCCACGATCGGCAGCGTGGTGCTGATCGCCATCATCGATCTCTTCGCGGCGGATTCGCGGCTGGCCGGAATCGTGGCCGCGTTCGCGGCCGCGGCCCACGCCGTGCGGCTCTCCGGCTGGAAGAGTTTTCGCGTCCGCGGCGAACCGATCCTGTGGATCCTGCACGTCGCCTATGCCTGGATCCCGATTGCCCTCGCGCTGAAGGCGTTCCTGTTGTTAGGCGACGCCGGCTTCGCCGCGAAGTGGTTGCACGCCCTCACCTACGGCGCGTTCGCGACGATGATCTTCGCGGTCATGTCACGCGCCTCGCTCGGACACACGGGGCGCCCGCTGGTCGTGGGCCGCGCGATGACGGTGGCCTATGCCGTGCTCACGCTGGGCGCGCTGCTGCGCGTGTTCGGCGGCACGCTCAGTCCCACTCACTACCTGCTGATCCTGAGTGCCTCCGGTCTCGCCTGGGTGATCGCCTTCGCGATCTTCGTATGGATATACGCGCCAATCCTGATGGCTCCGCGCGTCGACGGCAGGCAGGGTTGAGCCGTGGGCACCGCACTCGATTCCGCGCTGCTCGGACGTTACGACCGTCCGGGTCCGCGCTACACCTCCTACCCCTCCGCGCTGCAGTTCTCGCCGGCATTCACAGCGGCGGAACTGCGGCGCGAAGTCATGCGCAGCAACGAGGAACCGATTCCGCGCGACCTGTCGCTGTACGTACACGTGCCGTACTGCTTCTCGCCCTGTTTCTACTGCGGCTGCAATCGCATCATCACGCGCGACCTGTCACGCGCCGCGCCGTACGTGGAACGCGTGGTGCGCGAAGCCGAGCGCGTGTCGCAGCTTTTCGTCCGCTCGCGCACGGTGCGCCAGGTGCACTTCGGCGGCGGCACGCCCAACTTCCTGCCGCCGCCCCTGCTCGGCCAGCTCCTCGAAAGCCTCGGGCGGTATTTCCGGCTGTCGAACTCCCCCGAGCGCGATTTCTCCATCGAGCTCGATCCGCGCTGGCTGAACGACGGTGACATTGCCGCGTACGCCGCCATGGGATTCAACCGCGCGAGCCTCGGCGTGCAGGATTTCGACCGCGCCGTGCAACTCGCGATCAACCGCGAACAGGGCGTCGATGAAACGTTGCGCGTGATCGAGGATTGCCGCCGCGCGGGGTTCCGCTCCGTCAACGTCGATCTGATTTATGGATTGCCGCGGCAGACGACCGGCGGCTTCGCGGCGACTCTCGAAACGATCCTGCGCGCGCGGCCGGACCGCGTGGCCATCTACGGTTACGCGCACATGCCGCAGCTCTTCAAGGCGCAGAAGCAGATCGTCGAGTCCGAACTACCCGACGCGGCGCTGCGCGTGCGATTGCTCGCGCTTGCGATCGAGCGGCTCACGGCGGCGGGTTATCGCCATATCGGACTCGATCACTTCGCGCTGCCGCAGGACGATCTCACGCGCGCGCTCGATGCCAACAGCCTGCATCGCAATTTCATGGGTTACACCACGCACGCCGATTGCGATTTGGTCGGACTCGGCGTGAGCGCGATCAGCCACATCGGCGACAGCTACAGCCAGAACTTCCGCGGCCTGCCGGAATGGGAAGCGGCCGTCGACCAGGATCGCCTGCCCACCTGGCGCGGCGTCGCGCTCGATGAAGACGACATCATTCGCGCGGATGTGATCCAGCAGGTGATGTGCCGCGGCTCGATCGACCGGCGCGCCATCGGGCTGCGGCATGACATC
>JAKFFF010000114.1:0-3790 GCA_036677145.1 Alcaligenaceae bacterium
GCAACGCGGGCGAGATCGGCAGGGGCAGTTCCGCGTCGATGCCGTGAGCCCCGAGTGCCTCGTATCCCGTGGCGTCGGCGCCCGCGGCGCGCAATTCGTCGAGGATCCGCTGCTTGAGTCCAGCCGGATCGTCGGACGTCATCCGCACGATGGCGTCTTCGCCGCGCACGACTTCGGTCACCGGACCCTGTAGCTGGAGCCGCAGGAGGATTCCGGCAGTCAATGTGAGCAGCACGCCCGCGGCGAGCGGCAGCAGCCAGCGCGGTCGCTGCGCGGCGGGCGTGGCGATCAGGCCTTCATCGACGGCGCGTGCGATCAGCTGCGCCTCGCGCGCGAGATCCGGCGTCACGGCGGTGGGGTGCGGTGCCTCCCGCGAGCGCAGCGCGTCGCGCAGCGCACGTGCTTCATTGCGCGTGGGCGAGGCCGCGGTTTCTCGTCCGGCGAGCGCGTCCAACCACTCGCGGTCGTCGTGGTCGCTCATCGTGCTTCCTGGCCAAACGCCAGCTCGTACCACTCGGCGAGGTGCACGCGGGCGCGTTTGCGGCTTTGTGAGATGAATTCGCGCGTGGCGCCGGGCGAGCGATCCAGCAAGGCCGCGATTTCCTCGTGCGAGAGCCCGTCGGCGGCGATCCACGAAATGACCGCGGCGTGACTGGGCGCGGCGTCCTCGAACCTCGACCAGCATTTCTGAAAGCACTCGGCGAGTTGCGTGCGCCGTAACTCGTCGTCCGGCGTCGCGATCTCATGGCGCGAAAGCTCCGCGACCCGCTCCATCAATTCGGCGTTCATGCCCGCGCCTGCATCGAACGGCACTTCGCGGCCGCCGCGACGGAGCAGATCGAGCAGCCCGTGCCGCAGGATGGCTTCGACCCACGGCAGCAGTTCGGAGTCGCCGTGATAGGTTGCGCAGCGCTGCCAGACCTTGATGAAGGTGTCCTGGACGAGATCGCGCGCGGCGTCGGCATCGCGAATCGCGCGCAGCGCGCGCGCATGCAGGAGCGCGAAGAAATCGCGATCGAGGCGGCGCAAAGCCTGCTCGATGGCCGCGCCGCCTTCGCGGCACGCACGCATGAAGAGTTGTTTGTCCAGATACGCCCCGCGCGCGGTGGTCCGCGCTTCTTCTGCGGCAAGCCTACCCCAGACCCGGGGCAGCGCAAACGTAAGTCTTTCCACGAAA
Source organism: Alcaligenaceae bacterium (assembly GCA_036677145.1). Lineage (GTDB taxonomy): Bacteria > Pseudomonadota > Gammaproteobacteria > Steroidobacterales > Steroidobacteraceae > CADEED01. The sequence continues at coordinate 1,178 of JAKFFF010000114.1, forward strand.
CCGCGCTCATGTGAACAAGACGTGAATCCGGCGCGTACGTCAGGGTGCGCGATCGACCCTGACGTTTTGCGACGAGCGTCGTCTTTCATGAAACAACCACAAACGTGGGCCGGGAGGGACGATGAACCTGCGAAACATTCTGTTTTTCGACGCGATGCTGACGCCGAAGGTGATTACGGTCGTGTACTGGCTGCTGCTGGCGGCCTGCGTCATCGCGGGTCTCGGCTCGCTGCTCTACACGGGCTTTCAATACATGAGCTTTGGCGCCTTCATGCGCGCGCTCGGCATCACGCTGGGTGGGGCGGTCGCCGCCCGCATCTGGTGCGAACTGATGATCGTGCTCTTCAAGCTCAACGAGAACGTGCAGCGTCTCGTCGTTGCTCCTGCCGAACCGCGGAGTTGAGCCATGCGCACACTGACACATGCCTTGAGGTTGTTCGCCCTCGTTGCGCTCGCGGCCTGCGGCGGCCCGGGGCCGGATGCGCCGGGCGGCGCCACGTTCGGCGAACGCAAATCGCCGCCGAGCGGCGATGCCAGCGCGGAGCAAGTGGCCGAGGAGTCGCGGGGCGACGTCGATTGCCCGGCGGACATCGATTCGCCGGCGCGCGCCACGAATGCACCCGTCGACGATGTAGTCGGGGTGCGGCCCGGCCTCACGTACGAGGAAGCGCAGAACGTGGTGTTGTGCACGGCCGAGCTGCTCGTGGCCAGCCCACCGTCGACCTCGGGTTTCAACATCCAGACGTATGGCGCGACGATCCGGCAGGGATTCAGCGCGCGCTTCGCCGAACCGCGCGTGCACAAGACCTCACAGCAGTACATGAAGGAGATGCAGGACGATTTCATGGCGCGCTCCGGCAACGCCGTGCGCGAGGACATGAAGCCGGGTCAGTCGAAGTGGTACGTGTCCACGATGGGCCTGCCGGGCCAGGAACGCGTGATCGCCGCAGCGCGCGAAGAGTGGTTTGCCGAGGGCCGCAATCCGACGATGCAAAGCGTCGCCGACGCGCTGATCAAGAAATACGGCACGCCGTCGCGCAAGCAGGTGATCCCGCAGGTCATCTCGCTGGCGTGGATCTACGACCCGCAGGGCCGCTTCGTGCCCGAAACGTCGCCCATGGCCATGCGTTGCACGGCGATGTCCAGTCCCGACGGCGGCACCAACTTCTCGCCCGACTGCGGACTGGTCGTGGCGGCCATGGTGCGCCCGACGCAGGAGAACCCGGCGCTCGCGAAGCTGGTGCAGGTCGGCGTCGCCGAGCAGGCGAGTGGATACGAGCTCATCACGCAAACCGAGCAGGCGCTCGAGAGTGGCGAGATGAAGCGACGTGCGGATGAAGTGAAGAACGCGGCGCAGAACGCCGACGCTCCGCAACTGTAGGAATCCCCATGCGCATCCAGATCGCATTGTGTGCGCTCGCGCTGTGCGCGGGCGGCTGCGGTGGTCCGCCACCGCCGGCAAGCGGCGCGGCAACGTCCACGGAACCGTCGCCGACGCCGCAGGCATCAGGCGCGCATCCGGCAACCGCGCAGGTTTCGCCTGCGCCTTCAGCGGCCCCGGCATTCCGCGGCCGCACCGGCGAGCTCGTGAATCCCGACAACACCACGATGGTGTTGTTGTACTTCGATCTTGCGGGCCTGCCGGCCCCCATCGACCAGTCGCTCGAAGATGACATGCGCGTGCGCATGGCGCGCGCGCCGGACAAGCCTGCGGCGCGCGAGCTGGTGCGCAAGGAGCTCGAAGCGGGCCTGTCCGGCGTCGGCAATGTCGGCACGATCCGCATGAGCCTGCACGCCAATCTCAGCGAATACGACGCGACATACAACGAGTTCACGGTGCGCGCGCTCGCGCCGAGCTCGATCGTGGAGTTCAAGGCGCTCGGACAGAAGGTGGCGCTCAAGTTCGGCAACGCGCGCGCCGCGCAGGTGTGGCGCGTGCCGGCCGCGGAGGCGCAGGCCGTGCGCGACCGCCTCGGCTTCGCCGGCGACGTGTCGCTCGATGCGCTGCTCGCGATCCGCGATGTCCACGCGGCGCCCGAAGGCGGAAACATCACCGTGAACGTCATCGAATACGAACTGCGTGACAACCGCAGCGGCAACCTGCTGGGCCGCGTGCAGCTCGCGCCATAACCGGAGAGATTCAAGACATGAAACTGATCAAACTACTTGCCGTCGCGTTGCTGGCCGTGGGTGTACCGGCGATGGCGGCGCCTGCGAAGTGCCCCGCGAAGGCGCAATGCGTCGAGACTCGCAGCTTCGTCGCGACAGTCACCGGATTTCGCGCCAGCAAGCAGGGCGCGAACCGCGTACTCACGGCCACCGTGCGCTTCGAGAACAAGACCGGCAAACCACTGACGCTGGGGTACGTTTCCGAGTCCGGCGTGGCACTCGATGACCTGGGCAATCGCTACACCGTGCCCGGCGCCAACGCCGTGCGCGCCATCGGCGAGATCAGCGGTGCCAACTTCGATCCGAAGTTCACGCTGCAGGCGGGTGAAGGCGCGGACGCGCGCTTCGAGCTGAGCTGGGACCCCGGCAAGTCGAAGGCCGGCGACAGCTACGAGCTGGATCTCGCGATCCGTGAAATCACCGCGACCACGGCCGACAACTTCC
>JAKFFF010000115.1:0-31516 GCA_036677145.1 Alcaligenaceae bacterium
GACCGCGTCGATGTCCCGCACCCACAACGCCACATGCTCGATGCGGACGTTCACAGTTTCCTCAACATCACGTGGTCGGTCTGCGGATCCGTGCCGACGACGAATATCTGCGTGCCGATCTTCTCGAAGCCGCACTTGCGATAAAACGCCTGCGCGCGCGGGTTGCGTTCCCACACACCGAGCCACAATTCGCGCGCACCGCGGCGCCGCGCCTGGTGCTCGACCGCGGCCATGAGTTCGCGCGCGAGGCCCGTGCCGTGCCACGGACTGTCGACATAGAACCGTTTGAGCTCGATGGCGCGTTCAGTTGGAACCTGCGTGGGCGCGTAATCCGCACGCAGTTGCGCAAAGGCCGCGAGAAAACCATCCGCGGTGAACGCCAGCAATGTGTCGAGCGCGGGGTTCGCGATCTCGGCGCGTTGCAACTGTGGACTCCACGCGGAGTCCAGATGCAGGCGCATGTCCTCTGCGGTGTTGTCGGCGGCAAACGCCTCGCGAAACGTGCGTGCGCCGAATTCGGCCAGGGATTCGGCGTCGGCCAGCGTCGCGGCGCGAATCGAAAAGTCAGCGCGAGGTGCGAAGTGGTTCATCGGTGTTCGATCGCGCGGGACGTCGGTCCCCAGGGGTGATGCGCATGGCCAGATCGTAAACCATGGTAAAGGTTGGGGTATTCTTGGTGCCATGCAGATCGAGTTCACCAAGATGCACGGCCTCGGCAACGATTTCATCGTGTTCGACGCGCCGCGCGATGGCGCCTTGCCGACCGCCGATCAGTGGCGCGCGCTGTCCGCGCGGCACACCGGCATCGGCTTCGACCAGGCGCTGGTCATCGAATCGCCGCGCCGCGCCGGCACCCAGGCCTACTACCGCATCTTCAATGCCGACGGTGGCGAGGTCGAACAGTGCGGCAATGGCGCGCGCTGCCTCGCCGCCTTCCTGCATCGCCGCGGCGGCGTCGGCGATGGGGAACTCGTGCTAGACAGCCCCGCGGGCGAGATCCACGCGCGGGTGCATGATGCCAGCTTCGTTTCGGTCGACATGGGCGTGCCGAACTTCGACCCCAAATCCTTGCCGTTCGAGGCCTCCGCCGAAGCGCACGTGTACCCGCTCTCGGTTGCGGGCACCGAAGTCGAGATTGGCGCCGTATCGATGGGCAATCCGCACGCCGTTCTCACCGTGACGTCGGTCGCGAGCGCGCCGATCGACCGCCTGGGGCCCGCGATCGAGAGTCACCCACGATTCCCGCGCAGAGTGAACGTCGGCTTCATGGAAATCGTCGATCGCAAACACATCAAACTGCGCGTCTTCGAGCGCGGCGTCGGGGAAACACTGGCGTGTGGCACCGGCGCATGCGCGGCTGTCGCGGTTGGACGACGTCACGGACGACTCGATTCGACCGTTGAAGTCGAACTGCCCGGTGGAAAACTCGAGATCACGTACACAGGTCCCGGCGAACATATTTGGATGAAAGGCCCGACAGCGGTATCTTTCACCGGACGCGTCGAATACTGATCGGTTTCAGGGAGTCAACAAAAAGCATGAGCACGCAGACCGCTCGCGGTGTTGCAGCAGGACAGACAGAAGAAGAACGCATCGAGCGTTATCTGAGTCTGAACCCCGACTTTTTCGAACGTCACTTGCCGCTGCTCGCGCGCATGCGCCTGCCTCACATGCGCACCGGATCGACCGTGTCGCTGGTCGAGCGCCAGGTCGAAGTGTTGCGCGAGCAGAAAACCGACGCGGACCGCAGGCTCGCGGAGTTCGTCTCCGTCGCGCGCGCCAACGATTCACTCGCCGAGCGCATTCATCGCTTCACGCGCCGCATGTTGCGTGCGCCCTCGCCGGTGGCCGCGCTCACCTCGCTGGAAGCATCGCTGCGCGAAGACTTCGATTCGTTTCATTCCGTGCTGCTGCTCGCGACGCCGATCGAATCGCTGGTGCGCGGCAACTACGAGCCGTTCCTGCGGATGGTCGCGCACGACGACGCGAACTACCGCTCGTTCGAAGCTCTGCTCGCCACCGGAAAACCGCGCTGCGGCCAGGTGCGCGACACACAACGCGATTTCCTGTTCGGGCCCGAGGCCGCGAGCATCGGCTCGGTGGCGCTCGTTCCACTGGGCGAAAACGGCACGCTGGGCCTGCTGGTTCTCGGCAGCGCCGAGCGCGAGCGCTTCCATCCGGGCATGAGCACGGAATTCCTCAAGCGCATGGGCGAGCTCATCACCGACGCCCTGTCACGGCAATGAAAGGGGGACAGACTTCCAGTCTGTCCCCGCATGCCTCCGCACGCGCCAATGCCCGATCGCACCCTGATCGACGGCTATCTCACGCATCTTTCGAAAGAACGGCGCCTCTCGCCGCACACCGCATCTAACTACGCGCGCGACCTGCGGGCGCTCGCGGATTTCGCCGAGCGCGGCAACATCTCCGCCTGGAAGTCCCTCGACAGCCAGCACGTGCGCATGTTCGCGGCGCGCGCCCACGCATCGGGACTCAATCCGCGCAGCGTGCAGCGGCGTCTGTCCGCGGTGCGTGGCTTCTTCAACTACCTGATTCGGGAGCGGGTGATCACCGCCAACCCGGCGCTCGACGTGCGCGCCCCGAAGGCCGCGAAGCGGCTGCCCGGCACGCTCGACGTCGATCAGCTCAACCACCTGCTCGACATCCCACCCGAAAATGCGCTCGCGGTGCGGGATCGCGCGATCATGGAGCTCTTCTATTCATCGGGCCTGCGCCTCGATGAACTCGTCCGCCTCGATCTCACCAGCATCGATCTGGCGGATCGCACCGTGCGCGTCCACGGCAAGGGATCGAAAACACGCATCGTTCCGGTTGGGCGCAAGGCCGCCGAGGCGATTCGCGCCTGGCTGCGCGAGCGCACGTCGCTCGCGAAAACCGACGAGTCCGCGATGTTCACCGGCAAGACCGGGGCACGCCTCAAGCATCGTGCGGTGCAGCTGCGCATCGCGTACTGGGCGCGGCGCAAGGGGCTGCCGGCGCACGTGCATCCGCATTTGTTCAGGCATTCCTTCGCCACGCATCTGCTTGAATCCAGTAAGGATTTGCGCGGCGTGCAGGAACTTCTGGGTCACGCCGACATCTCCACGACCCAGATCTACACTCACCTTGATTTCGCCCACCTGGCCCGCACGTACGACGCCTCCCACCCTCGGGCGAAACGCAAGACCTAAGTCTTGAAGGTTCAAGGTTCACATGTCGGAGACTTTCAATCCGCACGGCACCACGATTCTGGCCGTGCGGCGCAACGGCGCTGTCGCGATAGGCGGCGACGGCCAGGTAACACTCGGTAATACCGTGATGAAGGGGAACGCCCGCAAGGTGCGTCCCCTCGGCAATGGCAAGGTGCTCGGCGGATTCGCCGGCGGCACCGCCGATGCGTTCACGTTGTTCGAACGCTTCGAGGGCAAGCTCGAGAAGTTCAGCAATCTGACTCGCGCGGCTATCGAGCTCGCGAAGGATTGGCGCGGCGATCGTTATCTTCGACGCCTCGAAGCGCTGCTGCTGGTCGGCGATACGAAGAACCTGTTCGTGATCTCCGGCAATGGCGACGTGATCGAGCCCGATCACGACCTCGTCGCCATCGGCTCCGGCGGACCGTTCGCCCAAAGTGCGGCACGCGCGCTCGCGGAGAACACCGATCTCGGCGCGCGCGAAATCGTCGAGAAGTCGCTGAACATCGCCGCCGACATCTGCATCTACACCAATCGAAACCTCGTCATCGAGGAACTGAAGGGCTAATGACTCCCCGCCAAATCGTTTCCGAGCTAGATAAACACATCGTCGGCCAGGGCAATGCGAAGCGTGCCGTGGCCATCGCGCTGCGCAATCGCTGGCGCCGCATGCAGATCGCAGAACCGCTGCGCCAGGAAATCACGCCGAAGAACATCCTGATGATCGGGCCAACCGGTTGCGGCAAGACCGAAATCGCCCGCCGGCTCGCGAAGCTCGCGAATGCGCCGTTCGTGAAAGTCGAAGCGACCAAGTTCACGGAGGTCGGTTACGTGGGCCGCGACGTGGAGTCCATCGTGAAGGATCTCACCGAAGTCGCCGTGAAGATGGCGCGCGACGAGGAGATCTCGAAGGTGCGCGAACGCGCGAAGGACGCCGCCGAAGAACGCATCCTCGACGCGCTGCTGCCCGCGCCCAAGATGATGGGCTTTTCGACCGACGGGGAGCCTGCGCCGCGCGATCAGGAAACGCGGCAGAAATTCCGCAAGATGTTGCGCGAAGGGCAACTCGACGAACGCGAGATCGAGATCGATCTGCGCGCGATTCCCGCGGGCGTGCAGATCATGGCGCCGCCCGGAATGGAGGAGATGCAGGAGCAGCTCTCGAGCATGTTCGCGAACCTCGGCGGCAACCGCACCAAGCCGCGCAAACTCAAGGTGAAGGAAGCGCAGAAGCTGCTGGTCGATGAAGAGGCCGGCAAGCTCGTGAACGAAGAAGAGCTGCGCGCGCGTGCGCTGGCGAACGCCGAGCAGAACGGCATTGTGTTCATCGACGAGATCGACAAGGTCGCGCGCCGCCAGGACAGTTACGGCGCCGATGTGTCACGCGAAGGCGTGCAGCGCGACCTGCTGCCGCTGGTCGAAGGCAGCACCGTGTCGACGAAGTACGGGCAGATCAAGACCGATCACATCCTGTTCATCGCGTCCGGCGCGTTTCACATGTCGAAGCCGTCGGATCTGATTCCGGAGCTGCAGGGCCGCTTCCCGATCCGCGTCGAACTCGAATCGCTGAAGGTGGAGGATTTCGTGCGCATCCTCACGGAGCCCGACGCCTCGTTGACCACGCAGTACAACGCGTTGATGAACACCGAAGGTGTTGCCGTGACGTTCGCCACGAGCGGCGTGCGGCGGATCGCGGAAATCGCGTCCAGCGTGAACGAGAAAACCGAGAACATCGGCGCGCGCCGGCTGCACACCGTGATGGAGCGCCTGCTCGAGAGCGTGTCGTTCGATGCCGCGGAAAAAGGCGGCACGTCGATCGAGATCGATGGCGCGTACGTGGATAAGCATCTCGGCGAGCTTGCGAAGGATGAGGATCTGTCCCGCTACATCCTGTAGTTGGATGGTGCCGGGAAGGGATTCCCGGGATTGAGAACACGTTTGCGCCTGTGCGCGGGTACACTCAATCCCGGGAATCCCTTCCCGGCAACGCCTTTCATCATGCGAATCGCCAAACCAATCCTGCTGACCATGACGCCCATCGGCGTGGCCTGGGGCCTCGTCGAGGCGTGGCGTTTCCGGCCGATTCTCGCGGTTTTGATGTTCCTGTTGTTGAGCGTCATCAGTTTGTTCATCTGGATGACGGTCAAGAAGATCCGCGACGAGCGCAGCAATCAATGACGAACGAGCTGCTGACCTCCGCGGCCGCCGAACGCAACAAGGATCCGATCCTCACCGTCCTCGAGTCGCTGCTGCCGGAGAAGGGCTCGGTTCTCGAGATCGCTTCCGGCACCGGTCAGCACGTATGTTTCTTCGCCGCGGCACTGCCTGGTGTCCGCTTTCAACCCACCGAACCAGACGCGCCGCATCGCGAAGCCATCGTGACGCGCATTCGCGAGGCCGGCCTCACGAATGTCGCCGACCCCGTCGCGCTCGACGTGCAGGAGCCGCGCTGGCCGGTCGATGATCTCTACGACGTCATCCTCTGCATCAACATGGTCCACATATCGCCGTGGTCCGCGACGCATGCGTTGCTGCGCGGCGCCGCTCGCCACCTGCCGACAATGGGCAAGCTCGTGTTGTACGGGCCTTATCTCGAGGATGGCCGGGCTGTGCAGTCGAACCTGGATTTCGACGCGTCACTCAAGCGGCGCAATCCCGAGTGGGGTCTGCGCGACCTTGCGGAAGTCACGCGCGTCGCGGCCGCCCATGGGCTGCATCGCCAGCAGGTCGTGCGCATGCCGGCCAACAATCTCACGCTGGTATTCGTGCGCTCGCTCTAAGGAGTCTTCAGCCAACGGTCGAGCCACGCGGCGATTTCCGCGTAGAACACCCGGCTGTCTTCGCCCTTCTGGATCCAGTGATTCTCATCCGGAAACACGACGAGCCGGCTCGGAACTTTCATGCGTTGCAGCGCGCTCCAGTATTCGAGCGAATTGTTGAGCGGCACCCGGAAATCGTTTTCGCCAACGGTCACGAGCACTGGCGTGCGGAAGTTCGCGGCGAGCCGCACCGGGTTCTGCTCGCGCCAGACGGCCGACTGTTCCCACGGCGGCCCACCCATGTTGACCTCGCGCTGGAAGATCATGTCGCTCGTGCCCCATTGCGATTCGATATTGACCAGGCCGGCGTGACTGACCAGGCACTTGTAACGCGTCGTGGTGCCCTGCAGCCAGTTCGCGAGGTGCCCGCCGTAACTCGCGCCGCCGGCGCATTGGCGCTCGCCGTCGATGAATGAGTATTGGCCGATCGCCGCGTCCGCCGCTTCGTTGATCTCGTCCGCGGGCCCCTTGAACGGATCTCCCTGGATGGAGCGCGCGAATTCCTCGCCGAACCCGGTCGAGCCCGAGTAGTTAGTGAGCAGCAACACGTAACCCGGCGCCGCCAGCAGGTGATAGTTCCAGCGGATGAAGAACTGGTCGCGCCACATGCCATGCGGCCCGCCATGAATCACCACGAATAGCGGATACTTTTTCTTCGGATCGAATCCCGGCGGCCGCACGACCAGGTTGTGGATCATCTTGCCGCGGCTCGACTTGAACCAGAAGTTTTCGACCGTCGGCAGATCGAGCTGCGCGGTGCGGCGTCGATTGAAGCCACTCAGCGGGATCGCCTTGCCACCTTGCGGCGTCACGATCACGACTTCACCCGGATCACTGGCGCCTTCCCAGTTCGCGAACAACATGACATTTTCGGTGCGCGCGGGAATCGAGATGTTCGTGTACGAACCCCTGTCGATGCCAAACAAAGTCTGCACCTTGCCGCCGACGACTCGCACCGAATAGAGCTTCGAGTGGCCGCTGTCCTCGGCGATGAAGTAGATCCGGTTCGAGTCCGGCGAGATCGCGTACCCATCCACCGAAAGATCGAGATCGACCGGTATCAGCGTGGGCACCGCGCTTCCCGGCCACGGCAATGCGGCGAGCCGCGCGGCGTTGTAGACGAATTTTCCGTCCTGCTTTTCGACCACCGCGATCAGGTGATCCCCATTCGGTGTGAACCGCGGCATCGCCCAGCGATCCAGCCCCGCGGTGATCTGGCGCGGTTCACCCCCCGCGAGACTTGCGATGAACAACTGCGAATCCGGGAACTCGTAGGCGGCGGTGTTGCGGTTCGTCGAAGCGGCGAACACCAGCGATCCATTGTCCGGCGTGAATTCGATTTCGATCTCTTCGCCGGTATCGGTCTGCCGGCCGGCGAACCCGGGACTCGCGGCGAGTTTGGTTCCCGCGAGCAGATCACGCGGCGCGCCGATGGGATTGCCATCCGCGTCCAGCGACATCACGAAGACGCGCACCTGGCGCGTGTCGAGCCAGCGATCCCAGTTGCGGATCGGAAAACCCTCATAAATTCGGACGTTCGCCTTGCGCGAACGCAGCGCCTCTATTTCCCTTTCGTTGGAGGCTTCGTCACGCACGCCGGAAAACATGATGGAGACGAACGCGATATGCCGGCCATCGTGCGCGAACGCGGGTGCGCGGGCGCCGCCGGATAGAGTCGTCAGCCGCCGCGCCTCGCCGCCCTTCGAAAGGTCGAGCACGTAAATCTGCGGCGCTTCATCGTTGTCGCGCAGCGCGCTGAAGGCGATGAAGCGACTGTCCGGGCTCCACACGACTCCCGTTTCCGGCCGGCGCGTCGAAGTCAGCCGCCGCGTGGATTCCTGCCCGGCGGTGTCAATAAGCCAAAGGTCGCTCGCCTGCGAGGTCTCCTCGTAGGACGGCTCCACCACGGAGACCACGACCCAGCGCCCATCGGGGCTCGCCTGGGGCGGGCCGACGCGCTTCATGAGCCAGATGTCATCGTGGGTGGGAACGCGCTTGGGCGCGGCGTCCGCTTCCATCACGACGAAAACAGACAGCGCGTAACAGGCGAGCGCCAGCGCCGCGAAGCGGCCGCGGAAGGACGGGCGATTCATGGCGATAAACTTAGCGCAACTCACGCCCCGATTCCCTTCGTTCTTGCCGAAGCCGCGGTGCGCCGCGAGAATGCGCCGCCTCTAGCTATAGTTGCTCAATAGGGACGCAAGGTACTCATTTGCAAACCGAACCCGTGAAACCCGCCGCACCCACGCAAAAGTTGCGCATCGGCGCCCTCGTCGTGAGCGGCGCCTTGTCCCTGGTCGGAGGTCTCGCGACGCTGCTCGCGCTGCCAGGTCACGTGAGTGACGCGCGACTGGCGGCCACCTGGTCGCTGGTGCAGTTCATCACCGGCGTCTGGGCGGGTGTGCTCGGAGCGAACAGTCCCTTTCTGCACGGGCTCGTCGCGGGATTGCCGGCACTGGCGCTCGGTCTTTTGATCCCGAACACCCTTACGCCGCAATTCGTGCTGATTTCGTGGTTTCTGGCGCCCTGCGCCGCGCTGGTCGCCGGATTCCTGATGCGATGGCGTGGCCGCCGGATGCCTTGATCGCGCGCCGGCTGCCTTGAGCCGCACGCTTCAATGCCTGTCTGAGGTCAGGTGCGGCGGCGTTCCTGCGACGCTTCCCCGAAACACTCCTGGTAATCCTCGCGCGAAGCCTCGATGACTTTCTTGGCGTGTTCGAAGCCGTACTTCCCGGCGATGTGCAGCTTGTTAGGCTCGCCCGGCACCATCTTGTAGGTGTTGAAGTAATGCTCGAGCCGCTCGACGAGAACCGGCGGTAGCTGCGAGATGTCCTTGACGTGATCCCACACGTAGTCGCCTTCGAGCACGCCGATGATCTTGTCATCCGCTTCGCCGCGATCGATGAGTTGCAGTCCGCCGACCACGCGCGCGCGCAGCAGGACTTCCGAGCGCTCGATGGGCCGTTCGCTGACCACGCAGATGTCGAGCGGATCCCCGTCGCCGCGTTCGCAGCCCGGAGCGAGCTTCGCGATGCGCGCGCCGCAATAGGTCTTGGGGATGAATCCATACAACGTCGGCGGGTGCGATGACGAGCGCTGCGGCCGGTCGACCCGCAGGTAACCCGAGGCCTTGTCGATTTCGTACTTGATGACGTCGAAAGGCGTGATTTCGATGTAGGCATTGACGATGCGGGGGGCGTCTTCCCCCGTGTCCAGGCCGTGCCAGGGATGTGGCCGCCAGCGCGAAAAGTCGTGTTTGGTCATGGACGTGAACTCTAATGGAGTTCGCCTTATCCTCCCAGCCCATGTCAGCAAACATGTCACGCGGAGCAGCGATCACCGGCTGGGGTAAATGCCTGCCGCCTGGCGTACTCAGCAACGCCGACATCGCGACTTTTCTCGATACCAGCGACGAGTGGATCACCAGCCGCACCGGCATCCGCGAACGCCGTGTTTCGCACGTTCCGCTCAGCGAATTGATGCACGTGGCGGTGGCGCGCGCGCTCGCCTGCGCAGGGATGGATGGCAAACGGATCGAACTCATCGTGGCCGGCACCACCAGCTACGACGATCAGGTGCCGAACGTCGCCTCGGGCATCCAGCGCCGCATCGGCGCCGAGGGTTGCGCGGCGATGGACATCAACACCGCCTGCACCAGCTTCCTGTATTCCCTATCTACCGCCACCGCGCTGATTCGCACGGGCGTCGTCAGGAACGCGGTCGTCATCGGCGCCGAGGTCATCTCGCCGTTCATCGACTGGAGCGACCGCAATACCGCCGTGTTGTTCGGCGACGGCGCCGCGGCCGTTGTGCTCGAGGCCACCGACAAAGAGGAGGGCCTGCTGGCGGAACGCCTCGGTTGTTACGGCGAATCGCGCGAGATCCTGCGGGTGCACGGCATGGGCACGGCCTATGCGCACCAGAACCGCATCTTCGGCAAGACCGAGTGGCAGTTCGAGGGCCAGGAGATCTTCAAGAAAGCCGTGCACGGCATGGCCGCGGCCTGCGAGGAAGCGCTCGAGAAGACCGGCAAGTCGGCGGCGGACGTGGATCTCGTCATCCCCCACCAGGCGAACCTGCGCATCATCGAGTCGGTCGCGAAGAAGACCGGCGTGCCGATGGAGCGCGTGTTCGTGAACGTGCACCGTTACGGCAACATGTCGGCGGCGACGGTGCCGGTCGCGCTATGCGAGGCGCTCGAAGAGGGTCGCGTCAAACCGGGCGCGTTGCTGCTCATGCCGTCATTCGGCGGCGGGCTCACGTTCACGGGCCACGTGGTGCGCTGGGGCGAACGCGTGACGCCGCTCGGAGCCAGCGACGCCGAACTACCGCCTAACAGTCAGTCCGCTCTCGAGCTGGTCCAGAAATACCGGGCCATAAAAGGGCTGCGCGTCGTCACGGAATCCGCCTGAGCGATCGAGCGGTCGACCCTGCATCGAACCGCTGAAATGACAAAGCCCGCGTTTTTCAAGACGCGGGCTTCGTGGACCTGTGCTGGAAGTCTGGCTTAGGCTTTCTTTTTCGCTTTGGCAGTTCGAGCTTTTTTCTTCGCAGGATCTTTCGCGCGGGTCTTTCCAAACGATCCCGCGTAGAGTTTGCCGCGCTTGGTGCGGCGGTCACCCTTACCCATTCGCTTCTTCCTTGTTCTGCGCAATCCACAGCAGCGCGGCTTCAATGTCCGACAGCTGCGCGGCGGTCATGCCAGGAATGCGGCCACCGCCAGCTTCCTGTTTGACGCGCGCAAGCTCGGTGGACGACACCGTGCTTACCCAGGTGAGCCCGCGGCGCACCTTAGAAGTGAATTTCTGGGACTTCTCTTCGGTCATGTCGACTCCTGAATCTACCTAATCATCGTAGCGGGCCGAAACATAGCGCCTCTAACGATATCTGGCTAGAACTTTCGCGAGCGCCGCCGACCCCGGCGACAGCCGGGCATGGGGTATTTGGTTGAGCGGAATGGACGGGGTCTCATTGACTTCGTGGAACTCCTTGCCTGCGGGATCCACGTATAACAACCCGGTCAGGAATTCACCTTTTTTCAAGCGTTCCTGTATTGCCGTCATGGCCGAGGTGCGATCCGTCGGGTCGTAGTTCGACTCCAGCTTGCGCAGCAGTATCCGGCTGCCGTCGTGCAGTACCACCGGCAAAACGTCGCCCGCCGAATACTCCGCGGAGATCTCGCGTTGGAACGGAATGAAGTCCGCGTGCACCGCGGCATCGTAATGCTCGCGGGTGTACTCATAACTCTTGGTCGAACCCTCGTGATCGTTGAACGTCACGCACGGGGACAACACGTCTATCAAGGCAAAACCCTTGTGCCGCAGCGCGGCCTGGACGAGCGGCACCAGCTGCTCCTTGTCGCCCGAGAAACTGCGCGCGACGAAGGTCGCACCGAGCGTGAGCGCGAGCAGCACCGGATCGATCGGCGGCTGCTGATTCACCTCGCCTTTCTTGGCCTTCGTGCCCACGTCGGCCGAGGCCGAGAATTGCCCTTTCGTCAGGCCGTACACACCGTTGTTCTCGATGATGTAGGCCATGTTCAGATTGCGGCGGATCGCATGACAGAACTGCCCGAGCCCGATGGACAGCGTATCGCCGTCTCCCGAGACACCGATGTAGGTGAGGTTGCGATTGGCCGCGTTCGCGCCCATCGCGATCGACGGCATGCGGCCATGGACGGAATTGAACCCGTGCCCGCCGCTGACGAAATACGCAGTGGTCTTCGACGAGCAGCCGATGCCGGACAGCTTCACCATGTTCTGCGGCTCGATGTCGAGCCCCCAGGTGGCCTCGATAATGGCCGCGGTGATCGAATCGTGGCCGCAGCCCGCGCACAGGGTCGAGAGGCCTCCCTCGTAGTCGCGGCGCGTGAGGCCGAGCGAGTTTTTCGGCAGCGAGGGATGATGAACCTTGGGTTTCGGCAGGTATGTCATGCGACACCTTGTGAGCTGCGCGCCGCCGGCGCGACCACCTCGGGCTTGCGCGTCTTGGGTTCGACTTCGGCCAGCACACCCTTGACGATGAACTCCGAGGAGATCGGCAGGCCGCTGTAGTGCAGCAGCGAGCGCAGCTTCGCTTTCTCCACGCGTGTCTCGAGCGTGAGCAGCGAGCGCATCTGCGCGTCGCGATTCTGCTCGATCACGAACACCAGCTTGTGAGATTCGAGGAATTTCTCCACGTCCTCGCCGAACGGGAATGCGCGCAGCCGCATGTAGTTAGCCTTGAGCCCGTGCGCGCCGAGGATGTCGAGCGCCTCGCGCACCGCACCGTCGGAGCTGCCGTACGCCACCACCGCGATGTCGATCTTCGGATCCTGCTCGATGACGGGATGCGGAACGAGCCGCTGGGCGGTGTGGAACTTGCGCGTCAGGCGGTCCAGCACGATCTGGTATTCGGCCGAGTCCTCGGTATACGCGCCGTACTGCGTGTGGCCCGAGCCGCGCGTGAAGTACGCGCCCTTCGGATGCACGCCCGGCAGCGTGCGCCACGGAATCCCGTCACCGTCGACGTCCAGGTAACGATGGAATTTCTCGAGTTTCTTGATCTCCTCGAGCCCGAGAACCTTGCCGCGATCGGGAACGTAGTTGTCGTCCCACTTGAGATCGGGGCACATCCAGTCGTTCATGCCGATGTCGAGATCGCTGAGCACCAGCACCGGGGTCTGCAGCCGTTCGGCCAGGTCGAAGGCATCGCGCGCGAAGTAGAAGCATTCCTCCGGATCGCGCGGGAAAAGACAGACATGTTTGGTATCGCCATGCGAGGCGTACGCCGCTTCCAGGATGTCGCATTGCTGCGTGCGTGTCGGCATGCCCGTGGACGGACCCACGCGCTGGATGTCGAACAGCACGGCGGGCACCTCGGCGTAATACGCGAGGCCGAGGAATTCGTTCATCAACGACACGCCCGGACCCGAGGTCGCGGTGAATGCACGCGCGCCGTTCCACGTCGCGCCGAGCACCATGCCGATGGCCGCGAGTTCGTCTTCCGCCTGGATGAACGCGAAGTTCTTCTTGCCGGTCTCGGGATCGACGCGCAGCCGGTCGGAGAACGCCTTGAACGCGTCCATCAATGACGTAGACGGCGTGATCGGATACCAGGCGCCCACGGTTGCCCCCGCGAACACGCAGCCGAGGCCGGCCGCCGTGTTGCCGTCGATCATGATGTGGCCCTTCGTCTTGTCGAGGGGCGCCACTTTCAGCGGCAGCGGGCACGGCAGATTCGCCTTCGCGTAGTCGTAACCGAGCTGGATCGCCTTCATGTTCGAATCGACGAGTTGCGGCTTCTTGGCGTAGGTCTCCGCCAGCAGACCGCGGATCTTTTCGACATCGAGATCGAGCAACGCCGCGAGCACGCCGGCGTAACAGATGTTCTTCATCAGAATGCGCGTGCGCACGCCGTTGAAATTCTCGTTGCAGAGCTTCGCGAGCGGCACGCCGAGCACCGTGATGTCGTCGCGCGCCAGCAAGGAGGGACGAGGCCAGGTGCTGTCGTAGATGAGATACCCGCCGGAGGCCACTTCACGCACGTCGCGCGCGTAGGTCTCGGCGTTCATCGCGACCATGACATCGATCTTTCCCGAACGCGCGACGTAGTTGTCTTTCGTCACGCGGATCTCGTACCAGGTCGGCAGACCCTGGATGTTCGACGGGAAGTAATTCTTGCCCATCACCGGGATCCCGCTGCGAAAGATCGACTTCATCAGCAGCGTGTTGGCGCTTGCGCTGCCCGTGCCATTCACCGTCGCGATCTTGATCGCGAAGTCATTCGTCCTGTCTTGGCTCATTTGTCAGGCGCTCTTGGGAATCTTCGCTGCCATCTTCGAAAGTTGGGCCGCCGCTTCATCCTCTGCATGGGGCCAATTGATGACGGATTTCTGCATGTCCCACGCCGCCGTCGGGCAGCGCTCCGCGCACAGGCCGCAGTGGACGCACAAGTCCTCGTCTTTGACCATGACTCTCGCCGTGTGTTTCAGGGGCGAGGATACGTACAAGGCCTGAGTGACATTTTTCGCGGGCGCCTTGAGCCGCGTACGCAGTTCGGCCTCTTCGCCGTTGTGCGTGATCGTGAGGCAATCCACCGGACAGATGTCGATGCATGCGTCGCATTCGATACACAGCTTCGTTTCGAACACCGTCTGCACGTCGCAGTTGAGGCAGCGCTGCACTTCTTTTTCGATCTGCTCGGCGGTGAAACCGAGTTCGACTTCGATGTCGAGTTTCTTGAAGCGTTCCTTGAGCGAGACGTGCGGCATCAGGCGCCGCTCGGCCGCGTTGTAGTCGTTCGCATAGGCCCATTCGTGCATGCCCATCTTGCGCGACTGCAGATTCACGCTGGGCGCGAGCCGTTCATTCACCGGCTTGCCCTGGCAGTGGTTGTGAATCGAAATCGCGGCCTGGTGCCCATGTTCAACGGCCCAGATGATGTTCTTGGGCCCGAACGCCGCGTCGCCGCCGAAGAACACACCGGCGCGCGAGGACTCGAAGGTCTTCACGTCCACCTTCGGCACATCCCACTTGTCGAACTCGATGCCGAGATCGCGCTCGATCCACGGGAAGGCGTTTTCCTGCCCGATCGCGAGGATCACATCGTCGGCCTCGAGGAATTCCTCGCCCGTGATGCGCTCGGCCGTGATGCGGCCGTTGGCGTCGATGTCATATTCGATCACGTCGAAGTTCATGCCCTTCAACTTGCCGTTCTCGACGACGAACGCCTTGGGAGAACGGTTGATCACGATCTTGACGTGTTCTTCTTCCGCGTCTTCCAGTTCCCAGGCCGAAGCCTTGAAGAACTGACGCGGCTTGCGCGCCATGACCTTCACGTCCTTCGCGCCGAGGCGCAGCGATGTGCGGCAGCAGTCCATCGCCGTGTTGCCCACGCCGATGATCAGCACCTTCTCGCCGATCGACTTGATGTGCTCGAACGCGACCGACTCGAGCCAGGTGATGCCGATGTGGATGTTGGAAGCGCCTTCCTTGCGTCCCGGCAGCGACAGCTCCTTGCCCTTCGGCGCGCCCGCGCCGACGAACACCGCATCGAACCCACCCTTCTCGATGAGTTCCTTCATCGACTTGATCGGATGATTCAGCTTGAGGTCCACACCCATGTCGACGATCTGCGCGATCTCGTCGTTGAGCACTTCCGCGGGCAGGCGGAACGACGGAATGTTCGTGCGCATGAGCCCGCCCGGCACGCCGAACTGTTCGAAAATGGTGACCGAGTAGCCGAGCGGCATGAGGTCGTTCGCGACCGTCAGCGAGGCACAGCCCGCGCCGACCAGCGCGACCTTCTTGCCGTTCTTGAGCTTGGGTATCTTCGGCAGGCGGCCGCGAATGTCTTCGTCGCGATGATCAGCCGCGACGCGCTTGAGGCGGCAGATGGCCACCGGTTTCTCTTCGACGCGCCCTCGACGGCACGCCGGCTCGCAGGGCCGATCGCACACGCGCCCGAGGATTCCAGGAAATACGTTCGACTGGCGGTTCACCATGTAGGCGTCGGTGAAGCGCCCCTGAGCAATAAGTCGAATGTATTCGGGGACGTCGGTATGTGCTGGGCAGGCCCATTGGCAATCCACGACCTTGTGAAAATAGTCGGGATGCGAAGTGTCCGTCGGTTGCATATCCCCCCGGATAAGACGCCGGTTTTCCACCGCCGGCACGTGGCCGAGTATAGGCTTCGGGCCCGAACATGACGACGCCGATAGAAATCCGCCTACGAACGCGCTCGCGCGTGCTGGAAGTCGCCTTCGAGGACGGCACGCGCTTCCTGCTGCCGTTCGAATACCTGCGCGTGCACTCGCCCTCGGCCGAGGTGAAAGGCCATGGGCCGGGCCAGGAAGTGCTGGTGCTCGGCAAGCAGAACGTGGGAATCCGGGCCGTCGAGCCCGTGGGACAATACGCCGTGAAACTGGTGTTCGACGACGGCCACGACTCGGGCCTGTTCACATGGGCTTATCTGCGCGAACTCGGCGAAAAGCACGCCGACAATTGGGCCAAGTACCAGGCTCGGGTACTTGCGACTCAACAGTAGCTCATGGAGCCGGCCGCAGGCCCGGCCCGAGATTCATGGCGCCAGCCATAAAAAAAGGCTGGCCACCCATGAGGTGGCCAGCCCTTTCCAAGATCCCCCGCTCGAATAGTTGGGCTTTGTAACCAAAGCGATCCCGAAAAGCCAGCGCTTTCTCGTGACCCGCGCTGTCACGTCTATACTTCGCCTCGTGACCGATCCCAAGAAAACACCTGAGACCGATTTCGGCTTCGAACGCGTGGCGTGGACCGAAAAGCAGAGCCGGGTGCGCGGCGTTTTCGACTCCGTGGCCGGCAAGTACGACCTGATGAACGACCTGATGTCCGGTGGCGCCCATCGCCTCTGGAAGGAATTCACGCTGTCGTTGACGAACCTGCGCCCCGGGCAGCGCGCACTCGACGTCGCGGGCGGCACCGGCGATCTGAGCGCCGGTCTCGCGAAGCAGGTCGGCAAATCCGGCCAGGTGATCCTCTCGGACATCAATGCCGCCATGCTGGGCGAGGGCCGTGATCGTTTGCTCGATTCCGGTTTCGTCGGGAACGTCACCTGCGTGCTCGCCAACGCCGAGAAGCTGCCCTTCGCGGACTCGCAGTTCGACTGCGTCACCATCGGCTTCGGCCTGCGCAACGTCACCGACAAGGCCGCCGCGCTGGCCGACATGCGGCGCGTGCTCAAGCCCGGCGGGCAATTGCTGGTGCTCGAGTTCTCGCATCCGACCGTGCCGCTGCTCAAGCCGGTCTACGATCTCTATTCATTCCGCGTATTGCCGCTGATCGGCAAGTTCGTCGCGCAAGACGAGGACAGCTATCGCTACCTCGCCGAGTCCATCCGCATGCATCCGGACCAGGAAACCCTGCTCGGAATGATGCGCGAAGCCGGGCTCGAAGACTGCCGCTATCACAACCTCTCGGGTGGCATCGTCGCCGTGCATCGAGGCTATCGTTACTAGCCCATGCTGACCCAGGCGATCGAGAACCTCCTGAACCGGAACCTGCCGCGCAGCCCGCGCGCGCGCGAGTTGTGTCAGGCGCTCAAGGACAAACGCGTGCGTGTAGAGGCGCGCGGCCTCGGCTGGGTGCTGGTCGCCGAAGCGCTCGGCGACTCGCTCCGGCTCACGAAAGAAGCGCCGGACTCGCGTGCTCCGGACGCCGAGATCTCAGGTAGTTTGATGAACCTCGCGGCGCTGGCCGGACCGAATCCGGAGGAAGTCGTGCAGCGCGGCGACGTTTCCATCCGCGGGGACGCGGAAGTGGCCCAGAAATATCGCGAGCTCGCCATGTTGCTCAAGCCGGACGTCGAAGAGGAACTCGCGCGATTGATCGGGGATACACCCGCGCACCAGGCGCTGCGCTTCGTGCGCATGGCGGCCGGATTCGGCCGGCGCGCCGCCAGGACCTCGGTGCGCAACGTCGCCGAATACCTCGCGCATGAACGCGGCGATCTCGTGCCGCGCGCGGAGGCCGAGGACTTCTACCGCGGCGTCGAACGCCTGCGCGAGGATCTCGACCGGCTCGATGCGCGCACGCGCTCGCTCGCGCAGCCCGGCGAAGAGGACGTCGAACGATGAAGCTGCGCGTCATCGCCCGACTCATCGAGATTCAACGAGTACTGGTGCGCCACGGACTCGACGAGTTCGTGCGCGCCACGCACCTGTACCGGCCGCTGCGTTTCCTGTTCCTGATGTCGCCGTGGACCTGGGCGGTGCGCCGCGGCGATGCGCCGCGCGGCGAGCGCCTGCGGCTGGCGCTCCAGGAGCTCGGGCCCATATTCGTGAAATTCGGCCAGGCTCTATCTACCCGGCGCGACCTGCTGCCGGTCGACATCGCCGACGAGCTCGCGAAACTGCAGGATCGCGTGCCGCCGTTCGACGGCAAGATCGCGCGCGCGATCGTCGAGCGGGCTTACGGCCGCGCGGCCGAACAGGTGTTCTCCAAGTTCGACGAGCAGCCGCTCGCGGCCGCGTCGATCGCGCAGGTGCACACCGCGGAGCTGCGCCCCGAGGTGCCGCTCAATGGCGCGCAGACGCGCGAGGTCGTGGTGAAGGTGCTGCGGCCGGGCATGCACGAGGTCATCGCGCGGGATCTGGAGGTGCTGCACGAACTGGCGCGTATTGCCGAGCGCCATTGGGAAGGCAGCCGCCGGCTGCGCCCGCTCGAGGTGGTGCGCGAGTACCAGAAGACCATCCTCGACGAACTCGACCTGATGCGGGAAGCGGGCAATGCCTCGCAGCTGCGCCGCAACTTCGAAGGCTCGCCTCTTCTTTACGTGCCGGCGGTGCACTGGGATTTCTGCCGCCCCGACGTGATGGTCATGGAACGCATTCACGGCGTGCAGATCTCGAACATGGCCCGGCTGCGCGAGGCCGGCACCGACATCCGACGCCTCGCCGAAAACGGCGTCGAGATCTTCTTCACGCAGGTGTTCCGCCACAACTTCTTCCACGCGGACATGCACCCCGGCAACATCTTCGTGCTGATCGACAATCCCGCGCAGCCGAAATATGCCGCGGTGGATTTCGGCATCGTCGGCACGCTCGATCCGCGTGACCAGTACTACCTCGCCGAGAATTTTCTCGCGGTGTTCGATCGCGACTACCGCCGGGTGGCGACCTTGCACCTGGAGTCCGGCTGGGTGCCGGAAGGTTCGCGCGTCGACGAGATGGAATCGGCGATCCGCACCGTGTGCGAGCCGATCTTCAACAAGCCGCTGAAAGAAATCTCGTTCGGTACGGTGTTGCTGCGCCTGTTCGAAATCTCGCGGCGCTTCAACGTGGAAATCCAGCCCCAGCTCATCCTGCTGCAGAAGACGCTGCTCAATATCGAGGGCCTCGGGCGCGACCTGTATCCCGACCTCGACATCTTCAAGACCGCCGGCCCGATCATGCGTGACTGGGTGCGCGAGAAGATGAGTGCGCGCGCGGTCATGGAAAAAGCCCGCGTCCAGTTGCCCGAGATCATCAACAGCCTGCAGACGCTCGCGCCGCTGGTGCGTTCGGCGGTGCAGCGAGCGCAAGACGGGCGCCTGCGCCTGGCGGTGGAAGCGCCCGAAATCAACGCGCTGCGCGCCGAGATCAAGCGCACCAACCGCCGGCGCGACAAGGTGACCGTCGCCGCGGTAGTGCTGCTTGGCGGCATCGTCTGGCTCGCGACCGGGCACGATCCGGCGTGGGCGGGATGGTCCCTGGCCGTATTCGGCACGGTCTGGTTGTCCATAGAGCTGCGCCGTTAGGGATCCGGCGCCCCCGGGGGCTGGCAGCGGCCCAACAATCGGACTCATGCGTCTCGACGCCGCGCGCGGCGTTGGGTAGTTTGGCGGCATGATCACGGACGAAAGCTTCGGCCAAGGTCGCGTTCTCGCGCGATTCGCCGCGTTCGTAGCAGTGATGGTGGGCCTCATCGTCCTCGCGGGCTGGGCTTTCGGCATCGACCAGCTCACCAATCTCGCGCCTAGCTTGCCGAAAATGGCCCGGCTCACCGCGGTGTCCTTCGTGCTCGCCGGCGCGGGCCTGTGGCTCGCCGCTTCCGGACGGCACACACCGGCGCGCATCATCGGATTATTGTTGGGCGCCATTGGATTGGTGATGCTGGTGCGTCACGTCGCCGGCTGGAACGTGCACCTCGAGCAACTGTCGTTCGATGCGATTTACGACGGCCCGGGTCCCCGGCCGGTCCGGATGGCGCCGAGCACCGCCGCCGCCCTGTGTTTTCTGGGTGGCGCGCTGTGGTGCGCGGCCGAGCGGCGCCTGGCGCTGGTGCACCAGGTGCTCGGCATCGCCGCGCTGCTGGTGGGATGGTTAGGGTTCTCGCGCTACGTGTTCGGTGGTGAACCGGGCGCCGTGTTCAGTCTCGTGGCGGCGCATACCGCGATTGGCATCATGCTGCTCGCGGCCGGAATTCTCTCGTTGCGCAGCGACGCCGGCATCTCCGCACTGCTCACCAGCGAAGGCGTGGGCGGCGGCATCGCGCGCAAGCTGCTGCCCGCCGCCATTCTCGTGCCGCTGGCCGCCGGAGCATTGACCGTCTATGCCGCGCGGCGCGGCGTGCTCTCGATCGAAGAGGCCGTCTCGCTCTTCGCGCTATGCAGCATCATCGTGTTCGTAGCCATCGTATGGATCAATGGCGCGCGCGGCGAACGCGCCGACCGGCTGCGCCGGCGCGCCGAGCACAACTTGCGCATCAGCGAGGAGCGACACCAGCTCATCGTCGAAACTGCGCTCGACGCGGTGGTGACGATGAATGCGGCCGGCATCATCACGGGATGGAATCCGCAAGCCGAACGGATGTTCGGCTGGACGCGCGCCGAGGTGACCGGGCGCGAGCTCGCGGAGGTGATCGTTCCGGAGCGGTATCGCGAAGAACATCGCATCGGGCTCAAGTTGTACTTGGAAACCGGCGTCGCCCGCGTACTGAACCGCCGCTTCGAATTGTCCGCGTTGAACCGGGAAAACCGCGAGTTTCCGGTGGAAATCGCGATCACGCCCATCGGCTTCGGCGAAGAGCTGGTGTTCAGCGCATTCATCCGCGACATCACCAGTCGGTTGCGCTCCCAGGCGGCGTTGCGAGAAAGCGAGCAGCGTTTTCGCGCGACGGCCAACAGCGCGCCGGTACTGATCTGGATGAGCGGACCCGACAAGCGTTGCACATGGTTCAACCAGCGCTGGCTCGATTTCGTCGGCCGCGAAATGGAAAAAGAACTCGGCGACGGCTGGTGCGACCACCTGCATTCAGCCGACTTCGATCGCGTGCTCGACACCTATCACGGCGCGTTCGACGCCCGTCGTCCCTACGAAGTCGAATACCGCCTGCAACGCCACGACGGCGCATGGCGCTGGCTGCTCGAACGCGGCACACCCATCATCGGACCCGACGGCGACTTCAGCGGATTCATCGGCACCTGCATCGACATCACCGAACATCGCGAGACCGTCGAGCAATTGCGCGAGAGCCGCGCGCGTTTCAAGACGCTCGCGGAATCCCTGCCGCAGATGGTATGGACCTGCCTGCGCGACGGTTACTGCGACTACCTGTCGCGGCAATGGATCGACTACACCGGGATCAGCGAGGAACAGCAACTCGGCAACGGCTGGGTCGAACAGGTGCATCCCGACGATCGCATGAAGGTGCGCATGGAATGGGCGCGTGTCGTCAGCAGCGGCGAGACGTACGACGAGATGTTCCGAATCCGGCGTTTCGACGGCGT
Organism: Alcaligenaceae bacterium; assembly: GCA_036677145.1. Taxonomy (GTDB): domain Bacteria; phylum Pseudomonadota; class Gammaproteobacteria; order Steroidobacterales; family Steroidobacteraceae; genus CADEED01. The sequence continues at coordinate 21,233 of JAKFFF010000115.1, forward strand.
GTATCGCTGGTTCAAGACACGCGCCATCCCGCTGCGCGATCCCGCCGGCCGCATCCTCAAGTGGTTCGGCTCCAACACTGACATCGAAGACTTCGTGCTGTCCGAAAGCCGGCTCAAACTACAGCTCGAACGCATGCACCTGCTGGATCGCACGACCCACGCGATCGGCGCGCACCAGCAGTTGAACGAAGTGCTCGAGGTCGTGCTGCGCAGTCTCGAAGAGGATCTCGGCGTCGACTTCGCCTGCGTGGCTACCTACCAGTCCGAGCCCGAGCAATTGACCGTCGCCGGCCTCGGCGCGATGAGTGGGCCGCTCGGGATGCGGCTCGGCCTGTCCGAGCGTTCGCATATAGACATCGACGAAGCCATGCTCGGGCGCTGCGTGCGTGGCGAGCTGATCTACGAAGCGGACATCCGCGGCAGCCGGCTGCCGCTGTCCTCGCGGCTCGCGTCAACCGGACTCGCGGCGATGGTGTTGGCGCCGCTGGTCGTCGAAGACGAGGTTTTCGGCGTGCTCATCGTCGCGCGCCGCCTGCCGAACTCCTTCAGCAGCGACGCCTGCGAATTCCTGCGGCAGCTTTCGAGTCACGTCGCGCTGGCCGCGCGCCAGGCACGGCTGTACGGCGCGCTGCAGGCCGCCTACCAGGATCTGCGCGAGACCCAGCAGACCGTCATGCAGCAGGAGCGGCTGCGCGCGCTCGGACAGATCGCGAGCGGCATCGCCCACGACATCAACAACGCGTTGTCGCCGGCGGCGTTGTATGTGCAGTCGATGCTCACACACGAAAAGGACCTTTCCGACCGGGCGCGCGAACATCTGGCCGTGATCCAGCGCGCCATCGAGGACGTGGCCGGAACCGTGCAGCGCATGCGCGCGTTCTACATGCCGCAGGGCCACGAGCTCACGCTTGCGCCGGTCGACGTGAACCAGCTCCTGGCCCAGGTCATCGATCTGACGCGCGCGCGCTGGAGCAACATGCCGCAGGAGCGCGGCGTGGTCGTGGAGGTAGTCAGCGACCTGGCGGCGGACCTGCCGCGCATTCTCGGCGCGGAGAACGAAGTGCGCGACGCGGTGACGAACCTGCTGCTCAACGCGGTCGATGCGCTGCCCGATGGCGGCACGATCACGCTGCGCACGCGTTACGACGCGCGCGACCGCGAAGTCGTCGTCGAGGTGCAGGACACCGGCGTCGGCATGAGTGAAGTCACGCGCAGCCGCTGCCTCGAGCCGTTCTTCACCACCAAGGGAGAGCGCGGCACGGGACTGGGGCTGCCGATGGTGTTCGGCATGGTCCAGCGCCATGGCGGACAACTCGAGATCGACAGCGAACTCGGCAAGGGCACGACGATGCGGCTGCGGCTGCCGAGTGCGCCGAGCGGAATGTCATCGAGCGAAACCACGCCCGTGGCGCCGCAGCGCCCACTGCGTATCCTGCTCATCGATGATGATCCGATGCTGCTGCGCAGCCTGCGCGACGCGCTCGAACTCGACGATCACACCGTGCTCACCGCCGAGGGCGGCCAGGCCGGCATCGACACCTTCGCGACGGAACAGATGGCCGGGCGCAAGCTCGATGCCGTGATCACCGACCTGGGCATGCCCTACGTCGATGGCCGCAAGGTCGCGACCCGCATTCACCAGTTATCCGCGACGGTGCCCATCATCATGTTGACCGGCTGGGGACATCGGCTGGTCGCGACGGATGACAAGCCAGAGTTCGTTGCCCGCGTGCTGAGCAAGCCGCCCAAGATGACCGAGCTGCGCGCGACGCTGGCGGAGCTCGTGCGTGACGACGCGGGTTGATCGGCTCAGCGCAGGCAGGTGGCGTATTTGTAGGGAATGACCTGCTCGCCGTCTTTGCCCGGGCCGGCGATTTCCGCATGAAGTCCGGTGCCGGTGCGCCGGTATTCGATCCGTTGCGGGAAATCATGTTCGCGATTTTCGAAGCGCGCCCATCCGTCGCCCGATGCGGTGAGCCGGAAGACGGTCGGTGGCTGACCGCGCGGCTGCGCGATGAACTGAATCTGCGCGCCGAACTCGATTCGCATGAATTCGAAGGACGTGGTTTTTCCGCCGCGCACGGTGTGTGAAACACCGAGCATGAGATTGCCGCGCGGCGTCAGCCAGTGTTCTTCGGTGAACTCATCGCCCGATACCAGGCACCACTGGCCGCTGAGCCAGGCGAAATCGTCCGCCGTCGGCGTGGCCGCGGTGGACGCACCGGCCAGCATTGTGACGACGGGAATCAATGACCGGAAAGCGCGTCTCATACGCGCATTTAGTTAGCCCGCCCACGGATTGTCAACTTCGCGAAGATCATCGTAAGGGCACCCGCAAGCACGATCGACGCGGCGACGTCGCTGACGAAGTGATCGTTGGCATTCACGCGCGCGACGGCGATGAACCACGGGATCAGCAGCAAGGGCCAACGCCATTTCGGGAACAGGTACGCAAGCGGCATACACAGGCCGAAGTAGAAACCCGCGTGCCCCGAAGGAAAGGAACTTCCACCGGCGAACCATGCGTGAACCCAGTCGCCGCTCTCGAGCAGCTGGAACGGCCGCATCCGGCCGAATGCATTCTTGCTCACCCCGGCTATCAGCGTGGACAGGAGCTGCACGGTACCCACGAACAAGACACTCCGGCCCAGTGCGCGCGTCTTTTCACGCGTCAGCAACGCGCAGGCCGCGGATGTCAGGACCAGGCCGATGAGGAATTTGGACAGATCCTTGCCGCTGACCGTATCGAGCAGCACGGTGCCCTGATTGAAAACCCACAGTCCCTGAAGCCCGGAGGCATGCAGGTATTCGGCCGTCGCCTGGTCCAAGCCGAGAAGTCCCGCCACCACGAGGACGCTTCCCAGCAGGATGTGCAACGCAATAAACCGATCGGGCGTCGTCATGCGGGTCAGACGTGGCCGGATCGCGATCCGTTTAGCCGCGGTGTCCTGTCAGCCTGTTACGGCAATGCCCCGGACGTGCCAGCGGCCCGACAGGTACCACCCGATCCACGCCACCACGGTGTAACCGAACGATGTCCACGCGAGGATCGTGAGATTCCAGGAAACATGCGGCGCCACGACACCGAGCGTCACCGCGGTGAAGAGCAGCGCCACGAATGACTGCGCCGCGGAAGCGGTGCCACGCGCCGCCGGAAACAAGTCCAGCATCCGCAGCGTCAGCACGGGAAACGCGAATTGCGCGCCGATGGCGGAGATGAACAGCAGCGACTGCTGCAGGTGCATCGGGACATCCGGCACCGTGGAATGGATGACCGCGCGCGCCGCGGCGGCCGCGCAGGTGAGCGCGAGACCGATGCGTATCTGGGCTGTCAGCTCGAAGCGCCGTGCGAAGATCGTCGAGACGATCGCGCCGGTGAGGATGCCGCCGATCACCGGCAGGAACAGCCAGTAGTAAGACGTTTCGCCGCCGCCCCAGTGTTTTTCCACGATCGCCGGGGCGGAGCCGATGTAACAGGCGATCGAGGAGAAGTTGGTCGCGGCCGCGAGCGCGAGCATCAGGAATTCGGGATGCCGCAACACCGTCGACGACGTTGCGACAAGATTGCGTGTATTGAGCGGCACGCGCGCGGAAACCGGATGTGTCTCCGGCAATTTCCACCACGCGGCGAGCGTGAACACCAGTCCGCACAACACCATGAACGCGAACACCGCGCGCCAGCCGAACGCGACGTGCGCCCAGCCGCCGATGATGGGCGCGACCGCCGGCGCGATGCTGAAGATCATCGTCGTCACGCTCATGAGGCGCTGCGCACGCGCGCCGTCGTACAGGTCGCGGATCACCGCGCGGCCGATGACCATGCCGACGCCGGCGGTCACGCCCTGCACCACGCGCGCCGCGATCAGCCACTCGTAGTTGGGCGCGAAGGTGCAGGCGATCGAGCCCACGGTGTACAGCGACATGCCCCAGATCATCACGGGCCGGCGCCCGACGGCGTCGGACAGCGGGCCGTGCAACAGCGAGGCGAACGCGAACGGCAGCATGTACGCGGTGATCACCTGCTGCAGTTGCAACGCGTTGACGTCGAGAGCTTTTTCCATCGCGTGGAACGCGGGGAAAAATGTGTCGATCGAAAACGGGCTGACCATGGACAGCCCGCCGAGTAACACGGCGAGGATCCAGTAACGCGGCAGCTTGTGTTGCACGTTAACCGTCGGGGCGCAGCGCCCTCAGGAAGGCCGCGGCATCCTGTCCGCTTTCGAGAACTTCGACCAGCGCCGAACCGACGATGACGCCGGCGACGTGGCCGTTGAGCTGTTCCACCTGCTCGCGGCTGCGGATTCCGAACCCGGCGCACACCGGTAGTTTGGAGGCGGCGCGCACCGAGTCGAGGTAATGAGTGACTTCGCCGGGCACCGCGGCCGTCTTGCCGGTGGTGCCGGTCATCGTGACTGCGTAGACGAAGCCCTCGGCCGCCGCGCACAACTTCGCCATGCGCTGCGGCGTGGTCACCGGCGTCACCATCTGGATCAACGCGATGCCATGCGGCCGCAGCGCCGCGCGAAAGTCCTCGCCTTCGTCGTACGGCAGGTCCGGCACGATGAACCCGCAGACCCCGGCCTGCGCGGCCGCGGCAGCGAGTTTTTCGAAACCGAACGCCAGCAGCGGATTGAGATAACTCATCAGCACCAGCGGCGCCCGGGGCAATTCGCCCTGCCCTTGCATCGCGGACAACTCCGACAAGAGCCAGCGCAGCGACACGCCCTGGCGCAGTGCCTCGCGGCTCGAACGCTGAATCGTCATGCCGTCGGCCATCGGATCGGTGAACGGCACGCCGAGTTCGACGACGTCGGCCTCATTGCCGATCTGTGTCAGTTGTTCGCGAAATTTCTCGCGCTGCGGATAACCGGCCGTGATGAACGCGACGATGGCGGTGCCCCCACGTGCGTTGGTGATCGCGGCGGACAGTTGTTCGCGGGGTATCTTCTTGCTGGACGTCATGACGGCTTCTTCTGCGTATCGTTCTGCGCATCGTCTTGCGCTGGGGCGAGCACGGTGCGCTGCAATGTTGGCATGTCCTTGTCGCCGCGGCCGGAAAGTCCGATGAGCACTTTCTTGCCGGGATTCCGTTTGGCCCAGCGCTTCGCGCCGGCGAACGCATGCGCCGATTCGATCGCGGGGAGGATGCCTTCGGTGCGGCAGCACTCCGTGAGCGCTTCCAGCGATTCATCGTCGGTCGCCGCCTCGTAGCTCACGCGGCCCGCCCACAGCAGCAGCGAATGCTCGGGACCGACACCCGGATAGTCGAGACCCGCGGACACCGATTCGGTTTCCTGGATTTGTCCATCCTCGTCCTGCAGCAGCAGCGAATACGCGCCCTGCAATACGCCGGGCCTGCCGTACGCGAGCGTCGCGGCGTTGTGGCCGAGCTCCTTGCCCGTGCCGCCCGCCTCGATGCCGATGATCTCGACGGACTTGTCGCCGATGAACGGGTGGAACATGCCGATCGAGTTCGAGCCGCCGCCGACGCAGGCGATCACGGCGTCGGGCAACCTGCCGTTGCGCTCGAGGAACTGCGCGCGCGCTTCGCGGCCGATCACGGTCTGCAGCTCGCGCACGAGATACGGATAAGGATGCGGGCCGACCGCAGAGCCGATGATGTAGAAGGTCTCGTCGGGATCCGATACCCAGGCGCGGAACGCATCGTCGATCGCCGCGCGCAGCGTCTTGTCGCCGCTGGTGACGGGCACCACCGTCGCACCCAGCAACTTCATGCGGCCGACGTTCGGCGCCTGTCGCTCCATGTCGACCGCACCCATGTACACCGTGCAGGGCAGGCCGACGCGCGCGCAGGCCGCCGCGGTCGCGACGCCGTGTTGGCCCGCGCCGGTTTCGGCGACGATGCGCTTCACGCCGAGACGCTTCGCGAGTAATGCCTGGCCGAGCGCGTTGTTGATCTTGTGCGCGCCGGTATGCGCGAGATCCTCGCGCTTGAACCAGACGTCGGCGCCCCAGGCCTGCGAGAGCCTGGGCGCGTGTGTCAGCGCGGTGGGACGGCCGACCCAACTCTTGAGCTCCGCGGCGAGCTCCGCCTGGAATTCCGGCGCGTGCAGATACTTCTTGATGCCGGCTTCGAGGCGGTCGAACGCGGCCACCAGGGTTTCAGGCACGTAGCGGCCGCCGAAGGGGCCGAACCGGCCACGTTCGTCGGGAAATTTCCCGGCGAGCTCGTCGGCGAGTAGTTTGGCCTGGGCGGCAGAGTCGAGAGGATTCATGAGTACTCCAGGGCCGCGCGTCGGGCGGCGGCCACGAAACTTTCGATTTTGGCGGCGCTCTTGATGCCGGGCGCGTCTTCCACGCCGCTCGACACATCGACGCCGAACGGGCGCACGCGGCGCAATGCGGCGCCGACGTTGTCGGGATTCAGTCCCCCGGCGAGGATCACCTCGGCGCGCAAGGCGAGTTCGGCGGCGGCATCCCAGTCGGTAGTTTGTCCGCTGCCGCTCACCGGCCCTTCGAACAACACGCGGCGCGGCAGCGCGCACGCCACCGACGCACCCGGCCGCAGCACGGGCAACACGCTCAACTCCATCGGCAGCGCGAGACTATCGAGGTCCTCGATGTCGGTCTGCAGGATGTCGGGGCGGAATTCACGCAGGATATCGGCGACTTCGGCGCGCGTCGGATGGCGCGTGACCGCCACGCAGGCCACCTTGCGGCGCGCCGGCGCGGCGAGTTCGCAGGCCACGGCCGCCGTGACCTGGCGAACTGATTTCGCAAAGACGAAACCGATCGCGTCGACTTCGCAGGCGAGCGCAGCGCTGACCGCCTCCGGCGTCGTCATGCCGCAGATCTTGATGAATGGTCGGTTCATCGCGTGGCTCTCTGCCGGTTTTCCCGGGCGGCGCGCGCCGCGGTGAGCATCGCATTCGCGAGCACGGCCGGATCCGGCGCCGACATCAATGCGCTGCCGACCAGCGCGAGGTCGTAGCCGCAGGACGCCATGCGCGCGGCATCCTCGGCGGTGGCGACTCCGCTCTCCGCGACGCGTTTGACGCTGCTGGGCAATGACGCGGCCAGGCCATCGAGGCGGCCGGGGACCACTTTCAGCGTGACGAGATCGCGCGAGTTCACACCGACCAGCAGCAGATCGCGCTGCGCGCGGCGTGCATCGACGAGCGCATGGGCGAGTTCGATGTCGGGCGCGTCGAAGGCTTCGAGCAACACGAACATCGAATGCTCGAGCGCGGTGTCGATCAAGCGTTCGAGCTCCGCGCGCGGCAGCATGCGGATGATCGCGAGCACGCCCGACGCGCCGGCCACGCGGCCTTCGAGCACCTGGTAACCGTCGACGAGGAAATCCTTGCGCATCGCCGGCACGCCGAGCGGCGCCAGTGCGCGCGCACCCGCGGCCAGATCGTCGAGCGAACCGTCGAAGCGGCTGGGCTCGGTGAGGATGGACACGGCGGCGGCGCCCGCGCGCGCGTACGTCGCGACACGTTCGCCGACGTTTTCATCGGCGGCCGCCTTGAGCAAACCCACCGCGGGCGAGCGCAGCTTCACCTCGGCGATGAGATCGAACGCGCCGAGCGCGAGTTTTGGAGCCGCTGGCAAATCCGCGATACGCGCGCGCAACTCGTTCGCCGGGATGCGCGCCTGCGCTTCGGCCGAGCGCGCGCGGCTCGAGGCGGCCATTTGCCCGAGAAAATCCACGCTCATTCAGCGCCCCGTGCGCCGAATGCCGCGATGGCGTCCAGCGTGCGGCGCGCGGCGCCACCATCGATCGCCTGGCGCGCCAGCGCGACGCCCTCGCGTGGTGTCTTCACGCGCCCGACGATTTCCAGCGCCAGCGCCGTGCCTAACAACAGCGCGTCGCGATGTGGACCGCGATCCTCACCGGTCAGCACCGCGCGCAACGCGCGCGCGTTCGACGCCGCATCGGCGCCGGCGAGATCGCGCGCGCCGCACAGGTCGAGGCCGTAGTCCGATGGGCTGCGGATTTCCGCGCGCACTTCGCCGGGACGCACGTCGAGCACCGTGAACGGGCCCAGCGGCGTGGGTTCGTCCCAGCCTTCGGCGCCGTGTACGACGAAGGCGCGTTCGATGGGCAGGCCCGACAACGCGTCGGCCATGAGCTGCGCCGTGGGCAGATTGAACGCGCCCGTGAGCTGAAAGCGCGGCGCCGCCGGATTCGTCAGCGGTCCGAGAATGTTGAACACCGTGCGCACACCCATCGCCTGGCGGATCGGACCCACGGCCTTCATCGCCGGGTGGTAGTGAGGCGCGAACAGGAAGGTGAAATGCGTGGCCGCAAGGCAGGCGCCGGCGGCCGACTCGTCCAGCGGTAGTTTGAGGCCGAGCTGCTCGAGCACGTCGGCGCTGCCGGACTTGCTGGAGACCGAGCGGTTGCCGTGTTTGACCACGTCGACGCCGCAGGCGGCCGTCAGCAGCGCCGCGCCGGTGGATAGATTGAAGCTGCCCGACGAGTCGCCGCCCGTACCGACGATGTCGATCGCGTTCGGATTCGCGGGAATCGCGGGCTGGCGCGCCAGCGAACGCATCGCGCGCGCGAAGCCGCGGACTTCGTCCGCCGTCACACCCTTCGAGCGCAACGCCGCCAGGAACGCGCCGGCCAGCGCGGGCGGCATGTCCGCGCCCGTCAGCGCGCGCAGCAACTCCGTCGCCTCCGCCTCGCTGAGATTCTTGCCCGAGAGCAGATGCTCGAGCGTGTCGCGCAGGTTCACTGACGGCCCCCGGTCATCTTCAGGAAATTGCCGATGAGCTGCGGTCCCTCGGGCGTCAGCACGCTCTCGGGATGGAACTGAACGCCCTCTACTTTCAATGACTTATGACGCACGCCCATGATCTCACCTTCCGGCGTGCGCGCGGTCACTTCGAGCTCGGCGGGCAGTGTGTCCGCCTTGGCGATCAACGAGTGGTACCGGCCGACTTCGGTGTTGGGCGTGAGGCCGGTGAACAGGCCCTTGCCATCGTGCGCGACGGTCGAAGTCTTGCCGTGCATGAGGCGCGACGCTCTAACCACTTTGCCGCCGAACACTTCAACGATGGATTGATGCCCGAGGCATACGCCGAACACGGGAACCTCGCCCGCGAACGCGCGGATCATGTCCATCGACACGCCCGCGTCATACGGCGTGCCGGGGCCCGGCGAGATGCACAGGTGCGTGGGCTTCAGCGCCTTCGCTTCTTCCACCGTGATCTCGTCGTTGCGGCGCACGTCGACGTCCGCGCCGAGAATCAGGAACGCCTGCACGAGGTTGTAGGTGAAGGAATCGTAGTTGTCGATCAACAGCAATCGTACTGGCGCGCTCATAGACCCTCCGCCGCGAGCTGCAACGCGAGTGCCATCGCGCCGCTCTTGGCGAGCACTTCCTGGTATTCGGTGATCGGCACGCTGTCCGAGACCACACCCGCGCCCGCCTGGTAGCTGTATTCATCGCCGCGGAACACCAGCGTGCGAATCGTGATCGCCTGGTCCATGTCGCCGCGTGCGCCGAAGTACCCGACCGTGCCGCCGTACAGGCCACGGCGCACCGGCTCGAGTTCGTCGATGATTTCCATCGCGCGAACCTTGGGCGCGCCGACCAGCGTACCCGCCGGGAACGTGGCCGCGAACAGATCGAACGCATCGCGCCCCGGCGCGAGCGCGCCCTTCACACCGCTGACGATATGCATCACGTGGCTGTAACGCTCGATCACGCGGTACGGATCGACGTGCACGGTGCCCGCGCGCGCCACGCGGCCGAGATCGTTGCGTGCGAGATCCACCAGCATCACGTGTTCGGCGTTTTCCTTCACGTCCGCGAGCAGATCCTTCTCGCGCTGGATATCCGTGTCCGCGTCGTCGGAGCGCGGACGCGTGCCGGCGATCGGCCGCAGTTGCGCATCACCGCGCGCGTTCACTTTCACCAGCGCCTCGGGCGAGGAGCCCACGACGGTGACGTCGCCGAGCTTGCAGTAATACATGTAGGGAGACGGATTGATCAGGCGCAGCGCGCGGTAGGCTTCGAACGGGTCGAGCGTGTGGCGCCCCGAGAAGCGCGACGACAACACGAGCTGATAGACGTCGCCCGCGGCGATGTATTCCTGCGTGCGCTTCACGCCCGCGATGTATTCGTCCTGCGACAACGAACCCGCGGCGGGTGAATAACGCGTCCCGGATTCCGCGCCCGTAGTGGAATAGTTAGGCAGGCCGCCGCGCAACGCGCGGATGACTTCGCGGCGCAGCGCCTGGCGCTCCGCCTCGGTGCCCGCGTGCAGCAGCGCGATGCCGCGCGTCAGGTGATCGAACACCAGCAGCGA
>JAKFFF010000116.1:0-12812 GCA_036677145.1 Alcaligenaceae bacterium
CACGTACGCGAGGCCAAGCACGCAGGCGATCGAAATGAATTGCGTCGCGACATCGCGCGAGCGCCACAGCCACCACAGGTGCAGCAATGACATCGGCAGTGTCAGCCACATCAGCCACGACAGCAGGCGCGTGGACATCGACTCGCCACTCGTCCAATAGAGCTCGTAAGGACTCTGCGCCTCGGTGACTGAACGAATCATCTCGAAATCACCCGAGACGAAATCGCCGCCCAACATCATGTTGCCCGCCAGCGGAATCAACGCCGCGATGGCTGCAACGACGAGTAATCCGATGTTGCGCGGACTGCGCGGCACGAAGGCGAGCGCGGCGCTGAATGCCGCCACGATCGCCGCCACGTAGAAGTGAAACCACGACAACGTGTAGAACTCGAAGAAGCCGCGCCGCCACGGCTCTGAGAACGCGCACATGAGCGCCGTGGTCGCGAGCAAGGCCACCGCGAACGCGCACAGCGCCTGGCGGCCGGGCAAGGAAATCCCACGCAGCCACACCAGCGCCAGCGTCAATGCGATCGGGATCTGCAACACGAACATCCCGTTGTGAATCGCCACGGCGGTGCCGAGAACGAGACCCAGCGTCACGCCCGCGGCCAGCCGCTTCGATTCACCGCGGAAAAACCACAGACCCGCGCTGAGCGTGCCCATGGTCCACAGCAACTCGGCGAAATGATGATCGATGTTCCCGACGGCGAACTGCAGGTGCACCTGCGGAAGGCTCGCGAAACCCAGCACGAACGCCACGGCGAGAATGAACGGCAGACGCAGCTGGCGCGCGATGAACACGGCGAGCGCGATGGCGATGGTCATCGCCGCCGGCGGAATGTTCATGAGAACGCGATTGGCCGCGGCTTCATCCGCGTAAGGACCAAACAATCCCGTGATCCAGGCCATCACGGTGTCGTAACCCCAGGGCCAGGTCAGCCAGCTGCCTTCAGGAACGTGGATCTTGTCGTCGAACTGAAGGACGGCATTGCCGCCCATCACCGCATCGAGGATCCGGCGCGCGTGATAGAACGCATCGCCGTTGGCGGGAAAATATTGGCCATTGCTGAAGGCGGCGCCGAGGGGCCGCAACGCCGCCATGACGCCGAGCATCGAGCCCGCGATCCACAGCAGGACGTAACGCAGCGCCGGCGTCATGGTGCGGGCGGACGGCTCGCACTGCTGTACGTCAGATAATGCATGCGCTTGAGCTCGCGACGGCCGCGCGTGACGGTGTCGAGAATCAGGCCACACGCGAAACTGAGCACGGCAACCAGCATGAGACCGGTCGAGAGAATGGCCGTCGGCACGCGCGGCACCAGGCCGGTCTCGAGGAACGTCGTGGCCAGCGGTATCGCCAGTCCCACGGATAATGCGGCCAGCGCCAGGCCGATCCATGAGAAGAAAGAGAACGGCCGTTCCTCTTTGTAGAGGCGCACGATCACGCGGAAGATCCGCCAGCCGTCGCGATAGGTGCTGAGTTTGCTGGTCGTACCGGCGGACCTGCTGCCGTAGGGCGTGGCCACTTCGGCCACCGGCGCGCGCAGATCGAGCGCATGCACCGTCAATTCTGTTTCGGTTTCGAATCCGCTGGAAAGCGCCGGGAATGACTTCACGAACCGGCGCGACATCACGCGATAACCTGAGAGGATGTCGGTGAGCCGGTCGCCGAAGAGCATCGCGACCAGTCCGGTCAGCAACCGATTCCCGAGGCGATGACCGGCGCGATATGCCTCCTCACCGCTCGCGATGCGCTTGCCACACACCATGTCGAGCTGGCCCGCATGAAGCGTGTCGATCATCGCGGACGCCGAAGCGGCGTCATACGTTCCGTCGCCGTCCACCATCACGTACACATCGGCTTCGACGTCGGCAAACATGCGACGCACGACGTTTCCTTTGCCACGCAATGGTTCGCGCCGCACGATCGCTCCGGCGGCCGCCGCGACCGCCGCGGTATCGTCGACCGAGGCGTTGTCGTAAACGTAGATCGTGGCGCCCGGCAACGCCGCGCGAAACGCGCCGACGACCTGCGCAATCGCGCCCGCCTCGTTGAGACAGGGAATCAGTACGGCTGTTTGGAGGCGGCCTTCGCCCACGGAGGCAAATCCTTCACGATGCGGACACGTATTATGGTGAAATGGCCCGCAACCAGTAAGACGTCAGTCACGTTTCCACATCGAACTACGCCATCTTTCGTGGCAAGCAACACTGAGAGCCCGGGCGCGAGCAAGCCCGCCAAACCCATCATCTGGCTTTGGCTTGCGTTCGCCGCGGCCGCCGTCGTGTCCTATGTCGTCCCCTTCGCCTGGGCCGCAAATCTCTACTCGCGCGTCGGCCAGTGGCCGGTCAACCTGTTCGATCGCGATTTCGTCAACTACTGGGTCGGCGGCAAACTGATCATCGCGGGACAGCATTCGTTGCTGTTCGATCCGGGCGGCTATTACGCCCACCTGAAGTCGCTGTTCGGCGCCGACTTCCAGATTCATGCCTGGTCCTATCCGCCTATCTACCTGCTGTTCGTTTGGCCGCTGGGACTGCTCGACTATTTCCCTGCGATGGCCCTGTTCCTTGGAGGCACATTCGCGTTTTTCCTGTTCTCCGCGCACGTATTCCTGCGGCGCTTCGCACCGGATGCGCACCGGGGATTGACTGCGCTGGCCATGGCCGGCTTCGTGGCCATGATGCTGGCGGCCACCCAGAATGGATTTCTGATCGCGGCGCTCATGCTGCTGGCGTTGTCATGGATGCACACGCGGCCCGTGCTCGCGGGCCTGGCGCTGGCCTGCCTCACCATCAAGCCACAACTCGGCCTTCTGTTCGCCGTCGTGGTGCTGATCGATCGCAACTGGCGGCTGCTGGGCTGGACCGCGCTGTTCGCGGGATCGCTGGCCGCGCTGTCGGTCGCGGTTTTCGGACTCGAGTCATGGCGCGGATTCATTCAGGCGGTCGTGCCTTACCAGGGTTACGTGATGACCCATTGGTACGGGATTTTTCTGCGCATGATGCCGAGCACTTTTGGAAGCCTGCGCACCCTGGGCGTGTCACCTTCGATGGCGTTCACGTCGCACCTGGTGGTCGCCGCCCTGGCGCTGCCATTGATCATCTGGATGCTGGTGAAGTTGCGCGATTCGCTGGAACGCGCGTTCGTGTTGCTCGCGGGCACATTCGTACTCACGCCTTACGCCTTCAACTACGACATGGGGGCACTGGTGGTCGCCGCTGCGCTCCTCGCGCAGTCGCCTTCCTTGGCGGCATCACGCGGCACGACGCTGCTGATTGCATTCGTGGCGGTGCTGCCCGGCGCGATGACGGAACTCGGACGCGCCGGCCTGCCGCTCACGCCCCTGGTGCTGCTCGGCGCATTGGCGGCCGTGGCGCGCGCGACGATGACGCGTCCGGCGCCGGGGCATTCGTCGGTAGCTAGAGCCCCCTAGCGCTCCTTGGCGAACTCCAGTCCGCCCGCGCTCGTCGTCGCGCGGACGCGATCGCCGGGGCCAAACTTGCCCGACAGGATCGCCTGCGCGAGCGGATTCTCGACCTGCTGCTGAATCGCCCGCTTGAGCGGTCGCGCACCGTACACCGGGTCGTAACCCGCCTCGCCGAGCTGGTCGCGCGCCGCATTGTCGAGGATGAGCTCGATGTTGCGGTCGAGCAGCCGGCGCTTGAGCTGCGCGAGCTGGATGTCGACGATCGCGCGGATCTGCGCCGTGCCCAGCGGATGGAACACGCAGATGTCGTCGATTCGGTTGATGAACTCCGGCCGGAAGTTGGCTTGCACGACTTCCATGACCGCGGACTTCATCCGGGCGTAATTGCCCTCGCCCGCGAACTGCTGGATCACATCCGATCCCAGGTTCGAGGTCATGATGATCACGGTGTTGCGGAAGTCGACCGTGCGGCCCTGGCCATCCGTGAGCCGCCCGTCATCGAGCACCTGCAACAGCACGTTGAAGACGTCCGGATGCGCCTTCTCGACTTCGTCCAACAAGATCACGGCGTACGGACGGCGGCGCACGGCCTCGGTGAGCTGCCCGCCTTCGTCGTAACCCACATAACCCGGCGGCGCGCCGATGAGCCGCGACACGGAGTGTTTCTCCATGAACTCGGACATGTCGATGCGCACCATCGATTCTTCCGTGTCGAACAGGAATTCCGCGAGCGCCTTGCACAGCTCGGTCTTGCCGACGCCGGTGGGGCCGAGGAACAGGAACGAGCCATTCGGACGGCGGGGATCCGCCAACCCGGCCCGCGAACGGCGGATCGCATTCGATACGATCTTCACCGCTTCATCCTGGCCGACGACGCGCTTCGACAGCGCCTCTTCCATGCGCAGGAGTTTTTCCTTTTCGCCCTCGAGCATTTTGGAAACAGGAATGCCGGTCCACTTGGAAACCACTTCCGCGATTTCCTCTTCGGTCACCTTGTTGCGGACGAGCTGGGTTTCCTTGGACTCGGCGATCTGTGCCTGCGCGAGTTTGCGTTCGAGCGCCGGCAACACTTCGTACATGATCTGCGAGACACGCGTGAGATCGCCCTTGCGGCGCGCCGCGTCCATCTCCTGCTTGACCTTCTCCTGCTCGGCGCGCACATCGGCCGCGCCCTGCTGCGACGCCTTCTCGCTCTTCCAGATCTCTTCGAGATCCGCGTACTCCTTCTCGAGGCCACGCAGCGTTTCCTGCAAAGTCGCGAGGCGCTTCTTCGTGGCGTCGTCTTTTTCTTTCTTGAGCGCTTCCTGCTCGATCTTGAGCTGGATGATGCGGCGCTCGAGGCGATCGAGCACCTCGGGCTTCGAATCCATTTCCATGCGGATGCGCGCACCCGCCTCGTCGATCAGGTCGATGGCCTTGTCGGGCAACTGACGATCGGCGATGTAACGATGCGAGAGCGTCGCCGCGGCAACGATGGCCGGGTCGGTGATCTCGACGTTGTGATGCGCTTCGTAACGCTCCTGCAGGCCGCGCAGGATCGCGATGGTGTCTTCCACCGAAGGCTCGTTCACCAACACCTTCTGGAAGCGGCGCTCGAGCGCGGCGTCCTTCTCGATGTACTTGCGATATTCGTCGAGCGTGGTCGCGCCGACGCAATGCAGCTCGCCGCGCGCCAGTGCGGGCTTGAGCATGTTGCCGGCATCCATCGCGCCTTCGGCCTTGCCGGCGCCGACCACGATGTGCAGCTCGTCGATGAACAGGATGATCTGGCCTTCCTGCTTCGCCAGATCGTTGAGCACGCCCTTGAGGCGCTCTTCGAATTCGCCGCGGAACTTGGCGCCCGCGATCAGCGCGCCCATGTCGAGCGCGAGGATGCGCTTGTTCTTGAGGCCCTCGGGCACTTCGCCGTTGATGATTCTCTGCGCGAGGCCTTCGACTATTGCCGTTTTTCCAACGCCGGGCTCGCCGATGAGCACCGGGTTGTTCTTCGTGCGGCGCGCCAGCACCTGCACCGTGCGGCGGATTTCATCGTCGCGGCCGATGACCGGATCGAGCTTGCCACTCGCCGCGCGCGCGGTGAGATCGATGGTGTATTTTTCGAGCGCGCCGCGTTTCTCTTCGGCCTGCGGATCATTCACAGCTTCACCACCGCGGATCTGGTCGATCGCCGTCTCGATGCCGGCCTTCGAGGCGCCGGCATCCTTGAGTAGTTTGGCGAGCGTGTTCTTGTCCTCGAACGAGGCGAGCACGAACAGCTCGGTTGGAATGTAGTCGTCCTTGCGCTGCTGCGCGAGTTTGTCGGTGACATTGAGCAGGCGGTTGAGATCCTGCGAAACGTGAATGTCGCCCGGCGCTCCTTCGACTGTCGGCAGTCGATCAATGGCGGCGTCGAGATCCTTGCGCAGCTTGGCGACGTTCGCACCGGCCTTGACCAGCAGCGGGCGCGTGGTGCCGTCCTGCTGGTCGAGCAGCGCGGCAAACACGTGCGCCGGCTCCATGAACTGGTTGTCGTGGCCGACGGCAAGGGATTGAGCATCCTGCAGCGCGGTCTGGAACCGGCTGGTGAGTTTATCCATTCGCATAGGCGCCAAAGGTGGGGCACGGCCCCCACCTGTTCAAGGCCCATGCGGTGTATTACGTACCCGACCTACAAGCCAGCGGCAGGTACTTTGCGGGAAGGTCGCTGCCCGAGGGGCCGTCGGAGGGTGTATAGCCGTCGGGCGTTACGTCGTAACCGCACGCCCAGTACACGTTGCCCGCCGCATCCGCCGACGGCTGCAAGGCCAGGCGCTGTCGCGTTATTTTCTCGTTGGCCGCCGCACCGTACGTAATGACGATGCTGCCGCTCTCGATCACGACGGATTCGACGAACTTGCCGCCGATCGAATCCAGGCCGGCCGTCTCCGAATCCGCCGGCCATTCGCCGTTGCTGGCGTAGTACTCGGCGACGGCGGCCTTCGGCGCCGAGGCCAGGTTCAACCCCTCGTAGATTTGCGAACGGATGGTGTAGTCCTGGTAAGCCGGGATGGCGATGGCGGCCATGATGCCGATTCCACCGATGCCGAAGAACCCGAGTCCCGCGAGGATGCCGATCATCGGTCCCAAGGCCGTACCGCCATTGCGTTCGATGCGCGCGGCGCGTTTGTCAGGCTGACTGGCAAAACTCGAGGGGACGTTGCGGATCACCTTCTTGATGTGTTTCCAGTACAGCGCGTTGGCGTAGATCGGAAACAGGAACCAGGGCGCGGCGAATACCAGGATGCCGATCGCGATCATCACGTTCGTCGACGGGCGCAGGATGCCGTAGATGATCGCGCACAGGATCAGCGCAATCAGTGGATAGAGCAGGATGAAGACCCCGGGGCCGTACATCTTGCGGTACAGGAACCACGGCGAAGTGGCGAAGAACGCCGGCCAGTGCCAGCCGGCCGTCGAGCCGCCCTGGTCGAATTGCTCGAACTTCGGCAGGTAATAGTCGTTATTCGGGCCGACCGCGAGTTCGTAGTCGGAAGCCCGTTGTTGTTCGCTGCTGGCGGCCGGCGCGGGTGCGCCTGCCGGAGACTGGGCATACGGATTCGTCGACATGTGTCCTCCCCTGCTGAGACCGCTTCTTAGTGAGCGTGATTTTCCGCGAGAGCGATGATGGCAATACCACAGCCGATGAGCAAAACCTGCATCACGCTCGAGCGCGGATCGACCCGGCGGTGCAATCCCGGGATCAGGTCCGCGACCGCGACGTACAGCAGGCTCGCCGCGGCGACGGCCAGCGCAAAAGGCAACACGCTGAGCGCCGTGCCCAGCGCGAAATATCCGATGACGCCGCCGATGACGGCCGTCAGGCTGGTCAGAAGGTTGAGCGCGAGGGCCCGGCGGCGCGACACGCCCGAATGCAACAACACGGCGAAATTGCCGACTTCCTGCGGAATCTCGTGGGCCATGATGGCGAGCGCCGTCACGATGCCCAGGTGCACGTCGGTGAGGAAAGCGGCCGCGATCAGCACGCCGTCGAGCACGTTGTGAAGCGCGTCGCCGATGAGCACCAGCGAACCACTCGCCTTCTTGCGGGCCGCGTCGTGCGCGTGATTGTGGCCGTGCGCATCCAGAACCGTGTGCTCGTCGCAGTGATCGTCATGGCAATGACGCCACAGCAGGAATTTCTCGAGCACGAAGAACAGCGCGATGCCCGCGATCAGCGCGATGCCTACCGAATGAACCCCTTCACTGCCGGCGCCGATGACGGCATGCGGGATCAGCCCGAGCAGCGCCGCGCCTAACAAAGCGCCGGTCGCGAAACTCACCAGGTGCGGCAGCGCGCCCTCGCGCTGCTTGGCGGGCAGCGCCAGGAAAATGCCGGCCGCGAGGACCGAAAGCACACCCGAGACCAGAGTGGCGAGGATGATCCAGAAGAGAGTGGTCAAAGCGCCAAGATGCTAGCACGGAGGTCACTTCCCGGACTGCGCCGAGGCACGCCAGACCAGCGCTGCCATCCGCCCTCCCTTCCCATCGCGCCGATGGGAAAAGAACCGCGCGCGGTCCGCGTAGGTGCACCAATGACCGCCGCTCACATCGCCAATGCCCAGCGCGGTGAGCCGCCGGCGCGCCAGGCCGGGTAAATCTGCCTGCCAGCGGCCGCGCGCATTGGGCGCAAACAGCGAGGCGGCTCCAAAGTCCGCACTCACGAACGCGCTTCGCACCTCGTCGCCAACTTCGAAATGCTCACGAGAGATCGCGGGCCCTAACCAGGCGGAGAGTTCGCCAGGCGCGTTCCCCATCGCTCGAACGGTGTTTTCGAGCACACCGTTCGCGAGCCCGCGCCATCCCGCATGCGCCGCGCCAAGAGTCTGACCGTCACGGCTGGCGAACAGCACGGGCAGGCAATCCGCCACCATGATCACGCACACGCGGCCAGCCGAGCGCGTGAACGATGCGTCCGCTGACAAGGGCGCTGATGCCGGTGATGCGGCGTCGAGATCGACGACGTCGACTCCATGCACTTGATTGAGCCAGGCGGGTTCTGCCGGCAACCGCAGTTTCTCGCGCAGCCGTGCGCGATTGGCGGTAACGGCCTCCGGCGCATCGCCTACGTGCGCACCTACATTGAAGGAATCCCACGGCGCGGCGCTCATGCCTCCCAATCGCGTAGTGAACGCTGCGTGCACGCCGGGTGGCAGGCTCCACTCGAAATCGAGCAGCGAAACGTTGCTCACCGCGCGGCCTCGCGCAGGTCCCGGTCGAGAGCGCCTAACAACCCGGCGAGATCGGAGGGAATCTTCGCCGTGAATTCCACGTGTTTGCCGGATTTCGGATGCGTGAACGCCAGCCGTTCGGCGTGTAATGCCTGGCGCTTGAAGTCATCCAATGCCTGGATCAACGCGGCGCTCGCGCCGGCCGGCAGCTTGCGCCGGCCGCCGTACACCGGATCGCCGACGATCGGATACCCGACGTGGGCGAGATGCACGCGGATCTGGTGCGTGCGGCCGGTTTCGAGACGAACCCGAGCCAACGTGTGCGCGCGAAAACGCTTCTCGATACGGTAGTGCGTCACCGCCGCACGGCCATCGCTGCGCACCGCCATCTTGATCCGTTGCGTGCGATGCCGCCCGATGGGCTCGTCGACCGTGCCGCCGCCGGTCATCGCGCCGACGGTGACCGCGAGATATTCGCGCTCTATCTCATGCGCCGCGAGCCCGGCGACCAGCGCCGTGTGCGCGGCCAGCGTGCGCGCCACGACTAACAACCCGCTCGTATCCTTGTCGATGCGATGCACGAGCCCGGCGCGCGGCACGCGCGCGAGGCGGGCATCGTGCGCGAGCAACGCGTTCTGCAACGTGTGTTCACGGTTGCCCGCGCCCGGATGGACGACCATGCCCGGAGGCTTGTTGATGACCAGCAGCGAGGCGTCCTCGTGAACGATGTTCAGCGGGAGCTTCTCGGCCTTGACCCCGGTCTCCGCGATGATCCGGGCTTCGACCTCGGCCACCTCGCCCCCGACCACCGGGTCCCGCGGCCGCACGGCCAGGCCATTGACCCGCACGGCGCCCTCCTCGATCCAGCCCTGGAGGCGCGTTCGCGAGTATTGTGGCAACAACAGGGCCAAAGCCGCGTCGAGGCGCCGGCCAGCGAGTTCCGCGGGCAATTCGAGGCGATGAGTCTGGAACTTGGGGGACAACCGTGTGGTCCGAGAGCTTTTCGGGCCGCTATACTTCACGCGTCCGGCTGCGATTTCAAACTCTAAAACACCGGCATACCCGAGAGACAGCACACCTTCCATGCGTTCAATGCGATCCGCCGGTCCGCTGGCACTCTTACTTCTGACCTTTGGCCTGGCCGTTACCGGCTGCAAGTCCCGCGACGGCGCCGAAGGCCCCATGACCGATCCGGCCGTCGTGTACGAGCGGGCGAATCGCGCGCTGCGCGGCGGCGACTATCCGCTGGCCATCCGCATCTATGAAGCGCTCATGGCGCGATACCCGTTCGCGGCCGAGACGCGCCAATCGCGCCTCGACGTGATCTACGCGTATTACCGCGCGGGCGAGTCGGAGTCGGCGATCGACGCGGCGGATACCTTCATTCGCGAGAACCCGACGCATCCGCGCATCGATTACGCCTGGTACCTGAAGGGCCTGACCGATTTCGAGCGCATGCCCAATTTCATGGAACGCTGGTTCCGCGTCGATCTCAACCAGCGCCCACCGACCCAGGCACGGCGCTCGTTCGCCTCGTTCCAGACCGTCGTGCAGCAGTTCCCCAAGAGCGACTACGCGCACGACTCGCGCCGCCGCATGGTGTACCTGCGCAATCGTCTCGCCGACTACGAGATCGCCGTGGCCAGGTACTACGTGGGCCGCGGCGCCTACGTCGCCGCCGCGCAGCGCGCCAAGGTCGCCATCGAGGAATTCGACGGCGCGCCCGCCGTGCGCGAGGCGCTCGAAATCATGATCCTCAGCTACGACAAGATGGAGCTGAAGGAACTCGCCGCGCAGACACGCGCGATGTACCGCAACAACTTCGAGGGCGAAGCCGGCGAGCGGGCCATTGCCCCCAAACGCAAGTGGTACAAATTGTGGCTTTCGACTTGAAGGCTGCGGGTTTTAGATAAGAAGGCAAGTTCGAAGGGGGTGCGGCCGAGGGTCGCGCCCGCGATGAGTGTCGCTCCCGCGGCGCCTTGTTTGGGTTGTCGGTGGAGCTCTGAGGTACGCCGGCCGCAGTGGCGGGAAATTTGGGCAATGCGAGATTGGAGCGTGGGTAGTGCGCGGGATGGGGCGCCGCTTGCCGGCTCATCAGCTTGCGAAGTGGCAGGACGCCGCGTCCACTCAGCTCATCGCGTGCACACCCCTCGGCCTCTCCAGCGTCCAGCTCACCTTCCTGTCGGCGTCCGCCGTCCAGTCGCAGAAGCCCTGTGGAAAGGATCTTTTCTCCTGGACTCCGCGCAAGCGGGGTCCGTCTTCGCGCGGGGAGCGGGGTAGCTAGGGCGCGGGGAACGGCAAGGACGGCGCACGTGCGATGGGCTGAGCGGACGCGGCGTCCTGCCACTTCGCAAGCTGATGAGCCGGAAAACGATGCCCCCTCACTGCGCTCGCTGATGCTCCGTACTGGGCACACACAAATTTCCCGCCACTACAGCCGGCGTACATCAGCGCCCCATTAACAATCCAAACAAGGCGCCGCGGGAGCGAAACCATCGCACGGGCGACGGCCACGCCGTTCCCCGCGCGCTAACTACCCCTCCGATACCCGCTCGTAATCGGATACCGCCAATCGCGCCCGAATGCACGGCGGGAAACCCGCACCCCAGGCGGAGTCTGCCGGCGCTTGTATTCGTTGCGCTTCACGAGGTCGAGCACGCGCACGACAGTCGCGCGTTCGAAACCCTTGGCGCAAATCTCATCGACGGACAAATCGTCCTCGATGAACGCGCCGAGAATCGGGTCGAGGATTTCGTAGGGCGGCAGTGAGTCGCTGTCCTTCTGGTCGGGGCGCAGCTCGGCCGACGGCGGGCGATCGATGACGCGGCGGGGGATGACCGGGGCGGCACCCACGGTGTTTCGATACTCGGCCAGCTTGTAGACCAGCAGCTTGCTACAGTCCTTGATGGGCGCGAATCCGCCGGCCATGTCGCCGTACAACGTCGCGTAACCCACCGCCATCTCGCTCTTGTTGCCGGTGGTCAGCAGCATCTTGCCGGTCTTGTTGGAGATGCCCATCAGCAACACCATGCGGCAGCGCGACTGGATGTTTTCCTCGGCGGTGTCGGGTTTGCGGCCCGCGAACTCTTCGCGCAAGGTCGCCTCGGCGGCCTTCATCATTTCGCCGATCGGCAGCACGCTGTATTTGACGTCCAGCAACTCCGCCTGCGCGCGGGCGTCGTCGAGGCTCATCTGCGAGGTGTAGGGCGACGGCATCATGACCGCGTGCACGCGATCCTTGCCCAACGCGTCGACCGCGATCGCGAGCGTCAGCGCGGAGTCGATGCCACCCGACAGGCCCATGACGACGCCCGGGAATCCGTGTTTGCTCACGTAGTCGCGGACGCCGAGCACCAGCGCGCGATACACGCTTTCGGCGTCGGTGAGCGCCGGCGCGATCGCGGCCGGTAACGGACGCACGGTCCCGTTCGTGCGCTCGAACTCCACGGTGTACAACCCGTCTTCGAACGGCGGCGCGCGCATGACCACTTCGCCCTTGCCATCCATCACGAAGGAATTGCCGTCGAACACCAGTTCGTCCTGGCCGCCGAGCATGTTCACGTACACGACCGGCAGACCGACATCGCGCACACAACGCCGCACGATATCCTCGCGATTGGCCTGCTTTCCCAGTTCGAACGGCGACGCGTTGACCACGACGAACATCTCGGCGCCCGCCGAACGCGCGAGCTGCGCGGGTTCGGGTTCCCAGATGTCTTCGCAAATCAGCAGGCCGATGCGAAACCCGCGGAAATCGACCACGGTGGGCTGCGAACCCGGCTTGAAGTAACGCTTCTCGTCGAAGACTTTGTAGTTAGGCAGGCAGCTCTTGCGATGAGTGGCGCGCAACTCGCCTTTTTCGAACAACGCGGCGGAGTTGAAGATCTGGGCGCCGGCGTATTCCGGGAACCCCACGACGACACCGCAGCTCGCCTGCGCGGAGCGCACGGTCGCGAGACCCTTCTCGACCGCGGTGCGAAAGCCGCGATGAAACAGCAGGTCCTCGGGTGGATAACCCGACAGCGTGAGCTCGGGCAACACCAGCAGGTCGGCGTGTAATTCACCACAGGCGCGTTCCGCCGCCGCCACGATCGACTTCGCGTTGCCCGCGACGTCGCCCACGAGCAGGTTGAGCTGCCCGAGCGCGATTTTCAGCCGCTGGGGCGGCGGGTTGTTAGACGCGTTCACCGCCGTG
>JAKFFF010000117.1:0-4921 GCA_036677145.1 Alcaligenaceae bacterium
TCGAGGGGAAATTCGCCGGTCTTGTCGTGGTGTTCGGCCGAGGGCGCGATCTTCTCCTGCGCGATGCGCCGGGCCACGTCCTGGATCATCAACTGCTCTTCGGTGAAACGGAAATCCACGTCGCGCACCCCAAGGCTGAAACAAGAAAAGGAATTGTAGCCGCCGTGCGCGAAGAACCCCACCTTCGGAGCCCGCGAGACTTGACCCGCAAGGCGCATCGGCGGACACTTATCTTTGAATCGCGATGGAAAGATATTTATGGATCTGGACGGCTGGTCGACCCGCCTCAAGGTGTTCGCCGATGCGACCCGCGTGCGACTGCTGACCCTGCTCGAGCGCGAAGAGTTGACCGTCGCGGAACTTTCGGCGATCACCCAACTGGCGCAACCCCGCGTCTCGACGCACCTTGCCAAGCTCAAGGAGGCCGGACTGGTGCGCGATCGCCGCGCGGGCGTCTCCGCTTATTACAGGTTCGACGAGGCCGCGCTCGACCCCGCGCAACGTGCGCTGTGGCAATCGATCGGCGCGGGCAGCGACGATCCGTTGTTGCGCCAGGACGCGGAACGCGTGCCCGCAGTCCTGGCGACGCGCGCCGCCGACCAGAACTGGGCCGATTCGGTCGCCGGTGACATGGAGCGCCACTATTCGCCCGGCCGCACCTGGGAGGCATTGGCCCGTTCGGCACTGCCCCTGCTGGCACCGGGCGACGTCCTCGACATCGCGTCGGGCGACGGCGTGCTGGCCGAACTCCTGGCGCCGCACTCTCGCCGCTATGTCTGCGTCGATGCCAGCCCGCGCGTGGTCGCGGCCGCCGCGGAACGACTGCGCCGGTTCCGGAATGTCGAAGTCCGCGCGGGCGACATGCATGCCTTGCCGTTCGCCGATGGCACTTTCGATCTCGTCGTGCTGATGCACGCGCTGACCTACGCGGCAAAGCCCGCGCAGGCAGTCACCGAGGCCGCACGCGTGCTGAAGCGCGGCGGCCGGCTGCTTCTCAGCAGCCTTGCCAGGCACGAGCATCGCGCCGTGGTCGAGGCCTATAGCCACGTCAACCTCGGTTTCGGCGAAAGGGACCTGCGCAAGTTCATCGACAAAGCCGGCCTGATCGTCGTCAACAGTGAAACGGTGACGCGCGAAAAGCGCCCCCCGCATTTCGAAGTGATCTCGCTGATCGGAAGCAAACCATGAGCAACCCTACCCACCACAGCCTGCCCTGGCTGCATCCCGCACGCGTCGCAAAGCTTGAGGCGGCACTGGCGGAACGCATCCTGATCATCGATGGCGCGATGGGCACGATGATCCAGCGCCATGAGCTTGCCGAGGCCGACTACCGGGGTGAACGCTTCGCCCACGGTTACGACGCGCTCTTCGCGAGCCAGGGTCATGCGCACGGGCCGGCCTGCGGTTGCGAAGGGCACGACCAGCGCGGCAACAATGACCTGCTGACGCTGACCCGCCCGGACATCATCCGCGACATCCATGCGGCCTACCTGAGTGCAGGCGCCGACCTGGTCGAGACCAACACCTTCAATTCGACTTCGATCTCGCTTGCCGACTACCGCCTGCAGCACCTGGTACGAGAGCTCAATCGCGAGGGCGCGAAGCTCGCCCGGTCGGCGTGCGATGCCGCGGAAGCGAGAGACCCCTCGAAGCCTCGCTTCGTCATCGGCGTGCTCGGCCCGACCAGCCGCACCGCATCGCTGAGCCCGGACGTGAACCGGCCCGGCTTCCGCGCGACCTCCTTCGACGAGTTGGCCGAGGCTTATCGCGAAGCGACGACGGGCCTGATCGAAGGCGGCGCCGACGTGATCATGGTCGAGACCATTTTCGACACACTCAACGCCAAGGCCGCGCTGTTCGCCATCGACGACGTGTTCGCTGCAGAAGGCGGGCGCCTGCCGGTGCTCATCTCCGGCACGATCACCGATGCGTCGGGGCGCACGCTGTCGGGCCAGACGGCCGAGGCTTTCTGGTATTCGCTGCGGCACGCACAACCGCTGTCGATCGGGCTGAACTGCGCACTCGGCGCGAAGGACCTGCGCGCGCATATCGACGTCCTCGCCCAGGTTGCCGACGCCTACATCAGCACGCATCCGAACGCCGGGCTGCCGAACGCCTTCGGCGGCTACGACGAGACGCCTGAAGACATGGCCGGCGTGCTGCGCGAATTCGCCGAGGCGGGGCTGTTGAACCTCGTCGGCGGCTGTTGCGGCTCGACGCCCGAACACATCGCGGCGATCGCCGAAGCGGTGCGCGATGTGGCGCCGCGGCGTGTGCCACGCCTGGCGGAGGCCGCATGACCACCCTCCCCCGCCAGACGCGCCTGAGCGGCCTCGAGCCGCTGCAGATCACGCCCGAAAGCAACTTCATCAACGTCGGCGAACGCACCAATGTCACCGGCAGCGCGCAGTTCAAGAAGCTGATCCTCGAGAACCGCTACGACGAGGCCGTCGTGGTCGCGCGGCAGCAGGTGGAGAACGGCGCGCAGGTGCTCGACGTCAACATGGACGAGGGCATGCTCGACTCGGAAAAGGCGATGGTGGAGTACCTGCACCTGATCGCCGCCGAGCCGGACATCGCGCGCATCCCGGTGATGGTCGATTCCTCGAAGTGGTCCGTGATCGAAGCCGGGCTGAAGTGCCTGCAGGGCAAGGGCATCGTCAACTCGATCTCGATGAAGGAGGGCGAGGCCGAGTTCCTGCGGCAGGCGCGCCTCGTGCGCCGCTATGGCGCGGCGGTCGTGGTGATGGCGTTCGACGAGGTCGGCCAGGCCGACAGCATCGAGCGCAAGGTCGAGATCTGCTCGCGCGCGTACAAGCTGCTGACGGAGCAGATCGGCTTCCCGCCCGAGGACATCATCTTCGACCCGAACGTGTTCGCGATCGCCACCGGCATCGAGGAACACAACAACTATGCGGTCGACTTCATCGAAGCCACGCGCGAACTCAAGCGTCGCTTCCCGCTGAGCCACGTCTCCGGCGGCGTCTCGAACGTGTCGTTCTCGTTCCGAGGCAACGAACCCGTGCGCCAGGCCATCCACGTGGTGTTCCTGTACCACGCGATTCGCGCCGGCATGGACATGGGCATCGTCAATGCCGGAGCCCTGCCCTTGTACGACGACCTCGAGGCCGACCTGCGCGAACGCGTCGAGGACGTGGTGCTCAATCGCCGCGCGGATGGCACCGAGCGGTTGCTGGAGATCGCCGACAGGTTCAAGGGCAAGAAGGGCGAGAAGCGCGTCGAGGACCTGCGCTGGCGCGACAAGCCGGTGCGCGAGCGACTCAGCCATGCGCTGGTGCACGGCATCGACCAGTACATCGAGACCGACACCGAGGAAGCGCGCAGCCTGTCGACCCGGCCGCTGGACGTGATCGAAGGTCCGTTGATGGACGGGATGAACGTGGTAGGCGACCTGTTCGGCGCCGGCAAGATGTTCCTCCCTCAGGTGGTGAAGTCCGCGCGGGTGATGAAAAAGGCCGTGGCCTACCTGCTGCCCTACATCGAGGCCGAGAAGCTGCGCACGGGCGACGTGGGCAAGACAAACGGCAAGATCGTGATGGCCACGGTCAAGGGCGACGTCCACGACATCGGCAAGAACATCGTCGGCGTGGTGCTGGCCTGCAACAACTTCGAAGTCGTCGACCTCGGGGTGATGGTGCCCGCGCAGGTAATCCTCGATCGCGCAAAGGCCGAGAATGCCGACCTGATCGGCCTGTCGGGCCTGATCACGCCCTCGTTGGAAGAGATGAGCCACGTCGCTCGCGAGATGCAGCGCCAGGGCATGACCATGCCGTTGCTGATCGGTGGGGCCACCACTTCGCGCGCGCATACCGCGCTGAAGATCGATCCGCACTACAAGTCGCCGACGGTGTGGGTGAAGGACGCGTCGCGCGCGGTCGGCGTAGCGCAGTCGCTGATCAGCATCGACCTGCGCGCGCCATTCGTCGCCGCCAACGACGCCGATTACGCCGAGATCCGCACCCGCCACCGCAACCGCGGCGATGCCAAGCGGCTGGTGCCGCTGGAAAAGGCGCGTGCGCAGCGCTTCGATGGCGGGTGGGCGGACTACACCCCGCCGGCGCCGAAACAGCCCGGCATCACGGTGTTCGACGACTATCCGTTGTCGGACCTGGTTGAGATCATCGACTGGACCCCGTTCTTCAATACGTGGGAACTGGCGGGCAAGTATCCGGCGATCCTCAAGGACGACGTCGTCGGCCCGCAGGCGCGCGAATTGTTCAAGGACGCGCAGGCGATGCTCAAGCGCATCGTCGACGAGAAGTGGCTGACGGCCAAGGGCGTGGTCGGGCTGTGGCCGGCGAACAGCGTCGGCGACGACGTGGTGGTCGACGTCGATGGCACGGCGACCACGCTGCATTTCCTGCGCCAGCAGGTGGACAAGCCTGTCGATCGTCCCGACTTCTGCCTGGCCGATTTCATCGCACCGCAGGCCTCCGGCAGGCAGGACTGGATCGGTGGCTTCGCGGTCACCGCCGGGCTGGGCATCGAACCGCACGTGGCCCGCTTCGAGGCCGACCACGACGACTACAACGCGATCATGCTCAAGGCGCTCGCCGACAGGTTCGCCGAAGCCTTTGCCGAGCGCCTGCACGAGCGCGTGCGCAAGGAACTGTGGGGTTACGCCACCGACGAGGCGTTGGACAATGAAGCGCTGATCACGGAGCAGTACCGTGGCATCCGTCCCGCCCCGGGCTATCCGGCGTGCCCTGAGCACAGCGAGAAGCGCACCCTCTTCCGCCTGCTCGACGCCGAGCGCAACACCGGACTGCAGCTGACGGAGAGCTTCGCGATGTATCCGGCCGCGGCCGTCTCCGGCTACTACTTCAGCCATCCGCAGAGCCAGTACTTCGTCGTTGGGCGCGTGTCGAAGGAACAGGCAGCCGACTACGCCAGGCGCAAG